>JAITVY010000070.1 GCA_031285565.1 Tannerella sp. | reverse complement strand
AGAAAACTAATATTCAAAGAGCGCATAAGACCAGATCTACATCCGGGCTTTTAATTCATACGATGGGTAAAATTGCCATCGCTTTTATTTATCTTATTTTTTAAATACTGATTCGCATGAATAATTGTTTTAGTTCTTTTTCTGTTTATCTTCTTCCACCTTGTCTTGTATCTGAAGAACTACTGGAAGCTGAACGTTGCCGTTCCTGTGTTTCTCGTTCTCGTCTGGCATCTGCCTCTCGTCTTTCGCGCTCCTGCTTTTCTTGAGCTTCCTTGCGTTCGCGTTCTTGCCGTTCTTGTGTTTCACGTTGGCGCCTTTCGTCAGCCTCTCGTCTTTCGCGTTCCTGTGTTTCTTGAGCTTCCCTGCGTTCGCGCTCTTGTCGTTCTTGTGTTTCGCGTTGTCTTCTGGCATCTGCATCGCGTCTTTCCTGCTCTTGTCTGTCGCGTGCTTCGTTGCGTTCGCGCTCTTGCCGTTCCTGTGTTTCGCGTTCTCGTCTGGCATCTGCATCGCGTCTTTCCTGCTCTTGTCTGTCGCGTGCTTCGTTTCGTTCTCGCTCTTGCCGTTCCTGTGTTTCACGTTCTCGTCTGGCATCCGCATCTCGTCTGGCATCCGCATCTCGTCTTTCCTGCTCTTGTCTGTCGCGTGTTTCGTTGCGTTCTCGCTCTTGCCGTTCTTGTGTTTCACGTTCTCGTCTGGCATCCGCATCGCGTCTTTCCTGCTCTTGTCTGTCGCGTGCTTCGTTTCGTTCGCGTTCTTGCCGTCCCAGTGTTTCTCTGTCAACCGCTTCATTTCTATCCCTTTGGGAGGTTCTTGTTGTTTCCGAGTTTACAGGTCTCGTAACATTTGATAGTGCAGGTCGTTGAGATGTCCTTGTATCGTCCTGCTTTGGTGGAATAATTATCGGAGGTCTGGGAGGCTGGGTTGGTTTACTGTGTCCGGGTTTATCCGGTTTATGGGATGGCCGTAAGCGATTATTTCCTCCGGCAGGCGGATAATAAATAGGATAATAGTTTTCTGTTACATAGTAATTTTCGTATGGATAGGTATAATAATCATCAAAGTAGAAATCGTTGTAATAGTTTGTGTTAAAATAAGGATAATCATTGTAATAGGTATAATTATCATTATATTGATAATCTTCGTAATAGCCGTAGTATTCATTGTCGTAATCGATATCAGCCCCGTCATAATACTCCGGACTGAACGGAACCAGGACTGATTTGTAGTTTCTGTCTACTATGAAGTCTACAGGAGTAGTGTTTGCGAAACTATCTTTTTGTGTATTTACGGGCAGGGTAACAATGGGGTTATTTCCCAATGAGTCCGTATAGGGAGTGAAAACGGAATCTTTTGTTACGGGGAGCGTTTCATCCGGGTAGGTTGGACCGCGTGTACTCTTTTTACAACTAAAAACAGAGATAAGCAGAACAACGATTGATATAAATAGATTAATCTGTTTCATATTGGTTAAGAATTAGAGATTAAACCATACTTTTTAAATCACAATCTGAAGAGTGCGTTTTTGAAAGTTTTATATCGATCGATACTATTTATGTAGAGAAAAGCGCTTTAAAATAGAAACTTTCTGCTATTTGTTTTTTTAGACTGAAAGAAGTGGTGTAGGTTTAATTGATTGACAATAATTATTTGTCAAGGTCGTCCATAGATAAATTCATTGAATAGGTTTTTGTGATTTACCGGCAGTTAGGGCCGGAGTTCTAAAAAGATATGTTTTTTTCTTGTGTTAAAGCGTTTGAAGAGCTATATTTGTGCTCCAGCTTCTAAGTAACAGCTACTAACAAAACAAACTAATAAAATTATGAAAACTTTTAAATTTCTGCTTTTGATTGCGGCAGTCCTGACAACGGGAACTATCTTTTTTGCTTGTAGTGATGATGACGATTTGAAACCGATCACACTGAAATACCTGGAAGATACTACCATTTCATTATATTACCCTAACAATACCGGGTATAGTTTTCCGGTAGAGGGTGGCGATGGACATTATTCGGTAAAATCGAGTGATAATGATGTTGTTAAGGCAGAAATGATTTCGCCTATTGATTTTCGCCTGGAGATAGTTGGGATAGGGGAAACAACCGTTACTGTTACCGACAATTCTCAAAACTCACTAACCCTGAATGTGGTAGTTGATTATGAGTCGCATAGTTTTGCTATTAAACAACATGATGTTACAGTGGTAGGAGATGGTTTAACCGAAAATGAGAAAAAAGCGATTCGTGAGGCTCAACTTGCCCGGATACCTGTAAAAGTGGGTGGCGGTTATAAATTCATCTTTACAGACCCGGAGAACGGCAAAGGCAAAGCTATTATTTATACCGATACATTCGGCGGCACCGGGATAGAAACGACTTTCGAATGTAAAATGTTTGAATATAAGAATGATCCTTTGTTGCAAGCAAGGGGGTATGAGATTGTTATTAATAACGAAAAACGAACTTTTATACTCGACAGGTATACTCCAACAGTCGTAATTAAGAGGTATTCCGAAAATGTTACGATGGCATTGATGGAAGATGTTACGCTGGAAGTACAACTGGAATACCCGAAAGCCGAAACTGTTTATTCATCCCAGGTTATTGAAGTAAAAACGTATTAATTCACTTTTTTGCCTTCACTTGTAATGAAGGTAGGGAAAGGGTGGAGCCCCTCGTATTCAATGAAGGGGCTTGTTGTTTTTTATTTTAGCTTTTCGATGTGTAAATCAATGAATTAATAGGTCTGATAATTGTTTTCGTACATTGACGATATTATCGAAGAGGATCCCTTTGAACCCTAATTCCTGTGCAGCCTGTATATTTGCAAGGTTATCATCGATAAATACTGATTCTCCGGCATCTAACTTATAGCGGTCGAGTAGCACTTTGTATAAACGTTTGTCGGGCTTAATCAGTTTTTCATCTCCCGATACTACAATGCCATCGAATAGTTTGAAGAAATCGTATCTACGATAAGCTACCGGTATGGTTTCTGCCGACCAGTTTGTCAGTCCCCAAATAGAATAGCCTTGTTCTTTCAATTCGCGCAATAGCTCTACGCTTTCGGGTAGTTCGCTTTTCAGCATGTCTTCCCATCGATCTGAATACAGTTGGATTGTTTCCTTATGTTCCGGATATTGGGATTGCAATAGTTTTATTCCTTCAGCGAAAGGACGTCCCCTGTCTTGTTCGGCATTCCATTCATTGGTACAGATATTCGCAAGGAAATGTTCCATTTCTTTTTCATCTTCAAAGACCGTGCTGTATACATATCTCGGATTCCAGTCTAACAGGACACCTCCAAAATCAAAAACGATATTCTTTATTTGTTTCATACGATATTTTATTTTTTTACATTAAGGTCGCATTAAATAGTAGTTAGTAGATTGTAGTTGGTAGTTAGTAGAAATAAAACTTATTCTGTGATTTCTATATAATTGCCTTCCGGATCTAAGACGGCACTTTCGTAATACCCGTCTCCGGATGTTCTTGGTTCGCTTGCAATCGTATATCCGTCTTTGCGTAACTTTTCCGTAAGGGCGTCTACAACCTTTTTGTCTCCTACTGATACAGCAAAATGTGCCAATCCTTTCAGATTTCCCCTGCCGGCAGGATTTTCCATGTCCGGAATGTGCATTAACTCAATACGGGTTTTTTCTGCTCCGAAAGAGAGGAAATAGGATGTATAGTTCCTTTTGGTATTTACATACTTTTCTCCGGAACTGACATTAAAATACTTGATATAGAATTCACGAAGTAATTCCAGATCATCGACCCAAATTGCCAAGTGTTCGATTTTCATATTTTTCAGTTTTAATAGATTGGTATTTATCTGCGAAGATTATAATTAATAATCCGAATGATGAGGCTATTGCCAGGGCGATTCTTAGATTTGTTGCTTCTGATAGTAATCCGATCAATGGTGGTCCGATCATAAAGCCTAAGAAGCTGATAGATGATACAATTGTAATGGCAATGCTTGCCGAATAACTTGACGACTTGCCTGCTACGCTATAACAGATTGGTACAATAGAAGATATCCCTAATCCCACCAGCATAAAGCCTAATGTCGATGTGATCAGATAAGGAAAAGCTACTGTAAGTAATAATCCGGATATGATTAATAATCCGCAGAATTTCAATACAGTCGGTGCCTGATAACGGGAAACAAACCTGTCTGCTATAAAGCGTCCTATTGTCATGGTTCCCATACCGGCTATGTAACCTAACCGGACGAGTGATTCATCAGGCTTGACAATGGTTGCGAAGTATACACTACTCCAGTCAAACATTGTGCCCTCACAGAACATTCCCCCGAATCCGATTAACCCTAAAAGTATTATAGGAAGGTCGAGTTTGGAAAGGGATTTACTGTTTTTTTCGCAATTGTTTTTCAGGGTAGACTCATTCGTGATTAAATGCCTGCTTCCAATTGCTACTAATATGAAACAAACAATCGCAATAAAGGTATAATGTGTTAAAATAGACTGCCCTGCATGAACAAAAATTGCTCCTATGATTCCTCCGGAAAGCCCACCTAAACTCCATAGTCCATGAAAGGATGACATTATATTCCGGTTATAGAGCGCTTCCAGTCCGCAAGCCTGCGTGTTAAGGGCAATATTTATCATGTTTGCTGCAGTTCCAAAAAAGAAAAGGACGAGGAAGATCGTTCCGAAATTATTTGAAAACGATATAAATACCAGGACTAAAGCATACATTGTTATGGATATTAACAGGGTGATGCGGCTTCCGAATTTGTTTACCAGGTAACCGGAAAGAAACATCATCATTAATTGACCTGTAGGTATTGCAAACAGTATCTTTCCTAAATCACCATCGGTCAGGTTAAGCAGGACTTTTATGTCCGGGATGCGGCTTGCCCAACTGGCGAAAATCAATCCTGCTACGAGATAGAAAGAACTTATTCCGATTCGTGTGTGGAATAGCCTCTGACTGGTTGTTACGGTTCCTGAAGGCTTGCTGTTAAGAGATAATTCATTCATACGGCACAAAATTACAAACATGTAACCAGACACGAAATGACCTATGTCAATTTCGGTTGGTTTTAATGAAAATCGTTATTTTTGTAGAGTATTATCTTTATGTGAATTTTATGGAGAGGTTTGTATCGAGCATAAATTATAAAAAAGGATAAACTGGGATAACAATGGAAATGAAGATTGCTTATTCGACTATGATTGTCGAGGACATGAAAGAAACTGTAAGATTTCTTACGGATATTATGGGGTTCGAAGTAGATAGCACATATGCACCTCATATAGGAACAAATATAACTCTGATGAAAGGTCGTGGAGAAACTATGTTAGAGATAATAGAAGATAAATCTTTTCCTGTCGGTTTATATTCTATAGGAATGAAAGTTGAGAAACTTGACGAAATGGTTGAAATTATGCGTGCCGAAGGCGTGGAAATTATGACAGAAATTACGCCGACTCTTGTAGGGCGCATGGCGATGATTAAAGATCCTAACGGAATACGCTATGCTCTGATAGAGCCGAAATGATTATTTCTTATACTCCTTCTGCCAATCGCAAAAGTAAATAGTCTCCAATTGTTCTACTTTTCGCTAAGTTTGCTTCTATAAATCGAAGATAGGATGCGCCTCAACATAATCAAACAAGTTTCTTAAAAGTGCGTTTGCTTGTCTCGGTATAATCCGAATATATTCGGCTTCTACGCTTAACTTCGCAAACGTTTGTTTCTGCATTCGGCTTTCACTATCTTTGTGGTTGTTTTATGGGTTATCGTTATGGAGGTAATAAGGAAATTATCAGATAAATACAAAGTGATTCTCTCGGACGAATCAATCGGTAAGCTTGCATCAATACTGGAGCAAAAGGAATATCAGAAAGATGAAGTCATTTTAGAACAGGAGCAGGTAAGCCGCTATATGTACATTGTTGAAAAAGGGATGGTTCGTCAGTTTTATTATAAGGATGGTAGAAATATCACAGAACATTTTTCATGTGAAGGAGATATTGTAACCTGTATTGAAAGTTTGTTTCTTAAAGAACCAACCAGGCTTTGTGTTGAAGCAATTGAGCCGTCTGTGGTGCATCTTTTGGATTATGGGAAGTTTAAGAATTTGTCTGACAAATATCCGGATATCAATAGTTTATATCAATCCATATTGGAGTTTATGCTGATCTTATCGCAGCGGAAAGCCGATTCATGGAGATTTGAAAGTTCGCATGAACGCTATGAACGTTTTTGCCGGGAATATCCTGTTGCAGCAAAACGAGCGTCGATAGCCCATATTGCATCCTATCTTTTAATGGCTCCTGAAACTTTAAGCCGGGTAAGATCGAAGGTATAATAATAGAAATAAACTGATGATACAGATAAATAGTGATAGGGAACTGGAAAAGCAGGTCATGAAGATGGGGTTTCTACCTTTCTTTAAAAACGGAATTCCGGAATTCTCAGTGGAAGAATTTACTCCTGCGAACCTTTGGTTTTCAGATGAGGACGAAGGTCCCTGGGAATGGAAAGGCCCGGTTTTGCGAAATGGAAATTGTGCTTATGGAAAGTTATTTCAAAAGAAGGCGGGATTTGTCAGCATGGAATGGTTTCCGGAACTGGTCAATTACAGGCGTGCCAGGTATGGTCTCAAAGAAGACCCTTTAGAAAATATGGAAAGGCTGATTTATGATACTGTCGTAGAGCATGAATCATTACTGTCGAAAGAAATTAAAGCCTTATGTGGTTTCAGGAAGAAGCAGGTAAAAAGGAATGCTAATCCGTTCGATTCATGGGTATCGCCGGAAGTAAAGGCTTTGCTTACGGATGATAAGTCTAAAAAGGAAGGATTCGAAACTGTTATAACCCGCCTGCAAATGGGTACATGGCTGATTGTTGCGGATTTCGAGTATCTGTATAACAAACATGGAGATCCTTACGGATGGGGTATTGCCAGATATACTACCCCGGAAGCGTTGTTTGGTAAAGACAGAATCCAGGTAGGTTGCCACCGGTCGCCGGAGGAGTCAAAACAGCGTCTGACGGAATATCTTACACAACTGCTGCCACAGGCTACAGATGCCCAGATCCTGAATATGATAGGATAGATTACTTTTCTTGTAGTTATTTGGAGTATCTTTGCAGTCTTTTTTATATTTGAATGTCTATGTCTCAATCAGGAGTTAAGGATCTTACTCAAGGGAAAATCTATAAACAATTGATACAACTGGCATTGCCAATTATGGCAACCGGTTTTATCCAAATGGCTTATACCCTTACGGATATGGCCTGGATAGGTAGGCTTGGTAGCCGTGAACTGGCTGCTATCGGTGGAGTAGGTATCATTATATGGATAACATCGTCCATGGCGCTTATAGCCAAGACAGCAGCAGAGATTACGATTGCCCAATCCATTGGAAACAGGGATCTGAACAGGGCTAAAAAATATGCCTCGCAAACAGTTACTATTTCTGCTTTACTAGGCGTTGGAATTGCGGTATTGCTTATAGCCAGTGCACCTACTATCGTTTCATTTTATAAACTTGAAGCGGATGTTGCTGCAATAGCGATTGATTATTTGCGAATCGTAGGCTTAGGTATTCCTTTTTATTATTTGTCTTATACTTTTTTCGGGGTTTATAACGGAACCGGCCGTACCACCATTCCTTTTTACCTGATGAGTACCGGATTGGTATGCAATGTCATACTCGACCCGATTTTGATATTTGGTGTAGGTGGGTTTGAAGGGCTTGGAACAAAGGGGGCGGCTCTTGCTACTTTATCTTCGCAGGTATCGGTATTCACATTGTTCGTATGGAAGATGAAACGTCCGGATGGTATACTGGACAGGTTTTCTTATTTTGTGAAACTAAAAAAAGAATACGTACTAAAGATCTTTAAAATAGGAGCTCCCATTGCTTTGATGAATGGATTTTTCGCCGTTATTAATTTTTCTATTGCCCGTATTGCATCTGAATACGGAGGGCATCTTGGCGTGATGAGCCAGGCTACGGGAAGCCAGATAGAAGGTATTACTTTTATTGCTTCGCAGGGTTTTTCCGTAGCGTTGGGGACTTTTGTTGCCCAAAACTATGCATCGGGAAAACCGGATCGTGCAAAAAAAGCTTACCGGTATATTCTAACCACACTTTTATCTTTCGGTATAGTCATTACTATTGCGTTTCTGAATTGGGGAGAAGAAATATTCGGTATATTCGTACCGGAACCGGTAGCAAAAGCTGCGGGTGGGGAATATCTGTATGTGATGGCTTTTTGCCAGGTATTTATGATGCTTGAAACCGCTACATTGGGTATGTGGAACGGGTATGGCAAAACAATGCCTCCTGCAATCATTAGCATGGTTCTGAATTTCGCACGAATACCTTTAGCTTTATGGCTGGCCCCGGTTATGGGTATTAAAGGGGTCTGGTTGTCCATTACTATTTCTGCCACCCTGAAAGGAATCGTAAGTGCAGTATACTGGAGGGTGGCAGGGCAGAAGGGGGATTTGTAATCCACAAAGTTCAAAGTTTCAGGTTCAAAGTTCAAAATTTACGACTTAACATTTCTAGTTAACTCCTAAGTAACTGTTAGGAATTTTACAATAATAAGTTTTATAATGTTAGAAGCATATTTTTCGCATCCTTTTAGTTTCTTTTTTGCGCCTTTTTATCAACGTTTCCTTTTAATAGCCCGCTATTATACAGTAAACATTGATAAAAATCCATCAAAAAATAACTCTAAAAGTATTTACGAAAAAATTCCTAACAGCTACTAAGACGCAACGCGATTGATGACTACTTTTACTACTTATAATATTTACCTGTAATTTCGACCGGTTCTATTTCTATAATCCCGGTAGCTTTCATCATATTTTCGGGAAAACTTAAATGGGATAGTTGCGGGGTGTATTTTTCAACAATGGCATGCAATATTTTTTCTTTAGTTGTCCTGTCATCTATCATTTTTGCAGTACCCAGGATTATTACGCTTTTGAATGCCGTGTTGGTATCGCATGGGTTCTCATTATCGGGAATGATTGCTTCCATCCTGTCTACTTCAAAACCAACCTTGTTATTTGCAGTTAAGTTTGAGATCTTTTGCCCTTTTATGAGGCCATGTATGTATATTTTTTCATCACAGACAATATAATGAACCGGAACTATATATGGGTACCCATTTTTATTATGTGTAGCAATGCGTCCTACCTGCTCGCTTTCTAATACATCGTCAATCTCTGTCTTTGATAGCTGGTGTTGCTTCATTCTTCCCTGCATACTATTTTTGTTTCTTAGTTATTGTGTTGCAAAAATATGAATTATTTGGCTCATCTTTGGCTTTTAGCTTAAATATGAATGAAGATGTGGGGTATTGTATATCCTTCTAATATCTGTCTAGTATCGATCTAATATCCATCCTATATCCATCCTATATCCATCCTATATCCATCCTATATCCATCCTATATCGATCTATCAGGAATGTTAAACGATATATGCAATAAGATTCCGGATACATTTGTTTGAAAGGAATGGTTTGATTGAATGAAACCGGAATTACTCTATCTGTGTTTCTAAAAGGGTGATGTTGTTCCTGAGTTCGCGCGCTGTTTCCCATGATAGATGTCCTTGCTCATACATGGCATGAATGCCATTGCGCTCTAACTGGAGTCCGTAGGAAGTAATCTCCATTATCTGACTTTCCATTGCCTTAGGCATGAGGCAATGGATAAAATTCGATAACAAGAACGCTGATAATAATATCAAGATAAATTTGAATGCTGCCATTATATTTTAGCTGTTTAAAATACAAAGGGAAGCTATATGTACATATAAAGACAGTTAAGATGCGAAAATATTTTAAACAGGGATGAATTAGCACTTAGGAGAAAGGTAAAAGAAAAAGTAATCGTATTCCAAATCAAAGAAGTACTTTTGTTTGAAAAAAGGAACGTTTTGAATAGCGAGAGCAGAAGTCAATTTTAATTGAATTATGCCGAGTTATGAGAAACGACTGTAAGAATATACGAATAAAACTATGAAAAAGATTATTGTAAGTTTTGCGGTTATTGTATTTTTGGTTTCCTGTAAAGAAAACTTAACAACAGGTCAAGATATGAATAAAGAAAAAGAGATTCCATCTATTGTAGCAGTGCATCCGAACGATGTAATGGTTGGCATTAGCCTGACTGTGGCTGAAAGTAAGCGGTTGATTGCAAAGGGTATTGCGAAGCATCCGTTGGTTCAACAAAAAATGAAATCCGGGACTATCATTATTACACGGGGGACAACAAATACGTATATAGCAGAAGAGTTAGCAGGTCTGGATGCCCCACATGGACGTTTTGTCACCGGAAATATTATGCCGGTTAATGGTCAATCAATAGCATTTGGCGGTGATAAAATACCGGAAATTGTTCTTGTGAATGGAGAACTCACCGAAATGTCTTTTAAGGATGCATTGGCATCTTTAAAAGAAGACGATTTGGTTTTTAAAGGGGGAAATCTGTTGAATTATGAAAAGAAGCAAGCGGCTGTTACTGTTGGTGCTGCCGATGGGGGTACTGTCGGACGGATACAACCTTATACGAATGACGGGCCTGCACATTTGATCGTTCCGATTGGACTGGAAAAGGAAGTGTATGGGGATTTGAATGAATATGAGGTGACTCTGGCGGCAGATGTGCAAAAAAAAGGATTTATACCGAGGGTAATTGTGCATAGAAATGCCGAAATCTTTACGGAAATCGAAGCTATTCGTCTTTTTGGCAATGTAAGTGTTATTCCGTATGCTTCGGGTGGTATCGGTGGTAGTGAAGGAGGTAAATCATTTGTTGTTTATGGCGTTCCGGACGAAGTAGAAAAGGTGTTACAGGTTATTGCCGGGATTCAGGGGGAGAAGGGTTTTATTAATTGAAAATTGAATTGGAGCGAAGCGGAAATCGGCCATAGTCAAAGTGGAAAATTGAAAATTAAATCAAGGTAAAAAGAGAAAGTGAAGAAGGATGTTATTGACAGCAATTGTTATTAGTGATATCTTTATTTACTTGGGTGATTTTTCCAGAGATAAATATCTATCATATTGAAATCAGAAGAATAAAAAAATGTTTAGAAGATTTTATTAAGCATTTTTCTATTTACAAAAATGTGGTTTTTTCGTTAATTTTGTTTTCCTTTGCTGCGTAATTAGAAGAAAGCAACGATTTTGAATCTGATTATTGAGCAGGGGAATACAGCAACAAAGATTGCGGTTTTTGATCACGAAAGAATGTTGGTATCTTCCGTTTATGAAAATTTAGGAGAGTCTGATTTGATCTCATTATTTGAGAAATATCCATTCGTGAACGGTATTTTATCAACTGTAAGTGAGTTTGACGATAAATTAATTGCATTTTTGGAAAGTCATTTAAATGTTTTTTACTGTTTAGATGAACATTTGCAATTACCAATTGATATTTTGTATGATACGCCAAAAACATTAGGGAAGGATCGGGTTGCGGCTGTCGTTGCTGCTAATTTTTTACAACCCAATAAAAATGTTTTAGTCATAGATGCCGGTACTGCTATTACGTATGACGTGGTTGAATCGTCGGGATGTTTTATTGGTGGAAATATATCGCCTGGCATGACAACACGTTTTCGTGCTTTAAATCAGTTTACCAAAAGGTTGCCTATGGTAGTAGAACGAGAGGATATCCCTTTTTTAGGAACGAGTACTGAAAGTGCTATATTGGGAGGAGTTGTGAATGGTATTATTTATGAAATGGACGGTTATATTACGGATTTACGCTGTAAATATCCGGATCTTTTCGTTTTTTTAACAGGCGGGCATTCGTTTTATTTTGAAAGACGGCTGAAAAACTCCATCTTTGCAGCTATAAATTTAGTGTTGATCGGATTAAATAGAATTATAGAATATAATGTTGAAAATCAATAGGGTAGCGGTAGTATTAGGGTTGTTGTTATTTGTAAATGTATCATTGATTGCACAAAATAGCACAAATTCTCCATACACACGGTATGGTTTTGGTTCAATAGCCGACCGCTCTTTTGGTGCCGGTCGTTCAATGGGAGGGATTGGTTACGGCTTGCGTTCATCCCGGCAAATTAATCCGATGAATCCGGCTTCTTATTCGAGTATGGACTCGTTGACTTTTCTTTTTGATGCAGGTGCTACTATCCATCGTTCATGGTATGACGACGGACTTTATAGCCAAAAAGATATAAACGGGAATTTTGAGTATGCAGCGATGCAGTTTCCATTAACAAGCCAGTTGGCCATGAGTGTCGGCGTTTTGCCTTATTCGCATGTCGGGTATGATTTCTATAAACAGACTACTACTTCGGATAATTTAACATATGCGGAGCGGTTTAAAGGAACCGGCGGATTAAACGAAGTGTATGTTGGATTGTCTATAGATATATGGAAGAAGCGTCTTGCATTAGGAGCAAATGTTAGTTATCTCTTTGGTAGTGTAAATCGTGAGACTCAATTAACGTCTATATCTGTTTACACAAAGAACAAAGTGAATGTACATAATCTGAAATATGATTTTGGAATTCAATATACTCATCCTCTTTCTAAGACAGAGCGATTGACATTGGGAGTGGTTTATTCACCAAAGATAAAATTAAAGGCTACTGCTTATGATTTGGTTTCAAGCTCCTCGGATTTTTCGAGTTTAATAAGTGGTGATACGGTAAGGAATCACGGTTATGACATTCCGAATGTGTATGGGGTTGGTCTTTCATACACGAAAGATAATAAAATGATACTGGCGGCCGATGTATCTTTTCAGGAATGGTCAAAAGCTCAGTTTGAAGGAACTAGCAAAAACTATAAGAACATGTTGAAAGTTGCTTTAGGTGGGGAATATATACCGAATAATTTTACCAGATCGTATATGAAGCGTGTCAGATATCGTGCCGGATTGCATTATGATAACTCGTATCTGAAGATTGATGGATCTAGTTATAACGAATATGGTGCCACGGTAGGTATGGGTTTTCCATTGATGGATAATCGTTCATTTATCAATGCATCGGTAGAGTATGTGAATGTATCACCTGAAAGTAGTACTTTAATAAAAGAGCAGTATTTGCGATTAACGATAAGTTATACATTTAACGAATATTGGTTCTTTAAACGAAAAGTTGATTGAGATTGGTTATTAAATGATAATATAAACCTTTAAATATTTTTGAACATGAAAATCAAAGGATTATTATTGGCTGCAGGACTTGTTGCAACAATAATGGGTGCAAATGCACAGAAAGGGGTTGATAACGGAACCCAATATGGATCGGGAGAAGACAGCATTCGCTGCCTGACTAATATCAGTTTGTTTACGCCTTATGCAAAGGTGAAGAATTATGCAGATGCATATACTCCATGGAAAGCAGCATATGACGAGTGTCCGGCTGCTACCAAAGATTTGTATTTGTATGGCGTTCAGATTGTGAACTGGCAGATTTCGGAGGAGAAGGATCCTGCTAAACAGGATGCATTAATAGAGGAGTTGATGGGTGTTTATGACAAACGTGTTAAATATTTCGGAGATGATACACGGTATGGCAAAGATTGGATTATAGCTCGTAAGGCGCAAGATTATATCCGTTTAAAAGGAGATAAACTGGATCCTACGATTGTGTATAATTGGTTAACTCCTATTGTTGATGAGTATAAGGATAAAACAGAAGCTTTAGGTATTTCATGGTATATGTTTGCATCGCATAAAATGCTGGCAACTAATCCTGATCACAAAGGGAAATATGTAGAAGATTTCTTGAAATGTTCTGCTATATTTGATGCTCAGTTAAGAGAGGCAGAAGCTTCAAATAATGAAAAAGAAGTAACAAATTTGCAGGCACTGAAATCTGGTATAGAGTCCGGATTTGCAAGTAGCGGAGCTGCTGATTGCGAAACTCTGGAAAGTATTTATGCTCAAAAAATCGAAGCAAATAAGAGTGATATTGATTTCTTGAAAGAAGCTATTACTTTATTCAGAAGAGTTGGTTGTCAGGAGAGTGAAACTTATTTTACCGCATCAGGTTATGCACATAAGTTGCAACCAACAATGGAATCTGCATTTGGATTAGGCAGACAGGCTTTGAAGAAGAATGATTACGACGCGGCTGATAAATTCTTTGTAGAGGCAGCTTCTTTAGCAACAGACGATACTACTAAATCGGATATTTATTATACAATAGCTGCTATTTCTTATGACCGGAATAGTTATTCAAAAGCCAGACAGTACTGCCAGAAAGCTATTGAAGCAAATCCTAAGGCTTGTAAGGCTTATATCTTAATCGGAAACATGTATGCGGCTACAGCAGGAAGTATTTATGATGATCCTGTTATGCGTAAATGTGTATACTATGCAGTAGTAGATAAATTTGAAGCAGCGCGTAGAGCAGATTCTTCATGTGCAAGCGAAGCCAGTTCTTTAATTGCAAGATTTAGTAATCATTTCCCAACGACAGAAGAAATCTTTATGCACCCGGAACTTGAAAAGGGCAAACGCATAACGATTGGTGGCTGGATTGGAGAAAGTACGACTATTAGATAAATATATATGACGCGTCGTTTTCTTCGCGAAGGAAATAAACAGGGCATAGCAATCGCTTTTTGGCTGATTGCTATGCCTCTTTTCATTTCTTTGCTTTTTTCTTGCGGAGGGGATAAAAAAGACTTTGTTGATCTTAGTACCCGTGAGCATATTTATTTTATGAAGGCTACGGATTGGTCAATGTTATTTTCGGACTCGGGCATTACACGATATAAAATTGATGCTGCGGAGTTTTATATTTTTGAAGAAGAGCCGGAACCTTATTGGTATTTTCCGGAAAAAGTTCATATTGAGAAGTTTGACTCTTTGTTTCGTGTCGAAGCCAGCATTGATGCTGATACAGCTTATCGTTATACAAAAAAACAACTGGTGAGAGCTGTGGGGAATGTAGTTGTTGAGAGTCTGAGCGGAGAACGTTTTGAGACATCCGAATTATATTGGGATCAACAGAAAGAAGAAATTTATTCTGACAAATTTATTAAAATAACAAAGGGGGATTATGTAAACACAGGTATTGGTTTTAAGTCGAATCAAACACTTACTCAATATCAAATTTATGAATCGGGTGCTGAAATTCCGATTAAAAGGAGTACTGCTGATACAACAAAAATTGAAAATACGCCTTCTCCGTAAAAAAAACATAAGAAATGTCTCTTCAAATTCTTTTTTTTATACCTTTGTGCCCTTAAATGAAGAATATAATAAAAATTAGTATAATATAGAAATGGCTACATTAGAAAAAATTAGAAGTAAGGCCGGATTATTGGTAGTTGTAGTTGGTTTGGCATTGTTTGCATTTATCATCGGCGACTTTTTGAATTCCGGTTCCAGTTATTTCAGGCAGAATCAGGATCAGGTTGCTGTTGTTGACGGAACTCCGATTAATCATTTAGAGTATCAACAACGGATTGATGAAATGATTAATGTTTATAAAATGCAGTCTCAGACAACTTCTGTACCAGAAGAAATAAGCGGACAAATCAGGCAAAGTGTTTACGATGCGATGACCCGTGAGATTGTGATGAAAGAAGCGTTAAGTGATTTAGGTATACAAGTTACATCGGATGAGTTGTTTGATATGGTGCAAGGTCAGAACTTATCTCCGATGGCACAGCAATTCCCTTTCTTTATGGATCCTCAGACGGGTGCATATAGTAGGAACAGGGTACTCAGTTTTCTGAAAACGATCGAAAATATGGAAGCAATTCCGGTTGATCAGCGTGCTGAAGTAGAACAAGCACGTCAATATTGGTTGTTTTGGGAGCGGAATATGAAATTGCAACGTATGCAGGATAAATATACAAATTTATTGACTAAAGCAATTGTTGCGAATCCGTTAGAGGCTAAAGATGCTTATGATGCTACTACTCCGAACTCGGATATTGCTTATGTAATGCAATCTTATGCTACAATTCCTGATTCAACGATTCAAGTAAGTGATAGTGATATCAAGAAGCTTTATAATCAACGAAAAGACCAATATAAGCAGAAAGAAATGCGTGTATTGGATTATATCTCAGTAGATATTCGTCCGAGCCAGGAGGATTATGAAGCTGTTCGTGTTGAGATGCAAAAGGCTAAAGAAGAGTTGGAGACAGCAACCAATGATGCTGAAGTGGTTAATTATTATTCAGAAGTACCTTTCATTGACGTATATGTTTCAGCCGGTTCTGTGGATGAGGATCTTGTTCCATTTTTATCATCAGCAGAAATTGGTGAAATAGAGGGTCCGGTGTTTAAAAATGAAAGTTATCGGGTTGTAAAACTTTTGGGTAGAAAAACAGAAGCCGATTCTCTAAAAGTGAGTCAAATTTATTTAGCTTCTCAAGCCGGAAGTGCAGAACAGATGAATCAACTGGCAGATAGCTTATTAACCGTTCTGAAAGCCGGTGGCGATTTTGCAGAGATGGCCCGACAATATTCTATGGATCAAACTGCAGAGTCAGGCGGAGAATTCGGTTGGTTTACCGAAGCAGGGGCCGTACGTATGTTAGGTGAAGAGTTCAAAGATACTATTTTTAATATGGCAGTTAATGTTCCTATTACATTTAAAACTTCTTACGGAACACATATTTTTAAGGTTACGGAAAAAACATCTCCGGTCTCTAAATACAAAATTGCTTATGTATTAAAACCTGTAAATTATAGTACAAAGACACAAAGTGACATTTATAATGCATTGAATCAATTTGTAGGGAATAATAATACTGCTGATAAAATTGAACTTGCAGCCAAAGATGCCGGTTATGAGTTGATGAAAGGCGCCAGAGTGGCTTCGAGTGATCGTCTTTTGGGCTCTGTCACTGATTCGCGTCAGATAGTTCGCTGGGCTTTTGAAGGCACTAAAAAAGATGAGATATCCCGGATTTTTGAGTCAAAAGACAATTTTGTTGTTGCTATTCGTAAAGAGGTGTTGCCTGAAGGATATCAAACCATACAAACAGTAGCTCCGGCATTGGCATCAGAATTGCGGACGAAGAAGAAAGGCGAAGAAATAGTTAAGCAATTAAGCGAAAAGAATCTGAGTTCGATGACGGCTTATGCACAGGCAATGGATTCGCGAATTGATACGGTCAGATATGTGAATATGAGTACAACTCGTATTTCCAGAATTGGTTTGGAGCCGATTTTGAATGCGAAAATCACGTATGCGCCTTTAAACCAGATAAGTCAACCGGTGGCAGGCAATAACGGAGTGTATGTATTTAACGTTTTTGAACGTAATAAGGAAGCAGGGGCTTATGATGAGAAGAGCCAAATACAGACATTGGAGTCATCGAATGCATATCGTGTAGGTTATCAGCTTTTGCAGAATTTGGTGGAAAATGCTGAAATCACAGACAATCGTATTCGCTTCGAATAAGAAACGGATTTTTTATATGAATAAAGGCTGTTATACAGATTGTATAGCAGCTTTTATTGTATTTTGATAATAAGTAAATATGGAAGAAAAAGTACATTTGCTGGGAATGACAATCGATGATCTGAAAGGTGTAGCTCTGCGAGTCGGACTTCCTGCTTATGCAGCCAAACAGATTGCCGATTGGATTTATAAGAAGAAGGTGACTTCAATTCATGAGATGACCAATCTTTCCTTACCTAAGCGTAACCAACTTGAAGAATTATATGATGTCGGGTGTATGTCACCCGTAGACTCTGCCGTTTCAGTTGATGGCACCATAAAATATTTATTCTCTGTTAATAATGGGAAATTTATAGAGAGTGTTTTTATTCCGTCAAAAGACCGTGCTACTTTATGTGTTTCTTCACAAGTGGGATGCAAAATGGATTGTCTTTTTTGTATGACAGGTAAACAGGGCTTTTCTGCGAATTTGACATCGAATGAAATATTAAATCAAATACAATCGATACCGGAGTTATCTCAATTGACAAATCTGGTATTTATGGGCATGGGTGAGCCGTTTGATAATACGAATGAATTATTTAAGGTATTGGATATTTTAACAGCAGATTATGGGTATGGGTGGAGTCCGAAACGAATTACGGTTTCTACTATTGGTTTGATTAAAGGCCTGCAACGTTTTCTGGACGAAAGTACATGTCATCTGGCCATTAGTCTTCATTCTCCATTTCCGGAAGAGCGTCTAGCTTTAATGCCGATAGAGAAGGTATATCCAATAGTTGAAGTCATTCAGTTGATCCGTCAATATGACTTTGCGCATCAACGACGTGTTTCATTTGAGTATATCATGTTTGAAGGGAAAAATGACTCGGTTCAACATGCAAAGGCATTGGCATCTTTGTTGAAAGGAATTTCCTGCCGGGTGAATTTGATTCGTTATCATGCAATTCCGGATGTTCCGTTACAACCGGCTGAATTGAAAATAATGGAGTTGTTTTGTGATACTTTAAACAAGAAAGGAATAACCTGCACTATCCGTATGTCGCGGGGTGAAGATATAATGGCGGCATGTGGTATGTTATCTACCGCAAAATCGAGACAAAAATAACCGGCAAGTTTAAACAGACTCTGAAAAATTGACCATTTCTGTGTAAAAAAGAGTATATTTGTCCAACAAAATATTATTCTTATGAAAACGACGATTTTAACTTCATTTGTGGCCGTTTTTTTATTGATTATATTAGGGTCATGTGATTCGAAACCGATTGGAGTCAGCGCAATCGGACTTCCTTATGAAATAGCTGTTACGATGGATGAATCCGTTTGGGCAGATTCTGCAGGGCATGTCTTGAAAGAAGAATTATTGATTGATGTACCCGGTTTGCCTCAATCTGAGGCTACAATGAAAATTATGTATGTTAAACCTCAGGACTTCAATGGTATGATGACGTATCTGCGAAATGTTCTGATTGTAGATGTTAATGAGTCGAAGTATACGAAAGTCAGTTTGAAATCGGAAAAAGATAAATGGGTTGATAAGCAGGTGGTGGCCTACCTTACATCTCCTACGAAGGAAGGGCTTATTGATTATTTAAAAGAAAACAGAAGGCAACTTGCCGATTTTTTTACGAGAGAAGAGATGCTGCGGATGGGTAATGTTTATCGTGATTATTTCAGCTCAAAGGTCATGGAAATGGTTAAGAACCGGTTTGATGTAAGCATTTACGCTCCCGCTGAGATGGCTTATTTTAAAGATACGACTAATTTTTTCTGGACCTCCAATAATGCAAATACGGGACGGATGGATTTAGTGATTTATACATTTCCTTACACTGATCCGAATACGTTTACGTTAGATTATCTGGTTGCCATGCGTGATTCGATTATGAAAATAAATATGCCGGGCACTTATCCGAATTCTTATATGTCGACGAATAAGTTGATGACGGATTATAATTCCATAACATTGAATGGGAAATATGCTGGTGTTTTGCGGGGTTTATGGGAAATGGAAGGAGATATGATGGGTGGGCCATTTGTGAGTGTTGCCCGTTTAGATGAAGTGAATAACCGGGTTGTTGTAGCGGAGGGATTTGTGTATGCTCCTGAAACGGATAAACGTAGTTATATAAGGCGAATAGAGGCCTCTCTTTATACATTGCTTTTGCCGGGTGAAACAGCTACCGGTAATAACACTGAGGCAATATTAGCTGTAGAAACAAATGAATGATGATAGATGGAAGGACGATTGATTAGAGTCGGAATTACACATGGCGATATTAACGGAGTCGGTTATGAAGTAATACTGAAAACTTTTGCAGATGAAAGGGTTGCAGAATTATGTACTCCGGTCATATATGGTTCGCAGAAAATAGCCCATTACCATCAAAAAACGATGGAGTTGTCTTCGGTGAACTTTAAAATAATAAAAAGACCAGAAGATGCAGTTGAGGGGAAAGTGAATTTGATTAATTGTGTAGGGGAAGATGTGAAAATCGAATTGGCTCAATCAACCAGTGAAGCCGGTATTGCTGCATTTAAGTCGCTTGAAGCTGCTATTGCCGATGCTAAACGGGGGGGCATAGATACTATTTTAACTGCTCCGATTAATAAGTTCAATATTCAAAATGAGGCATTTCATTTTTCAGGCCATACCGAATATCTGGAAGAGCACTTTGGTGAGAGTGGAAAGTACAAGTCTTTAATGATTTTAATGAAAGGAGCTTTGCGTGTAGCGTTAGTTACCGGGCATATTCCGTTAGGAGAGGTGAAAAATCGTCTTTCACAGCAGGATATAACTGAAAAGCTTCTTATTCTCAATACTTCTTTAAAGCAGGATTTTAATATTCTTAAGCCACGTATTGCCGTATTGGCATTGAATCCTCATGCCGGTGATAACGGATTGTTGGGTGACGAAGAGCAAACAATGATTATGCCTGCTATGGCTGAAGCTGAAAAGCAGGGTGTGATGAGTTTTGGTCCTTATCCGGCAGATGGTTTTTTTGGTTCGGATTTATGTTTTAAATTCGATGGAATCCTGGCTATGTATCATGATCAGGGTCTGGCTCCTTTTAAAGCATTGGCAATGGAATACGGAGTTAATTATACCGCCGGTTTACCTTTAATACGTACTTCACCGGCTCATGGTACGGCATACGATATTGCCGGCCAAAATAAAGCTTCGGAAGAGTCTTTTCGTCAGGCTTTATATGCAGCATTGGATATTTACCGGAGCCGGCAAATTTATCAGAAAATCACCTCTAATCCCCTGAGAAAACAGTATGTGGATAGAGGTGGAGATAATGTAAAGCTTGATTTGACAAAAGAAGAGCCAAACGAATAAACAAAACAAAAATAAAACTATGTTTAAAGATAAGAACATCGTATATACTTCGGGTACGTTTGATATGTTTCATTATAACCACTTGCGAATGATCAATTATTCCCGGAGTTTAGCCGATATCTTAATTGTGGGAGTGAGTACGGATGAACTGGTCTCGTCTTATAAAGCGCCTCCAATCATACCTTTTAATGAGCGTTTACAAATTATAGAAGCCTTGAAAACTCCTGATATTGTAATTCCACAGCATACATTGGATCATACGGAGATCGTAAAAAAACTGAATATAGATGCATTTGTTGTTGGGGATGACTGGTATGGTAAATATGATTATCTGAAAGAGTTAGGCGTACAGGTTTTTTATTTCCCTTATGGAACGGGTGTTTCATCTTCATCTTTACGGAAAACAATCCACGATTCATACCAAAATAATTTACAACAAGAACAAAGTGCAAAGCCTGTCTCTGTGAAATCAGAGAAGAAATATAAACCGGAGGATTTGTAATGCCAAAATATGCATTAATTACGGGTGGTACGAAAGGTATCGGGAAATCTGTTGCTTTTAGTTTAGCACATGCAGGCTATGATTTATTACTGACATACGGATCGGATACGGATACGGCAAAGGCTACGGCAGCTTCCATAAAGAAAGATTGTAATGTGACAGTTGAAGTATTACAGGCGGATATCTCAAACAGTCAATCTATCGAAGATATTGAATGTTTTTTGACTGCACATTCGTTGAAGCTGGATGCAATTGTTTTTAATGCAGGACTTACATATCGTGCATCTTTTGAGCAAATGGAGTTGGCTGAATGGGAACGTATGTTTTTTGCAAATGTGCATTTTCCTGTGTTTTTATTGCAGAAACTCATTGCATATATAAATCCCGGAGGGAGTGTGGTTTTTACAGGTTCGTTGATGGGGATAGAGCCTCATGCCACCTCATTGTCCTATGGGGTTACAAAATCGGCCGTACATGCATTGACAAAAAATTTAGTAAAGTTTTTATCTCCTTATCAGATACGTGTGAATGCTGTTGCTCCCGGGTTTATTGATACGGAATGGCAAAAAGATAAGCCTAAGGAAATTCGTATGAATATTGAACGGAAATTGGCATTGGGGCGGTTTTGTGATCCGGATGAATTGGCAGACGTGTATAAGATGTTGATCGAAAATAGCTATTTTGATGGGGAGGTTATTGTTGTGAGTGGAGGTTACTCATATAAGTAAATCAAAATGAATAAAGAGTTTGAAGCATCGCTGAAATCTATAGAAACTGAAAATATCCTTGATTTATATTTTTACCGGCCTATAGGTTATCAACTTGCGCGTGCATTGCGTGGAACGGGAATTACTCCGAATATGGTTACTATTCTCTCTATATTTGTGGGAGCGGGTACGGGTTTTTTGTTTTATTTTAATAGCTTTACGTATAATTTACTGGGTGTTCTTTTATTGATTGCTGCCAATATTTTAGATTGTGTAGATGGTCAATTAGCTCGTCTTACCGGTATTAAGTCGGCAATCGGTCGTATATTGGATGGTGTTGCCGGTGATATTTGGTTTTTATTGATTTATGTGGGGTTGGCTTTGCGTTTGACGGATCAATATGGAACTGCTTTGTTTTTTATTCCGGCAGTAATATCCGGATTGTCGCATTTATTACAGGCTAATATAACAGATTATTATAAGACTTTACACTTATATTTTGTCAGTAAAGAAAAAGGCGCTGAATTTACGAATCTGGAGCAGGTGAAGGCTCAACAGAAAGTCATGAAGGGTTCGGTTAATAAATTCTTTTACTCTTTATATGAGGCTTATACACATGTTCAGGAAGAGATGACGCCCTCGCTTCAATATTTTTTAAAGAGTCTTCGTGAGAAATATGGGGATGATATTCCTGAAAATATCCGATTGGATTTTCGTGCAAGAAGTGCTGCTTTGATGAAGCGGTATATCGATTGGATGACATTTAACGGGCGTACGATTGTGCTTTTTGTTGTTGTTTTAAGCGGATATGTATGGATTTATTTCATTTATGAAATAGTCATACTTAATTTTGTGTTGTTTTTATCAGTCAGAAAGCATGAAAAAATGTGCAGGGAAATGAGTAAAGTTATTTAGGGACAGTTTCTCAATGTTGATACCACGATTCTCTTTGAAATGAAAAAAACGGTAATTGATATTCACGATTTGCAGGAAATGATTCCCATCTTTAAGAATAGGCTGGTTGCATTTATTGGAAAAGGTCTTCTTAAATGGGTGAATATGGATAAGGTTAATCAGATTCATTCTAATCATTGTCATTTACGGGGGGCTGCGTTTACATCGGCTATGTTATCCGATCCGTTGATGAATGTAAAGTATTGCATTCATCATCAGGAACGATTGAATTCTCTTCCGGAAGGTGCTTTTATTGCAGTATCTAATCATCCTATCGGTTCATTGGATGGAATTATTCTGATTGATATATTTGCTTCGCGCAGGAAGGATTTTCGTGTGATGGTGAATGGATTTCTGGAGAGGATCAGCGCTATGGGTGATAATTTTATTTCGGTAAAACCCAGGACTGATGATAAGAATTCGGGAAATCCATCAAATGTAAATGGCGTGCGTGCTTCGCTTGGCTGGTTAAAAGATGGGCATCCGATGGGCTTTTTCCCGGCAGGAGCTATGTCTTTTAAAAATAAGGATAATCAAGTGCGGGATTTGGCCTGGACACATAGTATTATTCGTTTAATACGTAAATCAAAGGTTCCTGTTTATCCTGTTTATTTTGATTGTCAGAATACAAACTTTTTTTATTGGTTGGGAAATGTCAGCTGGAAGATCCGGACATTACGGGTACCAACCGAAGCTTTCAATAAGCGAGGTAAGACACTGGATGTGTATATAGGGGAGCCTATTTCTACAGATGTTATCCAGCAATATACAAATGATGATGAATTAGCTGCGTTTCTTTATAATGCTACTTATGGTAGTAAATGAAGGGAATAAGTAGTCAAAGAAATTATCACTACATTAGTAGTCAAGAAATCTATTTGAAAAGATTGTTTAATTGTTAAATCGTAAGGTGATTCTGTATTGAAAATATTACTTTGTTACTTTGTAATTCGTTACATATTTTGTAATTTTGTCAGTTGTGCTGAAAAAATTACAGGTGTCAATGACTACAGTAGATATTCAACAAGTAAAGCAGCGTTTTGGAATTATAGGTAATAGTCCGGGATTGAACCGGGCTATTGATGTGGCTCTTCAGGTTGCTCCTACCGATTTGTCCGTTTTAATTACCGGTGAAAGTGGTGTTGGGAAAGAAACATTTCCACAGATTATTCATCAGAATAGTCCACGTAAGCATGGACAGTATATTGCGGTAAACTGTGGGGCTATTCCGGAGGGCACGATTGATTCGGAATTATTTGGGCATGAGAAAGGTTCTTTTACCGGGGCATTGTCTGACCGTAAGGGCTATTTTGAGGTTGCAGACGGAGGTACTATTTTTCTGGATGAAGTGGGGGAGTTGCCAATACCAACACAGGCTCGTTTGCTTCGCGTATTGGAGACCGGAGAATTTATAAAGGTTGGGTCGTCAAAAGTATTGAAAACGAATGTACGTATTGTTGCTGCTACGAATGTAAACCTGGCACAGGCTGTTACACAACGGAAATTTCGTGAAGATTTATACTACCGGTTGAATACCGTTCCTATTCAGATCCCGGCTTTACGTGAGCGTCCTGAAGATATTTTGTTGTTGTTCCGAAAGTTTGCAAGCGATTGTGCAGAGAAATATCAAATGCCTCCTATCCAATTGGAGGAGGATGCCCGCCAATTATTATTGAGTTATCGCTGGCCCGGAAATGTGCGCGAATTAAAAAATATTACAGAACGTATTTCAGTTATTGAGCGTGACCGTACGATTTCGGCTGAAGAATTACGGTTGTATTTGCCTAATTCGGATGTAGAGAAGCTTCCTGCTGTGGTGAATCGTGATCATGATCAGAAAATATTCAATAATGAGCGTGAAATTCTTTATCAGGTTTTATTTGATTTGAAGAAGGATGTGAACGAATTGAAAAAGTTAGTTCATGATATCATGGATGGGAATGTTCAGATGGCAGTTCCTGTTGAGAGTGATGAGGCATATACGCCACGTTCGATTCAGACCGTACATTCGTACCAGGATATTGAACCTGTTTCGGTTGAAGAATCGCTTTCACTAGAAGATGTAGAGAAAGATATGATTCGCAAAGCATTGGAGAAACATAACGGACGACGGAAAAATGCGGCTGCTGATTTAAAAATATCGGAACGTACGTTATACCGAAAAATTAAAGAATATGGTTTGGAATAGAAAGTCGGGAGGAATCATACCATTTTGCTGTTTTTTTTTATTGTTTATTGGGGTGGTATCTTGTACGATATCGTATAAGTTTAATGGTGCTTCGATTGATTATAATGTGGTGAAATCAATCTCGATCAAGGATTTTCCGAATATGGCATCATATACTTACGCTCCGTTGGCTTCGGAGTTTACAGAGGCTTTGAAAGATAAATTTATCCGTCAAACCCGACTCGAGATTGTCCGGGAAAACGGAACCCTTGATCTGGAAGGTGAAATAACCGATTATAAGTCTACTTCTATGGCTCCTAAAAATGATGGCTTTGATTCGGATAACCGGATAACTATTTCAATACGGGTACGTTTTACCAATGAAGTGAATCCGGATGAGGATTTTGAACAAACTTTTTCTGCGTATCGTGATTTCTCGTCAGACAAAATGCTTCAGGAAGTAGAGGGACAATTAAGTGCGGAAATTGTAGAAGAGATTGTTGATCAGATATATAATGCTACAGTTGCGAATTGGTAAGTTATGACGTGTGCGGAGTTATATCAGTTAATGGATGATCCGGGAAATCTCTCGGAAAGAACTTTGCCTGAATTAAAACAGATTGTGGCTGATTTTCCCTATTTTCACGCTGCCCGGATGCTTTATCTGAAGAATTTAGCAGTACTGGATGATATACGCCTGAAAGTTGACCTGAAAAAAATGGCAATCTATTTACCTGACCGGACAAAATTATTTATATTACTGGATGGTGACAAATACGTGAAGCCTGTAGCTAAACTTCATAAACAAGAGGATATCCAGAAAGAAAATAAATTTACTCTGGTGGATAGTTTTTTATCAGAGACGACAGATTCAGGGAAAAATATAATTGATGAATCTCTCATTTTTCATCCTCCTGTTTCGGCTGATTATATGCAATTGTTGTTGGATGATGAGCCTAAATCGGAAGGATCGGATAAGAAAATGCAACATCAGGAATTGATAGATTCATTTATTGAAAGTGGAAGTGAACATTTCGGTAAACGTTTGGTTATGGACTCTTCTGCAAATGAAGGAGAAAATTTTAATATAGAAAATACTCCGTTGAATTTGGAAAAAGAGACGTTGGATGTCTCGTATTTTACTGAAACACTGGCTCATGTGCATATAAAGCAGAAACGTTATGATAAGGCTCTGGAAATAATTAAAAATTTAAGTTTGAAATATCCGGAAAAAAATATTTACTTTGCAGACCAAATACGATTTTTGGAGAAATTGATTATTCATACTAAAAAATAAAATAATGTACGTATTTCTTTCTATCTTAATCTTGATAGCATCAATATTCCTAATATTGATTGTGTTGATTCAGAACTCTAAGGGGGGTGGATTAGCATCTAGTTTTTCGTCGTCTAATCAGGTGATGGGTGTTCGTAAAACGACTGACTTTTTGGAAAAGGCAACATGGGGGTTAGCCGGAACAGTAGTTGTGTTATGTATTTTAATCACAGTCTTTATTCCGCGTGGGGAAACACATGTTCAACAACAGTCGGAGATGCAACAGCAGATCAATGATGCTACATTGGTTGATCCGAATCTGGTAGGACCTGATTTTGGAACAGCTCAGCCGGATGCTGCTACTGAGGCTCCGACAGCTCCTGTAGAGGAATAATGAACGAATTGAATCGGTTTAATAAAAAAGAGATGTTTTTCATATGAAAAACATCTCTTTTTATTTGTATTTTGTACAATCTATTGAATCTGCATTATTTTTTTGTCATATCTGCAATTTTTGCTGAAGAAGCATTCTTTTTTACAGAAGCAATACCTTTATCGCGTGTAGCTTCGCTTTCGTACATTTCACTTGTTCCGATGACTTGGCCATTCTTCGCTTTTAAGATGAAAAAGTATTTACTGTTTTTAGCAACTCTCTTTTCAAATCGTTGCTCTTCTGTGCTGTTTTTTATCACAGAATTGATACCTTTTACACAACTTGCTTTTGCTACATATCCTTCACTCGTGAGAATTATTTCGCCATTACTAGCTTTCAGATTATACTGAAACTCTCCATTTTTCCTTTTCGTAATTTCAAACTTTGCCATAATATTACAAATTTGATATTAGAACAATATTAAATATGAAAATGTTTTGTTTTATCGCATTTTCTTTATCAAAATGTTTTTTATACCATAATATTTATTTTTTACATTAAGGTCGCATGGAACTCGCATATTTAAGTTCAAGGTTTCATGTTCAAAGTTCAATGGTTTTATTTGGAACCCGAAACTTTAAACTTTGTGGAAATCATACTTCGTTTCATGTAAATAAAAATATTGGGGGAATAAGTTTTTGAACTTCTTTTCCTATTTTCTTGTTATTAAGCTATAAAACGTCTTATATTATGGATAGATCGGAAATTTTGAATTTATTAGGAGATAAAACCGAATATTATTTGAATCACAAGTGCAAAACAATTGATAAATCACTTATTCATGTACCATCTCCAAATCAGATAAATGATGTTTGGATTAATTCGGATCGGAACATACAGACTTTACGTAGCTTGCAGGCTATATTCGGACACGGCAGATTGGCTAATACCGGTTATGTGTCTATTTTACCGATAGACCAGGGGATAGAGCATTCTGCAGGTGCTTCTTTTGCCCCTAATCCAATCTATTTTGATCCGGAAAATATCGTACAGTTAGCAATTGAAGGAGGCTGTAATGCTGTTGCTTCCACGTTTGGAGTGTTAGGTAGCATTGCCCGTAAGTATGCGCATAAAATACCTTTTTTGGTAAAGATTAATCATAATGAACTATTAAGTTATCCAAACTCGTATGATCAGATTTTATTTGGAACAGTGAAAGAAGCATGGAATATGGGAGCTGCTGCAATAGGTGCGACTATTTATTTCGGCTCACAAGAAAGTCGTCGTCAGATTGTTGAAATTGCAGAGGCTTTTGAGTATGCACATGAATTAGGTATGGCGACTGTATTATGGTGTTATCTGAGAAATAATGCCTTTAAGAAAGGCGATATTGATTATCACGCATCTGCAGATCTTACCGGACAGGCAGATCATTTAGGTGTTACAATACAGGCTGATATTATTAAACAGAAATTGCCTGTGAATAACGGAGGATTTCCTGCAATTAATTTTGGAAAATACAGCCAAAAGATATACACCGAACTGACTACTGAACATCCTATTGATTTATGCCGGTATCAGGTCGTAAACGGGTATATGGGAAGGGCTGGTTTGATTAATTCAGGCGGAGAGTCACATGGTAGTACAGACTTGAAAGATGCTGTTATAACGGCTGTTGTAAATAAACGTGCCGGAGGGATGGGATTAATCAGCGGACGTAAAGCTTTCCAAAAGCCCATGAAGGATGGCATTTTGTTACTTCAAACGATTCAGGATGTATATCTGGATCCGGAAGTTACGGTTGCCTGATTAATTATATATTTTTTTTACTCGATGACGGCTATTTAGATGAATAGCCGTTATTTTTTTGTTCTATATTACAGGTTCTTTTGTGCTTTCGTGAATATTCTTTTTACTTTTGCATATAATTTCAAAAATGATAGGTATGAAAGCATTTAAAGCAATTCTTTTTATTTTATTGATCGGGTTGGTCACAGGATGTGGAAAAAGTGATAAGAAACAGGATATTATAGTTGAAAAAGATTTGATCGGGCGATGGCAACCTGAAAAAATAGAGTTCAGGGATATTCCTGCTCTAATCAAAAAGCAGATTAGGGAAGATGTTGAGAAAGATTTATTGCGTGATGACCAAAAGAAAGGGTATCTGGAATTGAAGGATGACGGAACGTTTATATTGAAAGATACTCCTTCAAGTGAGGAAATTATAGGAAAGTGGAGTTTTAATGATGAGAGAAAAAGGATTGAAATTGAATCAGAAGAATTGAAGATTGCAGCGGGAAACAAGGAATTGAAAATCGGTTTTAATGTTGAATTTGTATCTAAAGATCAATTGGAAATTGATTATGCTTCAGTCTACAAGGTTTTGGCGGGAGTAGATAATATACCTATACCTTTTATTGGAAATGTGAAGATGGTCATGACTTATAAACGTATCAAATAATAGGCGTGAGGCATTTCAATAGTAAATATAAAAAGAAAACCCGGATTAAATGAATATCCGGGTTTTTTTACGTTTTGTAAATCCTATTTCCAGGATTTATTTGTTGCGTTGAATTTTCTTGTATCCGTAAACGGCTAAATCACCTAGTTGTTCTTCTATGCGAAGTAATTGATTATATTTAGCCATACGGTCTGAACGACTCAACGAACCTGTTTTTATTTGTCCTGAGTTGGTAGCAACAGCGATGTCAGCGATAGTAGCATCTTCTGTTTCACCTGAGCGGTGAGAGGTTACAGAAGTGTAGCCGGCACGGTGAGCCATTTCAATTGCATCTAATGTTTCGGACAATGAACCGATTTGATTTACTTTGATCAGGATTGAGTTTCCGCAACCTAATTCTATTCCTTTTTTCAGGAAGTCAACGTTTGTTACGAATAAGTCGTCACCAACTAACTGGCATTTGTCACCAATTTTATCAGTTAACAGTTTCCAGCCTTCCCAATCATTTTCGTCCATACCATCTTCGATAGAGTCGATCGGATATTTAGCTACTAATCCAGCCAAATAATCAGCTTGTTCGGCAGAAGTGCGTTTTGCACCGTTAGCGCCTTCAAATTTGCTGTAGTCGTAGATTGATTTTTTATCATAGAACTCAGATGAAGCACAGTCAAGCGCGATAGTTACATCAACACCTGGTTTGTATCCGGCTAATTCAATTGCTTTCAGGATTGATTCCAAAGCGTCTTCAGTACCGTTTAAGGCAGGAGCAAAACCACCTTCATCACCTACAGCTGTGCTTAAGCCTCTGTCATGTAATACTTTTTTCAGTGCATGGAATACTTCAGCACCACAACGCAAACCTTCTTTGAATGAAGGAGCGCCTACCGGACGAATCATGAATTCCTGGAATGCAATAGGAGCATCAGAGTGAGAACCTCCGTTAATGATATTCATCATCGGAACAGGAAGCGTATATGTGTTAGTTCCACCGATATAGCGGTATAAAGGTATATCCAAATATTCAGCAGCAGCTTTAGCTGTAGCCAGGGAAACACCTAAAATAGCATTTGCACCTAATTTAGATTTTGTTTTTGTTCCGTCTAATGCGATCATTTTCTGATCGATAGCGCGTTGTTGTAAAGAGCACATACCGATTAAAGCCGGTGCAATTACTGTGTTTACATTTTCAACAGCTTTCAAAACACCTTTTCCTAAATAACGACTTTTGTCACCATCGCGTAATTCCAATGCTTCATTTTCGCCTGTTGATGCACCTGATGGTACAGCAGCACGACCGATTACTCCACTTTCCAGAACCACATCTACTTCAATAGTAGGATTGCCTCTTGAATCAAGCACTTCACGGGCAACAATTTTTTCAATTCTACACATTCTTGATTTGATTTATAAGGGTTTATAATAAGAAATGTCATACCTAAAACCTGTTTAAATTCTTTATGGTGAAAAATTTAAACAGGTGCTTAGAAAAACCGAACAAAATTACGATTTGTATCTTAATAAAAATAGCCTATGGATAGGTATTTTCTGGTTTTTTATATTTTTTATGAAATCTATTTTCAATGATCAGATAAAAAATGGTTACATCCAAATACGAAAACGAGTCAGGCCATCTTTTCCAGTTTGTAAAGAGAATGTATAGTCATGTTTTTGTAATACTTCGCGGATAAAGATAAGTCCTAAACCTTGTCCGTTTGGTTTGGTGGAAAAGAACGGACTGAATAACTTGGCTTCCGTATCTTTATCTATTCCTTTTCCGGTATCAGCAATTTCAAGACATACGGGATCGTTTGTTGTTTGTATGAAGATTTCTCCGTCCCTGCCGATTGATTCGGCAGAGTTTTTAATGATATTCACCAGTACTTGTTCGAAAAGCAGGCTGTCAATTTTTACCACAGGTGATATTTCCGATAGTTTCATTACTATTTGTATATTACGATTCCGGCAGACATTTTCCATAAAAAGTTTGCAGGAGGATACGAGTGTATTTAATTCAAAATTTTGCCGTTGTGGTTCGGGTATCCGTACTACGTCTGCAAAATTTGTAATGAACCGGCTCATACTGTAACAGCGTTCAATGGCTACCTGCAGTACTTCATGTATATCTTCTGTATTTTCTACTTCTTTGAAGGTGTTTTGGAGTGTATCCAGCGTAGATGTGATTCCTGCTGTCGTGTTGTTGACTTCATGGGCAATCATACGGATCACCTTTTCATAAGCTTTCTTTTCAGCTTTAAAAACTTCTTCGGTCAATGACTCGATCAAATAGAATGAGTGATGAAATCCCTGATCAACAAATGAAGAGTGTGTGGACTTGTAAATATTGGCGTTATTGAGACGAATGGTTTGTGAATCGTATTTTTCAATATTTAAGAGTTCTATAGCCAAAGGGGAATCGATTTCAATGAGGTGCTTTCCGATAATATTATCGGAGGTTTTTAAACCAAATATTTTACAAGTAGCCGGATTTACCGATTGTATTTTTTCATCCAAATCGAGAATAATAACCCCCAGGGGCGAAGCTTTCACCAGTAGGTCCAGAAACTGGTTTTGTTCTCTTAAATATAGACGCTCGTTTTTTAGCTGTTCCATCATTTTATTGAAGACATCAACTATCCGGTCGGCTTCCGTTTGCCCGACACGTCGTAGGCGTGAACTGAAATCCTGTTCTTTCAGTAATTCCATCCCGTCACCAATGATTTGCAGCGGTTTTATGATTCGTCTGTAAAAGGCAAACAGATAAACAGCTGTTATAAGGACTAATATTTCGACAGCGAGAAACTTATAAAAGGATGAATTATAAAAGACTTCATAGCTTATTATTGCCATGATTATCAGCAATAAAATAGTCAGTATCCAGAACATGCCTTTTAATTTCATACAAGATTCCCTCCCCCTATCCCCTAAAGGGGAAAATTACATTAGTATTCACCTATATTGCCTTTATTCAGAGTTATTTGTTTTCTATTGTAATGTTATATTTTTCCAGTCTTCTATATAGTGCTGCTCTACTGATGCCTAGAGCCGAAGCTACATGTGAGAGATTGCCGGCATGTTTTTCGATAGCCTGAAGAATGGTTTGTTTTTCAATTTCGTCGAGTGTAAGTCCTTCGAATGTTGTTTTGTCTTTGATTTGTTGTGAATGTATATTCTGAACCTCGAAGTCGGATGCATCCAATGTTGTTTTATCGGATACAAGTATTGTTCGTTCGACCAGGTTCTTTAATTCCCGGATATTCCCGGGATAGGGTTGGTTTTTTAAATAAGCAATTGCTGCAGGTGTAAATTTTACTTTTGGTAATTTATTTATTTTTGTTTGATTATCTGCAAAATGAGCAGCCAATAATGGTATGTCTTCGGTACGTTCGCGTAAGGGGGGCAGGTGAATTGTAATCAAATTGATCCTGTAAAACAAGTCTTCTCGAAATGTGCGATTTGTCACCATCTCCCGGAGGTTACGATTTGTTGCGCTAACTACTCTTACATCTACTTTGCGAGGACGGCTATCGCCTAGTATTTCAAAAGTCTGATCCTGCAGTACCCGCAGTAGTTTTACCTGACTTGCCAGTTCGAGGTCACCTATTTCATCGAGGAAGATGGTTCCTTTGTTTGCCATTTCAAAACGTCCGGTCCGATCTATGTGTGCATCTGTAAATGCTCCCTTTTTGTGTCCGAACATTTCGCTTTCGAAAAGGCTTTGTGAGAGTCCTCCCAGATTTACCTTTATAAAGTCTTCTTTGGCACGTTGACTGTTGGTGTGAATTGCTTCGGCAATCAGTTCTTTTCCGGTACCGCTTTCGCCTGTTATTAAAACTGATGCGTTTGTAGGAGCAATGCGTGAAACAGTAGATAATATATTCATTAAGGCATCGCTTTTACCGATAATTTTATCAAACCGGAACTTATCATTTGCTTCATTTCTATTCAAGGGTTGCAATTGTTCTTTTTCCTGTCTGGTTAATTCCAGCGCTGTACGGATAGAGTTAAGTAATAATTCATTATTCCATGGTTTTGTGACAAAATCGAATGCTCCGTTTTGCATACCCTCGACAGCCAGTGAAATGGAACCCCATGCCGTAATTAATATTACCGGAACGTCGGGTTGAAAAATTTTCACCTGTTTTAAAAGCTGAATACCTTCTTTGCCTGAAGTCGTTAGTGTGAAATTCATATCCATCAGTATCAACTGAGGTGCAATCTCCCTCACAATCAGTAGTGCTTCTTCAGGTCCTGCAACGGCTTTTGTTTCATAACCGGCACGCTTCAGTAAAAATGTTAATGAAGAGCGAACGGCAGTGTCGTCGTCGATTATTAAAATCATATTAGAAACTGTTTATTATTTCAAATATACATCTTTTATTAATAGTTCAAAATTCAAGGCCTACTAAAATTCGATCCGTTGCTATTTCCTGATAATTTCTTCAAAATCTGCATCCAGGTTGTTGTCTGCTATAAAGTCATATAAAGTGACACTACGGATGTTGTAGAAATAATTCCAATATTTATATAGTTCCTGAATATGTTTTAGTTTAGCTTCGTCTTTCGTTTTTTGGGCATCATTCAGATCGAGGATGTTGATCTTTCCAATCATGAATGTTTCGATAGATGTCCGATACCTTTTTTCTGCGATAACATCAGCTTGTTCGGCTATTTCTAATTGTCCTGCCTGATTGTTGAAGTTTTCAACCAATAGAAATACATTTTGGTTAAAGTTCATCTGTTCCTGTTTTGTCCTTGATAATATTACTTCACGATTTGATTCTGCGACTTTCACTTTGCCTTTACGTTTCCCCCAATCTACTAAAGGAATAATAACTCCCACTTCGATTTGTTGATTTCCTCTCAGGTGATTATAAGCTTGTTCGAAAGTTGTATCTTTTCCGGTATATCCGACCGATGCGAATAGACTAATGCTGCGTTGTTCACCTTTGGCTGATGCAACTGCATAGCTTGCTTCTAACTGGCGGCGGAGTATATTTTTGGCTACCGAATTATTTTCCAACGCTTTTTCGAGTACGGTCTGATAATTCATACGGAAAGATGGTGCTAATCCGGGAATTACAGGTTCAATCAGGTCATCTTCGCTTAGGCCGAGAAATGAACGTAGCTGGAACATACGGGTGTTCAGTTTTGATTGTGCTTCGGTTACAATTCCTTTCGCCTGCAGGGCTGATAAATTCAATTGCATTAATTCGCTTTCAGAAATTTGTCCGATTTTTCGTCTGGCAACAGCGATATCATATAATTTCGTTGCATTTTCAAAGTTCTGATTCGCGATGTTCAGGCTGGCTTTTGCGTCTAATAGGTTGAAAAAATAATCAATTGTCAGGATTGTGATTTCTTCTACATTTTCAATATAAGATGCCTTAGCTTCGTTATATCGTACGGGCTCTATTCTGCGCATCCATTTCTGCTTATTTACACCAAATATAGGTTGTTCGAATGTGAGACCTACCGGTATGCTCATATATTCGTTGTAAGCTCCTTTTCCTAGTTGGCGTGTAAAGTCCAGAGAGGTATTCAGTGAAACCTTACCTCCTGTTAATGCGATATTTTGGTCGATAGAGACTTTTCCGTTTAGTCCTAGCCAGTTACTTTGTACATATGTATATGAGCCATCCTGCTGTTGGTATCTACTATAATTATTGTTGTATGACGGCAATGTTCCCTCAAAATTTATTTCAGGTAATTGGTCTGCCTGGTGTGTACGATATTCCCAATAAGCTGTTTTTAGCTTGTTAAGAACGACCGCTGCATCCACGGACTGTATTTGGGCTAATATAATGGCTTCCTGAAGAGTGAGTTTTATGTAGCTTGTGCTATCCTGTGTATACGATGCAAAAGTTGCCAATAATGTGCAAATCGTTGATATAAATACTTTTTTCATGTATCGTTTCATTTCATTGATATTTTTATAAATAAAGGCAAATGCTATGCCATAATTTTAATACGCACTTTGTCAATATATTATGTTGGTAAAAGTGTCCGTTTTCGAACAGGGTGTTCGGTTTGTTAATAAAAATGCTTTTCGAATATAGAAACTGATTTTTTTATCAGAAGTATGTCAAAAGATAAATAGTCTGAAAATCAGTAAGAATATGTGGCGTTTTTAGTCTTGTATTTTGTGTAAGAATAAATAATTTATCTTTTTCGGAAAATATTTATCGTTTTTCGATAAAAATATTTGGTGATATAAAAAATATTATATTTATTTGCATATCGAAAAACGATAAATAATATATGAATAACAATTAATAATATGGAGCTATGAAAAAGCGATTTAATTTAATTACATTTTTTATTGGAATAGCTGTTGGAATCAGTCTTTGGAATACTGTTGAAAAAGAGTTTGCAGATATGAAAGCTAGTTTTATGGAAGGATATAAAGAAGGTATGAATAGAGCGTCTAATAAACCGGCTCATTTTGATTCTTTTTATCTGGCTCTCAGACCTACCGGAGACTCATATATGCCGGATTCTATAGTGAATATGAAAACAGGAGAATGGGTTCCTACCCGGATAACAGAAACATATGTACGTGTGCCTAAAGCAGAAGGTCTTAGTATGGATCTTTTATGGATCTTTCCTGCTAGTATTATCCTGATAGGAGGTTTTATAATGATTGTATTTAATTTAGTGAAAATAATATTGGCTGTCAATAAATCCATCATTTTCGATTGGGTTAATGTACGGCGTTTAAGAAGAATTGGGATAGGATTTGTTATCATGTTTGTAGTGAATATAGTTATTAGTTTATTACATAACACTCTTGCCTTGAAAAGCCTTGAATTTGAAAACTATGATATCATAAATTCATCATACGATGGTGGTATATTAATGTTTGGAATGATTGCTTTTCTGGTTGCAGAGATTTTTGCTGTCGGATTACGGCTGAAAGAAGACCAGGATCTGACTATTTGATATTCATAAAAATAAAAAGAAGACAAATTATAAATTTTAAAATAATTATTACTATGAAAACAAAATCTATAAGAAAATCAATAAGTGTATGTATGTTTGTATGCATAATCTGTTTAGCTGCTGTAACTAACCCGTTAAAGGCTCAGACTTCGACTCCCGGGTATTACTATGATCATGGTCGGGAGGTTGTACTAAAACCAACTCAAACGATTTGTAAACTGGATGACTCTGGTAAATATCTTGTTCCGCATTTGAAGTATTTCTTTACATATGATGAGAATGAACGTGTGAAAACAAAAGAGGCATATCGTTGGGATATCGGATCTCAGTCGTGGACAGAAAGTTTCAGGATGAATTATATATATACTGACGGTTTCACAACTATTGATTATGCAGAGTGGAATATGGAAAATAAAACTTACAGTTTGAAAATGGAAAAGGCAGTATACACACTTCATGATGGTATCGTGGTTTCATATGCTTATTTTAAACGAAGTGCAACAGATAAAGACTGGCAATTACTTACAAGTCTTTATGAATTACAATTATACCCATATTTAATAGGGTATGGTCATTTATTAGCCGGTAATTAATCTACCGGTTCAATAAACAGAATATTATAAATGAAAAGTATATATATGTCGATTATAGTAAATTTAGATGTGATGATGGCAAGACGGAAAATACAGCTTACTGAATTAGCTGAGCGAATTGATATTACTCCAGCTAATCTCTCCATATTAAAAACCGGCAAGGCGAAAGCGATCCGTTTTTCTACACTTGAAGCCATCTGTAAGGAATTGGATTGTCAGCCTGCTGATATTCTTGAATATAGAAAAGATGAATAGAATAAATATTAAACTGAAGACTTATGAAAGACTTTTTTAAAACATTTTTTGCGGCATTGGCCGGTGTATTGATTGGTTTATTTTTAATATCTATGATTAGTATGATGATGCTGGGTGGTGTGGTTGGTAGTATCAGCACAACTCCTACATATACATTGAAAGATAAAACAATACTTAAGCTTGATTTAAACGGACTATTGAGTGACCGGGAAGGGGATAGCCCCTTAAACTCTTTAATGGGAACTAAATCTATCGGGATTGATAATATCGTTGAAGCAATCCAAAAGGCGAAAGAAAATGATAAAATCAAAGGTATCTATATTAGGTGTGCCCATTTGACATCCGGTGTTGCAAGCTTAGAACCGATAAGAAAGGCGTTGATTGATTTCAAAGATAGTCAGAAATTTATTGTTGCCTATGCCGATTCGTATTCTCAGCCTACTTATTATCTGGCATCTGTGGCAGATAAGGTGATTTTGAATCCTAAAGGTTCGTTTGATTTCCAGGGAATGAGCAGACAGGTACAGTTTCAACGTGGTATGTATGAAAAAATGGGGGTGAAATATCAGGTATTTAAAGTCGGTACGTTTAAATCAGCTGTTGAGCCATATATTCAGGATCAAATGAGTGAGGCTAATCGCGAACAAACGATATCTTATCTGAATGATGCCTGGTCGTATTTTTTAACGAATATCTCGGAAAGTAGAAATATCCCCGTAGAAAAGCTCAATGAATATGCTGATAAATATCTGGGCTTTTATGAGGCTGATTCTATTTTGCAATTTGGGATGGTTGATACATTGATGTATATTAGTGAAGTAGATAAATATCTGAAGGATTTAACAGAAACAGAGGAAAAAGAGAAACTGAGATTGACCTCCGTAAAGAATATGCAGGGGATTGATGCTAAAGAAAAGGATAGTAAAGATAAAATCGCTATACTTTATGCTGAAGGGACAATCGTGCCGGATGACTACAGCAGTAATTTGATTTCCGGCAGTACAATCACGGCAAAACAATATGTTAAAGAGCTTCAGTCATTAAAAAACGATGAAGATGTGAAAGCTGTTGTTTTTCGTGTCAATTCAGGTGGGGGAAGTGCATATGTTTCCGAACAAATCTGGCATGCCGTTTCTGAACTGAAAAAAGTGAAACCTGTTGTCGTTTCTATGGGTGATTATGCAGCATCGGGCGGATACTATATTTCGTGTGCTGCAACAAGCATTGTAGCAGAACCTACTACACTTACAGGTTCGATTGGAATATTCGGATTAATACCCGAAGGTGAAGAGTTGGCTAAAAAGATGGGTGTTTCGTTTGATGAGGTGAAAACGAATAAACACAGTGGGCTGGGTAATAATGTTTTTGGTATTCCTTTTGTTATTTCTGCTTATTCGAAAGCATTTACAGAGGAAGAAAGCCAAATGTTGCAAAAGTATATAGAAAGTGGGTATGATTTATTTATTACCCGTTGTGCGGAAGGACGTTCCATGTCAAAAGATTCAATTGATGCGATTGGGCAAGGACGGGTATGGACAGGTAGCCAGGCATTAGCAATCGGTTTGGTTGATAAATTAGGTGGAATTGATGATGCTGTTAAGATTGCAGCAGAGGCTGCTGAATTAGAGGATTATGCACTTAAAAGTTATCCTGAAAAAACGAACCTTATAACCGAATTGCTTAATACTGCAATGGGAGGCACAAAAATTCAAGCTTTGCAATTGCTGGTTGGTGAAGATAAATATAAGGAGCAATTGTACCGGAAAGTGTTGGAAACAACCGAAATTAATATTGCAGAAATGCCAGAGCGTATTTTGTTTTAAATGTTGTTGTGATTTTTTCTGGTAGTTATTGATTGATAGGAGCACTTTCAGGCATAAGAAAGTGCTTCTGTATTTAATTAAGCAGGCAACTTATCTGGTTGGTGAAAAAATTATTGTTTTGTTGTAAGAAGTATCACCCCGTCTTTAGCTTTTTCGCCATATAAATCAACTGCAGATTTGTCTTTCAAGACTGTAATAGATGCTATATTTTCTGGGTTCATATTATGAAATTCTTCAAATGTTTTATCCGCTATTTCTCCATTAATAATAACCAACGGATTGCCATTTAATCCGAGTAAATTTTCTGTCTTATTGGAAGAATGCGTTTCCGGTTCAGGATTTTTGACTTCTATTAAATCTAAATCCCGTTTTAATTGGATGGTCTGCTGCTGTTTATTTTTGATATCAGGGAATAAATTTACCATTGAATAATTATCAGCATATATCCTGATACAATCTTCGGGTGATACCCGTAACGAAAACTTTCCTTTGTTATCAGTGGAAGTAATTGTTTCTGTACCGTGAACAACGACTGTTGCATTTTGAATTGGGTTATTGTTTTCGTCTACGACATGTCCTTCTATTTCAATACCTGATTGATCTAAAAGTGTTTTTCTGCCTCTTAGCGTTGTTATTTTGACAACTCCGTTCCTGCCTTCTTCACCATATACCTTAAGGCTTTCTTTGTCCTTTATTACTGATAATGAAAAAATATTAGCAGGATCAATTGTATTTATGTTTTGATTTGTTTTTTCATTGTCGACGATAACTAAAGGGCTTTCTTTTTTAGGAAATGTGATCAGGTTTGTATTTTTCGGGTATGGAGGTTTAAATGCCGTACCTTCTTGTTGTTTATTATTAACAGAAACGACTGCTTTTAGGGTTGTAATTTCAATAACTCCGTTTTTACCTTCTTCTCCATATTTTTCGAGGGCAAATCCATCCTTTAATACATGCATTTCACTAATTTGAGCCGGATCAATCTGCTCTATATCGTTGGTGGTTTTATCGGATTTCACTCCATCAATAACGATCAATGGTTCCTCATTAAGTTTCTTCAAACCGGCTAAAGGGTTATTGGTAGCATAACCGATTACTTTAACACTATCTTCGGAAACGCTATTTACAATTTCAGGTAGAGATGTCTTGACCACATATTCAGGTTCAGCAAATGCCCACATGAAAAGCGCTAATGCAGGTATGGAAAGTAAAGCAAAAAGCTGTTTAACAGGGCTTGAATTATTTTTTTTCATCATGTTTATTCGTTTTAATTGATTTGAATAGGAATATGAGTTAGATACCGGAAAAACGGGAACCTTGAACCATTGATTAACCAGTGTTTTCTGATATTCTGCTTGTTCGTGGTCTGTTAATACAGCCTGATCGGCCAGGTATTCATGATTATTCCGGATTGCTTTCTCATATAGCCAAATAACCGGATTAAACCACCAGAAAAGGTTTAGCAGATTTATTAACAGTAAATCGACCCAATGTTTTTGCCGGATATGTGCTTCTTCGTGTTTTAAAATGATACGTTTTTCATTTTCCAGTAATTGACCGGAAATAAAGATGTACCGGAAGAAGGAGAATGCTCCCTGAAAATCCGGTGATTCAATCAGGTTATAATTCACATATCGCTTTATTCGATTTTTCCGGATTGCAGCAAACAAACGTGATAATCCGAAAAAGCGGAATATAAGCAGAATACATATGCCGGTAATATAAATAACTGATAACAGCCGATAGCATATTTGTAGCAATACAGATTGTTCATTTGTGGCGGTTACTGTCGCTGCATAATCAGTATTTGCAATCAAGAAAGCAGTTGGATCAAAGCTTCTTACTTCTATTATATAGTGCACCGAATATAGTGGGAGTATGAGAGCAATACCCATTCCGAGCAATAAGAAGAAACGATTGAACCGGTAAAAGGTCTCTTTTTGCAGGCATACATGGTAAATGCCCCAAAATAAAGCGAGCAGGATACCAGCCTTTAAACTGTATAATCCGAATGTTTCCATATTTCTTGCTTTTAGTAACTGAGACTTATTTATCCGGTTTTTTTTCCAGTTCTTTTTTTGTGTCTTCGAGTAAAGCTTCCATTTCCTGCAGATTCATGTTTGATTCTTTTGCAAAAAATGACGCCATTGATGCAAACGAGTTGTTGAAATAGTTTTTCAGCATGCCGAAAAGCTGATGTTTTGAATAGTCTTCTTTTCGAATAAGCGGATAATACGTAAATACGCGTCCATTAGCTTTGTGGGCAATAAAACCTTTTGTTTCCAGAATACGGATAATCGTTGAAACGGTAGTACGCGATGGTTTCGGATCAGGAAAACAATTGCGTACGTCCTGAACCAGGCCTTCTCCGATTGTCCAGAGATATTGCATTACCTGTTCTTCTGCTTTTGTTAGCTGCATAACAAATTCCATTTAAATGTATGGCAGCAAATATATGACTATTTTTTTAGTCAACAAATTATTTGAGGTTTTTTTTTGACTGAATCTTCCCAATTACTTTGCCTAGGAGTATTGAAAAAGTCCTGATTGTACTTTATAGGGGGTTATTTAATAAAGGGCCTTTATCCGGTAATCTAAAAGGTCTTTATCCGCTCGGATAAAAGGTTTTTATATAAGTTCAAAAAAGAGTTTAATCGTTTAAAAAAGGTATCCCTTATTTATTCCTTTTCAAAGGAATTGGTTTAAACCAGGTTGCTACCCGCCATAACCATTCTACGGGGCCATAATAGAAACGCTTCATCCATCCGTTGCTGTATGTGATCTGGATTGCATAGATTACAAATCCCACTAGCATGCACTGAAACAAAGTCAGTTCTTCAGCAAAGTTTGCCCCGAAACCATAGAATAAAGGTACGCCCATAAATCCCTGCGCCATGTAATTGGTGACGCTCATCCGCCCGACAGGAGCCATTTTGTCCATTCCGTTTTGGGCTTTTGTATAATAGTATAACAACATGAAACTGCTGACATATATGATCATTTGTCCGAGATTAGCATATGTTTTGAATAAAGTTGTTCCGGCACGGAGGGCAAAACCTTCTACTCCTATATATGGAAGAGCGATTACAATCGAATAGAAAAAAATGAAGAATACAATGCCATATGGGAGTACTTTACGGCTGTATGTAATGATTTTTTCTTTGCTTTTATATATTCCGGATCTTCCGATAAGCATACCAAAAATGAAAAGCCCGATTAGCTGGAGATAACGTGCATTATTGAATACCCATAGTAATTTTGCAAACTGACCTTTCCACAAGTTGAAATTCAATACATCAGCAAATGAACCTTTCATAAATACGAGTGCAGATTCTTCATATAATTGATCCATATAAACTATCAAATGGGTTGGTTCATTGGGACTGTTTCCGCTTAAGAGGGAGATAAATGAGATTAGGTCCGGTATTTGAAGAAATAGTAATCCTGCTATGGCTATCAACCACTTTGTCGGGACTTTAAACAGGGGAATGAGGAAAAGTCCGAGTATAGCATATATGACAAAGAATTCGCCCATATATATCAACCCATTTATGTAGCCTAATATGAATAATAAAACTAACCGCCATACGAATCTTTTACGGAAATCATTTCCTTTATCTGCCTGCGATTCCATTTGCATAAAGAAACTGAGCCCAAAGAGTAACGAGAATATCGCATACGATTTGCCAGCGAAAAGAAAGTATATGGTTGCGTTTGTTATTTGATCTACTTGTTGCCAGAAAGGTGAAGTTAATTCCGGTTGATACATTAAATCAAAATGTTCCATACAATGGACCATCAAAATACCAAACAGTGCAAAGCCTCTTAGTGCATCAATTGAATTTATACGTTTCTTTTGGGTGATCTGATGTGCCATGGATATTTAGTTTAAAAATTTACGAATGGAACAAAGGACGCATTTTGTATGGTGCGAGGCTATCAATAATCACTCAAAAGTTTTCAAAATTCCTGCATTTTAGCCCTTCGGGAGAGGCAGAACCTCATACCTCTTTATGACCGATTCTCTCCTGTCAGTTTTTTTGAAACAATAAATAATATAAAAGGAAAAGCAAAAATAAAATAGGAAATATCAATTCTGCTATTCAGATAGGCTTCCATGAATCCAAACTGAACAGTTTTATATACAAAATAAATGAGGATTGAAATGAACAATGTGAATCCTGCATAAAAAATCACATCCTCTTTTTTCCTGCACAAAAATCCACAGATAATGGCAATAACGAAAAGGGCTGGTATTGATTCTGATGGTAACAGGAAAGATGATTGTACGACAAAAGGGTTCATCACAAAAAAGTCATTCGGATAAACCAGTATAAATGGCAGGAACGTCAACAGGAAACAACAGCCAAACACAACACACCATATAAATAGTTTCCCAAAAGGGATGACTTTGTTTTTCAATATAAAGATACCCCAGATTAAAAAAACCAAAGCGAATATAGATCGTGTTGATAATAAAATACCTCCTACAATTGCCGATATCCAGAACCACTTTTTGTCCATCTTGTCAATGTCTTTGAGATAGAATATAAGCATAAATATTAGCATTGAGTTGACTAATATTGTACTTCGGGTAGATAACTCCCAAAACATGGCACAAGAGCTCACAACCAAATATAATACATAGGAAAATGACGATGTATTACCATATTTATAGAAGAAATAAAACAATAATACTAATCCTGCTATGGAATATAGGCCTAACTCTCCAACCAGGTAAAACGGGAAAGCAAGGACAAAATAAACAGGCATCGGCCCGGGATAATTGTCCATATGTGATTTGGCATAATAAGGGTATTCACCTTGCACTGCCGCATCCCAGAACGATGTTATCACACTCCACCGGTCAACATTCAGACTCTCTTGCGGAATACGCCAATAAAGAGCCAGGAATGCACATATATATAATACGATCAGGCAAATATTAACAGTCTTATTAGAAAAAATGCTTTTAAAATTATACCGGTAGGAAAGAAAAGAAATTACTGCAATATAACCCAGAACGACTCCAAAAGCAATTACCGGATTCAACCGAGATAAATATTTAAAGTAAAACAAAGAATTTATAAGTAAAAAAGTGCATAGGCTTGTATACCATTGAATTGCGTGGCTTTTTCTTTTCTCTTCCATTTCTTTTTTATAAGTAAAACATACATATTTATATTATTGAACGTAGTAACTTAAAAAAAATTATATTCCTGGTCAATCCCATAATTTCAGTTGGGTTCCTTTTCCTTTTGGTTTCTGTGCATCTCCCCAGACCGTTTTTCCTCCATATTTATAAGAGGTATCACGTTCGTGTTGCACCAGGTCATCAAAATAATTATTAGGAGTATATCCTTTTTCCATCTCTCCGGATACTTTCGATAAATTTTTCAAAGCTTCCGACTTGTCTTTATCTCCTAATTTTGACTGATGTATAGCTTTATCCAATATATCAATGGTTTCATCATAAATACGGATCGGAACAGGAAACGGACTACCGTCTTTTCCTCCATGTGCAAATGTAAAACGTGCCGGATCGGCAAAACGGGATGGTGTACCATGTATTACTTCACTGACTAATGTCAGGGATTGTACAGTGCGTGGCCCGACTCCTTCGAGTAATAACAGAGATTCCATATCACTTACATTCGTTTCATGTGCAAGTATAAGTGCTGCTCCAAGTCGTTTCAGGTTTACATCTTCAGCCCTAACATCATGGCGCCTGGGCATAATGATTGAAACTTCTTTCATCAATTTATCCGGATTCTCTTTGGTTAACTCAAGAATACCATCCTTTGTAGGAAGTGCTAGTTTATCTGTCAGGTTAAGAATCAGCCCCTGGTTTTTTCCACAGACAGAAGTATGGGGTTCTTCTGTAAAAGATTCCAAAGAAGAAGACAACCAGTGATAACGCCTTGCCATACGGTCGTCTGTTTTCATACCTTGCTGGATGACAGCCCACTCTCCTTCTTTTGTTAATACAAAGGAATGCAAATATAGCTGGAATCCATCCTGAATAGCTGTGTTATCGACTTTGGCAGAAAGTTTACTGCACCTGACCAGTTCTTCCCCGTTCAACCCAGTCTTCTCTGCTACTTCCAGTAATTCCGAGGGCGTCTGACGTGATGCTTTTCCTCTTCCTCCACAAATGTAAACTCCCAATTCAGACGAACGTACATTAACCGCTTTTTTCAATGCATTCATTACTGACGTAGTGATTCCTGACGAATGCCAGTCCATACCTAAAACACATCCTAATGACTGGAACCAAAAAGGGTCGCTCAATCTTTGTAATAAAGCCGGACGTCCGTATTCAAGTATGATAGCTTCAACGATAGCTCCTCCCAACAGGCTCATCCGTTGAGCAAGCCATGGTGGAACAGTTCCATAATGTAATGGTAAATCTGCAGATCCTCTTTTCATCAAAACGAAGGTAAAAATTATACTCCGGAAAACCTAAAGTTATTTTTGGGGAATATCATGGGTCTTTGTTTTTTCAATTGAGGATTATTGTAGATACATTATAGTTGAATGCATTGCTTATGGATTGTTCGAGTATCCTTCGGGGATAAACTTAGGTGGTAATATGGTTGTCCCGTTTCTGTCGGCTGATAATTGGCGGTTAGCTGTTGAGTTGTTAATAAATATCGGGAGATTCAGTTATTTTATCTGAATATGGTTATGATTGGTTAAAATAGTATGCGTTATAATTTTTTTGAGACTATATTTTTGTAACCGGATAAAATCTCTGTAAATATTATGGATAGATACTTTATAAAACGGCTTGAACATATTACAACGGAATATGAGCAATTAATAATCCGTGAGAATGAACCGGTACAACCGGGAACCGGTATTTTTGAACGATATAAAAATCCGGTATTGACGGCAGCTCATGCTCCTGTTTTTTGGCGTTATGATCTTTCTCCGGAGACGAATCCTTATTTTATGGAGCGTTTTGGAATAAATGCGACTATGAATGCAGGGGCTATTAAATGGAATGGGAGATACCTTTTAATGGTTCGTGTAGAGGGAAATGATCGTAAGTCGTTTTTTGCAGTGGCTGAAAGTCCGAATGGTATAGATAATTTTCGTTTTTGGGATTATCCTGTAATAATGCCTGAAACAGAGGATCCGGATGTGAATGTATATGATATGCGTCTTACAGCTCATGAAGATGGATGGATATATGGTATTTTTTGTTCGGAGCGTAAAGATCCAAATGCTCCTGCAGGTGATTTATCATCGGCTGTTGCTTCGGCAGGTATTGCACGGACGAAAGATTTTGTGAAGTGGGAGCGTCTGCCGGATCTGAAGTCGGAGCATCAACAACGGAATGTTGTACTTCATCCTGAATTTGTAGATGGAAAATATGCTTTATATACACGTCCGCAGGATAGTTTTATTGAAGCAGGAAATGGTGGTTTTATCGGCTGGGCATTGATAGATGATATTACCTGTGCGGAAGTGAAAGCGGAAAAAATTATTAATTCCCGTTATTATCATACTATTAAAGAAGCTAAAAACGGCGAGGGGCCTCATCCGATAAAAACATCTAAAGGTTGGTTACATTTAGCTCATGGTGTTCGTTATTGTGCTGCCGGATTACGATATGTTTTATATCTTTACATGACCGATTTAATGGAACCGGATAAATTAATTGCAGAACCAGCCGGATATTTTATGGCTCCGGAAGGAGAGGAGCGTGTAGGAGACGTTTCAAATGTGTTGTTTTCCAATGGCTGGATTGCGGATGATAATGGTACGGTTTATATTTATTATGCATCATGTGATACGCGTATGCATGTAGCTGTATCATCTGTTGATCGTTTGGTTGATTATTGTTTCAATACAGCGCCTGATGGTTATCGCTCAGCTACATCCGTACAAACATTGACTGCATTGATTGACAGGAATAAGAATTTTAAATCCCTGGAAGGGATTTAAATAATTATGAAGTATTAATTATGAATCGAAGATCGGCCATAGCCAATTAGGGGCAATTAATGGAATCTTGAACTTTCAATTTTCAATTTTCCACTTTCAATTCAATATATGCCATGAACACAGATAAAATAAAATTAAAAGAGAAAATCGGATATGGATTCGGCGATGCTGCGTCTTCTATGTTCTGGAAGTTGTTCGGATCTTATCTGATGATTTTTTATACCGATGTTTTCGGATTACCTGCAGCTGTTGTAGGAACGATGTTTCTTGTTACCCGTGTATGGGATTCATTTTTTGATCCGATAGTGGGTATTGTTGCCGACAGGACGAATACACGTTGGGGAAAATTTCGTCCCTATCTTCTATTTCTGGCAATTCCTTTCGGTATTATCGGTATTGTTACATTTTTTACGCCAGATCTGAATAATACCGGAAAAGTGGTTTATGCCTATGTTACTTATTCGTTAATGATGATGGTTTATTCGGCAATTAATGTCCCGTATGCTTCTTTACTGGGGGTTATGAGCCCGAATCCGAAGGATCGGAATGTGTTGTCTACTTTCCGAATGACTTTTGCTTATATCGGCAGCTTTGTTGCTTTACTACTGTTTATGCCTATGGTGAATTTCTTTAGTAATAATAGTAATGCAGTTGAAGATCAGCAATATGGTTGGTTTATGGGTGTAGTAGTCATTGCCATATTGTGTGCAATCTTGTTTTTTCTTTGTTTTGCTTTTACGCGCGAGCGTATCAAACCAATCCGGGGAAAACAGGCTTCATTGAAAGATGATCTGAAGGATTTGTTAAAGAACAGGCCCTGGTGGATATTGTTGAGCGCTGGTGTTTCGGCACTGATTTTTAATTCAATCCGCGATGGTGCAACTGTTTATTATTTTAAATATTATATCGTAGAGGATAGTTTTGGGACAGTTAATTTATTAAGTATCCCATTTGTTCTTAGCGGTCTTTATCTTGCATTGGGACAGGCTGCTAATATTGTAGGGGTTATCCTGGCCGCTCCTGTTAGCAACAAGATTGGAAAGAAAAATACATATATGGGGGCAATGCTTATTGCTACCGTATTAAGTATTGTGTTCTACTGGTTAGATAAGGATAACTTAGTTCTTATTTTTACGTTACAGGCTTTGATCAGTATTTGTGCAGGGAGTATATTTCCTTTACTTTGGTCGATGTATGCAGATTGTGCGGATTATTCCGAATTAAAAACCGGGAACCGTGCGACAGGACTTATTTTCAGTTCTTCGTCGATGAGTCAAAAGATGGGTTGGGCAATCGGAAGCGCTGTAACCGGATGGTTGTTAGGGTATTTTGGCTTTCAGGCTAATCAGGCTCAGAGTCCTGAAACGATCCAGGGTATAAAGATGTTTTTAAGCTTCCTGCCGGCCATTGGTACTATACTTTCTGTTGTGTTTATTTATTTCTACCCGTTGTCGGAAGACAAGTTGAAGGGTATAACTTCTGAATTAGAAAAGAAAAGATTAGCCAGATGAATTCATTTAAGAAAGAATTAACTGAGAATATACTACCATTCTGGATGAATAAAACGCAGGATGAAACGCATGGCGGGTTTTACGGACGAATAGATGGGCATAATGTACTACATCCGCAAGCCAATAAAGGGGCTATTTTGAATGCCCGTATACTTTGGACTTTTTCTGCTGCTTACCGTGTATTGAAAAAAGACGAGTATCTTAAAGTTGCACATCGTGTGTTTGATTATATCCTAGATCATTTTCTGGATAAAACATACGGTGGAGCTTACTGGGGACTTGATTATAAGGGGAATCCGGTGAATACAAAAAAGCAGACATATGTACAGGGATTTATGTTGTACGGATTCTCTGAATTTTACCGTGCAACAGGTAATGAAAAGGCTTTGGAGGTAGCTAAAGAGTTTTTCTTTTTGATAGAAAAGTGTCATGATGATGGTTTGGGAGGATATCCGGAAGCATATACCCGGGAATGGCAGGCTATTGAGGATGTACGCTTAAGTGATAAAGATGCAAATGAAAAGAAAACCATGAATACGCATTTGCATATACTTGAGCCATATACGAATTTATGTCGTGTGTGGGATGATGAGCGTTTAAAGGCTGCGCAGAAAAGATTAATAGATTTATTTATCAAAAGGATTATAGATAAGCAGACGTATCATCTTGGTTTGTTTTTCGATGAGGAATGGTGTCTGAAATCTACAGCTATATCTTACGGGCATGATATTGAAGCATCGTGGCTCTTGTATGAAGCTGCATCGTTATTAAATGATCGGGATTTGCTTGAAAGGGTAAAATCTGTTTCACTTAAAGTTGCGGATGCGGCTACAGAAGGTTTGATGCCTGACGGTAGTCTGATTTATGAGAAAAAAGAGAATCATATGGATTCGGAGCGTCACTGGTGGGTGCAGGCTGAAGCGATTGTGGGTTTTATGTATGCTTATAAAAACTCGGGGAATATTGTATATAAAGAATATGCTCAGAAAACATGGACTTTTATCAAGGAGCATATGATTGATCGGGAACATGGTGAGTGGTATTGGAGTTGTTTCAGTGACGGAAGTATTAATCGTAAAGATGATAAGGCCGGTTTCTGGAAGTGTCCTTATCATAATGGGAGAATGTGCATTGAAATTATGAATTATGAGTTATAAATTATGAAGTACAGTATGTATGAAAAATAAAGTATTTATCCTTAGTTGGTTGTTCTTGTTTTTTGCTTGTCAGTCACAAAATGCCACGAATATGCCTATTGATAAAAATGCGACCGGTGAAACGGTGTCGCTTTACAATCGTCTTTTTTCTTTATTGGATAAGGGGGTTATGGTTGCTCATCAGGATGCTTTGGCTTACGGGCATTCGTGGTACAAAGAGGCCGGAAGGTCGGATGTCAGGGATGTAACAGGTGATTATCCGGCTGTTATCGGTTGGGAGTTGGGTCATATTGAAATAGGAGCAGAATACAATCTGGATTCTGTTTATTTTTCGGATATGAAACGCTATATCCGGGAGACATATGACCGGGGAGGAATTACGACTGCCAGTTGGCATGGTGATAATATGGTTACCGGAAATACCTCTTGGGATTGCGAACAGGATTATGTCGTGAAAAGTATCATTCCCGGAGGAGAAAATCACGGGAAATACCTGGTATGGCTGGATCGTCTGGCTGATTTCTTTCTTGATCTGAAGGATGCAGACGGCAATTTAATTCCGGTTGTATTCCGGATGTATCATGAGCATACGGGCGCCTGGTTCTGGTGGGGCAGTAAACAGTGTACTCCGGATGAATATAAACAGTTATGGCGCATGACCGTGGAGCATCTGCGTGATAAGAAAAATGTGCATAACCTTATATACTGTTATTCTCCTTCGCAGGTGACAAGCAAGGAGGAGTATCTGGAACGATATCCGGGTGATGAGTATGTTGATATGGTTGCGTATGATTGCTATGTGTATGGTGATGATAAAACGGAGGCGCTTAAAAAATATCAGGAGGATATGCGTCTGAATCTAAAGATTATAACTGATTATGCCTCTCAATCGGGAAAGATAGCTACTATTGGTGAAACCGGTATGGAATCAATTCCTGTATCAACATATTTCACGCAGGCAGTTTATCCGGTTATCAGCGAATATCGTATTTCTTGGATTTTATTCTGGCGAAATGCCTGGGAACCTGATAAGCCGAATCATTTTTATGCTCCTTATGAAGGACATTCCTCGGGTGATGATTTCAGAGAGTTTGTGGGAAAGGAGAATGTTTTGATGAATGAGGAAATCAATTGAGAATTATAAATTATGAGGCATGAATTATGAATTAAGTAGTCAAGAAGAAAAATAGTGCTACAACTAATAACTCATTTGATATAAAAAAATAAATATTCCATGAAAAAAATAATCTTATTTATTACCATCGTATTTAATATGTGTGCTTTAAATACAGTGAAAGCGCAATTTGTAACCCAAAAAGACGGGCAGTTATTTATTGGCAAAAAGCCTTATTATTTTATCGGTACTAATTTCTGGTATGGTGCTATTCTTGGTTCGGAAGGGCAGGGGGGTAACCGTGAGCGTTTACATAAAGAGCTTGATTTTATGAAAGCAAACGGAATCAATAATCTCCGTATTCTGGTTGGGGCAGATGGTGTAGCCGGTCAGGCCGTAAAAGTGATGCCTACACTTCAGCAATCGCCGGGAGTTTATAATGATACTATTTTTGATGGCCTTGATTATTTGCTTGCCGAAATGAGCAAACGTGATATGTATGCAGTGCTTTATCTCAATAATAGTTGGGAATGGAGTGGGGGATACGGGCAATATCTCGAATGGGCCGGTAAAGGCAGTGTTCCTGAAAAGGGTGTACATGATTGGCCTGTATTTCTGGGACATGTGGCTAAGTATGCCGGTTGTAATGAATGCCATACGATGTTTCTGGAGCATGTGAAACATGTTATGTCACGCACAAACAGATATACGAATAAGAAATATACAGATGATCCGGCTATCATGTCATGGCAGGTTGGGAATGAGCCGCGCGCTTTTAGTGAAGAGGCCAAACCGTTGATGGCAGCCTGGGTAAAGGAAACGACTGCCATGATGCGTCAGTTGGATGCAAACCATCTGGTCTCGATTGGTTCAGAAGGACTGTGGGGCTGTGAGATGGATATGGATTTGTTTGAGCAAATGCATGCCGATCCGAATGTTGATTATCTGACGATGCATATCTGGCCTAAGAACTGGAGCTGGATAGATGTCAACGACATTCCCGGTTCAGTAGACGTAGGTGTAGAAAAGACGAATGAATATATGCAACAGCATATGGCTATTGCCCGGAAATTAAAGAAGCCGATTATTATGGAAGAATTTGGTTTTCCGCGCGATAACCACAAATACACATTGGATGATCCTACTACAGCACGTGACCGGTATTATGCGAATGTGTTTATGCAAATAGTGAATGCTTCGAAAAGTAAAGATGTACTGGCCGGTTGTAACTTTTGGGCATGGGGTGGATTCGGACGTCCGGCACATGAATTCTGGCATCCATGGGATGATTATGTAGGCGATCCTTCACAGGAGGAACAAGGACTTAATTCTGTTTTTGATACGGATACGACTATTAAAATCATAAAAACATATTCGGAGCAGTTGAAGTGAAATAGTCAAGGAGATTCAGTTGAAAATAGAGAAACAGCGTTTGCTGCATAGCAGCAAACGGAAATCGGCTATAGCTAAATCGCGTGGAAACAATTAAAACTTGACAACTTGAAATTTCTACTAACTACCAACTACTTTCTACTACCTACTTTTTTTAATGACTTCTTTAACTTCTGGTTAGGATTATTGATCTGATTCTATAAAATAAATGTAAAAAAAGGCTTTGGTTATGAGCTATATGTCTTTTTTTCTAAAATTATTATGTAAATAAAGATTAAACTTTTTAGTCTATTTCTTGTTTCAATTGTATAATATATAATGAATGTATTTTTTGGAAAACATTTCATAATTTTTATATCAGTAATAGATAAAATAGTATAAGTTAATGAATGCATGATCACATACTTTTGCATATATCAAATTTATCATGAGTGAACACTATTATATTTATCAATTTTAAAATCAAGTCTTTTATGAGAAAAAGATGCAAAAAGGTATTCTTGAGCGGCTTACCAGGTAAAGTCGCACAAGCAATGATGATTACAGCCTTTCTGATAATGGGTTGTTTGCCGGCAATGGCGCAATCCAATGTCACGATAAAAGGGGTTATCAGTTCTGCTGCTGATGGAGAAGTTCTCATCGGTGTAAATGTAATCCAGAAAGGCACGGGCAATGGGACGATTACCAATTTTGACGGTGAATATGTATTAACTGTTCCCGCCGGGTCCGATGTTGAGTTTTCGTATATCGGCTACCTGCCCCAAACGATTCGGGTTGTTGCAGGAACAACAGCGTACAATGTATCTTTACAGGATGATACGCAATCTCTGGATGAAGTAGTAGTAATAGGTTATGGAGTTCAGAAAAAGAAGCTTGTTACAGGGGCTACCGTTGAAGTAAAAGGCGATGACATTGCCAAACTTAACACAACCCAGGTATTAGGTGCCTTGCAAAGCCAATCTCCGGGTGTAAACATTCAGGCTGTTTCCGGTCAGCCGGGTGATGGTTTTAAGGTAACTATCCGTGGTGCCGGTACTAATAGTGACACCAAGCCTCTTTACATTATTGATGGTGTAGGCGGTGATATCAACAACATCAATCCTGCCGACATTGAGCGTATCGATGTGCTGAAAGATGCTGCTTCGTGTGCCATTTATGGTTCTGCTGCCGCGAATGGTGTAATTCTGGTTACAACCAAGCAAGGTAAAGAAGGCAAGATTCAGATAAGCTATGATGGCAATATCGGTTGGCAGAATGTGTATAAGATGCCCGATATGCTGACTGCAAAGCAATATATGGAAGTACAAGACCTGGTTCGTTTCAACAGCGGTGTGGATGCCCGGGATTGGTCTAAATATATAGATTCGGACCTGTTGGCTGCTTATCAGAACGGATCGAACAAAGGTTCAAACTGGTTAGATCTTATCCGCAACAAAAACGCAATGACTTCCAGCCACTCGTTGAACGTTACTTCGGGTACTGACCGCACTAAATTTTCTTCTGGTTTGGGCTATCAATATCAGGATGGTATCTTTGGCAACATGGCAAAGTCGGACTATCGTCGTTTCACTTTGCGTATGAACGCCGAACATGTGATTTACCGTAACGATGCCGGACTTGATGTGGTGAAAGTAGGGCAGAATCTTTACTATCAGCATTCTCAGAAACAGGGTCTTGACAACGGAAATCAATATAGCAATATGATATCGAACATGTTGCGTGCCAACCCCCTGGTTCCTCTTTACAATAAAGACGGTGAGTATTTCGGCTATGACGATTTGAGAAATTCCGGTACAGAAGGTTGGTTTAACTATAACTCTTATACGACTAACCCCATTGCTTCGATGATGAACAGCCAGAGTGCCAACAATAAGAGCGTAAACTTTGGATTTAATGTGAGCGGTTGGTTGGAAGTACAACCCATCAAAGGCTTGATCTATCGTGGTCAGTTGAACTACAACCAGAGTTCCTCGTCATGGCGCAATTACCTTCCCGTTTACAAATTGAATGACCAGGGCGATAGCCGTACTATTGACCGCGCTAGTAATAATATGTCACAAGGCTGGGGATGGAGCACCACCAATACACTGAATTATCAACTGAACCTGGGTGGACACAATTTCGATATCCTGGCAGGTACCGAGTATGGCGAATCGCGCCCTAACAATGGGTTTGAACTGAAGGCTACAGCCTCTAATTCGGTGTTCGGCGATTTGGCCCATGCTTATATGGAGTTCATGAAGGACAATACGGGCAAGGCCACCGTATCGGGCAAACCTTATGGCGACACTCGCAACATGTCTTACTTCGGTCGTTTGAACTACAACTTCAATGAAACTTACATGCTCAGCGCCATTATTCGTGCCGATGGTTCTTCTATCTTCGCACCGGGCAAGCGTTGGGGATACTTCCCTTCATTCTCTGCAGGTTGGGTAGCTTCGAACGAAAAGTTCATGGCCAGCACGCAAAATTGGCTCGACTTCCTGAAGATTCGCGCCGGTTGGGGACAAAACGGTAACAAGAACGCGGTTGACAACTTTGCTTATCAGGCTACCTTCGGTTACACCACTAAAAGTAACTATTCGTTCGGTAACGATAAGGACGGTTATACTTCGGGAGCTGTTCCTTCCCGCTTAGCGAACAACGACATTACCTGGGAAACCTCTGAACAGATTAACGTAGGACTTGATACCCGTTTCCTGGGCAGCCGTCTGGGTCTTACCTTCGATTGGTATCAAAAGACCACTAAAGACCTGTTGCTTATGGTTCCTGTAACTCCTACTACCGGATTCTCGGAACAGCTGAAAAACGCAGGTACAGTTCGTAACCGAGGTATTGAGCTTGCTCTTAACTGGAACGATCAGGTAAATAAAGACTTTACTTACGGCATTAACTGGAACATCGCTTACAATCAGAACGAAGTGACCAAAGTAAACAGTTCACGTAAGTACAACAACGGTGGTCTCGACAACCTGTCTCAGGGAACCGGTTATATGGCACGCTTCGAAGAAGGATACCCCATTGGTTATTTCTGGGGTTACAAAACTGACGGCGTTATCCAGAACCAGGCTGACCTGGCTGATTACGTAGCGACACTGAAAGACGGCAATGCAGCCAATTCACTGCAAGGCAAAACGCTGAAACCCGGTGACTTGAAGTTTGTCGATGTGAATGGTGACGGAATAATCGATGCTGATGACAAGACCGACCTGGGTAATCCGCATCCCGATGTAACGATGGGACTTAGCCTTAGTGTCGGTTACAAAGGATTCGACCTTTCCGTAACAGGCTTCGCTGCACTGGGACAACAGGTGGCGCGCTCTTATCGTAAATTCACCGATGGTGAACAAGAGAACTATACTACTGAAGTGTATCAGTATTGGAATGGCGAAGGTACATCCAACAAATATCCTTTGCTGGCCCGTATGAACGAAGGTGTAAACTGGCAGTCTATTTCCGACATCTATGTTGAAAATGCCGACTATTTCCGTTTACAGAACCTGACTATAGGCTACGACTTTAAGCGTATCTGGAAGAACTGTCCGTTCCCACAACTCCGGATGTATGCAGCAGCACAGAATCTCTTCACTATTACCGGTTATAAGGGAATGGATCCTGAAAACGGACGTGCTATCGACGATGAAGAACCTTGGCTGACAGGTGTTGATGTAGGTAACTACCCCACTCCCCGTACCTATATGATTGGTGTTAATGTTAAATTCTAAAAACTGATTACATGATGAAAAAAATAATATATTTATTCGCTTCGGGTTGTTTGGCACTTGGGGTTGCCTCTTGCGACATCGACAATGTAGAGAATATGGGTGAGCTTTCCACAGAAAACTTCCCAGCATCTGAAGCTGATGGTATTGCAGCTTTGGCTGGCATCTATGAAAATTTGAATGAGGTACATGGGTATCCGCAAGAATCATTCTTGTACTATGCCCAATTGGCCAGTGACGATGCTTTTGGCGGTGGTGGGACCAACGATAAGTTGATGCAAGCCATGGACTTGATGCTGAATTACAATTCAGATATGACCAACAACTTCTGGGTAACACGTTATAAAGGCATCAACTGTGCCAATACGCTGATCAGTGCTTTGCCCAATACAACCATGAGTGATGATTCGAAAGCGCAATTCTTAGGCGAAGCTCTCTTTTTGCGTGCTTTCTATCACTTCGATCTGGCCAGCATGTATGGCAATGTGCCTTTGATGAATGCTCCTTCGGGCGAACTGGTGACACAAGGTGACGTGGCAGTGCTTTACGGACAGATGTTGCAGGATTTGCGCGATGCCATTGAAATGATGCCGGCTGTGCGCAAGACGGATGGACACGTAGATAAGTATACGGCAGAAGCTTTGCTGGCTCGTATCTTCTTGTTCTACACCGGTATGTATTGTAACGGAACCGATCTGGCAGCTTTGACCAGTACCGCTTACAATCCGCTCTCTTCAGTGGAGTTGCCCGATGGCACGACACTGACGAAAGAAAACATTATTGCCTACGTGGACGATTGCGTGAACAACTCCGGTTACACACTTGTAGACGACTTCCGCAATCTGTGGGCTTATACCAATAAATACACAGTGAAGGATTACGAATATACTGCAGATAAAGGCTTGAAGTGGGCAGAAGATGACAATGCCGTCAATCCTGAATCTATGTTTGCTATCAAGTTCAATAAGTTGGCCGATTGGGCAACCACCATTGGCTATGGCAACGGCATTGCTCTTCATATGGGCGTACGCGGCGGTCAGTCTTACGAAAACACCTTCCCCTTCGGACAAGGTTGGGGTGCAGGTCCTGTGGCTCCTAACCTGGTTAACGACTGGAAAAGCGCCGACCGTGATGGTAAAGACATTCGCCGGGAAGCTACCATCGAGGATTGGACGCAAAGTTCTACTTATACATACGGCGGTTGGGCCGACTTCGTACAGGAAACCGACTATTATGCCAAGAAATGGTCGCCGATTTCTGCTGTGAACGATGGATCGCAAGGAAGCTTAATTCCGGTATCCGATAACCCATACGTGTGCTGCTTTGAGAACCTGATGTATGGCGCTTCGGGTTGGCCTCAGGGAGCTAACAATATGCAGCTTAACAACATTCACGACCTTGTATTGATTCGTTTTGCCGATGTACTGCTGATGCAAAGTGAGCTGAAAGGAGATGTGGCAGGTATTAACCGCGTACGTGCACGTGCCGGACTCGAAGGTATTGGTTCTTACTCACTCGAAGCTTTGCAGAACGAGCGTCGTTGGGAATTGGCTCTCGAGGGCATTCGTTGGAATGATATCCGTCGCTGGCACATTGCCGCCGCCGCACTGGCCAAGCAAGAAAACCAGCCGGTTTATTATTGTGGTCAGGTCGATAAGAATACAGCCCAGAATGGTGGTTATGTGGCTCGTTACAATGCTACAGCCGGTTTCCAGAAAATGCCTGAAAGCCAGGTTAGCATCGGTAGTGTAGTACAGAACGAAGGATGGACGGGTGCCGGCAGCGAATATAGCGGTTGGAAATAAGCCCGACTGAATGTTTAATATTAATATTTATAGTATGAAAAAGATATTATTTGCAGCTCCGTTGTTGTCTTTGTTTTTTGTCGCCTGCGATCCCATCGTGGACGAGATAGGAATGGACAGCAATATAACCGCTGAAGAACTAACCAGTGGGTTTACCATCTCTGCCAAGAGCACAGGGAATAACAACTTGACATTTATAACGTCTCCCAATCGTTACATAAAGGTATATGATGCGAGCAGTGATGAATGCATAGCCATGGGTACTCTGCCTACTTACCAGGCTGTACCTCCTGCACGTACACTCAATCTCTATGTAGTTACGATGAATTGGGACGGTACCACAACGAAGTCCGGTACGAAGAGCATCGATGTAAGTGAGTTTACCGATCTGCCTGAAATCTTTAATAACATCTTCGGCGATGGTAATGGTGGATTTACGACTAACACCTGGGTGTGGGACGACACAGCCGATGATGGTGTATGGGGTAATGGCGGTTACTTAGAAAACACAGGACCCGGTTGGTGGGTTGTTCAAATAGATGGCATTGACGAACAAGCCAACGATAAGAGCTTACCCAACGATGGTAAAGACGGTTGGATGAAGATGAGTCTGACCGGTGTAGAGATGAGCCGTGGCGACAAGGGTTCTGTGAAAGTGAATGAAGACGTGGTGAAGGCCGGTTGGGACATAGGTACCATGAACTTCAGCGGCACCTTCCCGTTGCTGGGTATACAGCCCAATGCAGGCGGCAATCAGTATGAATATCATATTCTGAAAGCCGATGGTGAACACCTCCGCCTCTGTGCACCCGAACCGGGAGCCGGTGATTGGGGTACTGCATGGTTCTGGAACTTCAAGAAACAATAATACGAGGTAGAAAGAATAGACGATTAGGATATTCAATTTAAAACAATTGTCGTTACACTCGTTCTCATACGTTGTTCGTAACATTTGGTAATTGTAAAAAAATTAACCGGACAGTACAATTGTTTAATGGTTAAAGAAGGGAAAGGCGGGCCGTAAGATTCGCCTTTCTGCTCGTTAATTCTAGTGTTTATTCGTTTCACTGTGAATTATTAGTTTTATCTTTACGAGTAAAATAATTTCTTGTCAATTATATGAAATACACATCATACATTTATCCTTCCGGCAGGGCAGAAGTAGCTGCCAACTGTCTGCGCAGATGGACCTTTGTACAGAACGTGGACTCCAATCATGCTGTAGTGAAGAAAATGTTCGATGAATGTTTTTCCGATACACCGGGAGTGATTACGCTGGCTCCCGTTTGCCGTCCGGGGTGGCTGATCGAAATGGAATGTATGGAAGTAAAGAAACTTTAATCCGGTTGTGCCATGAAAACACACTTCTTGCTTTTGTGTATAGCATGCCTCCTCGGGGGAAGTTGCGGAAACCGGGGACAGGGTTATGTGATCGAAGGGACATTGCCATCGGTAAAGTATGACGGTGAATGGATATACCTCGTACCGATGGAGAATGCTCAGGGACGGGTAGACTCTGTAAAGATAAGCAATGCTTCTTTCTCCTTCTCCGGGCAAGGAGAAGAGATGAGGGTATTGCGCCTGCGCCATGCTTTGCGCCCTTACATACAGGAACTATTGGTGGTAACGGAACCGGGCATCATACAGGTTACGACTGATTCCATTGGCTCGGTAACAAGTACTCCGCAGAACGATGCGCTGCAACAGTGGAAAGAGGGACGGGAGAAGAAGCAGGTGAGCTACCGCTTTATCCGACAGGGATTACAGACAGCCACCGGAGAAGATTCTTTATACCTGGCACAGAGGCAGGACAGCTTAAAGGTGCAGGAACAGGAAATGAATTACTTCTTCCTGAAAGAACAAGGAGACAATACGTTGGGAATGTTTATGCAGAAAATGCTGCGCGGCTCCCTGACGGAAGAACAACGCAAACAGTTGGATGAAAGCCTTCAATAAAAAATACACAAACTGGGCGGTAGCAGGAGCCGGCACACTGGTGCTGTTTTTCTTTTTTTTCCGGATGCTGCCCTATCATCTATTCCATCGGGAGCAAACACAGCTCTTCTTGTTTACTTCCGAGACGCTGACCGAATACCTGAAACATCCGGCGGCACTGGCCCGTCTGTCGGGAGATCTTCTTACGCAATTCTTCTATTATGTAGGGGGTGGTCCGGCTATCATAGCGGCCGTGTTGCTGCTTTGGGGAGTGGTGGTATTCCGGCTGCTGGTTCCGTATATCGGCCGTTGGGCCTGGATTCCTATGGTACTGGCAGTAGTATGGGAAGCCGGAAGACAGTGTGGACTGACTTATCCGCTTTCCGGTACCATCGCTTTGATTGGTATCGGTGGAGTCCTGCTGCTGTGCCGTAGTTGTATACGCCATTCGTGGAAATCGGGCTTGCCGATAAGTGCATTGGCGGCGTTGTCCGGTTACTGGTTGTTCGGCTATGGCGATTGGTCATCAAAAGTATACAACACACCCAATTGGGAACTGGAACATCTTCTGGCGTTAGACTCGGAAATGTATTTCGGCCGTTGGGAAAAGGCTTCGAAGCTGTTGGTTGAGGGTGAATACCGTTCACCGTTTGCTACCTATTATTATAACTTGCTGAATGCACAGCAACACCAGTTGCCCGACAAGCTGATGGATTATTACCAACCGGCTTCGCAAGGGCTGTTTCTGCCCGTAGCACCCAGTTCTACATACCTCACCATTTATGCTGCCAATGAAGTTTGGTTTGCCCTGGGAGATATGACGATGGCGGAGCATGCCACCATACTGGGAATGATCTTTTCTCCGCATCACACCGGGACAAGGGCTATTAAACGCATGGCGGAAATCAATCTGATTAATGGTGACGATGCTGCGGCTATGAAATATCTTCGCCTCCTGCAAAAGACGATGTGTTACCGTGACTGGGCGGAACGCCGTATTCCGGGTAAACAAGCGCCTGAAGTAAGTCAATGGCTGGAACGGAAGCGACAGTTGCTACCCGCAATGGACACGTTGCGCTCCGCTGAAAATGTACCGCTTTCACTTCGCCATCTGTTGCGTAGTAACCCGGCTAATACACTGGCACTCGATTATCTTCTCTGCTTTGATTTGCTGAATAAAGATATAGGAGCTTTTGCCGAAGACTATCAGGCTTTTGCTGCAAGCAAAACACCTTCCGGACTGTATGCCGAGGGATTGCTTATCTATCTTGCCGGAAAGAAAGCTTCGCCGGACGAAGTAAGGAAGTGGAATATATCGCCCCGGACATTGGAGGATTTCAGTGAATATACCCGGTTGTACGAAGCAAACGGTGGCAATGGCACACCTTTGCAAGCTAGCTATGGAAAGACTTACTGGTTTTACTTTCATTATGCTACGATGAAAGAAAAGCAATAAGCAAGATAAAAGTAGTTCCTCGCTGGGGCAATGGGGAGCGATTAATTATTAAAATATGAAGAATAAAAGAGTTTGGTACATCGTTTTTCTGATCGGACTACTGTACAGCCAGCAAGCTTGTACACCCCATCCTGAATCCGTACAGTCTGCGGATGAGGCGTTGGCTATTTATCCGGAATATCAGGACGTGACCATCCCTTGCAATATAGCTCCCCTGAACTTCCTCTTACGAAATGAAGAGGTAGATGCGGTAAGTGTCCGTGTAAAAGGAGTATCGGATAGCTTGCAAATACATACACGCGGCTCTAAGGTGATATTTCCGTTGAAAGCCTGGCGTGCCTTGCTGAACACGGAGAAGGGGCATACGCTGAAAGTGACCGTTACTGCCCGTTCCGGTGGGCAATGGTTGCAATATCCTCCCTTTACCTGGCAAGTAGTGTCCGACAGCCTGGATGCTTACGTCAGCTACCGCCTGATAGAACCCGGTTACGAAGTATGGAATGCCCTGCAGATACGCGAACGATGTATAGAGAACTTCGAGGAGCGCGTCCTGGCAGACAATAGCCGGACAGACGGCAAATGTATGAACTGCCATATACATGGAGGAAATAGTGGTACGCTCTCGATGTTCCATCTGCGTGGCGAGGGCGGAGGAACCATCTTGAATCGCGATGGTAAGCTTCGCAAACTGGCGTTGAAGAATGAGCGGATGATATCCGTTGCCGCTTATGGCGGTTTCCACCCCGGAGGACGATACGGTGTATTCTCGGACAACATAGTAATCCCGATGTTCCATGCTGAAAGCAATCGCCGCCTGGAAGTGTATGACACGGCTTCCGATCTGGTTGTTGCCGACTTTGACGAGAACCGGATGATCTTTTCCCCACTAACGGCAGACAGCACCGCACTGGAAACATTTCCTGTTTTTTCTGCCGATGGCAAATGGGTGTATTACTGCGCTGCTCCCTTAGTTGCATTGCCGGACAGCATACACCAGCTCCGATATTCGCTGTGCCGCATTGCATTCGATGCCGGGCAAGGTGCGTGGGGCGACCGGGTAGACACGCTTTGGAATGCCCGCTTGCAGGGTGGATCCGTCTGCCATCCGAAAGCCTCACCGGACGGACGTTACCTGCTCTATACCGTAGCCGATTATGGGACATTCCCCATCTGGCACCGCGAAACGGAACTGCAACTGATGGATTTGCAAACGGGAGCCATCGATTCCCTGTCGGCAGTGAATTCCAACCGTTCGGAGACGTATCACAGCTGGTCGTCCGGCAGCCATTGGTTTGCCTTTGCCAGCAAGCGGGGCGATGGACAGTACGGACGGGTCTATTTTGCCTACTTAGATGCCGGTGGAAAGGCGCATAAGCCTTTCGTCCTGCCACAGTCGGACCCGGAGAAAGACGATTTGACATTGAAATCTTATAATATACCCGATTTGTCGGAAACTCCCGTTCCCTTTGATGCAGCTACCATCGAGCGGATATACCGGCAATTGAAGGCGGAACCTTTTAAATGATTGTGTGCATGAATGTATTTCTGAAAAAGACCTGGAAGATAGGGTTGACAATTCTTTTCGGAGCGGTGGTGCTTCTCTTTTGGGGAAGTGCATACCCGGCTCACCTTTCCTATCAGGAACAATACCAGCTATTCTTGTTCGATGCCGGTTACTGGTGGGAACGAATAGCAGTTCCCGGCGGGTTGGCCGATTATATTGCTGAATACCTGACGCAGTTTTATTACTATGTGTGGGCAGGTGCCTGTATACTGGCTTTACTGTATGCGCTGTTGCAACGTCTGGTTTGGAAACTGGCGAAGGAGCAGGGCGCAGCCGATGTGTATTATCCGTTGAGCTTCCTGCCTGTTATAGTCCTGTGGCATTTCATGGGCGATGAAAATGCCATGCTGTCAGTGGTAGTGGCCTTGTTGCTCACGCTCGCTGCCTCTTGCGCGTATACCGGCTTGAAAGGAAAGTGGGAACGTGCCACTTATATCCTGATTATCCTTCCGTTGCTCTATTGGACAGCAGGTGCGGCCCACTTTATTTTCATGGGCTGGGTGATGATACGCGAGTTCCGGTCGGGTCTCCAAAGCAGGAATTTCCTGGGCAGTGCGGGAGCATTCTGCGGTGTCGCACTGTGGGGAGTCGCCTGTCCGTTGCTGGCAAGCATGTGGGTGCAGTATCCCCTGTACCGGTTGATGGGAGGCATTGGATATTACCGCTTCCCTATTCCTATACTGTGGATAGAGATAGTGCTTGCCGTGTTGCTGGTTGTTCTTCCTTTTATAATGGCTGCTCTCCCCGGTTTAAAGAAGAAGCAGATCCTTTATGGGACTTTGTTGACGGTACCTGTGGCTTTGTTTGGCTATTACTTTGTTGCTGCCGGTTGTGACATGGATAAGGAAGAGGCAATGGACTATGACCGGCTGGTACGCAACAAACAATGGCAGGAGGTCATAAAAAAGGCGGAAAAGAAGTCGCCAAGCTCGCCTTTCGATGTGACCTGTCTGAATCTGGCCTTGGGAAAGACCGGACAACTGGGCGACCGTATGTTCGAGTTTTACCAGAATGGAACAGAGGGACTGTTGCCGGAATTTCATCGTGACTTCACCTCGCCACTACCTACCAGTGAGGCGTTTTATCATTTGGGAATGGTCAATACGGCACAGCGTTTCACTTTCGAAGCGATGGAGTCGATACCGAATTACCGCAAAAGCGGACGCTGCTTCAAGCGTCTGGCAGAAACCAACCTGATTAACGGGCAGTACGAAGTCGCAGCCAAATACCTGCGGGCATTGCAGAAGACCATCTTTTACAAGGACTGGGCAGAGAATACCATGACCTATCTGTACAACGAAGATAAAATCAATGCTCATAAAGAATGGGGCTGGCTGAGGCAGATACGGTTTACGGAAGATTTCCTGTTCAGCAACACGGAAGTAGATATGATGCTGGGTTTGCTGTACGAACACAATTACCGGAACCGGATGGCCTTTGAGTATATGCTGGCATACGTCTTGTTACAGCGCGATGTGGAACGTTTTATGAGATACTATCCGTTGGGCAAGCATGCCGGCTACGACCATATTCCCCGCAGTTATCAGGAAGTATTGGTGTATGTGTGGACACAATCGCACAGCAATTTCCAAGGGATGCCCTGGAGCATTTCGCCCCAGGTGATGCAGAATGTAACTGACTTTGCACGGATCTATATTTCACAGCCCAATAATCGTCAGCTATTGCAGACGCGTTTCGGCAATACGTACTGGAACTATTTATTATTAAAAGAGTAAGATGAAAAAAATAGCTATTTATATACTAACTGCGTGGTGGCTTGCTGCTTGTAGTAATCCGGTGACTGATCCGGAGAAAGTGGATGCATGGCCGGATATTTACCCCGACTATATCGGTGTGACCATTCCTGCTACTATTGCCCCCATGAACTTCAACTGTACCGGTGGAGCGTACGAACGTGTGGACGTAACAGTGACCGGAGGAAAGTCCGGAGAGATACATGTCAATGATAAAACAGTATCATTCCCGCCGAAGAAATGGAAGGAGCTTTTGGAAGCCAACAAGGGAGACAGCCTCCGGTTTACAGTATGCATCCAGGCAGAGGGCAAGTGGAAACAGTACCGTTCTTTCACCATGCACGTCAGTTCGTATCCTATTGATTATGGGGTAGTATATCGTAAAATAGCTCCGGGATATGAGGTCTATAGCAAGATGGGAATTTATGAACGTGACCTTTCTACTTTCAATGAGCGTCCTTTGCTGGAGAATACCATGATTCCCGGCATGTGCCTGAATTGCCATGCTTTCAACAAGACCAACCCGGACTACATGAGCCTGCACATCCGTGGAGCGAATGGCGGAACCCTGATGCAGATCAACGGGAAACGCGAAATGCTGAATACGAAAACGGACTCCACGCTTTCAGCTTGTGTGTATCCTTATTGGCATCCGGGCGGGAAGTACATCGCTTATTCCGTCAACAACACGCGGCAGTCTTTCCACGCAGTGAAGGATGAACGTGTGGAGGTGCTCGACCTGGCATCGGATGTACTGGTATACCAGCCCGAAACGCATGAACTGCTACGTTCGCCTTTGTTGCAGAAGAAAGAAGTTTTCGAGACTTTTCCCGTATTCTCGCCGGACGGGCGCAAGCTCTATTTCTGTGCGGCGGAAGCCAAGGATATACCGGCAGAATACAAGGAAATACGTTACAGTCTGTGCAGCATCGATTTTAATCCGGAAGACGGAACATTCGGCGAACGGGTGGATACGCTGGTGAATGCTGCAGCCATGCAAAAAAGTATCTCTTTCCCAAGACCCTCGTACGATGGGAAGTACATCATATTTGCCTTAGCGGATTACGGTAACTTCTCCATCTGGCACAAGGAAGCCGACTTGTGGTTGCTGAATCTGCAGGATGGCGCCATGCGTCCGATGACGGAAGTGAACAGTGACGACACGGAGAGTTTCCATAACTGGAGTAGTAACTCCCGTTGGTTTGTGTTCACCAGCCGCCGGGGAGATGGGCTCTATACCCGTCTTTACCTGGCAAGTATGGACGAGAATGGTGTAGTTAGCAAACCTTTCCTGCTGCCCCAGGAAAACCCATGGGAATATTATGACTGTTCGGTCTATTCGTACAACGTTCCTGATTTCACGAGCGAACCGGTGAAGCTGGAGCAACGAAAAGTAGAGCTGGAGATCGTTTCAAATAAGCGTGTTCCGGTAAAAATAAAGGAGTAAGCTTTCGGCTTACTCCAAACAAATCGTTACATAAGCCATCGGTGGCAGATCTACAGTCAAGGTTCCATCCGCATGGACAGTGGCGTTCGCTTTATCCATGCACTTTTCTGCATCCGTGACATAAACTGTGAGCAAGGCATCGGCGGGGACACCTTTTATATGATCACTTTATACGATCACTTTCTTTTTGTGATAATTCTCCCTGAATTCTTTGGGTGAACATTCTTTCTTCTTTTTAAAAAGCCGGTTGAAGTTGGAAATATTGTTGAAACCGTTTTCATAACAGATTTCGTAGATTGACATTGTTGAGTCTACTAACATCCGGATAGCATGTCCTAACCGGATGTCGATAATATAATCAGATAAACGCTTACCGGTACGAAGTTTGAAAAAACGACTGAACGCAACCGGTGTCATGCCAACCATGTCAGCCAGTTGTTCCAGACGCAAATCTTCTTTGTAGTGTTTGTCTATATATGTTTGAATTTTTTGTACACGCCGGCTGTCCGATTGCACTTTGATTTTTGCAAAAGAAGAACTCGATAGTGTTTTAGCTTCATCAATAAACAATGATAATTCGTACAGGATTGACATAAACTTTATTACGGAATAGAATCCTTGTTTTTCGGAAGCTAAAGTGTCTAATTGATGATATACATTCAGGATAGCAGGCATCGGAAAGGATAGTCCTTTTTGAGCCTGTTCCAGCATCTTACGGATGGATGAAAACTGGTTTTTATCCCATAAAGAGGAGCTAAACATATCTGGAGAAAACTGGATTGTTATTTCACGTATTTGCTTGGAAGTGCATTCATGCTGTTCCCAAACATGTTCCAGATTCTCACTGGTTATCAGCACTAAATCATAATCTCCGATAACTTCAATCGAATCTCCTACAATTCTTTTGACTCCTTTTGCCTTCGAAACATAATTCAACTCGTATTCTTTATGACAGTGTATCGGATACGTGAACTCCGTTTTACATCGATCTGCAATGTAGAAACAATCTTTCTCAGATAAAGGTGTAACTTCCTGTATGGCGGTATTAGAGTTCATGGATGTACCAGTCATATATTTTTTCGATTCCTTCTTCAATATCAATCCGGTGCTTCCAGCCTAATGCCTGCAGTTTTGTCACATCTGTCAGTTTTTTCATGGTGCCATCCGGTTTGGAATGATCAAAAAACAAATTTCCTTTATATCCGATGGTGTTGACAATATGTGCAGCTAAGTTCTTGATGGATATATCTTTTCCGGTTCCTATGTTGATATGGCAGTTCCGGATCTCTTTTGTTTCGCCTTTCAAATCATTAAAATTGACATTCTCCATTATGAAAATGCAGGCATCAGCCATTTCTTCACTCCACAGAAATTCACGCATCGGACTACCGGTACCCCATAACGTAACATGTTGACCGGTTATACCATATTTTTCTAAAATCTGCAGTATCTCATCATTTGTACTATTTCCGTTTATCCCTTCTACCGGACGTTTGTTCAGGTCTTTCCGTATAGTTTCCAGATCATTGTTGAATAAACATTTCCCTAAATGGATCTTCCGGATCATGGCCGGTAATACGTGACTCCGTTCCAGATCAAAATTATCATTAGGACCGTATAAATTAGTCGGCATCACTGCAATATAATTTGTTCCGTATTGCAGATTGAAGCTTTCACACATTTTAAGTCCGGCTATTTTAGCAATTGCATAGGGTTCATTTGTATATTCAAGGGGACCGGTCAGCAATGATTCTTCTTTCATCGGTTGTTCTGCATCGCGCGGATATATACAGGTGCTTCCCAGAAACAAAAGCTTTTTAACAGAATGTCTGAAGCTTTCACCAATAACGTTTTGTTGGATCTGCAGATTCCGGTAAATAAAATCGGCGCGATAAATATTATTAGCCATGATACCGCCGACATGGGCAGCTGCCAGAAAAACATATTCCGGTTGTTCTTCGTCAAAGAATTGTTTTACAGCAATCGGATCCATTAAATCGAGTTCGTGATGAGTCCGTCCGATTATATTTGTATACTTTTTTTCTTTGAGACAGTTCCAGATAGCCGAGCCTACAAGACCCCGATGTCCGGCTACGTATATTTTTGCATCTTTTTTCAAAACACTTTCAGGGGTTTAGGGTTATTCCTCTTTTGAACGTTTATATAGTTTGCGTACAAATTTCATGTCATGACTTACCATGATTTTCACCAGTTCTTCGAATGAGGTTTTCCGGGGATTCCAATTCAATAATGTTCTGGCTTTTGTCGGATCACCTAACAATTGCTCTACTTCAGCCGGTCGGAAATATTTCGGATCTATTTCAACCAAAGGTTTACCGGTTTTTATGTCAATTCCTTTTTCATCCACTCCGCTGCCTTCCCAACGCAATTCGATACCTGCTTCGCGAAATGCCAATGTGCAGAATTTGCGTACGGTGTGCATTTCTCCAGTTGCAATCACAAAATCTTCCGGCGTTTCATGTTGCAGCATCAACCACATGCATTCGACATAATCTTTTGCATAACCCCAGTCGCGTTGTGCATCAAGGTTACCCATATACAATTTGTCCTGATATCCTTGGGCAATACGGGCAGCAGCCAACGTAATCTTTCGCGTTACAAATGTTTCACCCCGGCGTTCACTTTCGTGATTAAACAAAATACCGTTAACGGCAAACATCCCATAACTTTCCCGATAATTTTTGGTAATCCAGAAACCGTATTGTTTAGCTACACCGTAGGGTGAACGGGGATAAAACGGGGTGGTTTCTTTTTGAGGTATTTCCTGAACCAATCCATATAATTCGGATGTAGATGCTTGATATATACGCGTTTTCTTCTCTAATCCTAAAATACGTACGGCTTCCAATAGCCGGAGCGTTCCGATAGCATCAGCATCAGCCGTATATTCCGGCACATCAAAACTTACTTTTACATGGCTCTGGGCAGCTAAATTATAGATTTCATCCGGTTGTGTGACCTGGATGATACGAATCAATGAACTACTATCTGTCATATCACCATAATGCAGGTTAATTGTTCGCTGATGTTTCATATCCCGCACCCATTCATCTAAGTACAAGTGCTCGATACGACCTGTATTAAATGAAGAAGACCGGCGTATGATGCCGTGTACTTCGTATCCTTTATCGATTAAAAATTCGGCAAGAAATGAACCGTCTTGTCCTGTAATACCTGTAATTAATGCAACTTTTTTCATTCAATAATATTTTATTTTTCACATTAAGGAAGCATGTAAATTAGTGGTTAATTGTTAATGATTAGTGATTAATTAATAGTTAAACGTTAACAATTAACCACTAATTTCAGTGCTTCATTACATGAATTTAGTGTAAATTTTAGTGGCTGTAAATGTATTTATTATTTTTATAACGGGCTTCATCCTTATATATTGTTTTTGGATAGATTGTAAAAAAAAATGTTTATTCAATCCATTATTTTTAAATTGGCATTATCTTTGTGTCTATGAAATATATAAAAGAATACCTATGCAATTTAACCGACGTGATTTTATTAAAACAGGAGGGATGGTTATGCTTGGATCGCTAGCCGGATCTTCACTTCTAGGAAGTTGTCATACAGGGACAAATGGTAGTGCTACTGGTATTTCACTTGCTTTAACTCATTTTGGTGTGAGTGAGGGTGATATACAGAAAGTACTTGCTGCAGCGCTTGAAAAAGGCGGTGATTATGCGGATTTATTTTTTGAACATACCTATCGGAATAATGTCAGTTTGCAGGATGGAGCCGTAAATCGTGCTTCTTCTAATATTGATTTCGGTATGGGAGTACGTGTATTGTCGGGCGACCAGACCGGATATGCTTATGTGGAAAATATTACATTGGATGAGATGCTTAGTGCAGCCCGTACTGCAGCCCGTATAGCAAACAGCTCATCGGTGACAAAACCTGTGGCTTTAACGGAAAAGCCAATAAAGAATAATCATTATACGATTCAAACACCTTGGGATGAAATAGCCGTAAAGGAGAAAATGCCTTATTTACAAAAGGCAAATGATCGGATATTTGAATTGGATAGCCGTGTAACAAAAGTAAATGCATCGTTGGGCGATACAACTTCACATATTCTGTTTTGTAATTCGGAGGGTGTTTCTTATTACGATTATCGTCCGATGGTGACATTGTATGTAATGTGTATCATGGAAGAAAACGGAAAAATAGAAAATTCCGGAGCTTCGCGTGCTTTTCGTATGGGAGCCGAGTTCCTGACTGATGAACTGATTGAAACCGTTGCAAAAGAAGCTGTCGAAAAGACGGCGATACTTTTCCAGGCTATAAAACCAAAAGGAGGCGAAATGCCGGTTGTAATGGGAGCCGGAGGTTCGGGGATCCTGTTGCATGAAGCAATAGGGCATGCTTTTGAAGCCGATTTTAACCGTAAAAATATATCTATATTTTCAGAACAGCTAAACAAAAAAGTTTGTAACGAAACGATTAATGTGGTTGATGATGGAACGATACAATTTAATCGTGGTTCTGTAAATATCGATGATGATGGCGTTGAAGGCCAGAAAACATATATTGTGAAAGATGGTATATTGACCAGCTATTTGCATGACAGGATCAGTGCAAATCATTATGGTATTCCATCAACAGGTAACGGACGCCGGGAGTCATTTCGTATGATGCCAATCCCCCGTATGCGCGCTACTTATATGGAAGCCGGTAATGTAAGTGAAGAAGATATCATATCTACCGTGAAGAATGGTATTTATGCCGCTAATTTTACCAACGGACAGGTGCAGATCGGAGCCGGAGATTTTACGTTTTTTGTTAAGAACGGCTATTTGATTGAAGATGGAAAATTAACTCAACCAATCAAGGATATCAATATAATTGGAAATGGGCCAAAAGCGCTTGCTGATATAACGATGGTTGGAAATAATTATAAAATGGATAATGGAACCTGGACATGTGGTAAAGACGGACAGTCATGTTCGGTAACATGTGGTATGCCATCGGCACTGGTTAGTAAACTTACAGTAGGAGGAGAAAGCTGATATGATAACAAACGATAATAAAAAATTAGCTCAATGGGCAATGGAGTTTGCCCTGAAAAATGGCTGTCAGGCTTCGCGGGTTACAATCTATAATGGAACAAACAGTTCATTTGAAATCCGTGATATGAAAATAGACCGGTTGACACAAGCTTCCGAAAGTAGTCTGGTAATTCATCTGTTTGTAGACGGTCGATACGGATCTTTTTCCACGAACCGGTTAGACAAAGGTGAACTGGAGAAATTTATTCGGAATGGCATCGATTCTACCCGTTATCTGGCCGAAGACAAGGCACGTACATTACCGGATCCGGCTCTTTATTATAAAGGTGAAGGAAGTGGCCTGGGATTATATGATTCCAGGTTTGATTCAATTCAACCGGACGATAAAAAGGATCTGGCCATGAACGTATGTGGCGAAATTATGGATAAAGATCCTCGTATCATATCTTCTACATCGTCATATGGTGATGAAAAAAGTTTCAGCTATATGGTTGCGAGTAATGGTTTCGAAGGCGAGAATGCTACTTCAGCTTATACCCTGGTGGCAAGTGCAAGTATTAGGGGTGAAGGAGATGCACATCCTGAATCTTATTGGTATGAATCTTCTCTTTTTTATGATTCGTTGATTAAAGATGGTATCGGGGCAAAAGCGCTGGAACGTGTGATTCGAAAATTGGGACAAAAGAAAGTTGCTTCAGGGAAGTATACGATGGTAGTTGATAATATGAACTCAAGCCGTTTATTATCACCCATCATAAGTGCCATATATGGTTCTTCTATTCAACAAAAGAATTCATTTTTATTGGATAAACTGAATCAAAAGGTTATCGGTGATAATATTACGATCATCGATGAGCCTCATATTCAAAAAGCACGTGGAGCGCGTTATTTTGACGGTGAAGGTGTTGCAACGAAACGTTTGCCGGTATTCGAAAACGGTGTTTTGAAAACATACTATATTGATATCTATAACGCAAATAAGTTAGCTACAGCCCCTACCATTAGTGGGCCTTCGATTCTGACCATGCAAATGGGTAACCGTGATGTTGAGGGCTTGATTGCATCGGTAAATAAAGGTATTTTGGTTACCGGTTTTAATGGTGGCAATTCGAATAGTTCGACAGGTGATTTTTCATATGGAGTAGAAGGGTTTGTAATTGAAAACGGAAAACTGACTCAACCTATTTCTGAAATGAATATTACCGGAAATATGCTAACGTTATGGAGCAATCTTATTGAAGCAGGTAATGATTTTCGTGATTTGTCCAGTTGGCGAATACCGTCACTTGCCTTTGAAGGGGTTGACTTTAGTGGCATTTAATCATTCAGGTTATAAAATAAAACGGATATCGGAAGATATCTGTTTTATTTTATAATATTATGCGTGTTTCCGGAAAAAAAAGACGGATTCCTTTGCATAAAAAGAATATAACCCCTACTTTTGCATTCGCATTTGAAAAGATGACTTCGTAGCTCAGTTGGTAGAGCAACTGACTCTTAATCAGTGGGTCGAGGGTTCGAGCCCCTCCGAGGTCACTAAAGTGTATAAATCCGGTTGATAATCAAGAGATTAAATGCCGGATTTTTCTTTGCTTAGAAAAATACTTAGTTTTTGAGTGCTTTTTTATATAAAAACATTCCCACTTTCGCAAGCAGGAATGTTAATACGAACTTTTGATAAGTATTGCTACTTGCCAAAGTGTTACAATATAAGCCTTATTTCTTCTTTATCTTTATAAATAGATATATTAATCCAAAAATGATTAACCCGGCTACGATCCAGAAAGCCGCTCGGCCAAACTTCAATAAAAACGATTCCCACCTTGATAAAGGAACTTCAACTGGGATATTTATAAATTCCGTATATACACTCTTAATATATATACTATCTGACGGAATATATATGGTATCGTAATCTATGATCGTTTGCACTCTTAAATTTCCAATACTGTCTAATAAAAAAGTTAGCTGCATATTACGTGTTGTCTCTATTTCTAGTTGATTGGCAATAACTCTGCCTTGTGCGTTACACTCTAATAATGCTTTAACACGTGCGGTATCTGCTGGTAGTGTGATTGGCACTAATCTTTGTATATAGACCGAATCGCGCTTTTGTTCGTACACAATCTCTTTTCTCGTCTTACATGCTAATAAAAAGAATATGCACGTTAAGAATACGGCTAAAAATTTTAGTGCTTTCATTATTCAAATTTTAGATCGTTTATCCGGTTGAACCATCCTTTTTTGAATTTATTGTTTGCCGGTCGTGATACACAAATCCGGTCTATAAAGTCAATACGTTCTTTTTTTATCTTCTGGAATAAATCATACTGGTCTTTATATTCGTTTACGACCAAAAGTGTTTTGTTTCCGACAATCCCGTCAATTTTAACTCCCAGTAGCTTCTGCGGTAACTTTATACCATAGCTTCCCGAAGCCCATACCCAGTCTACCAGGATATTTGCTACAGACTGATTGATGATTCGGTCAGCTAACCATTTATCCCAATAAAGGATTTTAAGGATATCGATCCATTGTTGATTGGATATATTCTTCAGTCTTTCGACAGTTGGTTTCGGATATCCTTTGATCCTGCAGTAGTGCTCATATGTGGCAATCGTTATTCCTTTATTGGTAGCACCTCCCAGGTCGTCAGGGTCGTTTACGAATCCTCCTTCCCATTTCAGAATGAATGGAACCAGTTTATTTATGTTTGCCATGAGTGTATTTATTTTCATGCTTTCCGGCACTAGCCAGAGATTCAGAAAGCGATTTTATTAATGTTTGTTTGTCTACCATCGAAAGCAGGAGATCAAGTGTTTCTCCGGCTTTTTTCCTATGTTTGTCCTCTGCCTTTTCCCACACTGATCTAAATTCTATCACGCATGAGAATATAGCTACAAGCGTGCTGACTACTGGTATTTTAGTCAATAATGACAGGCCTATTAAACCCCATAGTTGCGAAACAAAAAATATACTGTCAATACCACAGGCTATGCAAAGGCCGCCTACGTATAGTATAAATTTGCTCATTGTACGTTTAAGTCCGTAAGAGCTTCTTATTTCTCCGCTCAACTTAGCCTTGTGAATGCCAGATGCGAAGTCAATTATCATTGCACCAATCACAATAAACACTTCTACGCAAAATATTATTAGCATTGTGCCTATTCCATCAAAAATGTTAAACTTTATCATATCATCATCTTTTATTTATATCTGTATAGGGCAGATAACATTTGTACATACATAAACAATTCGCCGCGAATGGCTACTTCAGTACGGATATCGTGCTTTTAGGGATGTTCGCCTATTTATTTTCATAACGCCACGTTGTATATTTTGAAGTCGGAAATATAACCAGAGAAGCCGTTTTGAGAAATGGTTACACCATTACTGGCCATAGCACCCCCAAGCAACAACTGCCATGTCTGTAAAGCTCCGGAAATAGTTCCAGACGCTGACTCCTGACCATCTATGAATACCTTAAAATTGAAATTGGTGACTGAAATCCTTACACGATACCACATATTGTTTGTTATTGTCTTTATAGACATCATGTTGCTCCACGCTGTATTGTAGACATAATACAATGTGTTAGTATAGCAATAGATTGTACCAGGTGCATTCGTATTTCCAGTTCTGGAAACGCCAAACAAAACTAAGCTAGGCGCTGCATTAGCTATATTTAAATAAAAATCTATCGTGAATGTACCGGCAACCCATAAATTATTAAACATTGTTCGATCCAGCGTTAAGCAACCTGCTGTAAAGTTACCTACTTTACGACCATCCTTTTCCGTGACAGTTACCCCGTTATTTGTCACAGGATATCCATTTCCGGATACATCTGCGATAGTTGAACTGCTAAAATCTAAGCGAAATATAGGCTTTATTTGATTGCTGCCAATTGGCAACGGTCCGTATGCGTATCCCATGATATTATTTTAAAATTGTTAAGTTTAAAACGATGCCGGCGGTTGGCTCGTTTCTTGCATAAATTTGGAGATATCCGTTGGTAGTAACACCGAAGCTGTGAATCCCAGTATCTACATATACATCTTCATAAGCATGTGCTGGCGCGAATAAAACTGTA
>JAITVY010000067.1 GCA_031285565.1 Tannerella sp. | reverse complement strand
TATACAATATGAACAAAAATTGATAGCTAATAAAATGAAAACGCTTAATAAATTAGCAAAAGAGCTAGATGTGGAAATGGTTAATAACCAGATAAATATAAATATCTGTCATTAGTAGGAAGCTTTAGCCGACGAAGCAATCCAGCCGACAAGTTATAGATACTGGATTGCTTCACCTACGGTTCGCAATGACGGGACAATATTCGACTTTTGACACGCCCCCTTTGATATGGAGGGAATATATTAAAATACAACTATTTCCTGATAAAACCAATATAATCAGCTTTATCATCGACAAAAGAAGGAGTTCACAACCTACCCGAAATCACCTGTCCCGTTGGTATAACTGTGATCTCGACTACATCGTTCTTCTCCAGAGGCCAATTCAGGTATAATGTTACGGCGGTTTCGTCACTATCGAAATAGCGAAAGCCCAATTTTTTGCCGTTTACTTTAACAGCAAAGCTGGTCTGTACATTGTCTACAGTGATATCCGATGCTTTGTCAAACTTAAACATTGGCAATACAGGGGTTTTGATCGTCAGACTGCTAGCCGTACCGCTTACAGGATTCAGCAGAGCCTCTTCTTCAGGAGTTCTTACCGGTTTCTTTACACCGCCTGGGCGCAGGAAAGGATTAAGATAACTCCTGGGTTCTTCCGAATCGGGATAATAAAGGACGCCTCCCACAAATCCCATGTTGTTATTGGGAAACTGTGGATTAGAAGATTCTTTTACCGTGATGTCGTAAATCATCGCAGTAGACCAGGATACCCAGTTGATCAGCGGATTATGGTAGTTATTATACGGATCGTCACGCAGGTTCTCGAAAACGGTACAGCCCCATGCGATCAGGGCGTTTTCACTGTCAATCTTCACAGTTTCCCCATTGCCGTACAATCCGGACTTGAGTGTCAGGTAACGGTTGAGTTCTTCATCGTTTTGCAGATATTTCCAGTCACCCGGCAATACCCGGTAAGCGGGATCGCCAACTTTGTTCTCATACCACAGCCCCAGATCGCCCGTCCATAACAGACGTTTCAGGGCTTCAAAGCCCCACGGATCGTAACGGTAAAATTCCCAGCGGTTACACACCGGAGTCCATGTGCCGTCATTAGTACCGTCTTTGGATTCGCGCATAACACCATGCCAGTAGGTTGTCCCGGTAGAAACATACTCATCCCGGCTGGAGAGGTATGCACCTACGTTGTTTTCATTATAATACCGGCGTCCGTTCTCTCCACTACGGGCCGTGTCATGGGCAGACGTGATATTCGTATATACCCACGGAGCATAACTCGTGACGCCTGTGTAACTATCGATACCGTGTCCGCCCTCATGATAAAGCAGAAATTCATTCTTGTATCGGGTCATGCTGTAATCCCGGGTGATATTGTTTGCCTGATCCTGGAAGATATTGCCACCCCAGCCTTCTACGTACAATCCTCCATGGTAATTACGGGCTTGCTGTCCCCTCCGCTCCGGTTGCTGGTTGGCATGCTGTCCTTCGGCTACGATCAGCATGCCACCATGCCGTTTAACTGCAAAGTCGGCAATCCGCTGACCGGGTCGATCAAATATTGAAGAAGTAGCCAGTTCTGCTTCAGCATACATTTTCCCGCTTGGCCATTTATCATATGCTTTATATTGATTGTTGGAAATACCCAAATCATAATACATACCCGAAAGTAACATAACCTCTTTGGAAACTTCCGTATCCCCATAAAGATAAACACCCGTCAGCGGACTGCGGTAGACATTACCGATCCATGGCTTGAAGTCGGCTTCGTAAGTCTTTGCCGTTGATAACTGGTTGCCAGCCCAGTCACGTACCGGCGCTTTGCCCAGATATTGCACCCGGAAAACGCCATTCATGCCTGCACCATATTTATTTATCGCTTCATCCAGATTCACATACTGCCCAAAATCCAGTGCAGTGGAGCTGATTGCTTCGTCATCGGCAATCCAACCGCCTGCGGAGACCTTACGTTCATTGATATCTTTCTGATTAAAACCATAGAAACTCCGTCCGAAGCTGCCTGTAGTGAAACTGAAATCTGACTCACGGGGAAGCGACAGGGTAATAGCCCGCCATAAATAACCTCCAGCCATAACGTGTGGAACGTCCTTCCAGGTTTGTCCGCCATCAGCGCTATGTTGTACCAGCCAGTTATCGGCATTATACAGATTCGTCATATCTTTTACTTCCCGGTTGAACCTGATCTCTATCTGGTCTTCCGCGATTATCCATACATGCTCTATATCAAGAGCGGGATAAGGACAGGCATGGATATCATAATTATCTGCCTGGGTATGCCAGAACCAAGACATGGCAGAACGTACACCATCACGACCATTGTCAAAACCCTCGTTATTCTCGCTGGAGAAATATTCCCATTCTCCGAAAATACCACACATTGCCCTGTACAAGGCATTATCATAATGTTTAAGTTCTTCACGGGTATTGACCGGACCACTTTCTTTGTTCCACTTGCCGTCTGCCGATTCCGGTATAAACTCGTAGAAGATCATCGTACCATAGACAAAATAATTCTCGAGGCTTTCCATCATCTGGTTGCCGGGATACATATTCTTTTGCTTCGCATCAGCGTAAGCTGCTGCTATATGCTTGTCGTAACGGTAGTCATCGGGATCATTATAAACACTGCAAGGCGTACGCCTGCATCCCAGAGTCGCTCCGTCTTCTAAACCGTTGACAGCAACCTTCCAGAACAGGCGGGCAAAGGCTTCACCCAAATAGAAGAAGTCACTTTGGGGACGTTGCATCCCACTGTTGCTTTTCTGACGCATCACATCGTCAGCTGTTGCAACAATAATAGGTTTATCCAATGTACCATCAATAACATTGCGGGTTTGGTAATCAGCAGGATTGAAAAGTTCGCGCCATTGTGGAGCTTCATACACCGATTGACCCGGGCCTACTATCATAATAGCTACTCCGTAATCTACAGCGTTTTGGGTGATCAGTTCCGCCCTGCCTGTCATCCGGTGGATACCTCCGGCAGCGTAATCGATCACATGCTCATGGCTATAGGCTACTCCCAAGCGTCCATCGTTTTCGGCTTCGGTATTACAGTATTTGGTCCCGGTAGCAGTAAGTTTTGACTTCGAACCTATATTCATATAATCATAAAAAGGCGCCCACACGGCAGTAACCGCTTGTTTCTTTGTGGCGACCTTCACACCTGCAGCTGCTGCAGGTCCCTTGACAGCTTGTGTATCTTCACCAGGCGTCCGGGCATTGCCTGTTTTACCTTTCAATGTTCCAACATCCAAGGGTTTTGCCAGGCGGATATTGATAACCGGAGCGTCTGCATAATGTCCGAAGTCAAAATAGGAAAGATAGGTATATTCCGCTTTTTTCCCGTCAACCGAAATGGAGAATGTGTCGTATACCTGTTGAGCGTTTGCTGGTCGGGTGGCACAAACGATTTCGATTTCCTGCGCCGTAATCAGGTTGACTGCCTGGATGGTGAAACTTTTTGCTACTTCTTGCTGGGAAACATTTGCGTGTCCGTGGAATAAACAAAGGGAAGCCAGGAGCGCCACAGTTAGTAATTGTAACCTTTTCATTGTTGTGTAAGTTTTGCTTATAAATTATGCCGGTAAATAGTTTCCTTTTACAAACTTAGGCTTGACCAAAGGTGCCAAATTCAACTTCGTTAAAACACCTGTACTGACACTGTCTTCGCTATTTTAAGGGCTCATCGCATAAATTCAATAGGCGTGCTTGTAGTCATTATTGTATCTATATAATATAACGTATAAACAATTACTACCCAAAAGCGCCCTCTTCGACCTCGTGTGATGAGCCGGCAGAGCCGTGAAAGAAAGCGTTAAGAAAAATCCGCTGTTTGAGCAAAGCGAGTTACGGATTTTTTAGCTTTCTGAACGAGCACTGGCGAGCGAAGCACACGAAGTCTTGATCTTTGGTTACTTTGCATCAAGGCAAAGTGACTATTTGATCGGTGCTGCAATATACAAAAGTAAATTGACCGGGAAATACCTGAAACAAGAGAGAAATATCTAAAAAAATAACAGAACAATCTATACTATTTCTTGAAAAACCCACGTGCAGAGATGGTTCAGACGATTAACCCTTCAAGAGAACCGACATAAGCTTTGGATATTTTTTATATCAAATTAGATTATATTTCTACTTAAAAGAGTCAAAGTGCACTTAATTTGCAAACACTACCATGAACACGTTTTAACAAAACATAAAATAATAATAATGATAAAGAACCTCAATTTAATTATGTCCGCACTGGTTTGTTCGTTCTTGCTGATGCCAATGCATTCAGAGTCTTCAAACTTTTCCGCTGCAGAGAAATTCACTCCTACAGAAACCAGGTCAATCACTAAGGTTGAATCAATCCATGTAGAATGCCCCACAGGTACAGCACCCAGATTGCCATTCCAGGTTTGGGTAACCTATTCCGACGGCAGATCGGAATACCGCCAGACCCGATGGTCAAATTCGGCCCGTTCCGTTGAAGAAGAGCAGGCCAATCCGGAAAGTTATCCTGCCGGACATGAATATACTGTAAATGGCTTCATAATTGGTGATAATACCACAGCAAACGGTTTCCCAATCATAGCCCATGTAAAGGTCGTTTCCGAAGCATATACCATTCCGTCAAATACTCCGGTTGCTGAAACAGTTCCGTTAAACAAAGTGACTATTACCGGGGATAACAGACTCACTTCCAACAGGGAGCTTGCTATTCGTGAAATCATAAGCTGGGATGTATCCCAGCAGCTATATAACTATAGGGATACATATGGGCAGAGTACACAGGGTTATACCGTGTCTGATGGCTGGGACTCTCCTACGACTAAGCTGAAAGGTCACGGATCAGGTCATTATATGTCAGCTCTGGCACAGGCATTCGCCAGCGCTACAAACCCGGAGCACAAAAACATTTTGCGTAATAATATGACCCGGATGGTCAATGAACTGCGCGAATGCCAGGAAAAGACTTTCGTCTGGAACAATGAACTAGGCAGATACTGGGAGGCAAGAGACTTCGCACCGGAAGCCGAACTACGCGAAATGAAAGGTACCTGGAAAGACTTCGATATCCACAAAACGGAATGGGCAAAATATGGTTATGGGTATCTCAATGCAATTCCGGCACATCATGCCGCGCTTATAGAGATGTATCGCGCCTATAACAACGAAAACTGGGTATGGGCGCCTTATTACTCCATCCATAAACAATTGGCGGGACTGATTGATATTGCTAACTATATAGATGATCCTGAAGTAGCAGCCAAAGCACTGTTGATTGCCAAGGATATGGGGCTATGGATCTGGAACCGTTTGCATTACCGTACCTATGTGGATACGGATGGTACGCAAGAGGAACGAAGAGCCAAACCCGGCAATCGTTATGAAATGTGGAATATGTATATTGCAGGAGAAGACGGCGGAACTGGTGAATCACTGGCACGACTCTCCGAAATGGTAAGCGATCCGGAAGAAAAAGCGCATCTACTCGAAGCTTCGAATTTCTTTGATAGTCCGGCTTTCTATGATCCGTTGGCCCGGAATATTGACGATGTCCGCACACGGCATGCTAATCAGCATATCCCAAAGATCATCAGTGCCCTCCGCAGTTTCAAAGGCAATAATGATCCTTATTATTATAACCTTTCCCAAAACTTCTGGGAAATGATACAAGGACGTTACCGTTATTCTTCCGGAGGAGTCGGTAATGGAGAAATGTTCAGGCAGCCGTATGCCCAGATCCTGAGCATGACTACCAATGGCGCGCCTACATTGAACGAGACCTGTTGCGCCTATAACCTGGCTAAACTTACCAAGGATTTGAATTGTTTCAATCCGGACGATGCCAGCTATATGGATTATTATGAACGTGTTTTATATAATCAACTCGTAGGCTCACTGCACCATACACATTATATGACAACCTATCAATACGCAGTAGGCCTCAATGCTTCGAAACCATGGGGTAACAGAACCCCACAATCAACCTGCTGCGGCGGTACAGGTTCCGAAAACCATGTCAAATATCAGGAAGCTACTTATTTTGTTTCCGAAAATACGCTTTGGGTTGCCCTATATATGCCGACCACTCTTCAATGGGATGCCAAAGGCGTTACTCTTCAGCAAGATTGCCTCTGGCCGGCTGAAAGCTCCACGATCCGCATGAGCGAAGGCAAAGCTAACTTTAGCATGAAACTGCGCGTACCCTATTGGGCTACCGAAGGTTTTGATATTAAGCTCAATGGCGCATCAATAGCATCCAGTTACCAGCCAAGTTCTTATGTTACTATTCCTGCACGCAACTGGACAAGTTCCGATGTCGTGGAGATTACCATGCCTTTCAGCAAACATATTGACTTCGGACCTGATAAGATGGAAACTGCTGATGGGGGACGAAATCAACCTAACATCCAGTTTGCCCCGATGTGGGCAGGTACCCTGATGTATGGTCCGCTGGCAATGACAGCTTCAGATGTTGATAACTGGGATCTGGCGACACTCACAGTCGATTCCTATCTGGAAAGTATTATAATTAATGGTACCAGTGGTGGTTCAACCGGTTCTAACGGAAACCTTTATACCCTGACCCAGGGTGGTAAGACCTTTGAGCCGGATTATTTCAGGGATGAGAATTCCACCCACTATTTCAGGATCAATCTTGTGGATGACATGACTTCTGAATTCAGGGAATTACTCTCGGCAAAATTGAAAGATGCAACGGTATTCCAGTCTAAAAACTATTCCAAAGCATCCTATAAAGCATTGAAAACTGCTATTACTGATGGTAATAAGCTTCAAGGTTCCGGTAGCGCCACCCAGAGCCAGATTACCGGCCAGATCAGTGCAATCGACCATGCCATAAACAACCTGGAATCTCCCAAGTTGGATAAATCGGAACTTGTAGCAACCTTGAAAGAAGCTGAATCAAAGGTTCAAGCCGACTATACATCAGATAAATATACAGCCCTCCAGATGACCATTACTGCTGCTAAGGAGGTGAATGAAACAGGCAAATCCCAGTTATCAGTCGATAAACAAATACTTGCATTGCATAAAGCCATGGATGACCTGGTATTGGCAAGTAGCGTAGATAAGAGTTACCTGGGAGAAGTTATGGCTCTTGCCATTGAAAGAAAAGATGCGCAGGAAGCATGGAATAACCTTACTGTAAAGGTTCCGGAGTATTCTCCATGGGCGCCTCATGCTTTCAGGCGCCTGATGTACCAGCTTGATAAAGCACAGGCTGTGTATCAGAACGAGGACAAGAACTACAACCAGAGTGAAGTCAACTCGACTGCTTCAGCCCTGAATGCAGCTATTAACACGATGCGACCAGGCAACCTGCCGGAACCAGAAGATCTTTATCCGCTGTCTACTTTACTAAGGCAAGCAAGCAGGGTCATTCCGGCAGATGTAACCCCGGCGATAACAGAGGCTATTGAATATGCCGAAATGGTAGTTGCATACGTCAACGATGGCAGCGGCACACACGACATGATTCAAAATGCTACGGAAAAGCTCCGGGAAGCGCTTAAATAAATTATGAATTTTTGATTTGCATTTCTTAATTCGTTAAGCGCCCCCACCTTTTTTTAAACTAAGAATAGACCAAAGGGGTCACACAGATTCTTAACTCTGTGTCAATAAGAGTAACCTCTAAGGCTTGATATTGCTGCAGCAATATCAAGCCTTCTTCTATATCCGTAGTTTTATGAACAATTGGGATAGGCTGCGTCTCAATATTAAAAATAAAAAGTAAACTTTTCATTTTGCATTGCTCTCAGCTTGCATTACCTTTGCAGCAGAAAAGCTAAGCTCATGAATTCACAGGTAAGCCGTATATTTGCTTTGCTTGCTTTCTCAGTGCTTTTATCTGTGAAAGCAAATGCGGAGTACTTCAATTTCCGGCATTATGAGGTTGAAAATGGTCTGCCTTCCAATACGATCCGGAGCTTGGCACAAGACAGCCGTGGATTTATGTGGTTCGGTACGGAAAATGGGTTAAGCCGTTTTGACGGACTTCATTTTAAGAATTTCAATTACATGCCAGGCGATACGGCTTCGTTGGGAAACAATTATATCTATTCATTATACGAAGACTCCCAAAATACCCTTTGGATCGGTACGATTAATGGGCTATATATATACAATCCTGACTTTGAAAATTTCAGCCATTTTTCAAAAAAGACAGAAAACGGAATTGGTATTGCATCCCATATCACCGGGATTAAGGAGGATAAAGACCAAAATATATGGTTTGCAACACTCACACAAGGCATCTTCCGGTATAACCATCAACAAAACAAACTTTATCAATACCAACTGGCATGCAACAATCCGGAAATGCCAAATGCAAATATGGCATTATCATTATGCATTGACCATCTGAATAACGTATGGACTGCTCCACAGAGGGGTAATAGTATATTAAACCGGTACGATCGTGAAACGGATCAATTTATAGCTTTTCCATTTAATATAACTGGTTTAAATTCGGATGATGCCGGTACGTATGTTATTTTCGAAGACTCTAATTATGATTTCTGGATAGGAACCTGGAGCCATGGGATATGTAAGTTAGACCGGAAAACAGGAAACGCAACGCCTTTTCTGGTACCCGGAACGCCTGACGGCATACTACATATACATGAAATAGCAGAATATAAACCAGACATATTGCTCATAGGTTCAGACGATGGGCTGTCCATCTTCAACACACGCACTTATGAGAATGAATTTATGACGGCGTCTGAGTTTAAAAACAGCACATTATCAGATAAATTTGTATATCCGATATACATTGATAAAGAAGGCGGTTTATGGGTAGGAACCTACTATGGTGGAGTAAACTATGCACCTCCCATGAAAGGGAACATTACCGGATATGCCCATTCAAAATATAAAAATTCAGTCGGCGGAAACATTATCAGTTGTTTTGCCGAAGATACCAAAGGTAATATCTGGATAGGTTCGGACGATGGAGGGCTAAGCTGTTTTAATCCACAGGAAAAAACATTTACAAATTACATGCCCGACAAGAGCCAAAACAGCCTTTCTTATCATAATATTCATGCACTGTGCTTTGATAACAATAAACTTTGGATAGGAACCTATTCAGGCGGTTTAAATGTATTTGACCTGCAAACAAACCGATTCAAACATTATACTTCGAGTTTGGGTAATCCAAATTCGCTGTATGGCAATAGTATTTATTCCATTTATAAAGAGGATGGAAACATATGGATAGGAACAATGGAAGGGATATGCCTCTATAATCCGGAGAAAGACAATTTTTTACGGATGAAAGAAGTTGGATCAACAGTTATTGATATCAGGAGAGATCCGGATGGATATATCTGGTTTGCAACATTGGGAACCGGTTTATTCCGGTATGATACAAAAAAACAGGAATGGCAACATTACCTCCATAATCCGGCAATTCAGGGATCCATCCCTAATAACCAGATCAACTCCCTGTGCATTGATACGGAAAACAGGCTCTGGCTGGGGACCGACGATGGGTTAGCAATGTATAACCGTGAAAATGACACTTTCTCGAAAATACAGTTGGACATAAGAAATGCGATTATCTATTATGTAAAGAATATCAACAACGAGTTGTGGATCACAACAAATAACGGACTTATCAATTATATACTGTCCGATAGTACGACCAGGCATTTCTATAAAAGTGACGGTCTCCAGAATGATCAATTTAATATAAATGCAGGTCTGTTAAGTTCTTCTGGCGAGTTGTACCTGGGTACAACAAACGGATTTAATATCATAAAACCCGGAGAGATATCGGAAAACCAGCAAGTACCTCCTATTTTCATTACGAATATTCAGGTATCCAACAAGGATCTGAAAATTGATAATCAGGGGCTGCTTACGCAATCGGTTCTTTTCCAGAAACAAATAGAATTATCGCATAAACAAAATGTTTTCAGTATAGAATACGTTGCCCTCAGTTATAATGCTCCATCCAATAACCAGTATAAATACCGGCTGGAAGGTTTCGATAAAGATTGGAACGAAGTTGGAAACCAACAAAAAGCAACGTATACCAATCTTCCGGCAGGCAAATATGAATTTCATGTGATAGGTAGTAATAATGATGGCATATGGAATGAACAGGGTACATCACTCACAATCATTATCCATCCTCCTTTTTGGCAAACATCATTCGCTTATTTACTATACACTTTGCTTATCCTCGGAATCCTGGGATTTATCATATTGCAGATACGGCGAAAAGGAGAAAAGAAACACCAGGAGCATATGCGACAATTGCAAGTGGAAAAAGACAGGGAATTACACGAAGCAAAAATTAATTTTTTCACACTGGTCGCCCACGAAATACGTACACCTGTATCACTCATTATAGGTCCCCTTGAGAAAATAATGGAAAATATCCAGGCTTTACCCGAATTAATGCAGGATAGCCTCCGGATCATTAACCGGAATAGCCAACGCCTCCTGTCGTTGGTAAATCAACTGCTGGATTTCCGCAAAGCTGAAGAGAAAGCATTCATCATAAACTTCTCATCCCAGAACATCTATGAACTGCTTCATAATTTGTATATCCGGTTTAAACCACTGGCAGAACATAAAAACATTTCTCTATCTCTGGAGATGGAAAACCAGGATACCACAGCGATTATTGATCCTGAAGCGCTCACCAAAATTATAAGCAACCTGCTCACAAATGCAATGAAATACGCTAAAAACAATATTGCAATATCCTGCACTTCTGACAACAAGTACCTGTATATAAAAGTATCAGATGACGGAAAAGGTATCCAGCCGGATGAACAGAAAAATATATTCATTCCATTTTACCAGGTAGCACAAGGTCAGAAGCCCGGTACAGGAATAGGTCTGTCACTTGTTAAACTGCTTATCGATGCACATCATGGCATGGTAGAGGTGGAAAGTGTTCCGGATCAGCATACCACATTTACAGTCACATTACCTATATTCCAGGATATCAAAGAAGAATCCGGAAATAATATAATTTCACTGCATAACGATATTATCCCTTATAGAGAAGAGATTGGTATACACGAAAAAGACAGGGACGCCAATCAAAAGCCGGTATTGCTTATAGTAGAAGACAGTACAGATATGCGTAGGTTCCTGACTGACAGCCTACGCCCTTTTTATAGGGTAATTGAGACAAAAAATGGTAAAGAAGGGTTAGATAAGCTCAAAAAATACCCGGTTGATATCATTGTGAGTGATATCATGATGCCTGTAATGGATGGAATTGAATTTACACAGCTTGTGAAAGACAATATAGAATTCAGTCACATCCCGGTAATACTGTTAACAGCCAAAACTGATAAAGAATCAAAAGTAGAAGGCATGAAAACCGGTGCTGATGCATATGTAGAAAAACCATTTTCGTTGAAACTACTACAGGTTCAGATAGATAATTTAGTAAAGTCGAGAATCAACCTAAGGAAGAAATTCTCAGAAATGCCGTTTACTTCACTAAATAGTTTTGCTGAAAATAAAGCAGACAAACAGTTCCTGGATAAAATGAATAAACTGATTGAGAAAAACATTTCAAATCCGGACTTCTCGGTCGACAGCCTGGCAGAACAATTATTCATAAGCCGTTCGGGGTTGTTTGCAAAAATGAAGTCCCTGGCAGGTATGACTCCCAATGAATTAATACAGCTCATACGACTAAAAAAAGCTGCCGAATTGCTATCCGGAGGAGAATTGCGCATCAATGAAATATGTTATAAAGTCGGCTTCAATAACCCCTCCTATTTTGCAAAATGCTTCCAAAAACAGTTCGGGATGTTGCCAAAAGATTTTGTCAATCGTACGAATAACAGTAAGGAATAAAACCAGAAAGATTTTTTAATGTCCAAATCGGGAAGTATCTACACTTTTTGAAGTTTTTTTCTTGTAATCACCAAATTTGTAGCTAAATGATAACATTACGGATCTATTGTCCTTTACTGCTAAAACATCTAGATTCTGAGTATCATAATGAACTTTTAGATCCGGAATAAAAGTGTTGAACAAATCAGTACCCTTTAATCTTAATTCTGCTTTTTTATTTATAGAGGTCCATTTTATGCCTGCATCCATTTGCCACATTTCACTCAAATCATATATTCCCTGAAGTGAAGGCGAGATATACATTCCTGCTATTTCCACTTTGACGTCAGGATCCGATGATATAATAAAAGTATTATCCATACGAGAAAAAAATTGCCACTTATTTCTATTAAAACTTAGGCTATGAAAATCATCACATTCCTCCCTGCTATAATTGCCATCCAGGGTTATGCTCGAATCCCAAAAGTCAAAAAAACGAAATGGCACAACAATACTGGCTCCAGCTTCTTGTTTAGAATCTAAATTCAGCATCTGATAAATTAAAACAAGCTTTTCAGACGACTGATAAGGCAATTGTATAAAGTAATCATTTATATAATTATAATACATACTAAATATATATTTACGCTTTAGTATATAGTTTAATCTAGCCGAATACTTTTCTGCAGGTTTCAGATATGGATTCCCATGTGTTTCCATATAACCATTCAGATACCCTACATTATTTAATGACAGCCAATAATTCGGATATGATTTATCTGCTGAAAAAGATAATTGAAATACATCTCCCTTAATATTAATATGATTTAATTGAGCAGTCGGATATACAGACCATTCACCATCACCTGCTATTTTATAATATTCACCAGCAAGAGAAAGAGAGAAAGATAAGTTTCCTATTTTCTTATCAATACCAGCATAAATATTGTATGTGTATTCATTTATGTCACTCTTAGAGTTTGATAAAGACAGGTCTTTTTCCTCTTGTGAATGATAAGTCTGGTAACTTTTGTCATTTACATATGTAAATTCAATACCATAATTTAAGGAAAAGTCGTTTGACATATTATGCACCTGGCTCATATAAGCTTTCCAGCGATTGATCTTTTGATTTGAATTTGACACAAATCTAAAGATATCCCCATTGTCATTTTGATTAGTAAAATTTTGTCTTGTTGGTGAATTATAGTATGTATAATCCCCCCCTCCTGTAAAACCAAAACCTGATTGATAATCCAAAGCAACATTGTTCATATTGTCATCACCATTGTTGAATACATTAGAGGTTGAAAAATTTCCCAGTGATTGTTGCCGGCTTTTCTTATCTGGAGAAAGAGTTCCCGTATATGTAAAACTAATTTTATCCTTCGGAGTAAAAGAGTAATTGGAAGCTAAACGGATGTTATGTTTTAAAGACTTCGTATTTCCACTATTTTCTTGTTCTATATCATCAATATCATTCTCAAACAGATGCCGCGAATGTAATTCAAGACCACTTCGTACTTTATTGTAATTTAAAGAGTATAAAAAATCGACAAATAGTTTAGCCGATGAGTAAGCAAGGCTTATTCCTCCATTCCCATTCTCATAATATTTCTGTTGATAAGCTGCGTTGAATTCTCCCTGAAAACTGTTTTCCCCTGTATTCTCCTGTTTTAATACAACATTAATCACTGCCCCCCTCACCCTGTAATGAGCCGGAGCATTATAAATCAATTCTGCCTTTGTAACTTTAGAAACAGGTGTATTTTTTAAAATGTTTGATAACTGATCCGGATTCATCGTTGTTGGTTTACCATTCAGAATAACCGTTAACTCACTAGTTCCCACCAAAGATAACTTTCCATCCTGCTCATGGATTCCAGGTAACTGTAAAATAAACTCATAAGCATTACTAATCACCTTGTTCTCTGCAAGCCTGGAAATATCGTAAGTTAAAGTGCCATTTTCAACCTTAACCTGAGGCCGTTCACCCCTCACCATTATTTCACCAAGAGCATAATTTTTTTCTTCCAATATAATACTTCCGGCATCATTACCGCTTCCCTTTACCACCTTTGTAACATATAAAATATGTTGAAAGATTAAACGATAATCACCTACATACTTCTTCAAGCAAAAAACACCCAAATTATCTGTTATTGCAGCATCAATAAACGTGGAATCCAAATCTTGCATTACGACAGTCACTCCTTCTATACGAATATCCTGTGCATCTTTAACTATTCCCTTTATTGCCAGCTGGGAATAAATCACATTGATATTTAGCGTAAGAAAAAAAACGATTAATAGTACTCTAAACATAGCATTTTCTTTTTTTGTATTGCAAAGAAAACCCCTTAGTAACTAACCAGTCATAACAATAAAATAATCTTTTTATAATATTTATAAGGGTGATTGATTATTTTTGTGATTATACTTTTTGAAGGTAAAATGAAAAAATATTATTATATTACTATAATAGCATCCATCGCAATAACCTGCCTACAAGCCGGCTATATAGTCAAACTATATGACAATTACATTGCAGAAAAAATAATTGAGTTTGACGGATATATAAAAAAAGCGTTAGATGAAGAGCTCAACATACGAATACATAATAAAATAAACCGCACACGGCAGATGCATCTTAAACGTATTAGCAACATGACACCTGAGGAAAGAGACAGTATCATGCAGCCGGCTTACGGAGATACGTTAATTAACCTCACAGAAACAAATGAGAATCGAATCGGAGAAACTGTAGACGATATCTTCAAACAATTAGAACAAGACCAGGCAATGCAAAATGGGTTGTATTTAAATATAACAGTATTAGACAGCATACTTAATCAATATACAAATAATAAATACACCTATAATCTTATTACTTATGATAAGAATAAGTCAGCAATAGATTCTGCAGGCAATTTCACTATGAAAAACTTCAATTATTCATCTCCCCTTTACCCAATCGGAACAAATTCACAATTATTCTTACAGGGCAAGGTATTAATACCAATGTCCGATTTCATTAAATTTCAATTCCAGGTATTAGCCATGTCTGCATTCCTCATGTTAATAATATTAGCCTGCTTATTATACCAATTGATAGAGATAAGACATAAAAACCAATTACTTAAAAAAAGAGAAACCAGTGTTAATGGGACAATACACGATTTAAAGACACCCCTCAATAGTATTATTACGATGCTAAGCTGGTTTAAAAAGGCTGAAAAAGACGCTAAAACAAACCAGATAATCGAATTATGCCAAACAAGTGTCAAACATATGGTCTATAATATTGAATCGCTACTATTAACTGCACGCAAAGACAAACAAAAGATTATATTACATAAAAACCATATTAACATTTTAGACCTCACGCAATTAGTTAAAAAAGAATTAGATATCCTTTTTCAAAGCAAACCACACACAATAGATATTATAGATCATTTGCCTGCAAACAAAATGATATATGCAGATTCCATGTATTTAGAAAATGTAATAAGAAATCTCATTGAAAATTCCCTTAAATATTCTGATGATGGGGTATTTATCAAAATCACGTTGTCCGTTTCAAACAATATGTTTAATTTTGCCATACATGATAACGGATGGGGTATCCCTCCCAAATACCAAAGGAAATTATTCACTCAATTCTACCAGGTGCCCAGAACCAAAGATAAAATTCAAAAAGGATATGGAATAGGCTTAGCACATGCTAAAAATATTATAAACGCACATGGAGGAGAAATAACGATTATAAGTAACGAAAATAAAGGTTCCACTTTTAGTTTTACCATTCCACCCTCATTATGAATGCAATAAAAGTATTATTCATAGACGATGATGTTGCTTTAGGGCAAATTGTAACACTCGCATTAAACGAAAACGGCTACGAAGCACATTATCAGACATCTTTGATCGCAGTCAAGTCTATTGTTTCCGAGTTAAATCCGGATATTATTATACTTGATGTTGAAATAGGAAATAAAAATGGGATTGACGCGGCTCCCGATTTCAGAACAGTAGCTCCGGATACACCCATTTTGTTCATATCTTCACACGTAGACAGTGCAAATGTTGTCAGCGCCTTAAATGCCGGTGGTATGGCATACTTGAAGAAACCTTTTGAAATCGAAGAACTATTAGCATACATCAAAAGATATACGACTCCCTTTCAGGTAAAAAGCAGTAAAATAGGAATATTTAATTTAGAAGAGAACATATTAAAGAAAGGAGACGAAGTTATTAAAAGACTTACCCAATTTGAGTATATACTCCTTAGGCTCTTAATGTCAAACTCAAACCAGATAGTTAAACGCGAGCAAATTGAGAAAGAATTATGGGAAAACAGCTCTGGAAATGAACAAAGCATAAACAATTATATAGCTAAATTACGACACTACCTGGCAGCCGACAAATCCATTGAATTAGCAACTATTCCCAAAGTAGGTTATAAACTGATCATAAATTCCTGATGACATAAAGCGTATAATAAGCCAGACAAGAAAATACACGGTTTTATTATGACGATGGCACAAAAAATTATATCTTTGAGGTTGATGAGTAAATACTTTAACCATTAAAAAAATAACCATGTTTGCAAAAGAAACGTATATCAATCGGAGAAACCAACTCAAAAAAGCAGTTGGATCAGGTCTCTTGCTATTCCTGGGAAACGAGGAATGTGGAATGAATTATGAAGACAACACGTATGACTTTCGCCAGGATTCAACCTTCCTGTATTATTTCGGATTGTCGTATGCCGGGTTAGCTGCCGTGATTAATATTGATACTGACGAAACAATCATCTTTGGTGATGAGATTTCCATTGATCATATTGTGTGGATGGGAACACAACCTACCCTGAAAGAAAAAAGCGAATCAGTAGGTGTACAAAAGACGCTGCCTTCCAAACAATTATCCGAATATCTGGTAGCCGCAGTAAAGAAAAGCCAGCCGGTTCGTTATTTACCCACTTACCGTGCCGAGCATAAACTGAAACTGCAGGAATGGCTTGGACTCAGTCCGTCAGCACAAATGCCATCGATCGATTTTATCAAAGCAGTAGTCAATATGCGTAACTATAAATCTGCCGAAGAAATTGCTGAAATCGAAAAAGCCTGTAATATCACAGCCGATATGCACATTGCTGCTATGAAAGCTGTCCGCATCGGGATGAAAGAATATGAAATAGCCGGGGTTATCTCAAACGTTGCCTTATCTTCGGGCGGAAGACTATCTTTTCCGACAATAGCAACCGTTAACGGGCAAATATTGCATAACCACTATCATGGCAATACGATTAAAGAAGGTGATATGTTCCTGATCGATGCCGGAGCCGAAACTGTGATGGGCTATGCCGGCGATATGTCGTCTACGATACCGGCAGGTAAAAAATTCTCTTCACGCCAAAAAGAGATTTATGATATACAGGTAGCATCTCATCAGGCTGCTGTTGAAGCACTGCGTCCCGGAACTTATTTTAAAGATGTTTATAACCTGTCTGCTAAAGTTATCTGTGACGGTCTGAAATCACTCGGATTAATGAAAGGCGATAGTGAAGAAGCTGTTCAGCAAGGTGCACATGCCATGTTTTTCCAATGCGGATTAGGTCATATGATGGGACTGGACGTTCATGACATGGAAAACCTGGGCGAAGTATGGGTCGGTTATGACGGCGAACCTAAAAGCACACAATTCGGACGGAAATCACTTCGTCTGGGACGCAAACTGGAACCAGGCTTTGTATTGACTATCGAACCTGGTATTTACTTTATTCCTGAATTGATTGATATGTGGAAAGCAGAAAAGAAATTTGCTGAATTTATCAATTATGATAAACTGGAAGAATACAGGGACTTCGGAGGATTACGTAATGAAGAAGATTTCCTTATTACAGAAAACGGTTCACGCCTGTTAGGAAAGAAGATTCCATTGACCACCGATGAAGTGGAAGCGTTAAGATAAACATAGTATAAGCTTATTATTATAAAAGAGGGAAATTCCGAAAAATGGAATTCCCCTCTTTTTTTATATGCTCACTTCATATTTCCCCGTATTCATTTGTTTTTCACGGGAATTATTAGTATAATTGCAGCTATAGAGAATTTAATTATGCAATCTACATTTAAGCATATAATAGTCAACACACTCAATAAATCCGGTAAAGGTTTATATGAGTGTTGGATCTTTTGATTCGGCATCACCAGGCGTTTTGAGTGAATCAACACTTAAAGCGTTCCTTCCTTTATCATAAAGATAACACATTCCATTTATTTTTTTCTATTCAATATTTACAGACTTGTCATCATTAATCTTATGAATACAATAGCACAACGTGCACCTAAAAGTGCGTCAAATTTTGCTCCAACGAACGAAGCAAACTTATTAGGAATGAACGATCGTATTAAACGATTGCGTAAAGAGACTTTCGAAGCTACGCCTTCATTATCTATCGAACGGGCGCTTATTGAAACCCGTTTTTATAAAGAAAATGAAAGTAAATACCCTATACCCATCCTAAGGGCATTGAATTACTATGAAATATGTAAACATAAAACCATTTATATCGGAAAAGACGAGTTAATTGTAGGTGAACGTGGACCAAAACCTAAAGCGGTACCAACATTCCCCGAACTGACATGCCATAGCGTGGAAGACCTGCATGTTTTAAACACTCGTGAACTCCAACGGTATACAATCAGCCAGGATGATATTGATACATACGAACGCGATGTTATACCCTATTGGGAAGGTCGAACCATGCGCGAACGTATCTTCAATCATGTCCCGGAAACATGGCGGGCTCCGTACGAAGCGGGATTATTTACCGAATTCATGGAGCAACGGGCTCCGGGACACACGGCGCTTGATGGAAAGATATACAGGTATGGATTACTTGACCTGAAAGAACGTATTGCCGGAGAACTAGAGAAACTCGATTTTATGAACGACCCCGAGGCTACCGATAAACAAGAAGAACTGAAAGCAATGTCAATCTCCTGCGATGCAGCGATTTTGTTTGCCGAACGCCATGCCGACCTTGCCGATGAAATGTCATTGACAGAAAAAGATCCTGTCCGTAAACAGGAATTGCAGAAGATTGCAGAAGTGTGCCGTTGGGTACCTGCACATGCACCTCGTTCATTCTGGGAAGCCATCCAAATGTATTGGTTTATCCATTTAGGAACAATTACCGAACTGAATGGCTGGGATGCAATGAATCCAGGACACTTTGACCAACACCTGGCTCCATTCTACGAAAAAGAGTTGAAGGATGGGACATTAACCAGGAATGAAGCAAAAGAACTGCTTTCCTGCTTCTTTATAAAAGTGAACAACCATCCGGCTCCTCCTAAAGTAGGAATTACGGCAAAAGAAAGCGGCACGTATAATGACTTTACCAACTTAAATATCGGAGGCGTAAAACCGGACGGAAGTGATGGCGTAAGCGAAGTATCCTACATCATGCTTGAAATAGTAGAAGAACTGCATATTCTTCAACCGGGAAATTCAATCCATATTAGCAGCCGGACACCGGAACGATTCTTACGTGCAGGTTGTAAAGTAATCCGCCAGGGACATGGTTATCCATCCGTATTCAATCCGGATGTGTATATCCAGGAAATGATGCGCCAGGGAAAGAGCCTGCAGGATGCCCGTGAAGGTGGATGCAGTGGATGTATCGAAGTAGGTGCATTCGGTAAAGAAGCATACCTGCTTACCGGTTACCTGAATGTTCCGAAGATATTAGAAATCACATTGAACAACGGATACGATCCTGTCTCCAAGAAACAAGTGAGTATACAAACCGGGAACGTTTGTGATTTTAAAAACTATGATGAATTATATAATGCATTCCTGGCGCAACTGCGATACATTGTTGACCAAAAAGTACGGGTCAGCAATTATATTGACCGTATGTTTGCCAAATATGCTCCGGCTACTTTCCTGTCGCTTTTTATTGACGATTGCATCGCGAAAGGAAAAGACTATTACAACTGTGGCCCCCGTTACAACTCGACTTATATCCAATGTACAGGACTTGGAACCGTTACTGATAGTCTTGCAACCTTGAAAAAACATGTGTTTGAAGACAAAAAATATACGATGAACGAGTTACTGAAAGCTGTAGCCGGAAACTTTGAAGCTGCAGAAGCAACACGCCAGTATATACTGAATAAAACACCTTTCTTTGGAAACGATGACCCGTATGCTGATGATATCGCGGTAAAAGTATATAACGATCTTTTCGATACAATTGACGGTAAACCAAATACAAAAGGAGAAACCTTCCGTCTGAATATGCTTTCTACAACCTGCCATGTATATTTCGGCAAAGTATTAGGTGCAACACCAAACGGACGGTTGGCCGGTTTTGCCATATCCGACGGTACTTCACCTTCGCACGGAGCAGATACTCATGGCCCTTCAGCCGTTATCAAATCACTAGGAAAGTTAGATCAGATAAAAAGCGGAGGAACATTATTGAATCTGCGTTTCCTGCCAAGCCTGCTGAAAAAAGAAGAGGACATTGCCAAATTATCCTCTCTGATACGAAGCTATTTTGCGCTGGGAGGACACCATGTACAGTTTAATATTGTAGATACGGCTACACTATACGCTGCCCAAGAATCTCCTGAAAACTATCGCGACTTGTTAGTGCGTATGGCAGGATACAGCGACTATTTCAACGATATGAATGCCGACCTGCAAGCAGACATTATTGCCCGTACAGAGCAGGATAACTTTTGAATTATAAATTATGAGGTATGAATTATGAATTCAGGCTACCCCAGTAAAGACATACCTTCCACACTATCTAAAGGCCTCCCCTTCGGGGAGGTTGGAGGGGCTGTAAGGTTGAAGGGAGCTCTCTTTCCTCTCTATTTCGATATAAAACGTTATTCAATCAATGACGGACCCGGTATACGGATAACCATATTTTTTAAAGGTTGTCCGTTGTCATGCATTTGGTGTCATAATCCGGAAGGTATTTCAACCGGAAAGCAAAAGATGTATACAAAAAAGAAATGCATCGGTTGCCGGACATGTGTAGAAGTATGTCCGGAAAATGCGCTGTCGCTTACTCCACAGGGTATCATAACAGATTATAAAGCCTGTACACTATGTGGAAAATGTGTAGAAGAGTGCCCGACCAAAGCAATGGAAATGTCCGGAACGGAATATAGTATCGATTATTTAATAAATGAGATCGAGAAAGAAACCGTTTTTATGGACAGATCCGAAGGAGGAGTGACATTCTGTGGCGGAGAACCCCTTGTCTATCACGAAACCTTACTCGAACTGCTACTACGATGCCGTGATTTGGATATCCACCGGGCTGTGGATACAACTTTATATGCCAGATCCGCAATCATTGAATCTGTTATGAAAGAAACAGATCTTTTTCTCGTCGACCTGAAACATATGGATTCATCCAAGCATAAATATTATTGCGGTGTTCCCAATGAACGGATCCTTGAAAACCTGCGCCTGATTGCAGAGGCTGGGAAAGAGTTCGTTATCAGAATGCCCTTAATAGATAAGGTAAATGCAGACCAAGAGAACATTACGAAATCAGCCGAATTCCTGGCAACGCTTCCCTGGAAGAATAAAGCAGTCAATCTGCTTCCTTACCATGAAATCGCCCATGGTAAACATGAAAAACTGGGAACAATCTATAATCCGGATAATATACCGATGACTGCTCCATCCATAAAACACCAGCAACAATGCATTCAGATATTTAAGAATTATGGCATAGAGGCGACTATCGGTGGATAATGTCGTTAATATATTGAGTTGAAATTTCATTCTCCAGCAAAATAAAAAATGCTTACTTTTGCAACTTGCTTTTGAAAGGCTGAAATATTGAAATACAAAATTAATCGTATGCAGAAAACTCAAACCTCTATGGCTGCTTTTGCAGACACCAAACCACATTACGACATATTAGACGGATTGCGCGGAGTAGCCGCTATAACAGTTGTCTGTTTTCATATATTTGAAGCATTTGCGACCAGTCATATAGATCAAAGAATCAACCATGGTTATTTAGCAGTTGATTTTTTCTTTATATTGTCTGGATTTGTCGTCGGCTATGCTTACGATGATCGTTGGAAAAAAATGAAAACGAAAGACTTTATCAAACGCAGAATTATACGCTTGCATCCGATGGTTGTGATGGGAGCGATCATAGGGGCGATCATGTTCTATACGCAAGGTTGTTCTGTATGGGATGTATCAGTAGTGCCTATCATGGCCTTGCTTATTGCCACATTTTTGAATATGCTATTGATCCCGGCAACTCCGGGAACTGAAATTCGAGGTGTCGGAGAGATGTATCCTTTAAATGGGCCAAGCTGGTCTTTATTTTTTGAGTATATCGGGAATATTCTCTACGCTTTATTCATCCGCAAACTTTCTACTAAAGCTCTTTCTGTATTAGTTTTTGTTGTCGGATGTGGTCTTGCAGCATTTGCCATATTAGGACCGTTAGGTGATATATGTGTAGGATTTTCACTTAATAAGGTAGATTTTACCGGAGGCTCTCTGCGGTTGTTATTTTCTTTTTCTGCCGGATTACTCCTTTCCCGTATTTTCAAGCCTGCCAACATAAAGGGAGCTTTTTGGATATGCAGTTTATCTGTCGTTGCCCTTTTAGCTGTGCCACGCATCGGTGGAGACGAACATTTATGGATGAATGGGATATATGATACTATGTGTGCTATTGTCTTTTTTCCGCTTCTTGTCTATCTTGGAGCTTCGGGGAAAAGTACCGATAAATATACGACCCGGATATGCAAGTTTTTAGGAGATATTTCTTATCCGTTGTATATGGTACACTATCCTTTTATTTATCTGTATTATGCCTGGGTTAAGAATAATGATCTCACATTTCAGGAATCATTTCCCGGTGCAGCAGCAGTTGTTATAGGAAGCATCATTTTAGCTTATGTTAGTCTGAAGTTTTATGATATACCGGTACGAAAATACTTGACCAACCGGTTTTTACGGATCACCGTAAAAATTTGAGGGGCAAAAAATATAACTTTATCTTTGCAAGAAAAAAAGATATATGCAAAAAGACGGTTATAGTTTACTGTTACCATCGGGTTTGTTAGATT
>JAITVY010000062.1 GCA_031285565.1 Tannerella sp. | reverse complement strand
AATCTAACAAACCCGATGGTAACAGTAAACTATAACCGTCTTTTTGCATATATCTTTTTTTCTTGCAAAGATAAAGTTATATTTTTTGCCCCTCAAATTTTTACGGTGATCCGTTTTATCTTCCTTTAATTTTATTCATCAGTTGTTCATTTCAAAATAATGACCAATCAAATGATTGGGCTCGTAATGAAGTAAATTTCATAGAGATTCCGTTTTCAAAATTAATTGCACTTTTCAATTCAGACTCCCCAGAAATGAATCATTTACCTACGAAGGCAATAACATTGATGAATTTAAAGCCGATTTTGGGGCTGACATAGATAGCTATTTTGAAGGGTGTGCGAAAAAAAAAATCATGATTCGTTGCCGGTAAAACAGCTGACCGGCAGTTAAAAACACAATAAATAAATTTGATTGTAACATTTGTTTCAGATTATAATGAAACTCCGCCTTATCTTTACAGAAGAACAAACTGAATGATTATCAAATCAGATCAGAAAAACAGGGTTAGTGCTCTTCGGGAAAAGGTTGAGCATGTTTTGTAAGATTTAAGGGTAATGGGTTTCATATCAAAAATAGAAAATGTCTGGTACAAGCAAAAAGGTGCTGATCCGAATCAAATTGCAGTTGTCGAACAAGAGTTCAATATTGTTTTTCCTGACGATTACAAGGAGTTTTTGCGTTGGTCAAATGGTGAGGATGAATGTTATGCACTCGATTATACCATTAATATTTCTAACCCCAAATTTGCGATTGTACTTCTTGGCGACCTTGATCACAAAAGTAAATTATATATGCAAACATCAGGATGGAGGCGGAAAATGCATGGAGAGAGAAGAGGGAATAAAAAACAATCTTTCAGATACAGAATTAAAGAGACTTCTGCTTGCAAAGAACAAAACAAACGATTAGATTAAGGCTGATTGAAATATAAAATTAAACCTTGACAAAGGCAGTTTTTTTGAATTTAATTTAAACGGCTATGCATAAAATGAGCAAAATAAAATCAGAGTGTAAATCACTAACATTTGGCAGTTTAGCGCAATGGCGGCCTTCATCCCCGTGCTACTATGTAAAACGGATTTTTGTCATATTGGTAGGACTATTATCGGCATTGACCGGATGTAGGGGTGCGAAAACACCGCCTCCTGAAGATTTTTTCAGCAGTACACAACTGATACTGGCACAAGCCATAAAGCGTGGCGATTTGGACGAAGTCAGGGAGGTGATTTCCACGACAGACCTGAACTGTCCAGGCAAGCAGGATATGACACTGCTTTTCTTCGCACTGCAATGCGCTTCCGGGGAAAAACCGGTACAACTGCAAATCATCACTTTACTGATAGAAGCCGGCGCCGATCCTTTGCATGAAATCCCCGGCCTTGGAACCGCTTTAGGTGTTGCCCTTCGTGCCAAAAGCCCTTTGTACGTACAGGCATTTCTCGATGGCGGAGTTGACCCTAATACCGTAAAAGGGATGACGCCCATCATTTTCGATGCCGCCAGGGAATATACGTTTAGCACTCTCAAATTGCTGGTGACTCGTGGAGCTGATATCAACAAACGGAATTCGCTAGGCAATACTGTTTTGAATCAGGCACTCAGCAGTTATCAACTGGATCAAGTCGATTGGCTGCTCGATCAAGGCGCCAATCCGGACGTGGTCGACATCAATGGCAATTCTTTCGCCTCTCAACTCCAGTTTCAAATTAACCGTCAGCAGGAAGACACCCGCACCTGGCATAAGTTGATTGAAATCCGTGACCGCATCGTTCTCATGGGCATAAAATGGCCTCCGGATTCCAGGGAAATTGAGAAAGAACGCATGCTTGCACGTGGACAAACGCCAGGTAAGTTGCTTGAACTACAAGGCCCGCCGGATGGCAAGCAACCGCTCCTGACTGAACAAGACATGGAGCATTTACGTCAGCTTGCCATTGCAAGCCTGGAAGCAGACGCCGGTCATCGCGAATTTGCAGAAGGGTTGCGGCAAGCGAATCTTTGGCATATAGATGATATCTTTCGTTTTGGGTCATGGATATTTGGAACCCGCGACAATATGGTTGCATTGATACATCATCCGCCAAGAAGTCCCCACATGCGCCTTGTTGTCGTTACATTTATTTGCAACAATTCCGTATGGGCAGTCAATAGCATCAGTGATGAAACGGTGCGGAGTCTCCAAGAATAATAATGTGCATCCGGAAAATCTTTATTTCTATCATCTTCTTCAAAATAATTGAGTAGTAACTAATCGCACAGTATATCCATCTGTTTTGGTCTCTGGCCCATTCATATCCGGATTAACAGAAAAAGCTGTAAATCTAAGTATCGGGAGCCAGGGAGATTCATCTGTTTTAGTCCACATTGCTCCAAACCATTTATCCATTCCAAAACCTGTCGAGCCATTACTTTTGTCCCTATATCCGGTTCCAAGTCCCGTAAATCCGGTTATATTAGTAATGTTAGATGATCCATTATCCCAATAAGTTGTTCCGACTGCTCTCAACCGTCCTGGAGGGTTGGCACCAGAAGCTGCATAATCCAACAATGTTTGGAATTCATTTTTCTCAGGAACCGTCCAACCTGCATAATCCAACTTACCACTCGCTCCTGTATACCAATTATATAACAAGCCATGCGTATCCGCACTGGATAATGCTCCCGACGTGTTATCATTAGCATCCTGATACCCGAAAATACAACATGCTCCGGATGTTGTGGCAATCCATTGTGCACGATCCATATTAGTCGGAATGCTGGTATTATCATTATACGTCTTAGCTTTCAGTCCTTTAAGCATATAGTATTGTAATCCGATTTTACCAACCGGATATTCATTTCCTTCCCAGTCTTTAAACAAATAAGCTACAGGAACTAACGGCGTTGTTGCTACTCCCGGATCAGTATATTGTATTCCGGTACCGGAAACATAATACAATTCAGAAAAAGGTGCGGTTACTGATGCAGCCGAAGAATTATAAATACCGGAATAATCGGTACCTGAAATCTGGTTCCAATCCACAGGTTTTCCATTGGCAGCTATTATTCCTGTATTTTTACGCACTCCTTTAGGATTCAAAGTATAATCCATTTCATATACAACCACAGCCGGTTTTTCCGTAGCGCCATCATACCCGATAATGTATTCCAGATCGATCTCTGCCAGCCGGCGTTTCAATGCCGGATTAGTCTCAGTATCTTCCGGGTCATAAACAATATAAGTGCGGGTTCCGGCAAAAGCATCAAACACACTGGAAGCGGTAATATTCTGCCATGCTGCAGGAATTTCAATCTTATAAGCTTTTAGCTCTCCGGTAACATTAATAACACCCGGGATAGATATATTTTTGGAATTTGTAACCATCAGTACGATCTCTCCTGCTGATTCATTATATCCCGTTCCATTAACCGGAGCAACGATAGTTACTTGCCCGGTTCCTGCTGCTTTGTCCATTGTTGTTATTGACGCTCTCCAACCATCAGGTTTATTTACCAGAACCACATCGGCATTGGGAGTACAGGTATATTTTATGACCGTTGTTGTTCCAAAATTTAACATGACAGGTGCAGTAACCGGATTATCCGATGCATCTGTAAAATTGATAAAAAGTTCTTTATATATACCCACTTTAAATGTTGAATTATCCGCAAGAGTAAAAATTACATAATCCGGATTTGAAGTATCCACACTTTTAAAGAAAGAATCTCCTTTCTGTCCATGGGCGGGAATCTTTTGTCCATTCTGATCACGAATCCAATCTGCCGGAGACGAAGAATTCGGTTTAATTTTCCAATAATATTCGCCATCCGTATCCATAGCGATGCTCACAACCGGAGTCTCACCAGACTGTCCGGTCCGACCTGATTGTCCACCTTGTCCATCGCTTGCATTAGCCCGGATCTTTTTACCGGTACTGTCCAGAATGAATGTAGCCGGTGCAGCGCCCAATTGCTTCGTCCAATAATAGTTATTATCCGAAGGATCGGAAGGGTCTTTCGCAACTCCGATAACCGGAGTTATTCCGTCTTTGCCTTCTGCTTTTATACCTGTATCCTTATCTCCGATCCACCAGTTGCCATTTTCTCCTACCGTAGGGGTTACACCATGTTTAATAATCTTCACTCCGGCATTCAGGAAGGTAATCTTAAATCCCGAACCATCAGGAAGATCTTCCACTGATAAAACATGATCACCGGCATTCAGGATATTCCAGATTGTGGTTATCTCTGTGTTAATATCACTAACGGTCTCTTCTAATACTTTCAGTCTTTCTTCAAGTTCATACTGGCGACTGTAAAGTATACTTATATCATCCTTATAACAATTACTCATTGTAACCATCAGGAATGAGAACATAATTGCATATTTTATTTTCATTGTGGTCTTATTTTTGAAATTTATATATTAATCCTATTTTCACTTCGATCATATAGCTGTCTTTTGCCCTGGACACTGTTTCTACACCATCGAAAAAATTATTTTCGATCCAGGTGACACCTCCACTTAGCTGGGCATCAAAATATTGGCTGATACGCGCACGTAGGGCAATATCTCCTCCAAGTCCTATATTCCAGCTTTTACCGTTATACGAACCTGTTACTTCCTGGTCGTCACTCTTTGCACAAACCGAAGGGTTAAAATGTTGCGCATACACTTTAGGTTGAAGTAAAACCATCCACAATTGTGGACTACGTTTTGTGAATAAATGATTAAGATTTAAACTCACCCCTACTCCAAATTGAGAAAAATTCACCTTCGAATACAAATCGGAATATAATGTCCCGGAAATCGTTGTCGGAGGATAATAAGTCATCGCATCCGGTCCCAAGATGTAGTTCTCAGCATAATCAGGAGAGCCTAATTTATTCCTCCCCGTTTCAAAAGAAAGATCAAGTCCAAATAGCGGGTTTAACTGATATCCCAATACCAGACTTCCGGATCCGCCAAAATAAGTTTTACCGGAGGAAAATGACGAAAGATCTCCACTCATAAAAGGAAATCCAAAGAAAACTCCGATAGTCCAGCGGGAATATTCTCCATACGCCGGCTTCACTTCACTTTTAGGATCAGGTTGCCGTTCCGAATCCTGGCCATAAACATAAGGGTATGTTACCAGGAATAAAAAAAATAACATTAGTAGTTTTTCTTTCATGATATCAACATTTTAAGTTTAACAAATATCCCTTTCAATGACAGAAATTACCTGTGGGTAAATTCTAAAAGGAAGAAAAAGCAAAAAAAGTTGTGTATAAGCTCAAACCTTTGTATTTTGTGATTAATAAGTATTAGAATGCAATATTATTTAAACAAAATGCACAACTGCGAAGCAAATTTCGACAAAACGCCAGACATTTACAAATAAAACATCATTTATCTCATAAATTGCAATAAAAACAATCAATAAGACAAAAAACCACAAGAAGATTTCCCTAAAATTTGTACCTTACGTGTGCGAATCGGATAGATGAAAAATACTAAACAGCACGACTCTCCTTGTTGAACAAGAATCCTCGCGTCGTTAAACACACTATTTTATACCAAAGCCAATTTCATCATTATATCTGTCTGTTCATCATCACCTAACTTGAAAATATGCTTATCAAATTCAACGAATCCGTTTTTTTTATAAAAATTCATAGCCCGATGATTCTCTTCCCAAACGCCTAACCAGATATATCCGGCATTTATACGTTGTGCAATTTGTATTGCCTGTTCATAAAGCATTTGCCCTATCCTTTTTCCCAGAAATTCGTGCAACACATAAATCCGTTCAATTTCAAGCGCTTTATCATCTTTCAACTCTGTTTGCGATTGTCCGGAATTCAGCTTTAAATATCCGATTACACGATTGTCCAGCATCGCAAAATAAAATTCAGACCCCTTGTCATTAAGTTCAGCAGTCAATTTTGCGGAAGAGAGTCCTTCTTCCAGATATTTTGCCATATTTTCTGATGTATTTACAGCAGCAAATGTTTCGGAAAAAGTACGTCTGCTAATTTCCTGTAGTTGAATAATATCATTAAGAGTTACCCTTTTTATCTGTATAGTTTTCATTCTGAATTACATCTTTAAACCGGAAGTTGGAATATTCCGGTACAAAGATCATAAACAGGTTTCAGAAAACATTATACAAATGATAAAAAAGCAATCGTTATTCCGATCAAAGAAAAAATCACATAAGGACAGCCTTTTCCACTCTAATTTACCCCTATGCTATAATCAACAACACGTACGACATCAGAGACCTTACCCATATCAAGATCCTGTTCTTTTATATATCCTTTGATAATTTCAGCTTTCTCTTTCGGGAAAAGTTTCAGAAACGTTTTCTCTGAATTGAACTGTTTCATTTTCTTGTTAACAACAATATAATATGAATTATCATTGGCATAATCAAATTCGAATATGGCATTTTTATCAGCCGGTGCTTCCCCACGTTTAGTCTCTATATTCATTCTTTGCGCATTACTTGTATGAGATCTTGTACCCAATGGACCTTCTTTTCCGGTGTTAATAACTTTATTTTTCCATGCTATATATAAGTTACCGCCTTTGAGTTGATTGACCTCTAAAAACAGGTTATTATAAGGAATAAATTTCAAGCCGGTAATGTAAACGGTATCTATCAATTCAAGCCCCTGCAATATCATTAATTCCCCATTTTCATAATAGTGCATTTCCTGGCTATACCAATCATAGTTCAGGGAAGTATTCACCACAGTTTTATTCTTCATTAAAACCGTTCCTCTTCTGAAATCACCAAACAAATATTGTTGCTCAGTAATATCCTGTCCCTTTATAAGAGGATAAACACATGTAAAAAATGCAATTATAAAAAGAATCTTTTTCATACGATTATTTATTATTTAGGTTAAAGTTGCATGGAACGAGCATATACTAGTTTCATGTTCATAGTACTTTGATTTATACAAACATAATAAAAAAAATACAAAAACTCCACAGTTAGCTGTTTTTTTAATCAAAAGGCATTTTTTAAGACTGTTTACTTCTTCAGATAAAAGTAACATTTCATCTCTAAAATATTTTAACAAATCCTTTCAATTGTCGGATTTTATTTCTATATTGCAATAGAAACGCAATATTGGCTTATAATAACATAAATTCTATATACCTATGAACAAATACATCAAATGTGTATTTCTTTATTTTTTCATAAGCATTCCTTTCTTTATACAATCACAATCATTTGCTAATTGGAAAGATAGTATTGCCGGACAATTTGAATACCAACGCGAATTGTTTCCACAGGAAAAAATCTATGCACATATCGACCGTTATTTTTATCAGACAAATGATACGGTATGGTTTGCGCTTTATCTAGTGGATGCAGCCACACATCAACCGCTCGAAGTAGATCAGATTATTTATGTAGAACTTATTGACGGGTTGGATTCGGTGGCCTGCCGTGTTAAAATTGCACCTGATCAACACTCCTGTTATTTCGGCTATCTTCCTATCCTTGAAGATTACGGGATGGGCAAGTTTATGATCCGTGCATATGCACCCTATATGGTAAGCTCTGACGAAGCGTATTTTTTTAAACGCGAAATTATTATTGGCGGGACTCAACAGCAGACTTCAAATGCAGAAGTGCTTGACTATGATATACAGTTTCTTCCGGAGGGTGGACAAATTCTTGAAGGTACCGCTTGTTATGTCGCGTTTAAAGCAATCGATGAAAATGGCCTGGGTATATCTGTTAAAGGCGAGATCGTGGATGATGAAGATAATTCAATCACTTCTTTCGAATCGAATAATCTGGGTATGGGGGTATTTTACCTGACTACAACACCCGGAAAAGAGTATTATGCCCGATGCCAAACGGAACATAATCCGGAAATCAAAAAACACAAACTGCCCGGTGCCAATAAACAGGGGTATGCTTTACAAGTAAAACGGGCTAATAACCGATTGTTGGTATCCGTAAAAAACGTATTAAATCAAATCATAAATGAGCCACTATACCTATTGATACATAGCCGTGGCATTGTACAGGAGTTTATCCAATGGGATAAAAAGAAAGAATTCATTGCTTTTCAGGAAAATTTATTCCCTGCCGGCATCCTGCATATGCTGTTATTGGATCAACAGAAACAAATTCGCAGCGAACGCCTTGTCTTTTGTATGAATGAAGCGGATTTTGCCCGGGTTAATTTCCAGACAGACAAACAGGCATATCAAACACACGAACAAATACATTCGACTGTTATCCTGAAAGATACTAACAATCAGCCTTTGCAAGGGAGGTTCTCCGTATCCGTTACAGACAATCAAAATTCGTATATTGATACACTCTAAAGTATTGCTTCAACATTACTACTCACATCCGAATTGAAAGGATATATCGAATCGCCGGGGGAATATTTCCGGAAGAATAACCGGCAGGCGATCATAAACCTGGATTATCTGATGATGACACAGGGATGGCGGCGATATGATGTGGATGCCATCCTGCAGGGTAATTATCAAACACCTCATATCGAATGGGATGGCGGACTTGCACTCTCCGGTATTGTACGTGGAGGCTACAATTCTTCTCCGATTGAGGGGTCGAACCTGACACTCTACGCCGCTACAGGTAACTATTTTGCATCTACTGAAACGGATCAAAACGGACAATTTCGTTTTATGCTTCCCGATACACCCGACAGTGCGCTTTTCCGGGTAGAGCTGAAACCATCGCTTTCATATGGTAATAATAGTATTACATTTGACACCCCAGCTTATCCCAGGTTCAACCGACCTTATAAAGGAACTCTGGGATCGCAGATACAAACAGACAATACGTTTGCCTGGAATATTAAGTTACCGGATATAGGTGTAACAGCCCGGAAACGGGAACCGAAGCCCAAACCGATTTCCGATTTTACCCGTTATGCTAGTCATACCCTTGACCAGGCATACTTAGAGAACCGTCCGGTACTTACATGGGAGAATGTTCTATCTGGTATTCCCGGAGCGAATGTTCTCAAAAAAAACAATGATATATTTGTCTTCTTAGGACGCATAGGTGGCCTTGAAGGAGTAGAACCTGCACACATTATGTTGGATGGTGTGTTACTTTCAAATAATGCCTTTTTATCTGATATTGAAATATTAGATGTCGCTCAAATTGATATCATAAAAGGTACGCGTGCAGCTATATTCGGTTCTGAAGGGATGGGAGGTGTAATTTCTGTTACGACCAAAACTGCCGGCGGCACAAAGCGCCAAACAAATGGGAATATTGTTAAAATGGTTTATCCATTAGGATGCCAGCAGTCGATTGAATTTTATTCACCTTCTTATACTGTGCGCAACGAACAAATTTCAACAAAAGATATGCGAAAGACTTTATTTTGGAAACCCAATATCAACACAAACGAGTCCAGTGAAGCAAGTTTTGATTTTTATTCAGCCGATATTCCGACTTCTTATACAATACTTATTGAAAGAGTAAGTGATGATGGAAAACTTATTCACCACATAAGCAAGGTGCAATTAGTCAATGAATAAATAATATCGCATAGCGGACTTACACCATCAGGCTATTAGTCACACGGCACAAAAAAAGGCTGTCTCAAAAGAAATTGAGACAGCCTTTTTTTCTTTTCCATAAAACTACGGCAAAACTCCACTAACTTATTTCATCCCTTCACTACCGATTAATGAAATTGAACCACCTGTTTGTTCAATTGATAAAGGCCAAATGCCTCTTCGAATGTCTACTTCGCCTCTTCGAACGAGGTACGGTTCAGCTCATCTTTCAGTTTCACGTTTGGTGTGAAAATCACTCTGACACCTTTTATCAGGCTCGCATTCACTTCTTCTTCAGTATCTACCCCTTGGGACGAAAACGACAGGCGGACGGTCCCGAAATCGCCCAATTGTACGCTTTTGCCGTCTTTCAGATATTCCGGCAACTCATCTAAAAAATTGCTGAGTACATTTAGTATGTCACCCCTTGTCAGTGACGAACTGCGAGCAATACGGTTAGCCAGATCATCCAACGTAACCTTTCCCGAATTAACAGGCGATGCATAATACTTTGCAAGAGCGGTAAGATCCTGCGGGTTCAATTTTTGAATCTTCTTGTACTTCATGATGTTTAAGGATTAGGTTATACATAAATTTCACGTAAAAAACACACTTTAAAATCTGCGTACGGTCGGAGCAAAATTTTCATACGGTCGGAAATTTACTTGCGTGCGGTCGGAAATTTATTTGCGTACGGTCGTAGTTTTTTCCGCGTACGCACGGGGATTTTCCGGGTTCAGATAAATGTTCGTTTCGTATAGATAAAAATCTCCTGTATACAAATAAAAACGTGCTTCTACCTTTCAAAGGTAGAAATAACACCCCTGTTTTCCAAATTTTTTGCAAAAAAATAATACCGTTATATTATGATCCTTAAACGTTTCCCTTTTACGCTTTGATATATGTTTCTGCTTGTTTTTTAAGTAAGAAAGAGAGCCTTAAAAACTCTCTTTCTTCTTGATTAACCTATTATCTATCATTTTGCCCAAAGGCTCCTTCATTCTTTTTTCTATACTTTATCCTAATTCAGGCTAAAATCTATCAACGAAATAATTTCATCGGGATCTTTAAAAGTCACCTTATGCTCTTTGATGTACTTATCTATTTGATCTTTTTTTGTAGGAAAGAGTTTAATAAAGCTCTTTGCATCTTTAATTTTTTCTTTTTTACCGTTTAATTCGAGATAATAGCCGGTTTCATCTTTATATTCATAAACCGAATTATCCTGCATCGTCATTTGTTGATGGGCTATTCCTGATTTACTAATATCGATCGTTTCAACCGTTCCCTGCGTTGAAGCACCCATAGCCCCTTTTTTCCCTTTGTTTGTCTTCTTTATTTTATAGTCAAATAATAATGTATATTGCGGAGTAATATGAACGACATTCAAAAATCTACCAACATAAGGGATCATTTTGTGATCGCCTAAATACAGCGTGTCAATGTTATTAGTCGATTCAAACTTGAATATTTCGCCATCTTCTTCGAAGTGCATTTCTTGTTTTGTACAGTCATAATTAAAAGGAGCACGGATAGGTAGTCCTTGCTTCGTTGTAGCAATTGAAATGACAAAACCATCCAGTAGACGCCTCGTTTACACCTGATTACACATAAGATATTACAGGATAGAAAAAACAGAGTAAACATATCAGCTTTTTCATATTCAACAGTTTTAAACGATTAAGGAAATTAAGAAATTGTAAGGAAAGTGCAATATGCCCCTTCCTTACAATTTATAGTATTATTAAATCACTTAGCCCAGAATAACTTCATATAATAGTCATCCTTTCCACCCATCGCCTGGATTTGAGCCTGATAATTAGCCGTATTATATTCACTCTCCGAGCTGGGGTATACAATTCTGTTCGGAGGTGTCGGCAATATGTTAGCTTTATCGTCTGTCGAAATATGCAATACCGGATAACCGGTTCTACGCACTTCATTCCATGCCTGAGCGCCTTGCAGGTATCCGAAGTTCAGCCATTTTTGAACGGCAATCAATTCTTCTTTATTGGAAGCGGCATCCCACATCTTCTCTGCATAAGCAGTCACATCGCTTTCGGCCGGCATTTCATATTTCCGGATGGTTGTTTCTATAAGGTATGTATTGATTGTAGTTGCGTTCATGTCATACCAGAACTTTACAGATTCCAATATACCTTTCACAAAAGCGTCTTTAGCGCTACCGCTCGCCCATCCTTTCTGGTAAGCCTCGGCCTTGGTCAAATGTATTTCGGCAGCTGTTACGACAGGGCTTTTCAGGTTTCTGTTAAAGATAATCGTAGTAGAGTCAATTTGTGCATACGCCAGATATGCAGCGGCAGGAGTAGCCGTGTTAGATTGCTGCGAAGCAAACGGATCGCGGGTAGAAAGGCCTTTGTACTCGCCGCTTGCATTTTTAGAATACATCACCTGCAAACGCGGATCGTTCCGGCCCAACGTTTTTTCTGTTAACATTACATCCAGCATGGCCTGGCTGGCAAACCTGTGTTCCTTATAAGCATCCCTGAAAGCATCGCCAAAATTCAACCCGGCCGGATCAGCCACATAAGATACACCCGAATCATCAGAGATCGCTACCACATTTTCACTCAACACACTAACCAATGGATAATCCCCTTCCAGGATATCCCGGATTACCTGCCGGCCTTTTTCCGCCAGCACTCCCTGTGAAGCTACACGGGTAGCCAAACGCAAACGAAGCGAATTGCAATACCTTTCCCATTTACCCATATCACCCTTATTAAGCAAATCCTGGCTTGCCAAACCGGTTGTAGAAACCCCGTCTTTCAATTGCCGGGAGATAACGCCCAGATTGTCGAGCATCATTGTGTACAGGTCAGTCGCCTTGTCATAGCTTGGGTAGGATGAAACCAAATCGCCGGTTACAGTAAGCATACCCGCTTCATGGAAAGGTACATCCCCAAAAGCATCTATTAATTGCGCCAACTGATCATAGACGAAAATCTCCGACAGAAGATAGAAAACCCTGTTAACATCTTTCTGTACATCAGGCAACTTTTCATAATTGGCCTGCAATTCGCGGAATTGTGTCAATATATTGTAAAAATGCTGCCACCTGGCATTCGTATAACGGTCAATAAGCGTATACCGGTCGCCTTCCTTATTGGTAAAACCAATAGTCTGTGCATATACGGATGTTCCGCCGTTTAGCGTTCCGCCGTTTTCCCAGGTATACATACGCCAGTAAGAGTTATACGTAAAGGTAGCCCCGGTATACAATACCCCTGTCATCAGTTTGTCGCAAGAGGCGGTACCTGTTTTGCTGGGATCTTTATACTTATCGGAATAATCGTCGTCGGAGCAAGCGATGAAGCCATACGCCATCACTAATCCTAGTAATAATGAATATATCTTTTTCATTGTCTGTCTCTTTTTTATTGATTAAACATGTTCTAAATTAGAAGCCGGCGCGCAATGTAACACCAAACGAACGGGTAGTAGCCGTAGACCCGCCAAGCTGCGTTTGCCCGATCCAGTTTGTCGCATCATACGCTTCCGCATCAAATGCCGGCATATTTTTGTAGATGTAAAAAGGGTTACGTGCGAACACGGAAACCTGCAGGTTTTTACACATAAACTTGGAAACCAGGGAAGCCGGCAGGTTATAACCCAAAGAAATTTCGCGCACCTTGACGTAGCTGTTATCAAACACGGAATGTGAATAATAATTACGTGTATTTCTTCCCCAATCGTATGTTTTGTTATACCAGTAGTCGGAACCAATGATGATATCATTCTTTTCGCCGTTTTCCTTCACACCCTCCAAGATCATACCGTTATCATATACCTTTTCACCGTTAGGACCTGCGGATGCCGAAGTAGCCACATATTTATTACCGGCATCCAGGTAATACGTCAGGCCGCCATGCGCCGCATCGCGGTAAGGCATCGATTCAATCAACGAACCGCGGCCCATCATATATTGGTAAGGCGTGTTCATAACCGCGCCGCCAAGCCTGAAATCCAAAGATGCGTCTACGAAGAAATTTTTGTAACCTACCGATGTTGCAAAACCTCCCGTTAATTTAGGCATATAGTTACCCACTCTTACCATTTCGTCCGTTAGCTTGTAGAAACCTTCTTCGGTAACAATCTTATTTCCGTTCTCGTCCGTTGCCGGAGCGTAGGCATAAATATCGCCCACCGGGCGGCCTACCGTAGAGATCATTTTGGCTGCGCCATCCAATTCCCAATGCAACATCTGGTCAAGGCCATCAGCCAGTTTGGTTACCTTATTGCGGTACCACGAAATATTTCCGCGAAGTTCCCAGTTCCAGTCTTTGGTTTGAACCGGAGTGCCATACAGCGAAATTTCCAATCCTTTATTCTGTAATTCGCCTACATTCATCAAAATTTCCGTACCGCCGACAGAACCCGGAATAGTCGCACTCAAGATCTGGTCTTTGACCGTATTCGTATAGAGGGACACATCAAATCCCAAACGGTTATTGAGAAATTTACCTTCCAGGCCAAGTTCCCACTCATATTTCTCTTCCGGCCTGATACCGTCATTACCAACCTTCGTACTTATCGTATTATAGATATAATCGCTTGTCGTATTTTGAGTATACGCCTGGTTGGCCCTGTATATTTCGGGAGCGTTACCTACAATACCGTACGAAAGACGTACTTTACCGTAATCAAACCAGGAAGGCTTGCTGTCTTTCATTAATTCGGTATAAATAATACTACCGTTTACCGAGGGATAGAAGAACGTATTATTCCCTTTTGCCAGGGTAGAAATCTTTTCCTGGCGGCCAGTACCTTCCAGATAAGCCCAGTTGTCATAAGATAAACTCAATGTACCATACCAGGCTGTTTTCAAAAATTCTTTTTTAGTCATACCCGCCTCTTTATTACCACCGGTAGCATTTAAATGGAACCAGTTTTCAACCGACAAACCCTGTGTGGTGCCTACATTAGTGTTATAGGTAGACTCTGTTCTTCCGGTCCAACCGGCGATTGCAGTCAAATCTATTTTTTCCGTAAGGGTTTTGTTGTAACTTAACATCACATCACCATACACTGTTTCATAACGCCTGTTTCTTAAACCATAGTAGCCGGAAGGATTACTGACCAAATAGGATTGCGTGGAGTTTTCTTTACTTTCGGACTTTTCGGTAGTAAAGTCGGTCGCAATACTTCCTTTCAGGATCAGCCCTTCTATAATCTGCCAACTTGGAGCAAGTCTGGCAATCAACCGGTTGGATGTTTCCAACTGTTCCTTTCCATTGATATGCCAGAGATATTCATCATTCAGGGAATATATGGCGGGAGTATATTCATACCCTTCGTCTGGAGTTAAGTGGGAATAGTTGGAATAAACCTGATTCTGGTAACCCAGGCTGGTTATGGCCGTTTTCCTGTACCAGTCCAAATCATCGAACGCGCTGATCATACCGGTAAAGTTGTTCGTTACACGGTTGATACGGTAAGGGCGGTTTTTAATGTCCTGAACAATATAATTCGCACTATAATCCACTTTCAACGCTTTAGAGATGTTATGGGTACCTGCCAGGTTGAAATTATGCTTGTTGTAGGTAGAGTTATACTGTGTAGGTTTATTATCAATATACGTATACGACAAGCGCATGTTTCCCTTGTCCGAGCCATTGGTAACAGCCACATTGTATTGCTGGTTTACGCCTGTGCGGAAAATATCGCTCCATGGATCCGAGCCATACGATTTATACGGGCGAACCGTACCGTCATAATACAAAATATCGCTGCCGTCGTACCTAGGGCCAAATTGTTCGGTACCACCATTATACACACTGTTGTGCAGGTTTCCGTTCCGGTCGGTACGTTGATACCATCCGTCTGCCCAGCCTGTATTGTTAATCGCCGTGCCATTGTAGGTATAATTTTTATATAGGTTCCGGCTATTAGTCGGTACACCGGGTCCAAATGTAGTCTGGTATTCGGGCATGTAAGCCACGAAATCGCCGGTTAAACTGGCGCCTACTTCCACGCCAAAACCCTGGACGCTTTTACCGCTTTTTGTCGTGATCATCACAACGCCGTTGGCTGCCTCGGAACCATATAAGGCAGACGCGGAAGCGCCTTTCAGGATAGACAGGTTTTCAATGTCTTCCGGATTGATATCGGCCAAACCGTTCGAATTCACCCGCTGGTCTGTCCAATAACCTTCATCATTGGCATTACCGTTGCGGATAGGAATACCGTCTACGACAATAAGCGGCTGGTTATTCCCTGTAATAGAGTTCAAACCGCGTACATTAATAGAAATGGCGCCTGTAGCCCCGCCGGGAGCCGTCTGGATACGTACCCCTGCCGCCTTGCCATAAAGGGCGGTTCCCAGGTTCGGGGATGCCGTCTTTACCAGGTCGTCGGCAGCAATCGTACTGATCGCGTACCCTAATTTCTTTGCATCCTTTTTGATACCCAATGCCGTTACCACCACTTCTTGCAGGGCCTGCGAATCTTCTACCAATTTAATTGCCAGATGATCTTGTCCGGCGTACTTGATTTCCTGTGTAATATACCCCAGAAAAGAAATGACAAGTGTTTCCCCGTTACTTACATCCATTGAAAACTGGCCATTCATATCAGTGATACCACCTGTAGTCGTACCCTTAATAACGATAGCAGCGCCGGCAACCGGCCCAAATTCATCTTCTACTATACCCGTCACTTTCTTTTTTTGCTGGGATACGGCAGTTCCTTCCCCCCCCCATGCCCGGCCATCGCGTGCATTCATTATTCCGCCAAAGGAATCGAACGCAACAGCCAATAACAACAAGCTTACAGATTTGCAAATTTTCATAATTGATACATTTTGATTAATATAAAACTTTACACTTATGCGTGATCAAGTGATACGCTTTCATAATATAACAACAAACATACCGGCTTTAAACAATTATGAATAGTATTATCCGTTTTTTAACAATACATAATCGTTTTGCGCACGATTTTATATATTTTACGTACGATATTGCATGATGATTCACTATCTTTGCCAGCTATAGAAGATGCTGTTTTATTAAAAATGCTTACACGAAAAGTTGCTTGTTTATACCTTATGCTCCTGCTGTTTTCTTTCCCTTCGGAAGGGAAAGAGCGTTCATTCCGTACATTAGGCCCCTCGCAAGGGATGACAAAAGCGTCAGCTATCTCTATCTGGCAGGATAAATGGGGACGTATGTGGATTGGAAATGAAGTATTAAACTGTTACAATGGCGACCAGGTAACGGTATACCGCTTGTCCGAATATTTTAAGGATATTGAGGATGCGGATATCCACGGCATTTGTGGCAATGATTCTGTTTTATATTTGCTTGCCGAAGAAGATTTAATCTGCCTGGATTTAAACACAAACAAATTAAAGCGCCCTGGAATTCATGCATCCGCTATTTATGCTGTAAAAGATCAGCTTTATTACTCATACGAAGATCAACTTTATATATTGAACGTTACAGGCTTAAATGAACCTGTCTTTAAATGCCCGGATGGAGCTTCAATTATAACGATCCTGGCTACCGAAAACGAAATATGGCTGGGCACCACCACTGGATTATTAAAACTGGAAAGATCGCCAGATGCCGTTTATCATACAAAACAAATCATAGGTTCGGAAAGCATAAACAGTCTTTATCGGGACTCCCGCGGCTATATATGGGTTAGCTGCAGATCGCAGCAAGCATTCATTGTTTCTCAGGAAGAACAGGTACTACCCCTTCAACACCAAAACGGAACTCCTTATAGCGGAGAAATATTTTGTTTCACCGAAAGTCCTTCAACCGGAAATATCTGGATAGGAACCATGGCAGGTATCCGCCTGATCTCCATGAACAGCCTGCGGATAAATCCAGACCTTCTGCTGCCAACCTCCATGATTTATGCAGTATATACGGACCGGCAAGGAACAATCTGGATCGGCTCGTATTATGGATCCGTTCGTTATTTTAATCCGCAGGCCGATAATTACAATTTCTGGAAAACGGATGAAGAACGGTATGACAAAATCCACGGAGTGGTATTGGGAAGTATGGCCGAAGATAAATCCGGAAACTTATACATCGCAACAGAAGGCAGCGGAATTAATATTATCAATAGAAAAACAAAAACGGTACGGCATCTGAAAGCAGTATCCGATCAATTGCCCAATGATAAAATTCGCACCCTGTGGTATGACGAAAAATATAATAGACTATATATCAGCGCTTATATAGAGGGGCTTTATTACCTTGACATAAACACGGATAAAATCCGGCCTGTACGGAGCGACACATTGGATTCCCGGCTGAAAAAAGTCATCGGAAAAATCATTCCTTACCAAAACCATTTAATACTGTTGACACAGGATGGTATTTATCAAATGGACCGCCGTACGCTTGAAATATCCTATCTTTTCCAGGAACCGGAATTACGGAAATTATGCACCGGATTTATACGCACAATTCATATTGACGACCGGGATATATTATGGGTTTCAACACTCAAGGACGGTCTTTTTACGATCAATTTGCCGGACAGGAAATTTATCCGTTCGTATCCTGCCGGCTCAGAAACCGACGGACAATTACCCAGTGCGATCGTGTCTATTTGCGGCGACTCAAAACAAGGCCTGTTTTTTGCAACTTCAAAATCCGGATTATTGAATTATATCATCGAAAAAGATTCTTTCCGCATCTTTTCCGTAAAAGATAATTGGCTATTAAATGATATTTGCTATAACTTAACTTTAACATCAACCGGTAATCTGGTGGTAACGTCCAATCAGGGTATAACCTTACTTAATATTTCGGCCCATAAAACGATTGACTCCTCCTGGCATATCCGTCTGAATGACTCCTATCCTGTTTCCGAAATCGGCGAGGATTGCGGCTTGTTTGTATCACCAAAAACCGGTGATATTTATGTAGGTGGACTATATGGCATGTTCTCCTTCAGTGAAAAGGAGATGCATTTACCCAATACTAATTATTCGCTCTACCTTTCATCTTTATTGATAAATAATAAACCTTACGGACAAGGAAATATAGCTGATTTAAAAAAGATTGTATTACCCCATAACCAAAACACATTAAATATCACTTTTGCTACATCCAATTATATGCCGGCTTATCATACCCGCTATCAGTATAAAATGGAAGGCCTGGATAGTTATTGGAACGACACGGAACATAAAACGATCACTTATTCTTCACTCCGGCCCGGTAGTTATCATCTGATCATTCAGGAAACAACAAATCCGGAGAAGAGAATCATATTGGATATACAAATAAAGTCACCCTTTTGGCTATCCTGGCCAGCCTTTTTGATATATATCATCATTCTTGCCATACTTTTACGCGCCTTTTGGCTTTTTTATAAAGGAAAAGCAGAACTCCGCGCTTCTTTAGAGATGGAACGACGGGAAATTGACCGGATGGAAGAAATAAACCGGAACCAGATTGATTTTTTCACAAGTATATCCAATGAATTCAGAACTCCCCTAACTTTAATTATATCGATTTCATATAGTCTGTTGCAGGAATTATCCGGTTTACGGAAAACAAAGATCATACAGGTTCGCAAACAGGCTTATTTTCTCCAGAATCTGATTACCGAATTTCTGGATTTACAGAAAGTCGGATGGAACAAACTGAGTCTGAAAATAAACAGTTTTTCGTATCCTGATTTTATACACGAAATGTGTACTTCTTTTTCCATATATGCACAAGGAAAAACATTTACCTACCCCAGGCAATATGATGAAACAGTTATGCTTTGGTTTGACCGGATACAGCTGCAGAAAGTATTTTATAATATATTTCCTGCTGCATTTCAACTAATAGATCCGAAAGGAAAAGTAGCCGTTCATATCTCAAAAAAAACAGGTTGGCTGGAAACAGCTATTTCATGCTATACGAATGTGCCTGACCAAACAATCTTAACACGCCTGTTAGAGACATTGAATGATACGAATGATCTCCAACCCAACATCCATTCACTTCCCGGAAACCGTATCGGGCTCGTGCTGGCCAAAAGAATTATTGAATTACACAAAGGAGAGCTGTTTGTTACAACAGAAAATAATGTTATTACCATATATATTTGTCTCAAGCTTGGTGAAAAACATTTCAGTGATGAAGAATTGTCCATATTGGCAGAACCAGCAGAACCGTTGCTGATTCCACAGGAAGAATTAGTCGAAGAGACAACCGTTACAGATGATCCCCTTCACGAAGAAACAAAAAAGTATCGTCTATTACTGATTGATCATAACAATGAAATGCTAAAATTATTTACCGATATTTTTTCACCGGCTTTTGATTTGTCAATCAAACATAATGGTAAAGACGGATATGCATACACCATTAAAGAACAGCCGGATTTAATTATAGCTGAAATGTCTACTCCCGATATATCAGGAATAGAATTATGTAAAATGATCAAATCAAATGTGAAGACTATGAATATTCCGATTATTCTGATATCTTCATCGCCTTCAGAAAAACAACAGATCGAAGCTATTCAGGCTGGTGCAGACGAATATATAGTAAAACCATTTAATGCCAATATCCTTTATTTACGGTGCAACCGGTTGATAAGAAACCAAAAACGGTTACTTAATCAATTGAAAAAACAAACGGATGAAGAAATATCTTTTGCAGAAATTACCACCAACCAACAGGATCAGGCTTTTCTGAAAAAAGCAACACAAGTGATTGAAGAAAATTTTGACAATATAGATTTTGATACCACAATCTGGAGTAAATATCTTGGTATCGGACGAACGCAACTTTTTAACCGGATCAAAAGTATTACCGGTATGACTCCGAACGATTATATTTTATCAGTTAAAATGAACCATGCGATGATATTGCTTCGACAGGATAACCAAATAACCGTGTCGGAAATAGCGTATGGTTTAGGATTCTCGAATCCGGCTTATTTTACCCGTTGCTTCAAAAAGTATACTGGAGTAACACCCCAGCAATTCAGGCAGACTGATCATAATTAATAATACTCCATTATTTAAATTCATTTTCAATTTTCAACTCTCCATTTTCAATTATTTATAACTTATCTTTGTTCCTGTAAATCGAAGATAGGAGGTGCCTCAGCATAATCAAACAAGTTTGCTTCTGCATTCGGCTTTCACTATCTTTGCATTCTAAAAAAATAGCATCAATATAAATAATGGTGAAAAAAGGATTTTCAATCAAACGTTTATTTAAAAGTTTTGGTTATGCACTGCATGGCATACACCGGATGATTATCAGGGAGCAAAATGCAAAGGTACATACACTGGTTGCTTGTTGTGTTATTGTTGCAGGATTTTATTTCCGACTTTCGGCTTTCGAGTGGATTGCAATTGTCATCTCGATAAGTAGTGTCCTTGCAGCCGAAATATTCAATACATCAATTGAAACGTTATCAGATAAAGTCTCTCCCGAATATAACAAAAGTATTAAACAAGTTAAGGATTTTGCAGCAGGCGGCGTATTAATTATTGCAATAGCAGCTGTAATTATAGGGCTTATTATCTTTGTGCCTAAAATAATAGCTTGTTTTTAACTCATATATCAATAATCATTCATTTTCAATTTTCAACTGTTTAAATGATCGTTTCAATTGAGCAAGCCATACCCCGCATACCGGAAATTCGTTTCCAGGAGCCCATCCAGTGGCAAATCGGCATAGGAGAACAATGGGCTGTGATCGGTCCGAACGGAAGTGGAAAAACAATCCTTGCAGATTTATTACAAAGACGTTATGCATTAAAAGAAGGCGAAATAAAATTCGGCATTGAAGGCAAAACACATGAAATAGTAAAAAGCATTGCTTTCAAAGACATACATACATTAGCAGATCAAAGAAATACATATTATCAGCAACGATGGCATGCCACTGAAACGGATGAGTTACCTACTGTTGAAAGTTTACTGACAAACACATCCGATGTATTGTTTGAAGAGATTCAAACGATTTTCAATATAAAAGAACATTTACAAAAGAAAATTATCCATTTATCCAGTGGCGAACTACGAAAATTCCTGATTATCCGTACACTCCTTTCCGATCCTAAACTACTTATTCTTGACAATCCGTTTATTGGTCTGGATGCGGAATCACGTGGTATCCTGATGGATATGCTGGAACAAGTGGTTAAGCTAAAAAATCTGCAGGTTATTTTACTTTTATCCAACCCGGATGATATACCCGAAATGATTACACATGTATTGCCGGTTATTGACCGCAAATGTTATGATCCGATTACATCCGAACTTTTCCGTAAAGATAAAGTTTTACAAAGAGAACTATTTCCTGCACCTAATAAACAATTACAACAACCTCAACCAAACGAAGCTTCCTTGCATCAAACGACAGTTTGCATGGATAAAGTCTCTGTTAAATACGGTTCACGAACCATTCTCAAAGATGTTGACTGGATCATTAAAAACGGAGAGAAGTGGGCCTTATGTGGTCCCAACGGTAGTGGAAAATCATTATTATTAAGTCTCATATATGCGGATAATCCGCAGGCTTATGCCCAGAAGATATATCTGTTTGATCGTAAACGGGGTACGGGTGAAAGCATTTGGGATATAAAAAAAAGGATCGGCTACGTCTCACCTGAAATACATTTGTATTATATGGAGAATGTTCCGGCATTAGACATTGTATGTTCCGGATTCTTCGACTCAATTGGATTGTCTCGTAAATGCGATGCTGCACAACAGTACACAGCTATCAGATGGATGTCAGTTTTTGGTATTGAACAACTAAAGGAGCGTTCTTTTTTATCATTATCATCAGGAGAACAGCGTTTGATCTTATTAGCGCGCGCCTTTGTGAAAGATCCGGATTTGATTATCCTGGATGAGCCTTTACATGGATTGGATATATCGAATAAACAACGTGTTTCAAACATTATTGAACATTTTTGTATGCGCGAAAACAAAACACTGATCTATGTAACGCACTATCTACACGAATTACCAAACTGCGTAACCAAACGTTTTGAATTAACAAAACATAAATAAAAAAGAGCTTTTAAAAAGCTCTTTTTTATTTAGTAAATTAGACTTTAAAGTAATCTTCCCAGCCGGTACGAGGCGGTGTGCCCGCCAACATTCCATTTGCAAAAGGATTATTTGTAATCTGTTTAGTCTTCGTATCGAATTCCAGTTTCTGATTCAAACGCTGTGCCATTACTCCCAAGCAGAACACCTGACTTAGCGGACCAGAAATTTCAAACGGAGAACGTGTTTTTTCTTTTCCTAAACATGCCAGTAAAAAGTTTGCGAAATGATTAGAAGTTGACTGCGGTACTTCCGGCAGTTTTGATTCCATTTCTTTTGCTTTTTCTTCCGGAATAATGGATAACGTGCTTCCGTGCGAACCGCCCTTGAATGTTAATTCTTTACTGTAAATAATCTTACCCGGATTTAATTTCGAAGGCTGTATTTTCCCACCTGCTACTGTCGGTATATTCGGATCAATATCGGATGTTCCGTATCCTGCAGGTACCGGTGGAACATTATCCAAACCATCATACCAGTTAATATCCATTGCCGGCATATTTTTCCGTGCAGCAAAGCGGAATTGAATAGTCGACGACATCGGGAAGAAATAGTCATTGTGTTCTTTCAACATCACCGGATTTACTTCGTACGGAAGTCCCAGTTCCAGAAACTCATGAATCGTATCAATAATATGTGCACCCCAGTCACCTAAAGCTCCCATCCCCAGGTCATACCAGCAACGCCAGTTACCATAATGATATTTTTCATTAAATTCGTGATACTGAACTGCCATATTCCATGTATCCCAATCTATACCGGGAGGCATTTCCTGAGGATCCGGATATTTAAATATACGGGAATCCCAAGTATGCCAACGACGGGGCGAGTTCATATGGGCAGTCACTTCCGTCACATCTTTAATAATCCCGGCATCTTTCCAGGCTTTAAACTGAAAATAATTGGCTTCCGAATGTCCTTGATTACCCATTTGTGTAACGACTTTCGGATACTTCTTCGCAGCCTGAATCATTAATTCAGCTTCCAAGAATGTACGACAAAGCGGTTTCTCCACATAAATATGCTTGCCTTCTTTCATTGCATGCATTACAACCGGAAAATGTGCAAAGTCTGGAATACCGGCACAAACAGCTTCAAATTCATTCCCAGCCCTGTCAAACATGACACGGAAGTCCTTAAACTGTTTTGCTTTGGGGAACATCGAAATGATCTCCTGTGTATGTTTAGCACCCATATCAATGTCGCATAAAGCTACAACATTCGCTAAACCCGTTTTTTCGAATTCCTTGATAATTTCAGCACCTCTAAATCCGATGCCCACACATGCAAGGTTTACTTTACCATTTGCTCCCACAACCTGCCGATAGTTTGCAGCGTTCAAATCCAATCCACCGACTGCAAATCCGGCAGACGCAATCGTGGCTGTTTTCAAAAAGTTTCTACGTGTTACCATGGTCACATATAAATTAGTTAATATTAAGTATAAGAAATATTTGCCTCAATAAAAGCCCTCTCTTCATCATTTAATCCATACATATCATATATATGTTGATCTATTTTTCGATCTAGTTCTTCATATTCACTCTGATGAATATCTGTAGTACGCCTGTTTACCAATGAAATCACGTCCGACTCAACCTTAATATTGGGAACAGGGATTTTTAAAGCGTCCAGTGTCAGTATGCTTATCTGTATATCACCATTTGGCAAACGGGGTGAGTCACGCAACATATAACAACCCAGTTTTGAATTTAAAACACCAAGCAGATATTTCAAATGCTGGCCTGTTATAAAACACATGGAATCCATTATTGCACAACCTCTGTAATCCAAACAAAAGCTCGAAGTTGGCGCCTCTCGTTTCCAAACAATTTTTTGTAAAGTAAAATCATCCCATTCGTTGCTTCCGCCATAACGCTGCAAAGCATACCATTCATATGAAACGCCCACTTCCTGATCACGAGCAACCAACTGATCTTTATACTTCAACAGATGGTCATGTATTACCGGATATTGCTGCCGGAAACGCATTTCCGCCCTTTCAGAAGCAGAATTAATGGATCTGTCATAAAGCAATGGAAAATGCCAGGGCAAGTACAACAACCAACGATCGGACTGTTCGGGTGCATACCGATGAATATCCTTCCCAAGAAGTAATGGCTTGATAATATCCGTATTTTTATAATCCGCCAGTACAAATTCATCTTTTGTTTTGCTATCGACTATGAAAGCATCATTATATCCCGTTTTTATTCCGGTAAACATTTGAATATCCCAGGATTCAAGTGGAATTCCCGTATGTTCAATTTTTCCTTTGATTTGTTTTTCCGTATCTGAAAGTATAGCAAACGACGTAATTAAATTATCAGAGCCATTAATATTGGTCTCCACAGGAACAAGTGTGGCATGTTGGAGTAAATAATCGTCTAAAGTCACCCGCGTCGGTTCAAAATCTTCCTTTATCTGGCAACTCATCATCCGATAGAGGTTACGTGCCTTTTGCAAAAGGATGATACCTTTATCCGCCAAATCATTATCGATCTCCACCGTTTGACAAAACTCAATCATCAATAAAGGATTCGTATCCTCCATCAGGTACTGACGCATTTTACTGGCCGAAACGGATTTCATCCAGCTATTAGAGTTTATATAAGATAAAAAATACTCAGGTCGTAAAATCTTATTTCCTAATTCATAAAACAAACTTGAAACATCTCCGGTACGTTTATAAGCACGATAATTCATTTGCTTAAAAATATCCGTAGTGTCACCCATAATCTGACTTTGAGTATCCGGTGGATTTCCTATAACAAAATCAAATCCGGTAAAGTCGCCACCAGTATTTAATAATTCAGGAAACTCATACCGCCATTCAATCGCTTTTTCAAAAATAGGATTACTCTTTATATCTTCAATTTTTTGCTTATACTTATTAACCATTGTTTGAGCATCCAGCAATTTCGACTTGAAGATTTTTGCTTCTGCTTCATCCATTTCAAAAAGACTGGGCGCTTTTAGTGCTTCCAATTCACGTTGCCATTTCAGCATATCTTCATTGTTCCGGTCATCCCATGTAATCTCCTGTTGGATTTTCTTTTTAATCACATCGATCAACTCCCGCAACGCATTTCTCTCCTCATTGGTTTGAGCTTTTTTGCATTCTATCGCAAGATTTTTATAATCAACAGGAGTATAACCGATACGTTTAAATACATTTCTTAAATCTTCCTGTAAAGAAAAACGGCTAACCAAGGCATCACCACAACGAACATTACAGTCTAGAAGCGGTAAAACCAACGGATCGTTATCTTTCCAGCAAGTATGCTTCAAGACTTCCAACCACAGACGTAATCGACAAATTGTAACTGCAGTAGGATCAATATCTACTCCAAATAAACAATTTTCGATTATTAATTGCTTTTCATGTTGTAAAGCTTTCTGGATCCTTTCGCTTTCGGGACACGACGAATCGAATGTATGAATTGTAAACTGCTTCTTATCAAATATAACCAGTTCATTATCTTTTACGGAAACTTTATACTGAAACAAAGGATTACCTTCCATATCAGCCAGAATGCCCAGTTGTGACTTTATAGCAATAAACTCATTCAATAGCGTTATTAAAAAATAGCCGGAACTCATTGCCGGGTCACACAACCGAAGCGTATTAAAAGTCTCGTTTGCTTCCGCAATATTATCACTTATTTTATATGATAGTTCCGTTAGACTGGTACAGTTCACTCCGATTGTTTCATTAAATCGTTGCAAAACCGTCCGCGTAATAGCCGAACGACACATATATGATCCGACATACTGGGGGATACCCTTGGGACGATCTAATTTTTCAAGCACAAAAGACAGCATAGACAGCATTTCTTTTGATGATAAATGCTCTTGCTGCTGCAACTGTTGCATCACATTGGCTATATCTTCTATCTGAGGGGTCCAATTTTTCCCATCCCGGTGACTCAACAAATACTGCTCACTATTCTCAATTTCTTTTAATCCGATTTGTTGGAGAAAAGAAGAATAATATGATAGTTCTATAAATTCCTTATCTATAGAAGGTTTTGTTGGTTTATGTATATTAATTGATTGTATTTCTGACATTTTATAATCTAAAAAATTATATGCTCAACAAAGCAAATGATAATCCTACAAAAATAACAAAAAAATAATACCTTTGCTTAGATCAAATTAAAAAAATACATATATATGTTTAGTAAAGAAACTTATATCTAACGACGGGCAAACTTAAAAAAGGCAATCGGCTCCGGTTTGTTGCTTTTTTTAGGTAATGAAGAATCAGGTTGCAATTATACAGACAACACTTATCCTTTCAGACAGGACTCTACATTTTTATACTTTTTCGGATTGTCATTTGCCGACTTATCGCCCGGAGCATCAAATCAAATTATGGTCTTTGCTAACCATCCAACCGGGAAAAGAACAACCTTCTATGGGATTTATAAAAGGGGTTATAAATCTCCGAAACTATAAAACGGAAGAAGAGATTGCAGAAATAGATAAAGCTTGTATCGTAACCGCTGACATGCACCTGACTGCTATCCGGATGGTACGTCCGGGGATGCGCGAATGTGAGGTCTCAGCAGCCATAGAAGCTGTTGCAAATGCACATAATTACAGGGTTTCTTTTCCGACAATTGCCACAATAAACGGTCAGACTTTACATAACCACTACCATGGTAATATAATTAAAAAGGGAGATTTGTTTCTGTTAGATGCCGGAGCAGAGACTGAAATGGGATACGCAGGCGATATGTCCTCCACAATCCCGGCTGATTCGACGTTCACACCTCGTCAACGTGAAATATACGATATTCAGTTTGCTTGTCACGAAGCTTCCGTTGCAGCATTACACCCGGGTATTCATTTTGAAGAAGTATATGATATTTCAGCACAAATTATTGTGGAAGGATTAAAAGATTTAGGCTTGATGCATGGTGATGCAATCGAAGCTGTCAATGAAGGTGCTCATGCTTTATTCTATCCTCACGGCCTCGGACATATGATGGAACTGGATGTTCATGATATGGAAAATTTAGGTGAAATATATGTCGGATATGATGGGCAACCTAAAAGCACTCAGTTCGGCAGAAAATCTTTACGACTTGCCAGAAAATTGGAACCGGGATTTGTTCATACCATTGAACCGGGCATCTATTTTATACCTGAACTGATTGACCAATGGAAAAGTGAATAGAAATTTGCTAATTTTATCAATTATGATAAGGTGGAAGAATACAAGGGATTTGGCGGCATTCGAAATGAAGAAGATTATTTAATCACCGAAACAGGCGCACGTTTATTGGGAAAAAAGATTGCGAAAAAGGCCGAAGATATTGAAAAGCTTAGAAATTAAGCTGTATGAAATTCCTGATTTCACAATCAATTTTATTCCCGGTCTCCTTCAAAATCAATGGATTCCGGGAATAAATGTATTATAGATGCAACATATTACCCATTATTATACCATCTATAAAAAGATAACTGCAGAATATCAAAAATATCGTTGCATACAAAATTTTGAGATTAATCTTCTTCATCATTTGATAACATGTCGTAATCAATGAAATCAGCATTAATACAAATAGTATAATAAACATTAAGTTCTTAAATGAAACAGCATTTTCCAGTAACTTTATGGCTTCTAAATCAGATCCGGGAAAGTAAGAAGAAACCAAATGTGTAAAATCAATCAGATTAGTTAACATTAAGACGATAACAACAATAGTGAGGCAGACAATAGTTGAAAGAATCCCTGCAAATATACGGATCACATACGACTTATTTTCAGTTAAATAAATAACATACATCGCCATAAATACAGCTATGAACGGATATGCAGGCAAAAAATCGGAGAAGCTACTTTTTCCGGAAAGAAATGTCAGAAAAACAAAAGCAATGGCAGCAATACTACTAAATAATTTTATTTTCCTTCGTGTGTGTATTTCTTCTTCATCTTTTTCAATCAGACTTGTCGATATAAAATCGTTTTTATTCAATCCGAATAAAGAGCAGAAAAGTAACAGTGTCCATGGTAAAAATCCAATAATAGGAGAGAATAATTTTCTGAAATCTTCAACATTGATTAAACTTCGTATATCTTCCAGCAAAGAAAGTTGGAGAAATTCAGCTCCTCCCTGCCGCCAACCCTCAACATACCATATTGTTGGGACAAAAAGAGAAGTCAGACCTACATAAAAAAGGACCTTCAGGATTTTAAATAAGGAATATTTATGCAGGAAAAACAAATAAAAACCAAAAATGAGCAACGGATAAACAATTCCTGCAAACCCTTTTGTTAAAATCGCTCCACTTAACATAATCGGTATGATAATCGGCAAACCTTTTAGTTCTAGTTTATTTTCCCATCGAAACATTTTAAAAAGTCCGATTACGACAAATGCCGTATATATTATATTTCCCCCCAGTGTTATTCCCGCCCAATGTACTTCGAGACTAGTAATCAAAAGTAAAGTCGTAATAAAAGTTTCCTGGAAGCGTATATGCCTTCCAAAAAAAAGCAACACAAAAACCATCAACACGACATACGCCACCGCCGAAGGTATATGCGTAGAAAAAACAGACACATGGCCCTGTGGCAAAGAGCATATAGCAATTAACCAATGTAACATAGGGGGCTGAATAACCGTCTTTCCTGAATTCATTTCCGGCAGTACCCAGTTGCCCGATTCCAAAATAGTAGTCGCCACTTCTGTATTTTTAATATCTTCAGCGGTGTATACACCATTTAAAATCCATGGAATAACAGATAAGAGACAAATAAGTATAATGGAACTTATTGGCTTCTGAAGATAAAGATATTGAAGAGCTGAAGTACGCATTATGTCATTAAGGGATTTATTAATTCATACAAAAAAACTATTTTTTACGCAATTATCAAAGTTTGACAATAAGAATCTTTTATTATCCGGAGCTTATTTTGTAATTTAAAATACCTCTTAGTCCCGAAACGTCTAATTTAATATAATATTATATACGAATCCTGATTCCGGAAAATAAGTCCCCGATTTTCATCATTAAAATATTATCTTTGTCTGTTTAACTTAAAAATAAAATAGCTATGAAAAAGTTTCTATACATTCTATTATTCCCATTAATGATTGCATGTACAAATATGCCCGTCGATTTAAATGTCATGACATTTAATATTCGTTATGATAATCCGGAAGACAGCCTGAATAACTGGCAATACCGGAAAGATATTGCAGCAAAAGTAATTATGATGAACGACATTGATATATTAGGGACACAGGAAGTGCTCGTAAACCAGTTAAATGATTTAAAAGCGCGTTTAACTGACTATCAGGCAATCGGCGTAGGTCGTGAAGACGGTAAAGAGAAAGGTGAATATAGCGCTATCTTTTATAAAAAATCCCGTTTCGAGGAAGTTGAATCCGGATGGTTCTGGTTGAGTGAAACACCTGAAGTAGCAGGCTCTAAAGGTTGGGACGGAGCATGCGAACGTATAGCAACCTGGGCAATATTAAAAGAAAAAGAAAGCAAGAAAAAAGTCTTTTTTATAAATACTCATTTGGACCATGTGGGAAAAGTTGCACGCCAGGAAGGAGTAACTCTGCTATTGAACCGCACTAAAGAGTTAAGTAAAGGATTACCAGTCATTATTACAGGCGATTTTAATTCACAACCCGACTCCGAAGTTTTTAAACACATAACCGAAAGCGGAGAATTTATGGACAGCCGTTTAATAGCCCTCGAAGTATCCGGTTCTTCAGGAACATTTCATGCCTTTGGTAAAATTCCGGCAGAGAAACGGGATTTTATTGATTATATATTTTTTACAAACGAATTTATTGTAAACTCATATGAAGTACTTCCCGAGAAACTTGATAATACGTATATATCGGATCATATGCCGGTAATGGCAAAATTATTACTTAAATAAAATGACTAAATATATCAAACTAAGATTAATCGCCGGATTTTTATTTGCTTTCAACAGTCTAATATCTGCCCAGCAGATAAAAATCCATTCACATAACGACTATCGCCAACGTATGCCTTTTTATCAGGCATATGCACAACAACTGGTATCTATAGAAGCTGATATTTTTGCTACGGAAAAAGATAATGAACTATTGGTTGCACACGATAAACAGGAACTTTCAGAAGCTCCCACTATTGATGAAACTTACCTGCAACCTTTAGTTCACCTTTATATACAAAATAAAGGCCGTGTATGGAAAAACTCAGAACAGTTATTAATATTACTGGTAGATCTTAAAACACCGGTAGTACCCACACTCAATCATCTGATAAATAAACTTCAGCAATATCCGGAAGTATTCGATCCGACGGTAAATCCGTATGCCGTACGTGTTGTAATTTCCGGTAATCGGCCTGATCCGGAAGAGTTCACATCATATCCGCCACTTATTTCATTTGACGGTTCAGAAACAAGCTATACATCTTCTCAATTGGAACGTATCAGTATGATCAGTCTGAATCTTCAGAATTATTCTTCATGGAATGGAGTAGGAACCATAAAACCGGATGAGCTTGAAAAACTTAAAGCGACTATTGATGCAGTACATGCATTAAACAAACCAATTCGCTTTTGGGGTACACCTGATGGAGCTACCGCCTGGAGTACCTTTTATTCTATGGGAGTTGATTATATAAATACAGATCAACCCGAAGCCTGTGCTGCTTTTTTTCGCGATTTCAATAAAAAATAACGATTTTCACTCTTCTGCGTCCTTATTCTTTATCAATTGAGAAGGGGGTAATCCGAATTGTTGCCTACAAAAACGATTGAACTGGGTAAACGATTCAAAATCATATTCGCGCATTACATCACTGATTCTTATATCAGGTTTTGACATATAGTGACGTATACTTTGTGCCTTTCGTTTAAGCATCCATTGCTTTGGAGGAATCCTAAAGATATCTTTAAATTTTGCGTCAAAGTTAGATCGACTCATCCCGACAATCCGTGCCAACTCATCTACAGTTTTAGCTTGTTTATAATTTTTTATAACAATGCCTCTAAAATCCAATGCTTTACCGATGATCGGATAGAAAAGAGTAACAAATTCTTCCTCTGTATAAAACCACCTGAAAACCAAAAAGATCTCTTCTTCTTTAATATCATGTAAATGAGCACATTTTATCCCATTTTCCAAATACATAATCAGCAAGTCCAGATATTGTTGCATAGGGGGATTTATCCGGATAGATGAAAATGTGTATTTAATTTCAGATTTCAGTTTACCCAAAGCATCCATCGCTCTTACCGTACATATATCATTAGGCATTTCAAATGTACCCGTTAAAAGCTTTGACTTCTCCAGGGCTTCAATCTTTAATTGCGAATAAGCCGGAATAAAAACAATTTCCCCTTCTCCGAAGATATTTGAATATTCGTCGCGATTAATCCGGAAACGTCCTTCTAATACCACAATGATATGATTATATTCAGGATCATCCAAATTGACAATGCCATTTGGTTCTACCTCTGTCAATAAAAAAGTAGAACTACTTTCTGTAAAAAAATATTTACAGCTTCTATGTTTTTCCGGATTTTTCAAATATGTCTGCATTATCTATTCTCCCATTACATTTTCAACTAGTATAACAACATTATTATCTGTTGAAAGGTTTTTACTAACACTCAACAAAAATCATACCATTTTAAAACAGTATAATAATTAAGCAATTTACTCAACAACAGAAGTTAATGCCATCTTACCTTTGCCATACTTTAGATACAGTCTAAATAAAAGTGTCATTTTTAAAAAGAGTAAACTATTTCGGGAATTTTGTAAACAATAGATAAAAGAGAGTGAGTTAATTTTGCACTAAATTAAAAAAGAAAGGATACTGATTTCAACAAAAATGAACATATTAATTTCAATTATTATTATATTATATAATACAACAACCTTATCAACTAAAGCGCAAAAAGCAGGTATAAATTTAACCTGCAGGTTGAATTAGAATTCTTAATTAACATTTTATTTTCTAATTCTTGTTAGCTACGTTTTATCTTGACGCAGCAGTTATAATAATATCCCTGCTGAAGCCGCACAGGCAAGCTAACTTCATAAAAATAAACATTTTAAATTACACAAACGATGAAAAAAAATTATTTTTTTAACAATGGTTCTTATTTTTGCTACTTTGACTGTTGTCTCTTGTTCTAAAGATGAAGTAGTAGATGCACCATCCGTAAATGATACCGACACGTATTCGGCAGTTTCCATCTCTTTCCCTAAAACACTGACATTAAGGAATGCAGATCCCGATGCTGCAAACACTATGGAATCGACTGTTAACACTATAGGAGTTTACATTATTGATGAATTTAATGGTTTCATGCACAAAGGAGTTTTTGGCAGTACTGATTTTACACAAGTAAGCGATGATATGTATAGATTAACTTCTGCAGTTAAGACAACAACAGGAAACAAAAGTGTATACGTTGTATTAAATCCGACAGCAGAATTGCAGGATGCAATCGAATTACAAAAGGGAGGTATTTTCGGAGACAATCCGTTTAACGGAACTGCTGAACCAACTTTCGTCAGTGCATCAGATATCGTAATGGCCAGCGTGGCTGGTAAAACAACCACATTGAGTATACAAACAGCAACAGAAGCACTAGATGCGCCACTCGCTATTTCCGTACAACGAAATACGGCAAAAGTTGCAGTCAAAAAGAAAGCAACAACGATTCCGGTAGTAGGTGGATCTATAAATTACCCTGAATTTGCATTGGTAGTCGAAGCAAAAAAATCATATCTGATCCAACAGGGAGGCAATACATATGAAACAGTTAAAACGCCTGCTCAAAACATTGATAATCTGCTACCAGAGAATGACTATTTCACTAAACTCGCAACACCTTATGATTGGAAAAGTATAAATGAAAATACTGTTCCTAACAATAACCTTGACGGTTATTACGCACTGGAAAATGTAAATACTAAAAAGTTAGCAGGTAATACTACTGCTGCAATTATTAAAGTGCAGTTTACTCCTGCAGCCAATTCTGTAGTCATTGACTATGCTCCGGATGGAACACGCACAATGGGTTCAATTGGTTCGGGGACATCTTTCTACGTAAAAAAATCAGACAATACATTCTGGGATGAGTCTGCTTTCCAGGATGCAATTGCCAATAATTTTACTCCGGAACATTTTTCTAAATTATATGAAGACGGAATCTGTTACTATCGTATTTGGGTACAAGATGCAAACAACCAAAAAGGTGTGCTGCGTAATAACTTTTATGTATTCAATATTAATAAAATTACAGGACCCGGTCTTCCTTATGTACCAGGCGTAAACCCGGATGATATTACGAATCCGGAAGATCCGAACCTGCCGATTGATGAAGATACAAATATTTCAGTAGAGGTAATTGTATTACCCTGGAATGTAGAAAATTCTGATCATGAAATTTAACTATCGAAATATATCAGGAGCTGACATTGCTCCTGATGTATTTCAATAAAACGACTTTAAGTATACTTATTTCATTTATAAAAATAAACAACGTAAATAAAAAGTTTTTCAAACCTGGATACAAACGATAAATATAATATCTCTATTTCTATTAATATAAACCTGGGCATAACAATAAACGAATTTATTGTTCTTGAAAGTGATCGTGAAGTATGAAAAAAATAAATATATTACAAATAATCATTGGGTTACTATTCTTCTATTCATGTGCGAACGAGTTTGATGCTAGTGATTCACCAATAAACAATGGTTCCTCACAAGAAGTTAGTATCCAGTTGAAGACCCCTAACACATTCATATCTCAAGCCAGAAGCCTCAGTGAAAGTCAGGAAAGTGCAATCAATGATGTATGTGTATTGGCATTCAAAACTGGTGTTCTATCATATGTAAAAAAAGCAGGTTCTATTGATAATGACCAGAAAGTGAAAGTAGCTCTCAAATCAAGTGATAACTCTTCGGATACATACAAACTGGTAATTCTGGCAAATGCTTATGATATGCTTTTACCTTTAATGGGTAGCGACCTGGAAGGACTGAACGGAAAAGCATATGATGAGATACAACAAATCCTGAATCAAACAAGTATCGATACACCCTTGTATCAATCGGGAGGATATATCGTTATGTGGGGAGAATTACCTTATCAGGAAATAAAAAAAACAACCGGCAATTATACGGTTTCCCTAATTCGATCCGTTGCACGAGTTGATATAGGCGTAGGAGCCACCAGCTATAATCCGGATAACATGCTGGCGACATGGGGAGGACTTACTAATTTCACGCTAGAGGGTGTATATATATATAAAGCCAACAATGCATATTCATTTATTCCGCTTACAGGTAATTTTGATGATACAGGGAAAAAGGTAACAAACCCTTCTCCTACCGGAAGCCGACTGGCTTCCCCATTATCCTATGCCATAAACGGAGGCATAAGTACCGTACGAAATATTTACGTACCCGAAGCTGATATAAAAATGGGTACGCAAGGTACTTCCGGTGATGGGAATCATACCAACCGAATGGCTATTGTCGTAAAAGGTTCGTATAATGGAAATACCTCATCATACTACCGGATGGATTTTATTAATAAGGAAAAGGCATTGACAAACGTACTCCGTAATCACCTGTATCAGTTTAATATCAAAAGTGTATCAGGAAATGGATATAGCAATCCGGATGACGCTTACAATTCGCAGGCTAAAAATATAGAAGTCGAAGTTTTGGAATGGAATGATGGTGCTATCGGCGATATCATATTTGACAGTCAATATATGCTGGGAGTTAGTAAAGCTCAATTTACTTTTCCGAAACACCAGCAAACAGCTCTAGGTACGGACAATGAACTAACTGTAACAACAGATGTCCCGGAAGGGTGGAATATCGAAAAAATTGCTGATGAAAACGGAAATATATCTAATGCAACCTGGCTGACATTAGATAGTTATTCAGGATATGCAAATATTAAATCAGTCATAAACCTTCTTATAGATGAAAATACTTCCGGTTCTGAACGAAAAGCATATATCTATATAGAAGCAGGACGTTTAAGGTATGTTGTCGAAGTGATCCAGACACCATATGCCGCTTACATTCCTAAGAAAACGCTTCTGACTATAGGCAGTTCACCGGATGGTTACGGGTATAATTTTTCAGGAACAGCAGCATCTAACAGACTAATCACAGCTTTTACAAACTTTGGAACTACCCCTGTCAGTATTGTAAAAGCGGAAGGATTTTCAATCATAGACGGGGGACAAAATCCTTCAAATTCGCAATTGCTTGGATGGTTAGTTGAACATCCTGTAGACATTGTTGTAATCGGCTATGATAATTCCAATATCAGTACAACAATTGCGACCTATTATGAACATTATCTAGCTAACGGAGGTACTGTCATAGCATTTCAGGACCGCGCAGATGATGGTGTATCAGGAAACCTGTTAAGAGCTGTTTTAGGCAACAATATTTCAATTTCATATGCAACAGGAGCCGGTTCCGTATATAAGTTTTCCGGTCTCGATAATGATCTCCTGAATGGTCCTTTTGGTGATATTCGCGAACTACAATGGGGTGAAGATGGGTCTACAACAGTCAAAGTGTCTGGAATAAATACAGATATTGTTGATATACTGAGTGACGACGAAGACATTTCAGTAGTAGCTTCTACCGGAACAGGATCTGCCACAGGATTAAAACATAAAACATTGAATTTTATTTGGTTCGGCGATGGGGGATTTGTTTCCAACGGATGCACCGGTTATACAAACTGCCCGTTTATGCTCAATACAAATAATTTCCCGGTAGGCAGATCCGGGTACGGAAGAGGAGCCATCAAACATCTGGTATACAATTCCGTATTTACGGCAAACGCTTTTGCATGGGCATTAAAACAAGCTGATAAGAAATATAATTAATACAAAAACCTAACCTTAACATGTAGCAATATATTAGTAATATTAATTTTTTTCTCACAGTAATTTTTTTCAAGTAATTAGTTTGGGCTACATGCGAACAAGCAGATCCTCAAGTCTGCTTGTTCTTTTTTTTATACAAAGAAGATGAGGCTAATCAACAAGACATTCCACCTCATGTGCTTCTGTTAACTGAGGAATTTCCAGTTTTAACAGCATTTTATCCAGTACATTTTCCGGCAAAGGATATTCCCTGTTTCTATTTTGTGACCGCCATAAATCATACGGTTTTTCAACATACACAATTTTAACTTTAGCTCCATAATCAACAAATAAATCAACTAACTGCGAACGCATCTGCCGGGTTATATTGGTCGCATTCCAAACAAAATCCTGTCTATTCCGCAAATAGCTTCTTGCCTGCTCCTTAGCTTCCTGGATAACACGCCCATTACCCGATTTATCGGTTGGCAAAATTTTATGTTTACGCCGTATCTCATCCAGGCTTATCACCGGATAATCACTTTTAAGCGATTTAATATAATGATCCTTACCCATACCGGGAAGCCCTGATAACATGATAACTTCACATTTAAAGTTCTCAAAAGGTACATAATCAACATAACTGTCAGGTGCATTAAAATAATGAAAACGTGCAGCAGAAGAAGCAAACACTTTCGGTTTATCCCAACAATCATGCTCCCGGCAAAAAAGCTCAAAAATCTCTAAGGCTTCTATCAAACCAGATTGATCAACACAGATTCGCCCACGTGCATCAGCTTCCGACAACAATTTTAACAGTCTCATCTCACAACGAAACGCTGCTTCCAGAACTTTTCTTAATGGATCCATTTTCTCCATAAGCCATAAAGGAAGCCCATGAAAACGAACTAATGAAACAATTTGCTCACGAATATGGAATGGAACAGATAAATCCCGGTACATTATAGTACGTGCGGTGAATTCTCCTTTGCGGGCATGCCCGTTTGCAGAAATATAACCATTTTCTTCATTGAACGAAGTCGAACGTTTTTCCACATCATGCAATAACGCTGCTGTCCATAAGTTCTCCTGCTCCTGTTGTGTCAGCAATTGATAATCCGGCAATTGTTCCAATTCACGCAAAACCATTTGCGTATGATTTGCAACATTACCTTCTGCATGGTAGAGCTTATGCTGGGAAACATGCTTCATATCTGCTACCCAATCGTATTGTTGTTCAAGTATCAACCAGTCTTTATTTTTTATAATCTCCATACAAATCCTTCCCAACATAAAAAAAATCTTAAAACCCCAAGAATCAACATAAATTCATTCTTTCAAATCTACTTTTAGGGAATTTTACCTACCCAGATTCTCCCATACCAACTTAGCCCGTTTCCAATTACGTGTCCAGTGCTCAGTCGTCTTAACATGCCCCTTACGTACATATTTAAACACATTACATGCAAATTCAGCTACAGGATACTCATCAATATTCCGGGAAACAACCCCTTCACGGGTACAATCACTTTTTGTTTGTGTATCTACCGAACCAAATTCACTTGGTTCCTGAGCCATACGAAGTATTTCCGATTTTAATATTTCCCCAGATAATACATTTTCCGATTGTTTGCCCAATTCCGGCACAGTTGGAAAATCAAACATAGCAGCATAGAATTTTACTTCCTCCCACGACAGCCATTTATCCAGACAACGCACGGCAAAAATATAATAATATGATTCCAACCGTTTGTATTCAATCGAATGTATGGCATATAAATTTTCACCAAATAGCTCAATGTTGTCTAAATCATTTTTCATAAGTTCCCAACGTTCACGCAGTTGAACAGTCCAGGGTGAAGTGGTCGGTGCCACATGCGAACGTGCAAACACACCAAATTGATTCAGGCAATTATTCTCACCATCCAATTTCTCTGTATGCAAAAGGGTTTCGATACGTTTTATATCGTTCCAATAGGTATGATTGATGCGGTCGTCACTTGTTGTTCCTGGTGAGAATGGATAATGGTAAGTGCGACCATATTTTTGTGATAACATAATGATGATTACTTTTAGTTATTCTATTCTTTGCCTTGATGCAAAGAACCAAAAATCAAGGCTTAGTACGCTTTGCACTGAAAAGTGGCACTTGCCGACTAAAATCTATGAACTCGCTTCTTTTAGAAGCTCAAACAACATAGATTTCTTAACGCCGTCTTCGCTGCTTTTCAGGCTCACCGTACAAAGCCGAAGATAAGTGATATAGGAGAACTGTTCTTTTTATGGACAGAAACTATATTCAGACTTCAGCAGGCATATTTTTTTACTCTCAAATATCAAAGAAGCGCTCTGTATTTTTATAAGTTATATCAGCCAGATCTTCCATGCCGATATTCAGATGATAAGCCAACTCGTCAAGTATATGCACCAGAAACTTAGGTTCATTACGCCCATCGCGAGGCTTATCTTCCAGATTCCGAGGTAACAGGAAAGGAGCATCTGTTTCAATCATGAGTTTGTCCTGAGGTATAATTTTTACCAGATCAATCAGATGCTGCCCCCTCCGTTCGTCACAAATCCAGCCTGTGATACCGATATAGCATCCCAGCTCGATATATTTCTCTAATTCATTCCGCTTGCCGGTAAAGCAATGAACAACCATATTTTTAATATCATCTTTATACCTTTCCAGAATCGTATAAAAATCGTCAAACGCATCCCGTTCATGTAAAAATAAAGGTAGTCCTGTTTTACACGCCAATTCTATCTGGGTTTCAAAATATTTGCGTTGTACATCGCGTGGAGAAAAGTCTCGATTATAATCAAGACCGCATTCCCCGATCGCTACTACACATTCTTTCTTTGCCAGTTCTTCCAACGTTTTCAATGTATCCGGTGTCCACGACTTTACATCATGCGGATGCACTCCTGCTGTACTATATAATTTCCCCGGATAACGGGATGCATATTTTGCTGCCTGAATGCTGGCCCGCTCACTCGTTCCCGTTATGATTAACGGACTTACTCCGGCTTCCATAGCCGCTTCCATTACCCGCTCCCTGTCTTCATTAAAGGAACGGTGTATCAGGTTTATTCCTATATCAATTATTTTCATTTTTTCTATTATTAAATACTAAAACGCAGATTAACACAAATTTTCGCGAATCATACTATTGCATCACTTTCTGCTACATTTTAAGAGCCAATAACATTGCGTCATCTAAATTTGTCTTATCGAATTGATCGCCTACAAACACATCTATGATATCAATCGTTCCGATTATCTGTTTATTAAACTCATCCAGGTTTTCTGCAGGAATCCAAAGTTCGTTATTTATAAATCCCCCGACATTATGAATTTCATACTTATGTAAATATTCAGTTGATAATTCAAACCGGGTAACAATACCACAATAACCGGAAAATTCATCTTTCGTATTCCAACCTTTAGCTATCTGAGCTGCATACTCCCGGTTTAACACAGGATAAAATATGGGCTGCCACTCCAATCTGGGAGGGAAAGCTTTAAACTGTAAATCAATTATCAATTGTAATTCTTTTAGACCTATGGGTCTGTATAAAGCTGTTTTCATTATTCAAAATCATAAACATAAACATCTATATTATTGTCAGATAAAGCGCTCTTTATAAGCGGTTCCATCTTATTCCACTTACCTCCGGCAAGTCCGCAACCTATACGTGGCATGTGTATACTCGCATTTAAACTTTCAGCTTCTGTTGCAAGTGCTGATAAACACTGTTCCACAGCCTCATAACGTATAGGCACTCCTGTGCTTCTGCCTGTTTTCATTCCCCGCTGCCCTATCATGTTCGCTACATAAATATAAGGTTCTACTTTTACCAGTTGTATACTCCCTAAAACAAAGTCATTGGTTGCCCGTTCCCGGTGCCACAAACGATAGGCAGCTTCAGGTTCCTTCCAACGTTTGGAAATAGCCAGCACAAAGCCTTTACCCCATCCGCCCAGATCATTACAAATATGCGCTATAACTTTTACACCACTCGACTGAGGCGAAGTCGCATCTCCTTTTAAATATATTATTTCTTTCATTCTTTACTCTGATACATATTTCATATCAACATAATCAGTCAGCCAGACACCATTATCCGAACAATAAAACTCTATGCCATCGTCATGCATCTTACCTGACATTACAATCAGGACAGCAGGTTTACCATGCCTTGAGCCTACATTTACAGCCGTGTCTTTGTCGCTACTCAGATGTACATGCAGGCGATTACCTTTCAGTATTCCTTTCTCCCTGATAGATGATAAAAAACGCGTAGCCGTTCCGTGATATAAATACTCGGGTGGTTCAACCGGATTCAATTCCAGATTTATATCAATCGAATGCCCCTGATTAGCCCGGATCTTCGTATTATCTTCATTAAACGCATAACGCTTTTTATTATTTGTTGCTACAATTTCTTCCAGTTGGGCTATCGTAAAAACATAGCAATGTTTTGCACATTTTTTTATCAACTCATCTACATCAGCCCAACCATTTTCATCCAATTCTATTCCTATTGTTTCCGGACTGTGCCTGAGTACAAGACTCAGGAACTTACCAATCCTTTTTTTATCTGTTTCGTTCATAAATTATAAAGTAGTAAGTAGTCATAGAAGTTATCAGTCGCACTGCCCCTTAGAAGTCAAGAAGAAATATTGAATCGTATATACACTAATCTGTTTTAAACAATCTACTCTGCTTGACTACCAGCCAAAGGCGATGACTCCTTTAACTACCGGTTCATATCAATTATTATTTAATGCCAATTGTTTGAGATGTTCACGATAGAAAATATGTTCAGCATCTTCAATGATATCACTCAAATCAAAATCTATGGCATATTGTTTTATAAATTCTTTTACCTGCTCTTTGTTAAGAAACCTCTTATCACTTAAATAATCAGCCATCTTAATAAGCAATCGTCTTTGTTTCCTTAAAGTTTGTTCCGCCAGCGACTCTGCACTGACCAGCAATTCTTTTGCTTCCTTATTAACGGTTTCACTGTTATTATCGAAAATTACTTTCGGCGCTTCATTCATGTTTTCATTGCCAAAAGAGGCTTTACAGCTACCCATTCCACAAGAATAAAGAACATTTATAGCCAACTGGGTCGCTTTACTGAGGTCAGACCCCGAACCTATCGTAATATTCTCCTCCCCAAAGATAATCCGTTCTGCAACCAGTCCTCCCAATAGTACGGCCAAACGGTTTAATATTTCTTTCTTCGAAATATAATTCCATTCCGGACGTGAAAGTACAAATCCGGTGCTTGCACTATCGGCTGTAACAGAAAATACGGCATCAGGAATTGTCTTCATCAAAACAGAGGACAGGATAGCATGACCGCTTTCATGAACAGCAACAATTGCTTGTTCGTCATTTCGTCTTTCCTGACGTAATTTTCCCAGCGTTAATGCCTGCAAATCCGTAATTTTATGTATTTGATCTCCGTTTTTAAGAAAAGCGATTTGTATAACAGCATTGTCTTTCGGAGATTCATCCGCATTAACCGAAAAAACGATCGTATCGGCATCATAACCATTCAAATAAACTTCGTTTAAGATCTTACCCAGACGCGTATTTATAATCTGATGAACGGTTGTAAACAACGGACGCGTTCCTTGCGTTGGATAAACGCCTTCAGCATAAATCAGGCTTTCGGCATTTTTATCAAATTCCATGTTTATACCATAGATATCAGCCACTTTCTTCTTCACTTTATCCAGTTCGAGACGTATAATTCCATAGAAAGACTTCTCATCAAATGCAGGATAGATAACATGATTATTACCCAGGCGTGCAATCTGTTCACTTCGGAAACGATTCAGCAATGCCTGTTTTACCTCTGTGATCGTTATTTCGGTCGACTGGCGGTGAAACTCGTTCGCATTCATATCCGGATTAAAGTTACGGCTCATCGTATACACTTCGTCCAGATTTCCCATTACAAAGATCAAGGCTTTACTGCAATCTACTGTTTTAGGTTTCAGCGAAGCTTTGTAAAGAAATATCAGATATTCAATCGTCTGATCACCATCCATTCCATCAAACTTTTTGCGCAAATCATTTTTAACAAGAAACAAATGATCTACAAGATTGAATATCGTATTCAAATCATCATCCGACACAAAGTAGATCTCCTTACTTTTTTCTTCCGCTTCATCCGACTTCTCTCCGGAATTCATAGTGTCCAAAAAGATATCGACATTTTTAATGACGATTCCGTTCTTTACTTCAACACCCTTCGACAATGCAAGATCCAGCTTCCGGATCTGTTTGTTAAACCAACTCATGCTGTATTCAAAATCAATCACATCAAATTTGCCACTATCAAGCAAATCCCATACCGCACGAATAGAAGCCCTGTCAATCTCTTCCTGCTCTTCGTTTATAGTCCTTGCCAGCTGAAACTCATCTAATCCGATAATAAACGGTTCGCCGTTACAGTTGTCATAAATATCTTTAAACGAATCCTGTATATCAAAATAACGACCTGAACATTCTCCAAGGTCAAAGCGAAAATAATGTTCCGTATAATCGATCAGCTCTGCCAGCCGTTTTATCAATGAAGTCTTGCCTATACCGGTCAATCCCCACAGATTTATGATAACCGGACGATCCTGTATTTCCGGAAAAAAGAACCAAGCGTTGATCGTGGATGCAATCTGGTCAATAACACAGTCTATTCCTACAAATTCTTTTTTCAACTGAATAACCGCATTGTCCAGCACATCTTTCTTTTCAAGCAAATATTGTTTAAACTCTTTTGTTTTTATCTGTTCCATTTTTATTTTTAAATTCTATTAATTCAACCGGAGCGCCATTATGCAAAATCATTGCTGCCCTAACTCCATCAGAAGGTATACTTGGTTCGGAAATGATTTCAAAATTATGCCGGGCAAATTCCTTGTCAATATCATCAACTTCAAACGCAATATGAGGAACTGATTTCGTTATATCTGATATTGGACAATCTTTATCAAATCTCATCCACTCAATCCCAAAAGGACTTGTCTCAAATCCTGAAACATAAAATTTTAGATGAGGCAGATATCTCTCATTGAGCATTACTTTATCTGTTGGTATACCTATATGATGGTATTTCCAGCCCCATTCCATAACAGCAATTGCTAATTCGTGATCCAATCTTATTTTATCCATTTTCAAACGTTGTTTTACATTAATGATTTCTTAATTACTTTCACCGGATTTCCCCGTTGAAGATTATTATGATTACTCCAGTTCTCCTGGGCGGCACGCATTTGTAATTCTGTTTCCCAAGCTGCCAGTTTCACCAGTAACCGCTCTGTTGCGAGTTTCTTATTTTGAATCTGCGAACGCTGATCGGAAGCTGTAACACTCAATCCTGACGGAAGATGCTTTATCCTGACAGCGGATTCTGTTTTGTTTACATGCTGTCCGCCAGGACCTGAAGAACGAAGTGTCTGATAACTAAAATCGTTTTCATTGATACTGTTAATATCCGGCACCAGAAAACCATTTACTCCAACAAACCAGTTTTTACGTTTATGATAGATCCGGTATGGGCTTTGGGCAATCCATTGTATCGTACCCTCCCACTCTTTCACAAATGTGTCACAATCCCTTCCTTCAAGCAGAAGAACGGCAGAAAACAACGTCCGGTTTAGCGGACCTTCTTCGCGTTCCAGAACTTCAACCGTTAATCCCTGTTGCTTAGCATCTTTCATTATTTGTTCCAATATCAAAGCAACTACACGGCAACATTCCGCAGGTCCTCTTCCGGATGTTATTTGCATATATATCTTACTATTCTTCATTAGTTGCAATATGAAACCTACGGATTATTTTCTCTATTATATTCCCCCCTTCCCGAAACGGATATCTAAAGTCACTAGGGGTATATTTTTTTTTTATAATATCTAATTTTTCCAGCCAATACATAATTTATCCATTTTATAACTGTGTCCAATTATATTTACTAAAACGCTTCAGGAAAGAAGTTTCGACTTTTTTCAACTCAAAATCTTCATATTCATTTTCCAGAATAAGCATACACCCGTCTTCCAGCATCCCTGAAGTATTGAATTCAAGTTCCTTAATTTTCACGCTATACGTATAATCGTTCATATCCCGTATCATTTTATATGCTTCGCCGGTATGCCCGTAAAAATGAATTGCCGGTTTAAGGATATTCAATACCGGACGAAGCTCCTCCATTCCAAATCCGGGAGATGTCATATCAGAAGAGACATCATGCGTTATCAGCAAATCCAATTTTTGCTTTTGCTTTAAGGATTTTTTGATCTCTTCACGTTCATAATCTTGTAAAAAGCGTTTGTCACTACGCCCTTTCCGGTCGCCAATACGCCCAATACCCATAAATACAATTTCCTCCTCCCCTTTCCGAAAGGTTTGTATCATACCACTTTTACATACATATACCCGGTGATAACAATCAATAGGATAACAACTGTCTAATGATTGGGATTCCTTTTCATCCAAAAAATCATGGTCCTCATGATTTCCACGGACACAAATCATATCGATATTCAATTCATCCAGAAATTGACTGACTGACGGATTTATATATTGAAACTGACGAGCAAACCCTAATTCCTGATTATCCCTTTTCGCATGACGTATAGTTGCTTTATCAAGCTTAGTTATATCCGGAAAAATTCCAAGATCTCCACATTGCAAGATCAAATCTATTTTTTCTTTATATGCTTTCTGATATGCATCAACCATCTTAAATGGAAGTAATATTTTACCATGTATATCAGCAAAAACTGCTATTCGTATCATAACTCTACTCTTTATTCATTCTTACGATTCGTGGCATAAATTGCCCATGAATATCCACTAACGATTCTTGTGCCGGCATTATACGATCAATATCTTTATATGCCAACGGCATCTCTTCCACACTGCCTCCGATAAGTGTCACACCTCGTTCAGCAAGCATCTTTTTTAACGACGAATTCGTAAACTGTTCTTTTGCTTTTTGTCGTGACATTGCCCGTCCAGCCCCATGCGAAGCCGAATTCAATGACTCACTGACACCTCTGCCTGAAACCAGATAACCTGCTGATGCCATGCTTCCCGGAATAAATCCGGCAACGCCTTTTCCTGCGGGCGTAGCCCCTTTACGGTGCACGATTGCATACTTACCGGGAGCAATCTCTTCACGCCAGGCAAAATTGTGATGGTTATTTACATTCTCAAGAACCTTAATTCCCAGCGCTTTGGATAGATTTATATGAATCTGTTCATGACAGGCTTTTGCAAAATCACCTGCCAGATTCATACTCATCCAATATTCCTGTCCGGCTTCGGTATCCAGGTCAAGCCAGGCAAAATGCTGGGCTTCACGCGGCAAGCGACAAACATCACGGGCTATCTGGCTATAATGTTGAGCAATAGCTGCCCCCAAACCCCTTGAACCCGAATGCGACAATAATGCAAGATAATTGCCTGCAGGCAGATTCAGTATGTTATTTTCCCGTAACGAAATCTCTCCGAATTCAACAAAATGATTGCCACCACCTGAAGTACCCAATTGCCTGGCAGCCTTTCCATGTAACATTTTTAACAAAGGTGTTGATTGAAACGCTTCACAGTCCAATATTGCATGCTCCTGCTCAAAATGTAATCCTCCGTCCATTCCGAAATGCGTATAATCCCTAAGCGCTTCTTTCATCTGATAAGCATATCGCTTCAGGTAATCCGCACTGGCATCAAACACACTCAAACTCATCCTGCAACCAATATCCAATCCTACAGCATAAGGTATCACAGCATTTTCCGTAGCTAACACACCTCCAATCGGCAATCCGTAACCTGCATGAGCATCAGGCATCAATGCACCGGCTACTGCCACAGGCAATCGCATTGCCAGGTTCATTTGTTGTTTAGCAAGATTATCAATAAACCTCACACCATACGTTTTATATACAACCGGATCGTCTGATAACTCATATACATCAAATACTTTCTTCTTAACTGTTGGCGAAAAATGTTCCGCCAGTTTATTCCAAACAGGATCTCCTTTATATTTATCAGGAGTAAATAATAAATCTGTCAATATTGTAGCGATATCTTCTTTTGCAGTATGTTTGCAATGTTTACTTATAATATTTACTGCCAAACTGCGGGCAACATGATTTGTATATCCTATTTTACTTAATTCTTTTAATTTTATTCCCATTGTTTTTCTTCTTTATAACAACCCATCAAGCAATGCAGCGGTATATTTTTCAATGAATTATATGCGTAAAATTTTCTATTTTCCTTTTCATTATGTATTTTTTTCCACGCATATCCGTATCCGCCTCTCATTTTTACCAGCCTCCGCTGGTTCTCATCACGTTCCAGATATTTTGCCAGCTCACTCTTACATTGTTCCAGCAATATATCCATACTTTTAACTTTCGTTATATAGTGAGGTTTCACTTTTAATTCGAACCGCCAGGGCTCTTTAAAAATATATTTAGCCTGATATATTCTGGCAGGAGAATAAAAAAATTCAACTTCATAAAAACAGCTTTTTTCTTCTTCCGTAAATGCATCTTTGCGATGAAACTCATAAGCTGAAACTTCTTTCAATTCCTGGACAGATTGTTTTTGGTATTTCCACTTCTTTATTTTCCTTTTCTTCTTCTCTTTAAATTTTTTATCCAGACTATACCGGATCGTATTTATTTTTTCTAATATCGTTTTGTAAAATTCCGCACGAGAACTATGCATCGTTTCTTCTCTCAGCACAAATAACCTTTTATACCCCTTCCGGATAGGTGGATTCAATTCTTCGTATCCTAAATCCTGGATCTGGTTGCATATACGCCTGTATTCCTTATTGATAAAATATAGCTTTTTATCATTTGCCATACGTATACGACTGATTTTCCAGCGTCGGGAGGGCAGGTTATTGTATGCAATAAGCTCGTGCTCATTTGCATGATTGCCCATGAAAAATGTTTTAAATAAAAAATAATGTTGATTGTGCAGGACTTATCAACTCACTGCCTATAAAGTGCTAGCCAGTTATTAAAAGACAAATGTTGTAAACCCCTTCATCCCGAAGAGTGACTAAGTCCCGATTGATATGTATTATTTTTTCTCCAGCATAGTTGTACCCTTTCTATCCGTTAGGGTTAGTACTAAAATCAACGGCAAAGATAAAAGCGCCTTTTGTTAAAAGCAAACGTTTCTTAAAAAAAACTTATTTTATAGGACAAAACCATCCGTTTCTTTATCAAAAGAATCCCTTATTACTACAAAACACCTTTTCTGGGACAACAATAAGTATAGGTTAATAGCTTGCCCTAAAACCTTCCGCAAATAACTTATTACTAACAATATAACCACACCATTAAAAACAGCCGGTATCCAAAACCGCTTTTCTCTCGACCTCAGGACGAAATTATTCATTCATACACAAAGCTTCCCTGACTTTCACTGAGGCTTCATTTTCTATATCCGCTTTGATTTGCTGAAAGGTCTCCCGGTCAGGATAAAACTGCAAACCTCCGTCTTTTATAACAGATATGGTATCAGCATACGAAAACAAATGTTCAATGTCGTGTGATGCCACAAATAATGTATTCCCGTATTCTTTGCAATGACATAATAACGCCGTCATAAAAGCACATGATTTAAAATCAAGACCATTAAACGGTTCATCTAGTAATAAGGTATTGTTATGCTGCAACAATAATCCCAACAAATACAGCTTTTTCAACATGCCGGTAGAATACCGGTCAGCATACTCATGTAGAGGAAGTTCGAAAAGCTGGTTCAGACGATCTTTTTCTTTCCTATCATATATCCGTCCTTTAGCTGTTACATAAAATTGCAAAAATTCATCTCCGGTAATCATGGGATACATATACAACTCTGCCGGCAAATAGCCAAAGTCGGTAGACCTGGCAAACATTGTCTTTCCTTTATATGGAATCAAATCAGCCATGCAATGAAACAAGGTAGTCTTTCCTGCTCCGTTTTCTCCCAAAACACCATGTATCTTTCCAGATTCATAGGATTGAAATATCGAATGAAGAATCATTTTATCCCCATATTTCTGTTCATCAATGTGTAGATTCAGTAGTACCATAAATTGCAGATTTTAAATTTTGGATAGATATAATATGGAGAATCACTAATAAGAACAAACCTGCCGGTATAAAAAAAACCGGGGCTAAAACATATAATAAATATAGGATAAAGATTACAATACCAGTCAATACTATAGCCGTAAGCATACCCGGATAACATGCATAATACACATGAAAAATCACTACATTACCCATTATTAATAACAGAAAAAGCTGGGTATACAACCAGTAAGCAGACCAATCAAAAATCAGTACAAGCGGAACACAAACCACCAGAAGTATTAAAATATTTTGTAGCACTTCGGTTATCTTCTTCCTCATTAAAAAAGAAACATTTTTATATACCCGGAGCCATTGCTTCGGATCTTTCTGACGATTATAATATGCAGCAGAACATGGTATCAAAAACAACCAAACTAACGAAAAACAAGCCATATTACGGTTTCCATGAAATAAAGCAACCATTAAAAATATGAGTCCTGCAAGTAACAACCAACAACCTTCCGACCGAAACATCGAAAGCCATTGATAAGAAGTTGCCTTATAAAAAGATCTGACAGCTTTGCGATTGGGTCGTTTATCAGCAATAAGCATAACAATACCTGTTCCGAGTATGAGAGCTATTAAACCGGCATATATATCCAAAAGAAAAAAAGGCATGCTCAATAACAAACATTTTATCAATCGTATTTGAATCTGAGGAATCCGCAATACTTTTAACAAAACAGCTTCTGACGGATTTAACCTACATAATTTCAAGCCCAGTAAAATATAAACACAGGAAACGACTGTATAGTTAATTAAAGATGCATCTAAATGCGATATGATTAAGATATACGTGATTATTAAAAATCCTCCTAAAAGTAATAAACGGATTACCCATGGAAATTCTTTCCACAGACGATAGTATGATTTACTTTTTAAACGAAAATATAGCTGTGTTTGTCTATAAGACATTTGTTCGTTATGCATATTCTAGAATAACGCAACAATGTTAAAATTATTTCTTTAAGGTTTTAAAAGAAAGAATATGACACGACACCCCAGCAGCTATACAACCTAATAAAATCTTCAGCCAAAAGGGATCAACAACAAAAAAAATACAATATAAAATAGTACCCCAAAGCAACGAAACAGAAAGAATCTTCGCCCGTAAAGGTATTGCTTTATGTTCCCTGAAATTCCGGATATACGGACCAAAATATTTATGATTCAACAACCAATTATATAGTTTAGGCGAACCTTTGAAATAAGCAGCAGCAGTCAGTAACAAAAAAGGGGTTGTAGGTAATAAAGGGACAAAAATACCAATAACACCTAAAACCAGGCTAATGCTACCTAAAACAATATAAATAGTTTTCACACCTTATTCGCCTTCAAAATCAAAATCAAAGTCGAAATCATCCAAATCAGTAAATTGATCTAAATCACGACGATCTTTCTTCGTCGGACGTCCTAATCCGCGGGCGCGATCTACAAAGCCGGAAATCTTATTCATTTCCAGCAATTCATATTGCTCGGGAGGAGTTACATTTTCTAGATACTCAGGTACTAACTTAGCACCCATCCGGTTCTGTGTAAGTGCTAACACTTTAAATGAGTAAGTTACAGGAGGCTTACGAACCTGTAGAACTTCACCCACTTTAATCATACGTGAAGGTTTTACATTGACTCCCCCTATGGCAATCCGGTTTTTCTTACAGGCTTCGGCGGCAATCGTACGGGTTTTAAAAATACGTGTCGCCCACATCCATTTATCTATACGTACTTCGTTCATTGTTTTAAAAATTTAAAATCCCTCCTAACGATTGTCCACTGTCAATTGTCAATTATATTGATTCATAGTAATATCCACCCCTGCCAGACAAAAACTTTTTACAATATCTACCGCTACCTTCACCCGGTCGGGCATTGCTTCCAACTCTTCCGGATCAAACGGACTTAATACATAGTCAACCTGTCCACCGCGTGGAAAAGCATTTCCGATACCAAACCGTAACCGGCAATAGTTTTGTGTTCCTAAAATTTCTTCTATATTACGCAACCCGTTGTGACCCGCATGACTTCCTTTCGGCTTTAAGCGTAACGCTCCGAAAGGTAATGCGATATCATCCAGAATCACCAGCAGGTTTTCAACCGGTATATTCTCTTTTTGCAACCAGTAACGCACTGCATTACCACTCAAGTTCATGAATGTATTCGGTTTTAAAAGGATCAGCTCCGCATTTTTTACACGTGTCCGGGCAATAGCGCCATAGCGTTCTTCCGAAAAGTGCCCATTATTATCTTCTGCCACTGCATTAACAATACGAAATCCGATATTATGACGTGTACCCCAATATTCCGAACCTATATTACCTAATCCGACAATCAAAAATTTCATTTATAATAACTTTTCATCTACAAAAATTAAAAAGTAAAGGAGGATTGTCTAAAATGACAGATCCTCCTTCCTCCTAACTATGCAGTAAAATATTTTTCCTGATCTTTATTTCATTAATTACCTGCCGCTGCTGCTGCACCACGAGCTGCACGAGTCAATTTAACCGCACATACAACAGAATTCTTCGCATTGATTAATTCTAAACCTTCGAATGCAAGCTCTCCTACCTGGATAGTCTTTCCTAAACCTAAATGATCTACATTTACGGTTAATGTTTCAGGAATCTTATCATATATAGCTTTTACACGCAATCTACGCATTTCCAGATTTAATTTACCCCCGGCTTTCACCCCTTCTGCATATCCTTCCAATATAACCGGAACTTCCATAACAATTGGTTTATTTTCAAACACTTCAAGGAAATCAATATGTAAAACATTATCTGTTACCGGATGAAATTGCATAGCCTTAACAATAGCCTTAATAGCCTTACCCCCTAATGTAAGTTCTACCAAATAAATATTTGGTGTATAGATCAAATTGCGAACTCCATCAACTGAGACAACAAAATCTGTTACTATAATTCCTTTGCCACTTTCTGTTTCAACCACTTTTTCACCTTTATTCAGTTTTCCTTTGTAAGGCAAATCAACAGGTGACTGACCATATAATACAGCCGGAATTAAATTTTCTTTACGAAGCGCTTTAGTGGCTTTCTTTCCTACAGACTCTCTGGGAGTTCCTTCTAATTGATACGTTTTCATTTTTTTAAAATTTGTGTTACTCAAAATTAGTTCTATGCTTCATTAAAAATAGTTGTTTTGCGTGACTCGGCATAATCTAAACAAGTTTAGCTTCTGCACTCGCTACTTAAAACATTCCTAATTTCCCATCACACCTTGACAGGGCTTAAAAAAGCGGTGCAAAGATATAAAAAAATAATAACATTGAAGATTTTACGGATATATTTCGTAATAGAAAATCATATAGTTAATAAGAAAATTTACAATATCCGGAAAATATCTTTACAAACATAGATGCAAAATCTGAAAAATAATACGTTTATCAGAACTATTTATTGCTGACATTCCGTTCATAAATAATTATTTTTCTATTTTTCCTTAATAAATTTTTCTACCTTTGTACCCAATTTATAAACATTATAAAATATAATATTTATCGCCATGAATATTTCTCATATTGAGCACTTAGGGATTGCTGTAAAGAGTATTGAAGCTCACCTCCCTTACTACGAACAAGTGCTGGGTTTAAAATGCTACAACATCGAAGTAGTAGAAGATCAAAAAGTAAAAACAGCATTTTTCAAAGTTGGACAAACCAAAATAGAATTATTGGAACCAACCAGCGAAGACAGTACAATTGCTAAATTTATTGAAAAGAAAGGTGAAGGTGTACATCATATTGCATTCGCTGTTCCATCAGTACAAGAAGCTTTAGATGAAGCAGAATCAAAAGGTGTTCAATTGATTGACAAAGCTCCACGTAAAGGTGCGGAAGGACTCAATATTGCATTTATGCATCCAAAATCTACAGGAAGTGTATTAACCGAACTATGCATGCCTGGAGAATAAATTCTTTAAACGTATCAAGATAGTAAATACAAATCATAATTAAATAGACCATGAGTAGTCAACTTGAAAAAGTAAAAGAGCTTATCACATTACGCGAACAGGCTCGTTTAGGTGGTGGTGAAGCTGCTATTGAAAAACAACATGCCCGGGGCAAATATACCGCTCGCGAACGTATTGCCATGTTATTAGACGAAGGAAGCTTCGAAGAAATGGATATGTTTGTAAAGCATCGGTGTACCAATTTCGGACAAGAGAAAAAAACATTTTTAGGTGATGGAGTTGTTACCGGTAGTGGTACAATCGATGGACGCCTGGTATATGTTTTTGCTCAGGATTTCACTGTTTTCGGAGGTTCATTATCCGAAACAATGGCCCAAAAAATCTGTAAAGTAATGGATATGGCCATGAAAATGGGTGCTCCATGTATTGGTATTAACGACTCCGGTGGAGCTCGTATTCAGGAAGGAATCAATGCGTTGGCCGGTTATTCAGAAATTTTCCAACGGAATATCCTGGCATCAGGTGTGATTCCGCAAATTTCCGGTATATTCGGACCATGTGCCGGTGGTGCAGTTTATTCTCCGGCCCTGACGGATTTCACTTTAATGACAGAAGGTACTTCATATATGTTCTTGACAGGTCCCAAAGTAGTAAAAACGGTAACAGGCGAAGATGTAGACCAGGAAAGCCTGGGAGGAGCAAGCATACATTCTACTAAATCAGGTGTTACACACTTTACTGCTAAGACAGAAGAAGAAGGATTGGATATGATCCGCAGGCTACTTAGCTATATGCCGCAAAACAATCTGGAAGAAGCTCCTTATGTAGAATGTGGTGATCCGATCGATCGACTGGATGACGTTCTTAATGACATTATTCCGGACAGTGCAAACCAAGCATACGATATGTATGAAGTTATTGCTACAATCGTTGACAATAATGAATTCTTAGAAGTTCAAAAGGATTACGCTAAAAATATCATTATCGGTTTTGCCCGTTTCAACGGACAATCAGTTGGTATTGTTGCTAATCAGCCTAAATATCTTGCCGGTGTATTGGATAGTAACGCATCCCGTAAAGGAGCTCGCTTTGTGCGTTTCTGCGATGCTTTTAATATTCCATTAGTAACATTAGTTGATGTTCCGGGATTCTTACCTGGAACCGGACAGGAATATAACGGTGTGATTCTCCATGGAGCTAAATTATTATATGCTTATGGCGAAGCCACTGTTCCTAAAGTAACCGTAACTCTTCGCAAATCATACGGAGGCTCTCATATCGTAATGAGTTGCAAACAATTACGCGGCGACATGAACTATGCTTGGCCAACGGCTGAAATTGCAGTAATGGGAGGGTCTGGTGCTGCAGAAGTACTTTATGCAAAAGAAATTAAAACTGCAGAAGATCCGGTAGCTTTAATGAATGAAAAAATTGATGAATATAATAATTTGTTTGCGAATCCATATAATGCAGCCAAATATGGTTATATTGATGATGTAATTGAACCACGTAATACCCGTTTTCGTATTATTCGAGCTTTGCAACAATTACAGACAAAGAAATTAGTAAACCCGGCCAAAAAACATGGCAATATTCCTTTATAAGATTTTTTAAAAACAATGAATATGATAGGAAAAAAAATAGGAGTAATATTGTTGTTTACTCTACTCTTTTCGATCGGAGTAAAGGCACAGCGGGTTACTTCCATGCGCATTAACGAAGTTTTAGTCATTAACAACAATAACTTCACTGATGATTACGGACAACGAAATGGATGGGTTGAGCTATACAATAGTTCAGCCGGCACAGTAAATATCGGAGGCTGTTTTTTAACCGATGATCCGAATAATCCTCGAAAATATCCCATACCTAAAGGAGATATATTAACTAAAGTACCTCCCAGGCAACATATTTTATTCTGGGCAGATGGAAACCCGAATCATGGAACTTTCCATTTAAATTTCACACTAGACCCAACCAAAGAAAACTATATAGCGTTATATGACGCGGATGGAAAAACTTTAGTTGATGAAATTAAAATACCTGCCGGACAAAAGCCCGACGTCAGTTATGGGCGTGAAATTGATGGAGAGGATAAATTTGCGATTCTTCCCAAAGTAACTCCTAGTACAAACAATGTAACGTTAGATAAGAACGAAAAGATTGATAATTTCAAAACAAATGATGCAATGGGGCTTGGTATGACTATTACAGCAATGTGTGTCGTATTTTTGGGATTAATTCTTTTATACATAGTATTTAAATTTGTAGGAAAAACAGCTATTCAAGCAAGTCAACGTCGGGCTGCAAAAGCAAGTGGTGAAACTGCAATTGATAAGTCAGCCGAACCGGTTTCCGGAGAAGTATATGCTGCGATTTTTACTGCACTATATGAAGCGACTGAGGATGTTCACGACATAGAAAATACAGTACTAACAATCAACAAAGTAACTCGCAACTATTCTCCTTGGAGTTCAAAGATTTACGGCCTGAGAGAACTATCAAAAAAATAACCATCAAACAGAGTATCTAAAAATGAAACAATTTAAATATACAATTAATGGTACTGTTTACAATGTAACGGTAAATAAAATAGAAGATACCATTGCCGAAGTGGAAGTAAACGGCACTCCCTACAAAGTTTTAATGGATAAACCCACGAAAAAACAAGTTGTAACCATTAAACGCCCTGTACAGGCTCCCACATCAACTACCGGAACACCTGTAGTTTCACGTCCGGCAGGTCATGCTGCTGCAGGAGCCATAAAATCTCCCCTTCCCGGTGTTATTTTAACTATAGATTGTAAAGTCGGAGACAAAGTAAAAAAAGGACAAAAATTACTTGTGCTGGAAGCTATGAAAATGGAAAATACCATTCCGGCAGAGGCTGACGGCGAAGTAGTTGAAATCAAAGTAAACAAAGGAGACTCTGTTCTGGAAGGAACCGATCTGGTAATTATTAAATAAGTAAGTCATGCAAGAGAGTTTTTTATCATTTCTTGGCGAGAACTTACAGACGTTCTTGACCTACACAGGATTTTACAATGCCACACCAGGTCACTTGGTAATGATAGTTATCGGATTAATATTTATATTCCTTGCTATCAAATACGAATTTGAACCAATGCTCCTGATTCCGATTGGATTCGGAATTTTAATTGGAAACATTCCATTCAAAGATGCCGGATTGCAGGTTGGTATTTATGAAGAAGGATCTGTCTTAAACATCCTCTATCAAGGGGTAGTCCAAGGGTGGTATCCTCCACTCATATTTTTAGGGATCGGGGCTATGACAGACTTCTCTGCTTTGATCTCTAATCCAAAACTTATGTTGATTGGAGCAGCAGCCCAGTTTGGTATTTTTGGAGCTTACATTATCGCACTTCAAATGGGATTCGAACCGAATCAAGCCGGAGCAATCGGTATTATTGGTGGTGCTGATGGCCCAACCGCTATCTTCTTGTCATCAAAACTGGCGCCGAATCTTATGGGAGCAATCGCCGTATCGGCTTACTCATACATGGCCTTAGTACCCATTATTCAGCCACCGTTTATGCGACTATTGACTACAAAAAAAGAACGCGTAATCCGGATGAAACCACCACGTGTAGTTTCATCTACGGAAAAAATCATTTTCCCGATTATTGGGTTATTACTGACCTGTATGTTAGTACCTTCCGGTCTGCCTTTATTAGGAATGTTATTCTTCGGAAATTTATTAAAGGAAAGTGGTGTGACACGACGTTTGGCCGAAACAGCTCGTGGACCACTAATTGATACAATTACTATCCTATTAGGAGTTACAGTAGGAGCATCAACACAAGCTACTCAATTCTTAACTTTAAATTCAGTTAAGATTTTCGGTTTAGGTGCACTATCGTTTGTAATTGCTACCTGTGCAGGTATTCTATTCGTAAAATTCTTTAATCTATTCCTGAAAGAAGGAAACAAGATCAATCCGTTGATAGGTAATTCAGGTGTTTCTGCTGTGCCGGATTCAGCCCGTATCTCACAAACCGTAGGTTTGGAATATGATCCGAAAAACTACCTGTTAATGCATGCTATGGGTCCAAACGTAGCCGGAGTAATCGGTTCGGCTGTAGCAGCCGGTATATTATTAGGATTCCTGATATAAGAAAAGAAGTTCTAAATATATTGCAAAGGGGGATATATCAAAAAAGATATATCCTCTTTTACTTTTTAAGCTGTATTATAAAAGCAGAATTCGGAGAATTAAAAGAATACCCTTTTGCTTACGATATCTCCGAAACAAATCTTGTGAAAGAGCTACAAAGATATTCAATATTGTTTCTATCAAAGCGGGTATCACCCAATGTATGAACACGATCGATATATAATCCGATAACCGGCGCTCTTTTTAATGATGCTACAGCTATACTTTTAGAAAACAATATTTGATCTGATGGATAAAAAGCATGAGACGTTTTGGCAAACTCAATATTTCTGCCAAATATTTGTGCATTTTCCTCCAGAATCTGTTTAAACAAAGGATGCTCCTCCGAGCTCAATGCCTTTTTTTTACTCACAAAAAGGAAAGTATCTCCATCCGAAACACAATCGAAATTTATAAACAACTTATCTGCAAGTTCTTTTTTATGCAACTTTTTAAAGGCAGAAGACCCAATTAAACCAACTTCCTCATTATCAAAAAACACAAAAGCAACCTTATTCCGTTCTTCAATTGGTATACGATGCATCAAAGACAAAAGAGTAGCAACACCAGATGTGTTATCATTAGCAGTATGTTTATTAGGATATCCCAACATTATCTGTATTAATTGCACTAAGAAAGCCAAGTTTAGTATTAATTTAAAATATCCATCGCTAATAAAAAAAGTGGCAAGATACGCTACACCATAGCTTATCCCTATTATTATACCTATAACAAATAACTGATACAAAATATAAAAAAAGATATTCTTGGGTGTAATAAAATTTGGGAAAGGCATTAAGGCGCATGTATCATAGTGAGCAGTAAATATAACATGCGCCTTATTTATATCGCCAACCACAATATTACGATTATAAAACAGTCCGGACTTTTCCTCCACACGACAAGATAATCCCAAGTCCTCACACCTATTTTCTATAAAATTTATAAAACGGAGCTTCCGCTTTTTCCCTTTCCTGATCTGAAAATCAGACAAAAGGACATCATACATCTCCTGGTTTCTCATATTACAAATGGTAATTAATCATTTAATATTCATACACTAATGCAAAGATAGACATTCGTATAAAAAAAGAAAGGTTTTCATTTCTCGAAAACCTTTCCTTATATTACTTATGTTAAGTCAAATGCAAAATCTCAGTTACTTAAGGCATTTAATTAAATAAATAAGATCACTAAGAATATTCTTTGACACTATTTCCGGAAAATATTATTATTCACCTAACAAAATCTCCAGGATCTGTACCGCAGCTTTTGAAACAGATGTTCCGGGGCCAAAAATAGCAGCAACACCAGCCTTATATAAAAAGTCATAATCCTGTGCAGGGATTACACCTCCTGCAATCACAAGAATATCCGGCCGGCCTAGTTTCTTTAATTCTTCAATTACTTGTGGAACCAACGTCTTATGTCCGGCAGCTAATGAAGATACACCCATTACATGTACATCATTCTCTACAGCCTGACGGGCAGCTTCAGCCGGAGTTTGGAATAATGGACCCATATCCACATCAAAACCGCAATCTGCATATCCGGTAGCTACAACCTTCGCTCCCCGGTCATGACCATCCTGACCCATCTTGGCAATCATAATACGCGGTTGACGACCTTCTTTCTTCGCAAACTTTTCAGCCAACTCGGTAGCTTTCTGGAAGTCTGCATCCTTACCTGTCTCTGATGAATACACGCCTGATATAGTTCTAATAATTGCTTTATAACGTCCTGCCACTTCTTCACAAGCATCTGATATCTCCCCTAAAGAAGCCCTTAATCCGGCAGCTTTTACAGCCAGATCCAATAAGTTCCCATTTCCTGTACGGGCACACTCTGTAATAGCAGCCAATGCCTTTTTTACAGCTTCATTATCCCGGTTTGCACGTAGTTCTTTCAAACGTTCAATTTGTTCAAGACGAACTGCGGTATTGTCAATTTCAAGAATATCAATCGGTGCCTCTTTTTCTAACCGGTACTTGTTAATACCCACAATAGTCTGTGCCTGAGAATCAACACGAGCCTGGGTACGAGCAGCAGCTTCTTCAATACGCATTTTCGGAATACCCGTTTCAATAGCTTTAGCCATACCACCCATACTCTCGATTTCCTGGATCAACGCCCAGCCCTTATGAACCAGTTCGTCTGTCAGGGTTTCAACATAGTATGAACCGGCCCATGGGTCGATTTCCTTACAAATTTGTGTTTCTTCCTGAATATAAATCTGCGTATTACGAGCAATACGAGCCGAGAAATCAGTAGGTAAAGCAATTGCTTCATCCAACGCATTGGTATGCAAAGATTGAGTATGTCCTAAAGTTGCAGCCATAGCTTCAATACAGGTACGACCCACATTATTAAACGGATCCTGTTCTGTCAACGACCAACCTGAAGTTTGACAATGTGTACGTAAAGCCAGCGATTTCGGATTCTTTGCTCCAAAACTCTTCACGATCTTAGCCCACAACATACGTGCAGCACGCATCTTGGCTATTTCCATGAAATGATTCATCCCGATTGCCCAGAAAAATGACAATCTAGGAGCAAATGCATCCACATCAATACCGGCATTAATTCCGGCACGAAGATATTCCATTCCATCACATAATGTAAAAGCCATTTCTATATCAGCTGTTGCACCAGCTTCCTGCATATGGTAACCAGAGATAGATATAGAGTTAAACTTCGGCATCTTCTGTGAAGTATATTCAAAAATATCAGCAATGATCTTCATTGAAAATTCTGGTGGATATATATAGGTATTGCGCACCATAAATTCTTTCAAAATATCATTTTGTATGGTTCCAGCCATTTCTTCTAATTTAGCGCCCTGTTCCAGACCTGCATTAATATAAAACGCAAGGACAGGAAGAACAGCGCCATTCATTGTCATAGAAACCGACATCTTACTCAATGGAATACCATCGAACAATACCTTCATATTTTCCAATGAACAAATAGAAACGCCTGCTTTGCCCACATCACCGACTACACGTTCATGGTCAGCATCATATCCGCGATGAGTTGGTAAGTCAAAAGCAACAGATAGTCCTTTCTGACCTGAAGCCAGGTTCCGGCGATAAAAAGCATTGGATTCTTCTGCTGTAGAAAAACCGGCATATTGACGGATCGTCCAGGGACGCATGGCATACATACCACTATATGGACCACGCAAATATGGAGGTAAACCTGAAGCATAATTCAAATGCTCCATTCCTTCCAGATCCTCTTTTGTATAGACAGATTTCACCTCAATATGTTCAGGTGTTTTCCAATCTGCCGCAATTCCATTTTCTTTTGCCCATTCGGTAGCATTCTTAGCAGCGAATCCGGCATTTTTAATATCTATATTTTTAAAATTTGGTCTCATAATTCTTCTACTTAAGCGATTCCTAATTTAGTGTTGAATGCTTTTAATGTCTCAAGCACATTACTCTTCACATTAATAAACTCCGTAATACCCTGAGCTTTCAGGTCATCCATACACGCAGGAGCTCCTGCTACTACAAATTCTGCTTTTCCTGCCAATGCCTTATACGCTGCAGGAGCATAAATTTCATATTCGTCATCGCTTGAACAGAGCGCAACAATATTTGCACCGGCCTTAATAGCAGCTTCTACGCCTGCTTCAACCGTTTCAAATCCTAAATTATCAATCACCTGATATCCGGCACAAGCAAAAAAGTTACTTGAGAATTGAGAACGGGCCAAACGCATAGCCAGATTACCTATTGTCAGCATAAACACTTTCGGAGTCTTTCCACTTCGTTCGGTTGCCAGACGCAACGCCTCAAATTCTGATGCTCCACGCGAAAAATCAAGAGTTGGAATAGAAACCTCGGAATCGCATCCGCAGCCACATCCACAGGCTTCTCCATCCATAATCTTAGATGCAGCTGTTTCCGTAAAGTTCGGATATTGATTTGTTCCTAATAAAATCTCACGACGTGTCGCAATTGCTTTCTTGCGGGCAGTAGCAGAAGCATTTACTGCTTGTTGCACTTCACCGGTCTTAACTACGGCATAAAAACCACCCTTATCTTCTACTTCCAGGAACAACTTCCATGCCACCTCTGCTAACGAATCCGTTAAAACTTCAATATAATAAGATCCGGCTGAAGGGTCAGTAACCTTATCAAAATGACATTCTTCTTTCAGCAACAATTGTTGGTTACGTGCAATACGTTCTGAAAAATCATCTGGTGCTTGATAAGTATCATCAAATGGTGCTACTGTCATAGAATCAACCCCGGCTATCGCAGCCGACATTGCCTCAGTTTGTGTACGCAGCAAATTCACATGTGCATCATAAACCGTCATATTCCATGCCGAAGTTTGTGCGTGTATAGCCATTTTACAAGAGCATTCACATTCCGGTGTATAAGCAGAAACAATTTCAGCCCACAACCAACGTGCTGCACGGAATTTAGCAATCTCCATAAAATAGTTAGCGCTGATACCAAAATTGAATTTTATCTTTTTAGCCACTTCATCCACCTTAAAACCGGCTTCCGTTAGCTTCGCTATTATTTCATTACCCCAGGCTAAAGCATAGCCTAGTTCCTGCGAAATATAAGCGCCTGCATCATTCAGATAACAAGCATCAACAGCCAGCACACGATAACGCGGAAGCCCGGCCCCTGCTTTCAACACAGCCGCAGCCTGTTCAACCCAATTATCTGCCTCATGACCTTTTATCAATGGCTTTTTGAATGGATTATAAGCTACAGAACCGAAACATTTTTCCAAATCAGCACCTATACCCTTCAAATATTCAGCTAAAAGACCAATTAAAACATCTGCTTTATTATTACATGTTTTAAAGTTTAATTCTATACTTTCAGGACAAATACCGTTTAATAAAACAGCGATATTTTCGGCATTAACTTCTTTTCCTTTGAAATGAAAACCTAATGCAGAAACACCTTTTTCTAATAAATCAAGCGCTTTCTTATTCGCTTCGGCAAAGTCAACAACGTCAATATTCTGACGAACTTTCCACTGATTATCCTTTTTTGTACCACGAACAAAAGGAAATTCTCCCGGAAGCGAAGAGGTTATCTTCATATCTTTAAGATCTTCCTCACGATAAAACGGATTTACATTAAATCCTTCTCCTGTTTTCCATACTAACTTTTTTTCGAACGGCACCCCTTTTAAATCGGCCGTAATCTTCGCCATCCACTCTTCTGTAGAAACAGGCGGAAACTCCGAAAAAAGCTTTTCTTTTAATGCTGTCATAAAATTAAAACTTAAATCGTTATTTATTTAATAATAAAAAAATAGTCAAGGTATTATTTTCATTGCTATCGGCCAATAAACAGCCATGCATCTTTATATTTTCCATTTTCCCGTAAAAGATCAATGTACGCTTCAGCATCTTTGCGAATATTTGTTTTATCCGCATATACGCGAATACGTTCACTGTTCTTGACAACTCCCATATTTTTCAGCGTAGACAAATCTGTATTTGACAAATACTTATTCAATTGAGTTTCCGTTTGAAAACTTGCAACAATAACATAATATGTTTTTGCAGTTACAAGTTCAATTACCGGTTTAGATGAGGATTGCGTTTTTATATCTGTAGTACCATCCGAACTTGATGGCTGCATAGATGCATCTACAGACGAAATCAATCCGGATTCCGCAATTATTGTTGCAGAACTTTCAGATGTAACTAATTCACTATCTTCATCAATAGATTCTTTTTGAACCGGATATTGCTGCAAAACCATTTCTGAAGGAATAAAACTAGCTGTATAAGCAGAGGTATTAACGTCTTTTACCGGAGTTGAGATCAGAAGAAATATAGCAATTGCCGCTGCTGCTATCCCGGCTATACGCGAAAAGAACTTAGGTATCGGAGATGATTTGGCTATTGGTTCTGAGACCCGTTCAATAGATGGTTCAACAACATTGACAACATGTAATTGCACTTGTCGCTCATTTGATGCTAATTCTATTGGAGGTAAATAAAAAGAGGTCAACCCGTATGAAGCCAGATTAAAAGTTGTAACAGCTATAGAAGGTTCGAATATTAGGCTTTCATTATTTTTCCGAAAACTTCCGATCGTACCTAACAAAACAGAACCATTTTCGTTTAATTCTTTTTTTAAAGTATCCACATCCTGTTTTACCGCAGCCTGCGCTTCGTTAAAATCCATTCCATATGTTTGCATATACGATTCAGAAAGTAAACCATCATTATGCTTTAATGTCGGATTAAAGACAATATCCTTATATGGAGGAGAAAACATATGATCTAATGAAACGTAAACAGCCGGATGCATTTGAAGAACAAAGCCTCCAAAATCGGGTACAATTACGCAATCATTAAACAATAAAAGCTTTTCTATATGTGTAGATATTCGTTGCACAACACAAAGATATATCCTTTTTGTGAGAAACAGTAAAAAAAGAGTTATAAAAATAGAGTGGATCGTGTGGATAGTACAAAAAAAAACTATCCAGTCTATAAAATATAGATTGGATAGTTTAATAAAAAACGGCAGCTACCTACTCTCCCACTAAATCGCAGTACCATCGGCGTGACGAGGCTTAACTTCTCTGTTCGGAATGGGAAGAGGTGGATCCCTCGTGCTATAACCACCTTAATATCTTGTATAATTGACAGTTGACAATGGATAATTGACAATTTAATGCGCAATATACCAAAAAGACAACAACAATTATCTTTTGACGTTCTGGACAAAAACATACTCCGCAAAAACTATTCGACAACTCGTATACTTTAATAAAGTAAAAACAACCGAACATAAATCAATCCAGTTAAGAGAAAAAAGTTTCGGGCAATTAGTACTACTCGGCTCCGGATGTTACCACCCTTCCACCTGTAGCCTATCAACGTCGTAGTCTACAACGACCCTATATGGATATCTAATCTTGAGGCAGGCTTCGTACTTAGATGCTTTCAGCACTTATCCTATCCAAACTTAGCTACCCGGCTGTGCTCCTGGCGAAACAACCGGTATACCAGCGGTCTGTCCAACACGGTCCTCTCGTACTAGTGTCAGAGCCTCGCAAATATCTTACGCCCACGATAGATAGAGACCGAACTGTCTCACGACGTTCTGAACCCAGCTCGCGTGCCACTTTAATGGGCGAACAGCCCAACCCTTGGGACCTTCTCCAGCCCCAGGATGTGACGAGCCGACATCGAGGTGCCAA
>JAITVY010000064.1 GCA_031285565.1 Tannerella sp. | reverse complement strand
TTATGGCAATAGCGCGTTGGAGTTTCTCGGATTTCGGCAAGTTCTTTTTTTATCACTTCCTCCGGCTTGCGGCTCAATGCCGTGAGTTCGTAGAGTTGCGAGTCGATTTTTTCGTCGAGCGTGCGTATGTCCCAATGCTCCAGACGGCACATCTCAATGTAGAAAGTGCGTTTCAGTTCATCTTCAATACTCATCAGTGAACGAAGGTGTGTCCAACTCAATTGGGTACGCACTGCGTACCGAATCTCATCCGGCAGCAAACCATTCATTCCGGGTACGCTACGCCTCCGTCAGTTCCATTCGCTGGTCGAAATTCAATTGCCTGCAAATATACTCAATTCCCCGATACCCGTCAAGAACTCGCTGATTTTGATAGCACTTACCTGTATCTTCAGGCGGTTTTGCACTCCGACTTTTCTGCTGCATAAACGCCACCTGTTATGTGATTATTAAGTTCGTTGTTCCCTTGAGGAGCGTCTGGTACCAAGAAACTTGTTCCGCTATATCATAAACAAGTTTATAAACTTTTCCATTTATATTCCCCCAAATAATAATTATAAACGGTACCTTTGCACCGGATATTCCATCGAAGAAGGAAGGGTTCTGTGAAAATTTTTTTGTAACGAATGAAACAGGATAAGAATTATGGAAGTTGTCAAATTGGAGGGAGAAGACCGGCTGCTTTATCATCTGACGGCACATTTGGTAATGGATAAAAAAGTGTTGGCTTATAATCTTAATTACCCTTTCAGGACATCGCCTGATTACTGTTGGTTCGTAGCCACAGATAACGGGGATACGCTCGGCTTTATTCCTGTAGAGTTGAAAGAAAAACCGCAGGAAGAAGATAAAAAAGCAGGGAATGCAATAATAAATAATTACTATATCGCCGATGATGACAGCCATGTTTTTTTGATGCTGTTGAAAGAAGTTGTACAGGCACTGTTACCTGATTTTGAACTTGATGCAATAGTACAGAAACAACATATCCCTTTCTTTGAACAGAATGAATTTTCTATTGTCGTTTATTGGACAAGATATGTCAAAATGAAAGCATTCAGGCATGAGAAAAAATGTGTATGAATTGGCTATGTCGCGTTTGGAAATCATTTTCAACGAGTTTGACAATATATACCTCTCTTTTTCCGGCGGCAAAGACAGCGGAGTCATGCTAAACCTTTGCATACAATATGTGAGGCAGCATAACCTTAAAACAAAAATAGGGGTTTTTCACATGGACTATGAGGTTCAGTATAATGAAACTATCCGCTATATCGACCGTGTATTTAATGAAAATCCCGACATTATTGAGGTATACCGCATTTGTGTACCTTTCAAGGTCAGTACCTGTACTTCAATGTACCAGACTTTTTGGCGTCCGTGGGACGAAACATGCAAAGAGCTTTGGGTTCGAGATCTCCCCAAAGGGAGTTATACAAAAGAAGATTTCCCGTTCTATAACGAAGATATGAGCGACTATGATTTTCAAACTCTTTTTGCCCAATGGTACCATCAATTAAAAAAAGCGAAAAAAACCTGCTGTCTGGTTGGCATACGCACGCAGGAAAGTTATCATCGCTGGAGAACCATACACGGGAATAAAAGGTGCTATATGTATAACAATCTGAAATGGACACGGGAAATATCAGGGGACATATACAATATATACATGATGTACGATTGGTTAACCACCGATATATGGACAGCTAACGGACGTTTCGGATGGGATTACAACCACTTGTATGATCTCTATTATCAGGCGGGCGTTCCTTTGGAAAAGCAGCGGGTAGCCAGTCCGTTCATATCGGCTGCCCAAGAAAGTTTATTGCTCTACCGCGCCATTGACCCTGATATGTGGGGAAAAATGATATGCCGTGTAAATGGAGTTAATTTCACAAATATTTATGGCAATACAAGTGCGGTAGCACGGTATAAGGTCGCTCTTCCAAAAGGGCATACATGGGAAAGTTACATGCACTTCCTGTTATCTACCTTACCGGAAGAAACCCGGCTGAACTACTTGCAAAAATTGTCTGTGAGCATTAGTTTTTGGCGTAATAAAGGCGGTTGTCTGTCTAATGAAACGATAGAGAAATTACAAAAATGCGGTATCGAAATTGACGTATTGAGCCATACGAACTATAAAACCAGTAAATATCCTGTAAGAATGGAATATCTGGACGACATAAACATCCCGGAATTCAAGGATTTGCCCACCTATAAAAGAATGTGCGTATGCATTCTCAAAAATGATCATTTATGTAAATACATGGGATTTTCCATGACCAAAAAGGAAATTGAAAACAGAAAGAAAATTATGGATTTTTATCAAAATATGCATACATGGATTACTCCTCAAAATACATAAGCCCTGTTTATAACATAAAGCCGGTGGCCATAGAAAAGATACAGGCGAATGCATACAACCCCAATATGGTGGCTCCGCCGGAGATGCAACTCCTTGAACTCTCTATCTGGGAGGATGGTTATACGATGCCGTGCGTTTGTTATTATCTCCCGGACAAGGATATGTACGAGCTTGTAGACGGATTCCACAGGTATATGGTACTGAAAACATCTAAGCGCATTTATGAACGGGAAAACGGATGCTTGCCCGTAGCTGTAATAGACAAGGACTTATCAAATCGCATGGCCTCGACAATAAGGCATAACCGCGCCCGTGGAACACACAATATTGAGTTGATGACTAATATTGTCGTAGAACTGAAACAGGCAGGAATGAGTGATGCTTGGATTATGAAAAATATAGGGATGGACAGGGATGAATTGCTTAGGCTTAAACAGGTTTCAGGCTTAGCAAAACTGTTTGCGGATAAAGAATTTAGTATTCCCGATAAATGATTTTATCAATAAACAGGGATTTAGGAATTTGTTGTGGCGAAATTTGATACTTTTAGCCATAACTTCTGTAATTACAGATAGTTAGTTGAATTTTGAGAGGAGTTGGGTAATGATTTAGTTACAAAACTATGCTTTCTGATTATTTATTTCTGAATCAGTATTTTAAGCTATCTGAAATTCAGAATAGGTAACGGATAAGTAATGAGCTAACTTCTCTGATTTACTCCGCTTTAAGCAGGTTGATTAGCTTGGCACAAAGATAAAATAAATCTTCAAATAATACATTATATAACTTTGTAATTTATATTTAATCCATAAAGCATATAAATAATATGCTTTATGGATTAAATATAAACTTTTTGTTTCTTGTTTTGTTTTCTAATTTTGTTTACATTTACACTTGTAATAATATATGTAATATGGATGAGGTCTCTAAAATAAATAGATCTAAAATAAATAAGTTAATGCAAGAATACCCCAAAGGTCTTGTACTATTATCTTCTTGGCTTATTTTGAAAGGATATCCGTATGAACTACAACAGCAATACCGTAGAAGTGGATGGATGAAGTCAATAGGAAAGGGTGCAATGCTAAAATCTGGAGATTCACTTTTATTGTCTGGTGCACTCGCGGCATTGCAATCACAAGCAAACATAAATATCCATATAGGAGGTCGATCTTCATTAGAGTTAAATGGTAGTGCTCACTATCTGCAATTAGTCTCACCCGAGGTAACCTTATTTGTTCTGGGTAAAACAAAATTACCTTCTTGGTTCATAAATAATAAATGGGATATAGATTATAGAATATTCAAAGTATCCTTATTTAAGGATGATACTATTGGCTTAGTACACTATCAAGATACTGGATTAGATATGAAAATATCAAGCTCTGGAAGAGCAATGCTGGAATGCCTATCATTATGTCCTACTATATTTTCTCTGACTGAGGCTTATGAATTAATGGAAGGGCTATCTACATTGCGCCCAAAACAAGTGCAAGAGTTATTAGAAGATTGTAAATCGATAAAAGCCAAAAGGCTATTTCTTTATTTTGCCGAGCGAGCCAGACATACTTGGTTCAAATATATAAATCTAACAAAGATAGACCTTGGTTCCGGCAATCGTAGTCTTGCTAATAATGGTATATTAATCCCAAAATATAATTTAGTATTGCCCAAAGATTTCTCAGAATGAAAGATACATATAAAAAACAAGTATCACTCTTACTAGATATATTACCAGAAGTAGCGAAAGAAGATGTATTCGCCCTTCATGGAGGGACAGCTATTAATCTGTTCTGCCTGAATATGCCACGCCTATCGGTTGATATAGACCTTACCTATATCCCAGCTAGTGAAAGTCGAGATACGGATCTACAGAATATACGATTAGCGCTTGAAAAAGTTAAAGATCGATTGAGAAAACAAATACCCAATATAGGTTTTACTGATCCAGTCAGGGCTGAAGAAGAATTGAAATTGATTTGCACGACTCCCGAAGCAATGGTTAAAATAGAAGTAAACCAAATCAATCGGGGAATAATTGCGGAAACAGAATTAAAAATATTGTGTGATAAAGCACAGGAAGTTTTCGATAACTTTTGTGAAGTTAGAACTGTTTCTCAAAAACAATTATGGGGTGGGAAAATTATCGCAGCACTAGACAGACAACACCCACGAGATTTGTTTGACATAAGAAATATGATAAATGAGATAGGCTATTCGACGGAAATAAAAGAAGGATTTATATTCTTTCTTTTATGTAGCAAGCGTCCTATGCAAGAACTATTAAATCCTCACCCTATTGATCAGTCTATTGTTTTTGAAAGTCAGTTCAAAGGTATGACCGATAGCTTTTTTGAAGACAATGAATTTAAGAATACTAGAGAACTACTTATTAAAACGGTCAATAAATCTCTAACAAATGAGGATAAAGAATTCTTATTAACCTTTTCTAAAGGGGAGCCAGATTGGACAAAAGTTAACTATGGTAAGCTTCCCGCAGTAAGATGGAAGCTTTTAAATATTCAAAAATTGAAAGATAATAATCCTTCAAAATATGCCGAACAAGTAGATGCAGTTAGGCTAGTTCTGTCCTTATCTTAAATGAATTGAACGAGAAATGAAAATTGAAGATAACAAACTAAATAGTGAATATTTCATTACTAATAGTGGTGAAAAATCACTAGCTAAAATAATAAAGGGAATCTTACCTGTGAAAGCTGATCACTTAGATTTTCTTGTAGGATATTTCTATTTTTCAGGAATAGAAGAAATTTACAAACATATCTCTGATAAAAAAATGAGAATTTTGGTGGGGTTGGAGATGGAAAAAGAACTTTTAAATAAAACATCAGAGATTGATTTTCTACATAAAAAGCAGAAAAGTTCTCGTCTCGAAATTCGAAATGAATTTAACTATTCTCTGGTTGAGCTATTCAATAAAACAGATTTCTTTGAAGAGAAAAAAGCAACTGAGGCTTTTAAAATATATTATGAAAAAATCAAGAACGGAACATTAGAAATCCGAAAGACAAAAGAACCTTGTCATGCTAAGATGTATATATTCTCATACAAAGACGAATTTTCTGAAGAAGGAGAAACGCCCGGTACAGTAATTACAGGATCAAGCAATCTTACATATAAAGGACTACGTGGACAAAATGAAATCAATGTGAGATTTCAACATAAAACAGAATTTCATGATGCACAAAATATTTTCAATACTCTTTGGCAGAGTGCAATTGTTATAGCAGATAAAGATCATATTAATGACTTCGAAGATGGAGTAATCAAACATATTTGGTATGAAAAACTACCATCCCCATATCTTCTCTATTTAAGAGTATTATATGAATATTTTAAAATAGATACCTCGAGAAGAATACGAACACCACATGACATAAACAAGAAATTCTTTAATCTCAAATATCAAGAAGATGCGATTCGAATGGCGATATCCATCATTGAAAAACATAATGGAGTTATTATCTCGGATGTAGTTGGTTTAGGTAAAAGTATTATTGGTTCAACTGTTGCTAACAATTTGAATTTAAGAACCATTATAATTTCACCTCCGCGCATTTGAAACAGCAGTGGGAAGATTATGTTGATGAGTTTAAAATCAATACTGCTCGTGTATTTAGTCGTGGTGTAATATCCAAAGCTATAGAACACTATCAAACGAGAACGGATGAGAATGAAGAATGGCTTATTGTAATTGATGAAGCACACAGTTATCGTAATGAATTTACCCTAGATTATGGTATGCTCCATGAACTTTGTCAGGGTAATAAGGTCATGCTCTTAACAGCAACTCCATTTAATAATCAGCCTTCAGATATTTACTCAATGATAAAACTGTTCCAGATTCCAACTAAGTCAACACTTCAAACAGTAAATAATCTGGGATATAGTTTTCGACATTTAATCAATGTCTATAAAAACTTAAAGAAAAAACAAAAAGATAAACAACTTACAGAAGACGAATTAAAATTAGAGATAGAAAGTATAGCTCAACAAATAAGAGCAATAATTTCCCCTTTAATCATTCGGCGATCCCGTTTAGATTTAGATGCAATTCCAGCTTATAAAGAGGATCTAAAGAAGCAGAAAATTGAGTTTTCAAAACCCGCTCCTCCAAGACTATTAGATTATGATTTGAATAATCTTCGAAATCTATACATTTCAACATTAGAGCAAATTTCACGTAAAGGTGCAGATGAAAATATAGATATGCAAGATTATAGCTATTCTGATGATATATACGATGAAAATATACCTTTGAATCTTTTTCATGCTACAAGATATAAGCCAATCATGTACGTTAAGCCAGAGTATGATGAAGATGTTAAAAAAACAGTAGAAAAAGCGGGGTTTGAGTACAATCTTTTTAAAGGTACCCAGCGAAATCTTGCAAAATTCATGAGAACATTACTTGTGAGGCGTTTCGAAAGTTCTCAAATAGCTTTCCGAATATCGTTAGATAATATGCTTTCCAATCATAAAAATATAAAAAAATGGATTGAAAAAAGGCAAACCATACCTGTTTTTAAAAAAGGAATGTTACCAGATATTGAAGCCATGTATGAATCTACGAATGACATTATTCCAGAGATGGTTGATGATGAAATAGATGCAGCTATTGAAAAACTACAAACTAGAGGATTATTTGAAATTAAAACAGAATATTTAAAAGATAGTTTTTTCGATGAATTAGATTCTGACATCGAAATATTACAAAATCTAAAAAGTGAATGGAATAAAGTCAATAATGACCCTAAACTAAATGAATTTATCAAGATACTTAATGAACAGTTAGCTAAAGATCCTGAAAGAAAAATAGTTGTATTTAGTCAATTTGCTGATACTATTGACTATTTGGATAAAAAGTTAACAGAAGCAGGGCTTCCTGTGTTTTCATACACAGCAAATAAAGCCACTCCACGCAATAAGGAAATAATAAGAGCTAATTTTGATGCTGGATACGAAGTGTACAAACAACAGGATACATATAAAATATTAGTCGCAACAGATGCTATTTCTGAAGGATATAATCTCCATCGAGCAGGGACTATCTTTAATTATGATATCCCCTATAATCCAACACGGGTTATTCAACGAATTGGACGTATTAATCGTATCAATAAAAAGATGTTTGAAGAATTGTATATCTATAATTATTTTCCTACAGATATCGGAGAAAGTGAGATTAGAGTTCAGGAAATTTCAACATTGAAAATGGCTATGATTCATGCAATAATGGGTGAGGATACTAAAGTTTTGACATCCGATGAAGAGTTACGAGCATTCTTTATAGAACAATACAAAACTATTATCGAAAATGACGAACGAAAATCGTGGGATACTGAATATCGTGCAGAACTAGATACAGTGCTCTATTCTAATGAAATGAGAGAGGCGTTAAACCTCCCTTTACGGACAAAAATTCGTAGAAGGGCATCTCTCCCCGAAGATGGAGTTTTGGTTTTTGCAAAAAAGGGTAACGACTTTGTTTTTAAATATTCTAATGACGAAAAGAAACCTTATGACAGGACTCCAGAAGATGCTTTCAGGCTATTGAAAACAAGCAAAGAAGAAAAACCTTATAAAACTTCAGAGACATTTGATAATACATTCAATATAATAAAATCAGCCCTTTTTTCTGATGATTCGGAAAGTGATACAGAGAAAATAAAAAGAGATGCATTAGATAAAGTGAGATTAATGATACAAATGAAATCCTGTGAAAATGAATATCTTGAAGATCTAAAAACAGCAGTAGAATTAGATGCAATTTCAGGTTATGCTTTACGGTTAATAAATCGAATGAAACCGTCAGAGTATGTTGCTTTACCAGACAAAATATCTCGCATTTATATTCTAAAGGCATTACGTAGTTATGATAATATATCACATGGCACTGAAACTCTAATTCTTGCAGAAGAATTTGAAAGTGATAGCATTACTTCGAAAAAAAATGAATTATTCTAAAATATAAACGGTATGTATAATTTCAGTAACAATTATAATCGCGACAATTTTGTAAGCTTTCTTGAAAACAATTTTCTTCCCGAAGATTTCGAATTAAAAGAAGAAAAGCTGAACTTGAATTTCTCTCCAAAGTTTACCTCTTCGGTTACAAGATTGGGTAAATGTAAAAGTTTAGAACTTGAAGTTTTTGAGGTAGAGCATAACTCTACACACGACGCCCGTGTTGGAATTTCTAGAGATGCTTTTCAGGTGATGCAAAAGAATAGTTATTGTAATAGGGCTTTAGTTGCTTTTATCCCTAAGGGAGGGACACAATATCGTTTCTCGTATCTCCAAATAGATGCTGAACTAAAAGATCATTCTGCTCGAATAGAACGAAATTACTCAAATCCAAGACGATACTCATACTTGTTAGGAAATGAAACAGGTGGCTATACCCCAAATGAATTTTTATTAAAAAAAGGTAGAGTAAAGAATAAAAAAGATTTAGTAGAGAGATTTTCCGTAGAAATTCTTACAAAAGCATTTTATCAGGAATTATATAATTGGTATGAAAGAGCCATACAAACTGTTAAATTTCCAGGAGAATTTCATTTGGAAACCGAAGATGAACGTATTGAACATCGCTCAAAGAATGTGATTCGTTTGTTAACTCGCTTATTATTTGTTTGGTTTTTGAAACAGAAAAATCTTATTCCTAATGAGTTGTTTGATATACAGTTTCTCAATAATGAACTAGTCAAAGACTTTAACCCAAACCTCGAATCGGGACTATTTGCTGAAAAATCCAATGCAAGTAAATACTATAAAGCCATATTACAAAATCTTTTTTTTGCTACGCTCAATTGTCCTATTACACCCCAGAGTAAAGAAGATGGCCGAACTCGAGAATTTAGGAAAATGGATTGGTATGGACAGGCATTTGGCTCTGATCACTTGATGCGGTACGAAGAACTATTTATCAAACCTGAGCTATTTTTAGAATTAGTAAATGCAAAAGTACCTTTCCTAAATGGAGGATTATTTGATTGCTTGGACAACAAGCAGGATGGTGTGTACATTGACGGATTCTCAGATAATTTACCGAGTCCCAATCTTCTAATAGTTCCCGATTTTTTATTTTTTGGAGATAAAAAAAACATTGATAGCTTAGGTCTGATAGATATTTTACAAAAATATAATTTTACTGTTGAAGAAAATACACCTTTTGATCAAGAAGTCTCTTTTGATCAAGAAGTCTCTCTTGATCCTGAGTTACTAGGTAAAGTTTTTGAAAACTTACTTGCCAGTTATAATCCTGAGACCAAAACCACTGCTCGTAAGCAAACAGGATCATTTTATACTCCACGAGAAGTTGTTCAATATATGGTAAACGAAAGTCTTATTTCTCATCTCAATCAAGTTGTAGGCGAGGAATATGAAGAAGAATATCGCAAATTAATGTTATATTCCGAAGAAGATCTAAATTTGAGTAATGAAACTAAACAATTAATAATTCAAGCAATACAAACCTGCAAAGTGTTAGATCCAGCTTGTGGATCAGGTGCCTTTCCTGTAGGAGTATTACAACAGATGGTGCATATTCTCTCTCAATTAGATCCTAAAAATGAGATTTGGAAGTCATTAATTCTCCAAGAGTCGATGAAGGAAATAAGTTCAACATTGAAAGATTATTCTGTTGAAGAACGAGATGAAATTCAAACAGATATTAATCGAAGCTTTGATGACAATATCAACAGTCCAGATTATGCTCGCAAATTATATTTGATAGAAAAATGTATCTATGGTATCGATATTCAAAGTATTGCAGTTCAAGTATCCAAATTGCGTTTTTTCATATCATTGATTGTAGATCAACGACCAACTACTAAGCCAGAAGATAACTTTGGTATTCGACCACTACCTAATTTGGAAGCCAAATTTGTTGCAGCCAATTCACTGATTGGACTACAAAAGACAAAGGATCTCTTCAATACTCCTGAATTAGAAAAATTACAAGAAAAATTGATTCAGGTAACTCACCGTATATTTGGAGCCAAGAGTAATAAAACTAAGAATAAGTATAGAAGACGCGTGCAAGAACTACAAAGTCAGATAGCAGATACACTAGAAGATTTGCGTGTCGTAGATAGTCACAATGCTGTATTAATGCAACAATGGAAAATGTTTGACCAAAATGCTTCTTCGCCATTTTTTGATTCAGAATGGATGTTTGGGGTAAAAAATGGTTTTGATATAGTGATAGGAAATCCTCCTTACATTTCTACGAAGGGAATTTCTACGGCAGAAAAGAAATCATATGAAATTGAATTTGGATTCTCAGATGACACATATAATCTATTTACCTTTAAGGGCATGAGGCTTACGAAAGAGAATGGGTCAATTACATACATCATACCAAAAACTTTTTGGACAACACAGACAAAAAGAAATATGCGTGAATTAATTTTAAAGAACTCAATTCGCTATATTTTTGATACTGCAAATCCTTTCGATTCAGTAATGGTAGATACCTGCATAATACAAGTTGTCAAGAAGCCGTATACAGAAAACCATAAAGTGAACTTCTTGGATGGAAGTAAAAATCTGAAAGATCCAATATTTTTTCCTAGCATAGCTCAAAAAGTTTATCGTGAGACACAAAATTCCGTTCTTTTTAAGCCTACAGAATATAATATAAAGATCCACAATCGCTATGGTAAGAAAGTAAAAGACTTATATGACCAGTGGTGGGACAAAATAGAAACCAGTAAAAAAATTACTCAAAATGCAGCATTACTAGAAGAGTATAGAAGTAGCCTAAAACCGGGAGATGTTGCATTACTCGGTTGCTTAACCGAAGGTGGACAAGGATTGGCTACTGCAAACAATGGCAAATATATCGCTATACGGAAGTCTACCAAATGGGCTGCCAATATTGTGAGTTCTCGTCCCAAGAAGCTAGTAGAGGTCATGACTAGATATAAAACATCCAATAATGAATTGGCAGGGCTTTCACCAATTGAGTTTTTGACACAACGAACCGAAGAGGAAATTGCCATTAAATTCGACCAGTTAAAAGAAAAATATGGGCGAGATATTTTTGGACAAGGGTATATCTATCGACTAATTCAAGATAATGAAGTTGCTGATGTAGATTCTCTTACATATGATGAAAAGGAAAATGGTATTGATACTTCTAAAAATTATTACGTTCCTTATGATAAGGGAGATAAAGATGGTAATCGTTGGTATTTAGAAACTCCATTTGCAATTGCATGGTCTAAGGAAAACGTCCAGTTTTTGAAGACTGATCCAAGAGCGAGATATCAAGGACATTCGTTCTACTTTAGGGAGGGTTTTGATGCAATCAAAACATAACCTCGCTACGCTAAAACCGGACACTTGTGTTCCATTGGAAAGGATAAGCTCGAAATGAATCAGGCTTATCCCCTTGAAAGCGAATGTTACAACTTCCGCCATGCCTCGATGTCTTCTTCATATATGTCGAGGTGATGTCGGGCTAAGTTTTCGATAAAGCCCGAAACGCTTCCACCCCTACCGCCCAGCCTGCGGACAATCCCATCAATCCTGTCCCGAACCTCACAGCTGATGAATACAGGCTTGCGGTCGTCCAGCTTAGGGATGGTAAGGAATGTTTGCCGGTATTCCTCCAACAATTCCTTTCGTTGTTTACCACTTACACGTCTATTCTGTGTAGAACGTGTATCCTCTGTTGATTCTGCTGACTTGGTTTGCAGACTGTCCGGAGTGTCGTTGCTGTCTTCTTGTGGAATGGTGTCATTGGTAGCAATGCTACTTTCATTGTCATTACGCACATCGGGTTTCGGAGTGTTCCCACCCATCAAGTCTTCTTCAAACATCTTCCTAATTTCCGCCTCCTGCTCCTCACTCAATGACTTGGACGATTTTCTTTTCACTCTTGCCGAAGACGGCGACCAGTCATTCGGGATTTGTTTATCCCCTTGATTACTTTTCTCGGTTTGTTTACTGCTCATAGCATACTGTCTTTTAAAAATGAATAATATGGCTTTCCGTTAGTCAGAAAACCGATTGTTGATTACAAATAAACAGCTATTAATCAAGATTGTATTTATAGTTGATTTGAATGACAGTCTATGTAGTGTTTTGCTACGGTAACTAATTTATAATCGGTGCTAATTTCACAAATCAGCGAATCTGAAAAAAGTGAGCGAAGCAAATCCCATTTAGAAATAAGATAGTGTTTGCAAATACAGTCCAAAATATGCAGTGAAGTTAGCCAACCCATACCAAACCGAAGCCACCCCGCACCAGTACATTTGCAATCCGATACTACATCTGTTTTTTCTGCTTTACTTCGCATCAGAATAAAAGAAAAAGGTAATGGTGTGAGCGAAGCCACATACTGCCAAATGAGTGCCAAACACTGCCACCTGAATAGAAAGCCATTAAGAAACAGATTTTTCTAATTTACTTCGTGGCAAAAATTAGAAATAATCATTTAAACATATGGAATTATGGAAATCATCAACATTGACGCACAAACATTCGAGGCGATGCTCTCGACAGTTGAAAACTTTACAAAGCGAATGGAATCCCTCTGCCGGCAACACGGCGACAAAGGGAGTATTGAATGGATGGACAATCAGGATGTATGCCAGCTATTGAACATCTCACCCCGAACCCTGCAAACCTTGCGGGACAATGGAACGCTGGCTTACACCCAAATCAGCCACAAGACCTACTACAAGCCGGAAGACGTGAAAAAGATTCTGCCGATAGTAGAAGAAAAACGTAAGCTGGCAAAACGTAAAGGAAAACAAATTTAATAACCCATAAAACAGTTAAAGCAATGAGTAACGAATTAATTACCAAAGAGAACAACGAAAGGGTCAAAACCTTTTTTATTTCATTGGACAGGATAGCCTCTATGATGGAACGCCTGTTTACAGGAAAAAAATCGGCACTTGACAGTGAGAGTTTCTACACGGACGAAGAATTGTCAAAAAAATTGAAGTTGAGCCGGAGAAGTTTACAGGACTACCGGAATGAGGGACGGATTCCCTATATCAAGTTGGGCGGGAAAATACTGTACCGGTCTTCAGATGTGGAAAGACTGTTGGAAGATGGATACAGGGACAGTTTCAGGTAGCAACTCTACATGTACTCCACCTATGAATATTTTTCCCCTTTTTCAACCTGTAAACACCCATTCTGTGAAAAGAAAAATAAGAGCAAGCCTTTCCCGTAATTTACGCTTTCCGTGAGGAAAGGAAGAAATTTCGAGGAAACCCGACAGGGTTCAGGCTTGCTGTTTTTTTCTTGGAACATACCTTTGTGAGCAGGATGAAAAACATCTTTTATTTGAGATTAAAGTTTTTCAAATTCAAATCTTATTTTGCTGCCTATTCTATCAAGACGTACACATGATTTTATTTCCATAAGTTTTCCCATTTATTTTCAAACTCTGCTATATCTTTCAGTTGTATTGCCACAGGATAAGACGGATTGAGAGGTTTTTCTCTTTCCTTATTGTAGTATTCATCGTCTGTCTTGATTATCACCTCTTTCAAGGTAGGGGCAGAAAGGATGTAAAAAGTGTGTTTGTTTTCCAAATCAATATGTACAAACACATATGGACATGTTAAATTATTCAACCACTCACTCCGTTTGTCATGAGTAAAACCTAATTGAAAACTTGACTTCTTATGTCCTTTTTCATTTTTTGTTGTCTTCACCTGAATTACACAACTTTTCTTTGTGGCGGGGTCATAACCAAACACATCGAATGACGGACAATTATTACTTGTCAGGCTGGGAACCCAACCTTGCAGGCATAACATATTGGCAACGGCAAGATCTCCGGCTGTTCCGATAAGGTGCTTTGTATAGTCTTTGCTATTTCTTATGGTGTTTTGATGTTTTGATATTCCTTACTGAATGCCGCATCTCTGATTATTTCGGCAAATTTCAAATTGTCATTTCCGGCACGTTTTGTCATTTCGCCGACAATACTATCATCCCAGTTTGAACAATTGACTTATCCAAAAGCATATCTGGCTTTTATCTCATCCTGCACCAACATAGCCATTTCGACCGCAGTCGTGTCGCCCAAAAATTCATCTGTGAAGTGAAATGGTTCGCTCCAACGCATCTGCTGGATATAAAACAGCAGTGTTGG
>JAITVY010000042.1 GCA_031285565.1 Tannerella sp. | reverse complement strand
TCCTTTAAGATAGTGATTCCCAGAAGATTGAGCAAATATTTAATGCGTTTATTTTATTGATAATTAATATTTTAACATAATAATCGGCGAGCAGTTTCAACTACTGATTCGCATTATTAATTAATAAATTACACTTTTTAAAGTCTCAACATTATGAAACAAACATTTTTTTGTAAGCTTTTCCTTTGCCTGACAGCCATCTTCCTGATGGGGACAGCCGAAGGTTTTGCTCAAAACAGTTTTACTGTAAAGGGAACTGTGAAAGATCCGGATGGAGAATTCATTATTGGCGCCTCCATTATGGAGAAAGGAACAACAAACGGAACCGTTTCTGACATTGACGGTAACTTCACTTTGAATGTGAAGGCAAATAGCCAGTTGGTCATATCTTATCTCGGATATGCCACACAGGAAGTTACGGTTATTCCGGGGCAATCTTTGAATATTATATTGAAAGAAGATTCGGAAACATTGGAAGAAGTGGTAGTCGTGGGATATGGATCTGTAAAGAAATCTGACCTGACAGGCTCTGTGTCTTCAGTTTCCACAAAAGATTTGATACGTGGAGGTAATACCGATGCGGTAGGTTCTATGCAAGGAGCTATGGCGGGAGTACAGATTTCCCGTTCAAGTAGTAAGCCTGGTAGTGAATATAATATCTTAATTCGAGGTTTAAATACAATTAGTGGTAGCACTTCTCCCCTGGTTGTTATTGACGGAGTTCAGGGAGGAACACTATCTAATATCAATCCGGATGATATTGAACGTATTGATATTTTGAAAGACGCCTCTTCAACAGCTATTTATGGTTCGCGGGCATCCAACGGTGTTGTGCTTGTAACTACAAAACGAGGAAAGAAAGGTGATGTAAAACTTAACTATAGTGGGTATGCCGGTTTTCGTAAATATACAAATCTTCCCGAAATGATGTCCGGTGATGAATATGTACAATTGGCCCGTGAGGCTGTACGTGCTTCAAATAATAATGTATATAAACCCGACAATGAGATTTTTACTGCGTCTGAACTGAAGGCTATTGAAGATGGAAACTACTTTGATTGGCTTGATGCAATAAGTCATTCAGGTATAATGACCAATCACTCCCTTTCGGCTTCAGGAGGCAGCGATATTGCTACTTATGCTATTTCTACAGGTTACTATTTTGAAGAAGGTATGGTAGACCCGGAAGAATATTCACGTTACAATCTGCGCGCTTCCGTTGATGTGAAACCTAAAGATTATCTGAAATTTGGAATTAACGCCTACGGTACACACACTGTACGGGATACCGGTACGGGGATGTTGACGACTGCTATGCGAATGCGCCCCACTTATCATCCTACAAATCTGATTACCGGTGAAGAAGAAACAGCATATTCCAATGGACGATATAATCCCCTACTCACGCAAAAGAATGCGACCAACAAGCGAAAGAATTATAATATGATGGGGAATCTTTATTTAGAAATTTTACCTGTCAAAGACCTTTCCGTAAAAACCACTTTCTCTCCTAATATTCGTTTTTATGAAGTAGGTCAATACTTAGGTCCATATACCGAGAATCGTAGTGGTAATCTGGCAAATAGTAATTATGAAAAAAATAACTATACCAATTGGATGTGGGATAATCAAATCAGTTACCGCTTTGCAAAGAAAGAACACCGTTTCGATGTAATGGGTGTATTTTCAATGCTCCAAAATCAGGAAGAAGGATTAAGAGGTGTAGGTAATAATTTGTCTTATAATTCTTTGTGGTATAACCTGCAGGGGGGCACGACTAATAGTTCAACCTCCGGCTTTACTAAGACAAGCCTGATATCTTATTTGGCCCGTGCCAATTATTCATTTCGTGACAACTATTTCGTGACGGCAAGTATTCGCGTCGATGGTTCTTCCAAGTTGGCAGAAGGAAATAAATGGGGTTCTTTTTCTTCTGCTGCTTTGGCATGGCGTCTCTCGGGTGAAGAATTTTTGAAGAATGTTGACTGGCTGAGTAATTTGAAACTTCGTTTGAGTTATGGTCAAAGTGGTAATGATAATGTAAACCCTTATCAAACCGAAGGAGCAACCAGTGCTGTTAACTACTATATGTTTGGTACAACCGATGCACAAGGGTATGTGCCGGGCAATATGCGTAACCCGGATTTAGGCTGGGAACGTACCACTGAATACAATATCGGATTGGACTTCGGATTTTTATCTAACCGTATTTCCGGTAGTATAGAATATTATAATCGATTGACAGAGGATTTGATTATGAACAAGACAATTCCTGTTACAACCGGTTATACTTCGGTAACAGATAATGTAGGCTCCGTGCGTAATACGGGTGTTGAATTTATGATTAACTCAGAAAACATTCGCACTAAAGATTTCTCATGGAATACACAATTTAATTTTGCTTATAATAAGAATAAGATTGTTGATTTGGCTTATAAAGAAGATCTTTCTTCCAGAGGGTTATCTCTTCAAGGTATGGTGGGGGATTATAATAATCTATGGATTATCGGACAGCCCATTGATATCAACTTCAGCATGATGACTCAGGGAGTCTATCAACTGGGTGAAGAAGCGGAGGCTGCTAAATATGGCGCAAAGCCCGGACATTATAAACCGTTAGATTTAAATCAGGATGGAGAAATCACGGATGCCGACCGTGTGATTAATGGCAAACATACTCCTGACTTTACAGGAGGTATGACCAATACATTCACCTATAAGAATCTGGATTTATCATTCCAGTTATCATTCCAGAGTGGAGCCAAAGTATATAATCAATATTTAGTATCCTATGCTTTAGAATATAATACACAAAACTTCAACAACTTAAAGCGTGAGTACTGGACTCCGGAAAATCCGACTAATGCTTTTCACCAACCAAGCAGTAGCGATCCTTATGACCGTGACAAAGGACGCAGCGATACCTGGAACAGAGATGAATCGAAAGCATGCGCATCGCATCGTTTAGGTTCAACTGATTATTTAAAAATCAACTACATCACTTTGGGTTACACGTTGAGTAAAGCTTGGATTCAAAAACTCAATCTGGGCAATTTGCGTGTGTATGGTACAGTGCAGAATCCCTTTATCTGGACACGTGATAAGTATGCATTCAATCCGGAGCAAATGAGTGTTGCCATTGGAAGTACAGATTTTATGACGTGTAATGCCATTTTCGGAGTAAATATAGAATTTTAAATAAAGAACCATATTATATTAAGAAATTATGAAACGGAAGAATATACTTGCAAAAACAATTTTCTTTGCAACGACACTCCTGGTCTCCAGCTGTACATCATTCCTGGATGAGGAGAATATAGCAGGACAATCTGCTGAGGAATACTTTGCAACTGCTGTCGGTTACGAAAGTTTAATTAATGGATGTTATAATACGCTGAAATCTGTATATAACACAAAGAATTATAATGTATTATCACAATTGGGTACGGATATCGTTACACAAAATGCAGTGAATTCACCCACTCTTGCTGCAGTCAATAAGTACACATTGTACCATAGTGATAATGGATTTGTGTATCTTCAATGGACAAATTTATATGCAGCTTTGAAAAATGTAAACGCTGCTATTGACCGTGCTGATGATGTAATAACGAAAGCACAAGATCCGCGTGATGGCATGGATGAGAGTTTACTTGCCCAACGGGTAGCTGAAGCAAAATTTCTTCGTGCTCTTTATCTGTTTGATATTGTCCGGAATTGGGGGCAAGCCCCGCTTATCTTACATGAGCCGACAGAGATATCAACCGTATCTCAACTGGATAGCGGAGATAAATTTTACGACCAAATCCTGGCTGATTTGAACGATGTGATAAATGCTACATTACCGATGAAGCAAACAGCAGGTGAGTATGGTCGTGTTTCTAAAGCTGCCGCTAAGCATCTTCGTTCACTTGTCTATCTGACAAGAGGTTATCAAACTTATGGTAGTGGATCGGATTTTACCAATGCATTGGCTGACGCGGAAGATGTTATATTGAATTCAGGACATAAATTACTCGAAGACTATGCTCTTGTTCATCGTCAAACGAATGAAGAAAACGATGAAATAATCTTCTGTATTAATTTTGCTAATAAAGATAAGTATTGGGGAAATGTCTTTCCTGAATTTTACATGCCTGTTTATCGGGAAGGTTGGGTGGACTTAGCGCCGGATAATATGTACGGAGCTGATGCAGCAGCCCATTCTGTTATGCCGACAAAATATACATATTTACTTTTTGATTGGAAGAAAGATCAGCGTGCACGGGTAACTTTTATGTCTCCTTACAACGGAGATGCTGCCACTTCCATTGATGGACGTACTGCCGGCGAAAATTGCTTTGTAAGTATTAATGGCTCTGTTGTTCCTAAAGGTGAACCGGTTATCTATTTCCCTGTTCCACTCGACGGAGGTTTTAACAATCACGTTTATACACAAGCGGAAAAAAATGTAGCGAAAGAAAAAGGGCAGTATTATTTCAATTACCCATTGGGTTCTTTAGTGGAGAAATCCTATAAGGATGCATCAAGTGATGATTACTATATTATGGGAAATCAGGGAGGTGATTCGGGCTCGCGTACATGGCTACCTGTCTGGAAATTTAAGGATGCTAACATGCAACATGGCGGAACAGGTGGAGAAGTGGGGCAAGTTGGACGTGATATTTTCCTGTTCCGTTTGGCAGAAACCTATCTGCTTGCAGCAGAAGCAGCGGTAAAAGCGAATGATAATACGAAGGCATTGACTTATATTAATTCTGTTCGTCAACGTGCTTCGAATAATGCACCTGAAAGTGGTTTAACTCTTTATTCGGGTACAATTACAATTGACGATGTACTGGATGAACGTGCGATTGAACTATTTGGAGAAGTTCCTCGTTGGAATGATCTGACACGTACCGGTAAACTGGCAGAACGTGCATTGGAATATAATTGGGATATTTCGAATATTAGTGGTGCAATTACAACCGAATTGAGTCCAGGTACCAATGCTAAATTCAGCCTTCGTCCAATTCCTGTGGCCTGGTTGAATTCATTATCAAATGGTCAGGAATTGGGAAACAATCCAGGTTGGTAATCAATTATAATTGCTGGATACAAAGGAATTATATTAGGCAATAAAAGGGGAGATAAGATCTTATTTCCTAAAGTGGCCGGAAGGTTTTCTTCCGGCCATTCTTATTTTATTATCAAGAACACAAATAAGAACCCAAATAACTCTTAAGTGCAGTGCGGGCAATATACAATTGGTTCTCGACTGTTTTAATGGAGAGATTTAATTTTTTACTGATTTCGGGGTTGGTTTGTCCTTCCCGGAATTTCATAGAGAAGATAAGCCTGCATTTGGGGGGTAGGTTATCTATCCGGAGTTCAACGAGGGATAGAAGTTCGTCATAACTGTTTTCCTGTTCGATATAAACCGGTTTCGAATAATGCTCCTCACTGTATGTCTCTTCGTAAGTACGCCAAATCTGTTTACGACGGAGGAGGTCAATACATTGATTGCGTAAACAACGGTACATATAATCACGTAATACTTTTTCCGACAAGAAGAGATTATCCTGAAGATAGATGTGGACGAAAGTGTCTTGTATAATATCTTCGGCAAGAAAATCATCGTTAAGTATGCTTTGGGTATAAAAAAGCATCTTTTGGTAACTTTTCTCATATACTGTTTCCAGTAGAGTACGCGTATTCCGGTAGTGTGTTTTCATGAAAATATGGTATAAAATTTAGAAATATTATGTGGTTTGAAAGTTGCAAGTTAACCCGTTTTCCTCCGGGTTCTTACTTTCTTTCTCCGAAGATTATCTCATAGACTGCCAATTAGGAAGTGTTTTTGTATATTATTGATTGTTAGTATTTTAAATAGTCTCAATTTCTTCTTTTTGAGACTAATATCCCTCAAGGAGGGTGTATATCGTTCATGTATTCTGTCTGTTCTCTTATTATATTTCTCTGTAGAACAAGGAAAACTTCTTTTTTAGAAGCCTTTATAAATCATATTTTTTATGTAAGTTTGTAAGAGGGGAGAATATGCACACCATGAAAAGAAAGTCTTTGCTCGTGTTTTTATTGTTAGGGTGCTTACAGACGTTTGCAGTATGGGCAGTTACTTTTCGTACTCTATCTGTGGATGATGGGCTCTCTAACAATTTGATTCGTAAGATATATAAAGATAGCCAGGGGTTTATCTGGCTGGGTATGCAGAATGGGATGGATCGCTTTGATGGTATCTCCATTGAACATTATATCACTCCTCAGGATAATCCCGGAACTATCTATGATATCCTTGAATTAGATCCCGATAATCTGTGTGTAGCAACGGATAAAGGTTTATGGAACCTGCGTGTGTCAGATAAACAGATTGCGAGGGAATATTTATCAATCGATTGCCCCGTTTATAGTCTTGCAACTGATGAAAAAGGACAGTTGTTGGCAGGAACTGAGGATGGATTATTTATCGGAAAAGGAAGTGCTTACCGGCATTATCCTTTGCCATCCAATAACTTTTCTTCTTCAGTTCGTATATTCGGTATTCTTCCTGATGGGAATCAGAGTTGCTGGCTGGCAACAAATTTCAATCTTTACCATTGTGATTACTCAGGAGAAGAACCGGTATTTGCCTTCTATTCAGATAGCGAGCGCCACGCTTTCTACGCTCCTTACCGGAATGGGCCATATATTTATTTGGGAACGCGGAATGCAGGCATTTTTAAATTTGATATCCGTACGAAACAATTCTCTAAATATATAGATATAGGCAGCGATGCCATCCAATATCTTTCAGGAGACGGGAAAGACCACCTGTGGGTCGGAACTGACGGTGAAGGTCTGAAAAAGATTTCTTTATCCCGAAATACGGTAATAGAAACTTTTGAACATGATAGTAAGGATGCCACCACAATTGGATCGAATGCGATTTATTCTTTTCTGGAAGACAATGGTCGGTTGTGGGTAGGTACATACTCCGCCGGTTTGAGTTATTCTCTTCAGAAAACATTCAACGTATACGAATTTCAATCATTCAGTTCACTCAACCACCGGGTGCGTTCCTTTTGCAACCAAAAGGATGAAAAATTGATCGGTACACGCGACGGATTGATTTATATCGATGAACGTAGGAATTTTCTGCGCGAATTCTATGCCAAACAAACTGAAACAAGCGCATTGCAATCTAATACCATTACAGCCATATATCCTTACGGAAAGCGCTATTTGATAGGGACACTCGGAGGGCTTTGTATCTTTGATCCGGCAACGTTATCTTTCAGTTTGATTGATGATCCTATATTTTCTTCAGGAGCCTTTTATAATTTTGCATCCGATAAGCATAACAGTATATGGATGGCAACATTCAAAGGGATTATCCGCCTGGAATCTAATGGAGAGTTTACTCAATACACTACCAGCAATTCTTCGCTGATCGACAATTTGATCCATTCGATTGCCATCGATTCCTCGGGACGAGTATGGGCGGGAACTAAAAATGGCGTTTGTTATTTTGACCCTGATGAACAGGTTTTTAAGAAGGTCGAATGCCTCCATTCTTCAATGGATAATTGCAAGGTAACTCATATCTTTGAAGATAGCAATGCGAATATCTGGTTTTGTACGGAAACAAACGGTCTATATACAGTGAATGCCTCTTTGTCGAGCAGCAATCACTATACAACAGCCAACCTGCTGCCCGATAATGCCATCGCCAGTATTATGGAAGATGGGCTTGGATACTACTGGGTGGGCACCCAGAAAGGTTTATTCCGTGGTTCTTTTACTGATCATAAATCGCAGACATTTTGGTTGTCGGATGGTCTGCCCGGGCTGACATTCAATCCGACTGCATGCTACTACGATGAAAACGAAAAGAGATTGTGGTGGGGTAACGAAAACGGATTGGTCTATTGCGATCTGAATCAGGTAAACACACAAGCTATATCCGCCCCGATTCATCTCACGCAGTTGTATATTAATGGTAAAGAAATCGAAATGTCCGAATCGCCTTTAAAAAAGAATCTCAATGAGTCGTCAGAGATCAAGTTGTCCTGGCATCAAAATTCTTTTGGTTTTCGCTTTATCGCCCTGGATTATGTCTATCCTTATGATAATATCTTTGAGGTTATGTTGGATGGGTATACCAACGATTGGCAAACACTCGATAGAGGGCAAACAGTGATTTCTTATGGAAATATTTCTCCCGGAAAATATACTTTCCGGGTGCGGTTACAGCATTTACCGGAGTCAGAAAGACACATCCGTATCATTATCTCCCGCCAATGGTACTCAGCCATTCTCACGGCTATATTTATTATTTTGTTAATACTTTGGATATGGTATTGGCAAAAGCTAAAACGACTGATTAAGAACGCAAATAAGAAAGTGAAAAATAAGATATCGCAGATAGAACCGGTAAGTAAAGATTATTCTGATTATTACCAGAAACTGTTGATGCTTATGGAAGAGAAAAAACCTTATCTCGACCCGGAGTTGAAGATGTCATATCTTACTGTCGAACTTAAATGCTCGAATAAAGAGTTATCCTTTATTTTCCGGGACGCCGTGCAGAAAAGTTTTAATGATTTTGTAAATGAGTATCGGGTCAATGAATTTATCAGAAAGATAAAAGCAGGAGAGCACGAAAAATATACCATCGTTGCCCTATCTCAACAATGCGGTTTCAATTCCAGATCCTCCTTCTTCCGCATATTCAAAAATGTAACAGGACAAACACCTCAGGAGTATATCAAACAGGAATCCAAACAGGAATAAAAGAATTCGGGGAAATTCCTGGTTGTGCTTGGTGAACAGGGGTAAATATGTATCCTGCTCTACTAAGCCCTGATAAGTATGCATAAAACGCGCTAACACGAGGCATACTGTAATAAATTACTTGTACCTATTCTACTTCTCCAGACTTTCAGGCAAGCTGTCTTGTCTATAAACAGCATCATGCATACTGAACACCTCATACTCTCATGATTATATTTTGAATAAATTCGGATTATATTCTATTAAATTCGGAAGTTGCGGTTTTAATGCCGAATGAGTGCCGAATGAGTGCCGAGTTTAACATCGATAGATGCCCTATTATTAAGGCATTGTGATTTGCTAAAATGACGTTGAAAAAACGTTGGCATACTCTGCGAGACAGCGTTACATAGAGAAAATAATTATCACCTGAAAATTTAACATTTTTCTTTTAGGAGTATTTTCTGTTTTTTCCGTCATCATATAAAGGAAAAACTAATTGACAATTGAAAGTTGACAATTGATAATGAAGAGAGGGAAAGAAAACTTTAAACTTGGAACCTTGAACTTACTCTGATATGATGGAAGACAAATGGATTAAATATTTTCAGGGCGAACTGACCGATTCGGAGAAGAAAGAACTTTTCTCCCGGATAGAGGTCGATGAAGCGTCTAAACATGACTTTTCTAAATTAAATAATGTGTGGGCTATATCCCAGCTACTTACGCAAAAACAGGACGCACAAACAGCATCAGACGGGAAAAAACGCTTCTTTAGACGGGAGGAAAGAAAAAATATACGTATCTCTGTGTTCCGGCTCCTGCGTTATGCAGCGGTTATTTGTCTTGTCTTCGGATCTGCCTGGTATCTGGCAACCAATTATACCCCTGAAAAAGAGTCTATATATACCGAAATACATGTACCTTCAGGACAACGATTGCATATCACATTGGCGGATGGTTCATCTGTCTGGCTCAGCCCACAGTCCAGGATGAAACTGCCGAATGAATTTAAGCGTGATAACCGGATCATCGAACTGGATGGCGAAGGATTTTTCACCGTTGTGAAAGATGAGAAAAAACCTTTCATTGTCAAGTCCAAAGGATATAACGTTGAAGTGTTGGGTACTAAGTTTAATCTATTTTCTTATTCAAAAAATCCGAAGTTTGAAGCGCACCTGGTAGAAGGGAAAGTGCAGGTTTATAATGATACAAATAAAACGGATATGGTTGTACTGTCACCTAATGAGATGGTTTCTTTAGTAGATGGGAAACTTGCCAAATCAATATATCCTTATGAAAATGAAGAGTTTCTGACGAATGGTATATATAGTTTCCAGGCGACTCCTTTTATAGATATTCTCGAATATCTGGCCTTATGGTACGATGTCCGTTTTGAAATTGAAGGGCCTGTTTTATTGAAAACCAAAGTTAATGCTAAATTCCGGTTGAATGACGATATCGAAAATATACTGGTAGCATTACAGAATGTATTTAAATTTAATTTCAAGCGTTTGGATGAACACCGGATTCTGATTTCAAAATAGCTTCTAAATATTATGTTAAACCTTCAACATCATTGCCTATGAAACATTCCAGAATTTAAACCGGATAGAAAAAGGACAGGTAGTACCAGTACCTGCCCTGATAAAGTCATACTATCCAAGTCCTATTAAAAAAACAATTCAAACAGTATTAACTTTAAACATGACAAAGTTATGAAAAAAAATGCGTTACTGATAAGTAACCTTGTAAAACATTATGAATTAACACACCTGATTCGTATCATGAGAACAACCGTATTTTTGATTTTTGTAGTGGCATTCCAGATGATTGCAACGGAAGCTGACGCCCAGAAAACGAAGATCAATATTTCCAAAAATGAATTATCGCTTCGCGAGTTGATCACCGAAATAGAGAAGCAGACAGATTATCTGTTTGTATATGAAGATTCGGAGATCAATGTGTCGGAGCGGGTAAAAGTGGATGCCCGGAATAAACCGGTAGCAGATGTACTAAAGCAGGTATTTGCAAATAGTCCCATTACGTATGAATATGCGAATAATTATATATCGCTGCGCATATTGAGTCAAAAAGAACAACTGGCAGTAAGTCAGCAGCAACAAAAGAAACAGGTATCCGGTACTGTAGTTGATGAGTATGGGGAACCGATTATAGGAGCCAATGTGATTGAGAAAGGAACTACAAACGGAATTATCACGGATATAGACGGTCAGTTTACATTGTCGGTTGCAGAAAGTGCGGTTTTGCAGGTTTCCTATATCGGTTATGTAGCACAGGAAGTAGCAGTTAGAAATCAGCAAACGATCCGTTTCACTTTGCAGGAAGACAGCAAAATATTGGAAGAAGTAGTAGTGATAGGTTACGGTACAATGAAGAAAAGTGATTTGACAGGTTCCGTTTCGCAGGTTAAGTCGAAAGATATTAATATGTATCCGAGTGCCAGTGTAGTTCAGGCATTGACAGGTAAAGCGTCAGGTGTGCAGGTAATGCAAAATACGGGTGCACCGGGCGCGCCGGTTAGTATAAGGGTTCGTGGAGCTAACTCAATCATGGGAAGTAATGAACCGCTGTATGTAGTAGATGGTTTCCCTGTAAGTTCTATTGCCGCTGTCAACAATTCGGATATTGAGAGCGTTGAAGTATTAAAAGATGCTTCTGCTACAGCTATATATGGATCGAGAGGTGCCAATGGAGTAGTCATGATTACAACAAAGGCCGGAAAAACAGGAAAAACACAAATTGATTTCGAGTTAAGCCTGAGTAATCAAACGCTTAGCAAGAAGATTGATCTTATGAATGCGGCTGAATATGCTGAGTTTTATAACATGCAACGTACGAACGATAAGCTTGGAGAATATTTTTCGGAAGATGACATAAAGAAAATCGGAAAAGGATTTGACTGGCAGGATGAATTATTCACAAATGCACCGATGCTAAACACCTCCATCGGAATAACCGGAGGCACTGATAAAACCAAATTTTCAACTTCGCTTAGTTTGTATGATCAACAAGGGATTATCAAGGGGAGTGCATACAAAAGATATTCATTACGATCGAATATCAAGCATAACCTGAATGAGCATCTTTCTGTCGAAATGTCATTGATAGCCTCGAAAGTTGATCAGAAAAATAAGAACTCAAGTGGAGGTAACCGGGGAGGTAGTTTGATCGGAGCCATACTTTCCGCTCCTCCTACCCTTACGCCTTATAATGATGATGGTTCCTACCGGGTTCTTCTCACCGCTTATCCGTTTCTTTCGAGCAATCTGCGCAACCCTGTGAATTTAGTGAACGAGACAAAAAGCGAAAATAATGAAAACCGTATACTTTCGAATATCGCAATTTTATATAAACCTATACCAGAGCTGATTTTTAAGATTTTAGGAGGTATTGAGAATACTGACAGCAGGTCTGATTCTTATTCTACAACAAAACAGTACGGATCATCGGGAAATGCATACATTGGTACGGGACAATTTGTAAGTTTACTCAATGAAAATACAGCCACGTTTAGTAAAACATGGAATGATGTTCATCATTTTTCCGCGTTAGCAGGTTTTACTTATCAGGATTTCACAAGTAAATCAACCGGTTCCGGGGGAAGTGGTTTTATCAGTGATGTTATAGAAACGTATGATTTGTTATCGGCCTCAAATGCAGGAATACCGACAAGTTCTTATTCAAAATCGGTGCTGTTATCATATCTGTCGAGGGTTAACTATAATTATAATGACAGATATTTGTTAACAGTAAGTTTTCGGGCTGATGGCTCTTCAAAATTCAGTGAAGGGAACAAGTGGGGATATTTCCCATCAGGCGCTTTAGCCTGGAGAGTCAGTAATGAAGAATTCTTAAAAAATATCCCGAAAATATCCAACCTTAAGTTAAGGTTAAGCTGGGGTATTACCGGTAGTCAGGCGATCGGGGCGTATGCCACGATGGAACAACTTGTCGCTTCAAAAACCGTCTTTTCCAATGAATTGTATAATGCTTATGCTCCTTCTGTACAAAAACCCGGAAATCTGAAATGGGAAACTACCGATCAAAAAGGGATTGGATTAGATCTTGGATTGTTCAATAACAGGCTGGAGTTTATTGTGGATTATTATATAAAAAACACCAAAGATTTACTTAATACTGTACCACTGCCTCCAACTTATGGTTATACCAGTACGATCCAGAATGTCGGTGAAGTTTCTAACAGGGGGTTCGAACTGGGAATTAATGGGAGGCCTTTTACCGGGGACTTTTCGTGGGAAATTAATGCCAATGTTTCATTTAACAGGAATAAAGTTGAAAAACTTTATGGTGGCGATGACATATTGGGCGGGTACTTTGATATAACGGCAATAACCGATTACAGTAATATCCTCAGGGAAGGACAGTCCATCGGACAGTTTTGGGGATATCTCGAAGACGGATATACCGATTTAGGTGCAATTAAATATAAAGATCTGGACGATGATTCTGCAATAACAGTCAACGATAAAACCTATATTGGCAATCCGAATCCTGATTTCATCTATGGTTTAAATTCAATTATGAATTACAAGAATTTCGAATTGTCATTTTTCCTTCAGGGGTCACAAGGAAACGATATCTTTAATATCAGCTCCATAGGCAATACCGTCGACTATGCTTATGGATTGAATATGCCGCGCGAAGTTTATCTTGACAATTGGAGTCCAACGAATGCGAATGCAAAATATCCGCTTGTGAGTAAAAATACAAGTGTAAAAGTTTCCGACCGGTTCATACAAGATGGATCCTATTTGCGTCTGAAAAATATCCAGTTGGCATATACCTTATTTGCAAAACAGGTCAAAGTAAATTGGTTTCAGTCAATGCAATTTTATGTAAGTGGACAAAATTTGCTCACGTTTACAAACTACAACTGGTGGGATCCTGAGATAAATTCGCTTGGAGGTGCAAACTCTGTCAACCAGGGTTATGATTATTATTCGTATCCAACAAGCAAATCCGTTACATTCGGGTTAAGGATGAAATTCTGATTTTATGTTTATAATCACTTTTAATATTTACAGTTATGAAAAATATACAGTATCTGATGTCTTACTTGATTATCTTGTCTTTAGGATCGATTATCTGCGCTTGCAGTGATCTGCTTGAAGAAAATCCAAAATCAATTGCTGTCGAAACTTTCTATAACACTCCGGCAGAAGCCGAAGCCGCAGTAAACTCAATCTACACCAATCTACGCAGTACAAACTCAAGTGGAGTAGGGGTTTATATAGGCGTTCTTGATGCCCATGTTGATTATGCATACGGGCGGGGTAGTTATAGTGTGTTGAACGAATTCCAGGGGCTTGATAATGTGAATATCAGCCGTGTTGCTGGTATGTGGGAAGAATTTTATATTGCTATCCGTAATGCAAATATAGCGATCAAAAATATTCCGGAAGCAAATGCCCTGACAAAAGAAGAAATTGATAAATTTGTTGCTGAGGCACGTTTCCTACGTGCATTTGCATACTTTCATATCGTACGGAATTGGGGAGCCATTCCTTTGCGGACAGATGAAAATATGGATATAGTGAGTGTTGGTAAAAGCCCTGAATCGGAAGTCTACAACTTAATCATCAATGACCTTCTTTTTGCGGAACAAAAATTGCCCGAAAGCCAATCGCTTATTGGTAAACCGACAAAATGGAGTGCAAAAACCATGTTGGCCGATGTCTATCTGCAACTGAAAGAGTATGCTAAAAGCCAGGGCAAAGCGCTAGAGATCATACAATCAAACAAATTTACACTGGTACCCGTTCGGTCGGGTGATGACTTTCAGAAAATATTTGGTGCTGATGTTATTACCACTTCCGAAGAAATCTTTTATCTGAAGTTCACTAACATTGTTTCTGACCAGGGGAATTTGTTGGCTTACTTGTTGAATCATCCCGGCACAGGTTATTTGGGTAAGGGAGGTGGCGCATATGGTTTAATCGGGTATAACAACGATTTATATTTTACTTCATGGGATGATCAGGATTTACGCAAAGGTTTGTGGTATTATTGGAGTATCGGTATGGGAGACTATACGAATCTTACCAAAAAATTTATAGATCCTCAGTCGCTGGGCTGGGTTGGTGCCGGCAATGATCAGCCTTGGTATAGATATGCTGATGTTCTGTTGATTTATGCCGAAGCTTCGAACGAAGTAAACAATGGTCCGACATCCGAAGCCATGGAAATGCTGAACCAGGTGCACCGCCGTGCTTATGGGAAAGATCCTTTATTGGTGTCTGATGTCGATTTTAAATGGAATAATTATTCAAAGGAGACTTTTCTTGATTTGATTATTAAAGAGCGCGGCTACGAATTCCAGTACGAAGGGAAGCGTTGGTTAGAACTCAAACGGACAGGCAAAGCAACAGAAGTTATTAAACAATATAAAGGTAAAGATATTGCAGAAAAAACTTATCTGTGGCCTATCCCAGTCAAAGAATTTAATTATAATAAGGAATTGGATCCGATAAAAGATCAGAATCCGGGCTATTAAACTTTAATATATAATGAGGGTGTGTCAGAAGTCTTACAAATCCTTAAAAGGAGCTTGTGGGGCACTCTCATTCATTTAAAAAAATATTAGAACGATGAATAAGAAAGAATTAAATATAAATAGCCGGCGTACATTTTTAAAAACCGGGCTGGCATGTGGTGCAAGTACAATATTATTCCCCAATACGATATCCGGGATTAACGATTCACATGAGAATCTTCGGAATGGATCTTTCAGGGAGCCGGCGCGCTCTTTCGATGTCAACAGGGAATTTGATGTCATCATATGTGGAGGAGGGCCTGCAGGTGTTTCTGCAGCTATTAGTTCGGCAAGGAGTGGGGCAAAAACACTGCTCATTGAAAAGAATGGTTGTCTCGGAGGTATATGGACTGCAGGCTTATTATCCTGGATTTTCGATTTTGACAAACCTGGTTTTAATAAAGAATTGATTGCGGCTTTGGATGCGCGGAATGCAAGAAGAGGAACAAACCCTAAGGATTTTGTATATGAGCCTGATCAAATGAAATATGTACTTGAAGAAAAGTGTGCAGAAGCAAATGTAGATGTCTTATATTTCACCCAAATAGTCGCAGCATACAAAGAGGGTAAGAATATTAGTGCAATTATTACGGAATCAAAAGCGGGAAGAAAAGCATGGAGCGCTCCGGTTTTTATAGATGCTACCGGTGATGGAGATTTAGGCTATTATAGTGGATGTGAGTGGGAAATAGGAAAAGACGGAGGAACAGAGTGTCCTTGCCAGCCTTTAACTTTTAATGCTTTAGCTATTGTGGAAGATGCAGATAAAATAGGTGATTGTATCTCTTTTTACTCAGGAAGAAACTATGACGGACATGTTGAGCAGACAGAACATTTTCTGGCGGAAATCCATAAGGCGGGGATTGAGCCTTCCTATGCCATGCCCACCCTTTTTCAGGTTTGGAAGAATCTGGTGCTTGTAATGGTGAATCATGAATATGAGATAAAACCATATGATACAAAGGCCATGACTAAAGCAACCATCAGGGCGCGAAAAGAAGTTTTCCACATTGTCGACGGACTGAATAAGTTAGGGGGAAGATGGAATGATATGCGGATTGTAGCCTCGGCTGAAGAAATAGGTATTCGCGAAGGGCGCCGGATACATGGGCGTTATAAGGTAAAAAGGGAAGATTTAATAAACGGAGCCAGGCATGAAGATGCTGTAACAAGGGCAACATTCGGTGTAGATATTCATGCTTCGGATAAAGATACGGATCAAAAAGAAAAGATTTCCCATGGAGGATTCAGGACACTACCATATGATATACCATTACGGGCGCTTATCGCTAAAGATGTTGATAATCTGATGATGGCAGGACGTTGTATCAGTGGCGATTTCATTGCACATGCCAGTTATAGGGTTACAGGAAACTCCGTAGGACTGGGGGAAGGTGCAGGAGTTGTGGCAGCTTTGGCAGCCCGGAAAAAGGTCGCGCCTTATAAAGTTAAATGGGAAGAAGCAAAGACGATTCTCGAAACAAAAGTCTGGAAAGTAAAATGAATACAAATAAGTATATATCGAGACGTACGGCATTACGTATTATAGGGAAGTCAGCAGTATTGTCAATGATACCATTCTCTATGCAGGGGAGTACATTGTCGATCAATGAGGCATGTAGTAAAAAGGCATTTGTGAGGGTATGTGCCAGGGATAATAAATACCTTGAACTTACGGATGGGAGGCCATACATTCCAATTGGATTGAATTTTTGCTGGCCTCCTTTTTCCTGGGACAGTGATGATGAGGGTAAAACGCTTTCGGAAATTGATACCCAACTGAGGAATTTATCAAAGAACAGGGGGAATTTTATCCGTATTTGGTTGAGCGCTGCTTTTTTCGAACCCGAAATAAAAGCCGGAATATATGATGAACATATTGCACGGCGAATGGATCACGTTATGGAAACGGCAGAAAAATACGGTATCTATGTGAAATTATGTTTTGAACATTTTCGTAAATTAGAAGGTGAAACACCAAGTCATGGGGTTAGGGGAAAGACCTATGATAAACCTATTTACAAAAAAAGTAATGGGGGTGTATGTGATACAATGGAAGAATATTTCAGCATGGAGGAGGGGCTTGAATTGTTTGTGAAACGCATGGAATTCTTTGCCTCCCGCTACCGGGATAATCCCTATGTATTTGGCGTTGAACTCTGGAATGAGGTAAATAGTATTGATGATGTAAAAGAAGATACGATCAGGAAATGGAACCAAACGATGTTGAAAAAGCAAAAAGAACTATTTCCCAATCATTTGTCTTTGCAAAGTTTTGGTAGTTTTGAAAAAGAAGGCCAACGTGCTGAATTCAAGGAATACTTAACGATGGAGGGCAATGAATTATCGCAGGTTCACCGTTATCATTTACCCGAACACTCGTGGAATGTAATATGTGGACCGATGGATATTACTTGTTCAAATGCCATTCAGGAAGTATTGGCATTTAGCCCCAATCGTCCGGTTTTATTAGCAGAAATAGGTGTAGCTCAGGCAAGGTATACCGGTAGGTCAGAACTTCATGATTTTGATAAGGAAGGCATTATTTTGCATGACATGTTGTTTGCTCCGTTCTTTGCCGGTGCTGCAGGCCCCGGACATTGTTGGTATTGGGATGTATATGTGCAGGAGCATGACTTATGGTATCATTTTGACAGATTTGCGGAAGCAATAAAAGAGATTAATCCTATAGAAGAAAATTTTGTGCCTTTTACGATAAATCATCCTCAATTACGTATATATGGATTACGTGGAAATAATAAAACAATTCTTTGGTGCAGGGACAGTAAGAGCGATATGGTTTCCGAATTGATTGAAAAGAAAAATCCGTCAATAATAAATGAAGCAGAAATAAAATTTGGTGACTCAAAATATAAAAAGGTAAAATGCTATGATCCATGGAAAAATAAGTGGCTAAATGGAAAAATTTCAGGCATGTGTATTAATCCTCCGCCTTTTTGTAGATCAATAGTCATTCAACTATCTGTAGAATGAAATAAATTATTTCTGAAAGCATTCGTTTTTTTTTGTAAATACCTTATTTAAGGCATGTTTTCATGAACACTTGCCCTCCTTTTCTTGTTTTATTACCATAAACCATTATAAAGGAGGGGGCATGAAAATACACGAATATCAAGCAAAAGAATTATTTAAGCGTAGTGAGATACCGGTTGATAAAAGTATACTTTGTCATAGCATTGCAGAAGCATTGGATGCATACGATCAGCTTGGCCTGCCGAAGGTGGTAATTAAAGCACAGGTGTTGACCGGAGGAAGGGGAAAAGCCGGGGGCGTTAAAATTGCCCGGGACAGAAATGATGTTGAAAAATATGCCGGGGAAATTCTCGGGATGAAAATCAAGGATTTTACAGTCGACCGGATTTTAGTAGGGGAAGCAATCGATATTGCATCTGAATATTACATGAGTCTGGTTATTGACAGGAATACAAAATCCGTACTTTTGATGTTGAGTAGTGAAGGAGGAATGGATATTGAAGAGGTTGCCCGCAAAACGCCGGAACGTATTTCCCGTTTTGTAATCGATTCTTCTATTGGGATACCCGATTTTCTGGCAAGAAGGGCTGCCTTCACACTGTTTGATGATTTAAAATTAGTAACGCAGGCTTCCGAAATTATCCGGAAGCTGTATACATTGTTTATTGAAACCGATGCTTCCCTTGCTGAAATTAATCCGCTTGTACTTACCCAAAAAGGCGACCTGATGGCGATTGATGCAAAGATGACATTCGATGACAATGCCGCATATCGCCAGTCGGACATCAGGGCTTTATTTGAGCCTACGGAAGAAGAAAAAAAAGAAGCATTGGCAAAAAGTAAAGGATTCAGTTATGTAAGTCTGGATGGGAATATTGGCTGTATGGTCAATGGAGCCGGACTGGCAATGGCGACCATGGATATGATAGAACTCTATGGGGGAACTCCGGCTAATTTTCTCGATATCGGCGGGAGCTCAAACCCAACGAAAGTGATTGATGCCATGCATTTGTTGCTGGATGACTCCAGGGTAAAAGTTGTATTGATTAATATCTTTGGCGGAATTACCCGTTGTGATGATGTGGCTAAAGGACTGATTGAAGCTTTTAAGCAAATTGATACGAAAATCCCGGTTGTTATCCGTTTGACGGGAACCAACGAAAAAGAAGGCCTTGCTTTACTTCGGGATTCTGAATTTCAAGTAGCAGGAACAATGGATGGGGCTACGGAAATTGCGGTGAATTATGAAAAGTTGGGAACCAAGTATTAATACCATTGGAGGATTTTGTTATGAGTATCTTAATTAATAAAAAAACGAAATTGGTAGTGCAAGGCATTACCGGACGTGATGGTGGATTTCATGCCGCAAAAATGAAAGCCTACGGTACGGATGTTGTTGCCGGAACTTCGCCCGGAAAAGGAGGTTCCGAAGTAAACGGAATTCCGGTTTTCAATACGGTTCACGATGCAGTTGGGCAAACAAGTGCAAATACTTCTATTATTTTTGTACCGGCCAGGTTTGCCAAAGACGCCATGATGGAAGCTGCCGATGCCGGAATACAGTTGATTATATGTATAACGGAAGGCATTCCTACACTGGATGTTATTGCTGCTTACAATTATATCCGGAAGAAAGGCGCCCGGCTGATTGGTCCCAACTGTCCTGGAATTATTTCTCCCGAAAAAAGCCTGGTAGGGATTATGCCGCCGCATATATTCAGGCAGGGAACTACTGGTATTATTAGCCGGAGTGGTACGCTTACCTATGAAGTTGTATACAACCTGACAGCTAAAGGCATGGGACAATCAACTGCGGTTGGGGTTGGAGGCGATCCGGTCGTAGGATTATACTATCAGGACTTACTCGAGATGTTCCAGGACGATGATGATACGGATTCTATTGTTATCATTGGCGAGATTGGCGGGGATGCTGAAGAAAAAGCTGCTGCTTACATCAAAGAACATGTGAGTAAGCCTGTCGCAGCCTTTATTGCAGGACGGGCAGCGCCTCCCGGCAAACAGATGGGGCATGCGGGCGCCATTATTTCAAGTGGCTCAGGAACAGCTGCCGAAAAAATCGCAGCTTTTGAAGCAGCCGGAATACCCGTTGCCGGAAAACCCTCACAGATTCCGGATCTGTTGAGTTAACTACATTAAAACATAGGTTCTTCAAACCTTTTCATGAAAATAGGTGTTTTATACATAATGCGAATTAGTAGTCAAAGTAGTCAAGTAGTTATCAGTTGCTTCGCAACTTCGTAGTTAAATAGAGATGCATTTGTATTATTCTTAACTCCTTGACTACAAACGAGCGTAGCGAGTGATAACTTCTTTAACTACTGATAGGCATAAATAATTATAAAACCGTGATTGATATGAGTAGACGAGAAGAATTAGAAAAAGAAGTTGAAATTGCCCGTAAGAGATTAGACCAGGCTCCGCTTAATATTTCTGAGGAAGTGCTCGAAGCATACAGAAAAGAACATGAAAGTCTCACGCTGGAGTTAAATAATCTTTATGATGATGACGAAGATGAACAGCCCGGTTAATATGCAGGCATTCATTTAAGGTTATTTTTAATAAAAAGTAGCCTGTCCGTTAATTAAACATATGAGGATACATCAATACTATGAGAGGCAGGTAATCTTTGAGTTCTTTTTGGAGAATATCGATTACCTGACTTTTGTAGCGTTTTGCCGTTCGGACAGAGATATTAAGTGTTTCTGCAATTTCGTTGTAATCTTTCCCTTGCATGCGATGCATCTCAAATACCAGACGATAGGTTTCAGGTAGTTTAGCTAATGTCTTATCCAATAGGTCATATAACTCGCTTAACAGATACATTTCTTCATCCTGGGGTTCTGCATAGTCAGAGGAAATTGATTCCTGGTATTGTCTTATAATGCCTTCTTTATGTAAGTAGTTAAAACAGCGGTTACGCACGGCTACCATTAAATAATTACGCAGGGATGTAGTAATCGATAGCTTTTTCCGGTCTTCCCATAAATAAACAAACATGTCCTGAACTATATCTTCCCGTATGCTGCGTTCTTCGATATACTTTTTAGCATATATACAAAGTGCCGGATAAAAAAGCTCAAATAGTTTTTGAAAGGCTTTTTCATCATCGTTAACTACCGTTTTCCAAAGTAGATACTCAGGCTCTGTCCCAGGTGGTTGTTCTTGCATTTCAGACAAAAATACAGATTGATTTTGATAACAGCGATAAAATTCCTATAGTTTTTGTTTATATATTTCTGGTTGTGAGTTGTCAGTCGATTTGCTCCTTAGGAGTCTGCCATTAAATTCTCCGGTTCTTAAAGGTAAATTTAGAAAAAAGAAAAAAAATGTCAGATTGGTGGCACTTTTTTATTTTAGGATTGTCCTATAAATATAACCGTTAATAAGAAATGCAAGAAGAACACCATATAGATCGGGAAATCCTGTTTTTCAGGTACGCAGCAGGCCTGGCAAGTGAAATTGAAAAATCACAGGTCGAGGAGTTAATAGCCGGCTCCCCGGAGATGGCGGGTGAATTGGATGCTGTAAGGGAAGCTTTGAAAATAAGCAGAAAGATACATGAAATGGAATCGTATGATATCCATGCCGGATACAGGGAACTCCGTGATGTTATAAAGAAAACCGGAAAACGAAAACAATTGATTCGGTTTTTATCCCGTGCAGCTGCTATATTAACAATTCCACTATTAATTACAACTTTAACTTTTGGTTATCTGGCTTTTCATAAAACGCCAGAGGAGATCGTTTATGCAGAAGTTGTATCTGCTCCCGGATTGATTTCCCGGTTTGAATTGCCGGATAAATCAAAGGTTTGGCTAAACTCCAATGCAATGCTACGTTATCCGGTTCATTTTAACGGAAAGGCACGGGAAGTTGAACTGGAAGGAGAAGGGTATTTTGAGGTACAATCCGACAAAGAACATCCTTTTTATGTGAAAACCACATCCGGGACGAAAATAATGGCTTATGGAACCCGGTTTAATGTAAATGCGGGGGGGGAGCTAGTAGAAGCCGTTTTAGCTGAAGGTAAAGTAGCAGTGTCTTACGGGGATCAGTTGCAGGAAGTAAATCCAGGGGAAAAGATATCAATCGACAGTAAAACGAAAGAAATAACTATTGAAGAGGTAAACCTATATGAAAAACTGGCCTGGAAAGACGGTAAGATTATTTTCCGGAATGCGCCTTTAAATGAAGTGTTTGACCAGCTAAGCAAACGCTATAATGTAGATATCATTTTGCATGACGAATATAATCAGTCCGGACGGTATTTATCGCGTGTTACATTTACCGATGAGACTATTCAGCAAATATTCTCTTATCTGGAAATAGCTGCGCCTATTGAATGGAAAATCAGTGCTCCTGTGAAAAACAATGATTCTACATTAACCAAACAACGGATCGAAGTCTGGTTGAAGAAAAAATAGTGAATATAAACCTTAAAATGAGAAGCCTATGACAAAATAATCAATCTGATACCAAAAAGACAAGAGCAAGTGGCCGCTTACTCTTGTCAGGAGAACTTAATCACTTTGGAACGAATAATTTGTTCACAAAGAATTGTAAAAATTAAATTCAATGCAAAATTATGAAAATATGGGAATTATTCGGGGTTGCTACCCCATTTTATTTCATTAAAATTTGTCGGATAATGAGAATTAGTCTTTTTTTATTGCTCATTGTTGTTTTCCAAATCAATGCAGAAAAAACCTGGTCGCAAAATACCGCCCTCTCTTTTTCATTTACAAATAAACCGATTGAAGAAGTGTTGGATAAGATAGAGCAGGAAACGGAATTTTCTTTTCTGATTCTGGATAACACATTAGATATAGATAAGCTTGTCAGTATTAAAGCAAACAAGCAATCGGTAAATCAGGTGTTGAATGATTTATTTAAGAATACAAATATTCAATACCGGGTAGTTGATCGTCAGATTATACTGATGAACAAGTCAGGTTTACCGGATATTAGTCAACAAAGTAAGAAACAGATATCCGGTACGGTTGTAGATGGACAAGGTGAACCTGTAATAGGGGCAAATGTGATTGAAAAAGGTACAACAAATGGTGTAATTACTGATATTGATGGAAAATTCGCTCTAAATGTTGATGAAAAAGCCGTATTACAAATATCGTATATCGGATATGTTGCACAGGAAATGCTGGTGAGGAATCAACACAGTTTTATGATTATACTTATTGAAGATTCCAAAATGCTTGAAGAAGTTGTGGTTGTAGGATATGGCACACAAAAACGTGTAAATCTGACCGGTTCGGTTGCGTCTGTAAGTAGTGAAACTCTGACCAAACGTCAGGTCGGACAGACTTCCCTGGCTTTACAAGGAGCGGCTCCCGGCGTGACTGTTATGCAACGGTCCGGGCAGCCGGGATTGGATGCCGGGGATATAAAGATCAGGGGGATTGGTACTTTAAACAACTCTAATCCATTAGTACTTGTTGATGGCCTTGAGATGGGAATCAATAATATAGATGTTTCCACTATCGAATCGATCTCCGTTTTAAAAGATGCTGCATCTTCCTCTATCTATGGTTCAAAAGCAGCCAATGGTGTTATTCTAATTACGACTAAACGAGCTGCCGAAGGGAAATTTAGTATTTCATATAGCGGATATGTTGCCCAACAAAGTGCCACAAATCTACCGAATAAATTAAATGCACTTGATCATATACATCTTTTAAATGAATCAAAAATTAATGCTGGTGCCGGAGTTGTTTATACAGAAGAGCAGATTAGAGACTGGACTGAAAAAGGACCCGGTGACAGGGATCATTATCCGGATACAGACTGGCAAAAAGAAATTTTAAAAGGAAACGGATTTCAGCAAAATCATAGTTTAACATTAACCGGAGGAACAGAAAAACTAAAAGTATTGGCCTCTTTAGGGTATTTGAAACAAAATGGAATTATAGACAATGTTGATTTTGAACGTATTTCCATACGGTTGAATACAGACTTTGTTTTTACGAAGAATTTCTCATCCTCTTTAGACTTATTTCTTTATAATTCTAACCGGAATTCCGTTGCTAAATATGATAGTAATTCGGGAAATTCATCAGGGATTGGATATATCTTTTTCCTGATGAATAAACTGCCGGCTGTTCAGGCTACGCGTTATGCCAATGGAGATTATGCAGAAGGACAAAATGGCGAAAATCCTGTCGCGAGTATCTATAATGGAGGGTTTACAAACGAAAAATCGACTCCTGTCACAGGAAATATCTCATTTAAGTGGGAACCGTATGAGGATTTCTGGATGCAAACCGCCTTTTCTCCTTCTATTTCTTATCCTTTATCAAGGAGCTTTGTACAGCAAGTAACTACCTATAATCCCGATGGAAGTATTTTTTCTCAACTTCCCAGTAAGTCAAATTTAACAGAAGAGTCTACTTATAATAGATATTTACAGTCAAGAACAACCGCAAATTATCACAAAATGATTAACCAGCATACAATCTCTGCGTTGGCCGGATTCCAGTATGAATCCAATTACTATTCGGGGTTTAATGCATTCAGGGACGACTTTCCTTTCCCTGATTATTCTGTGTTGCAATCCGGTTCTGTTGAAAATATGAGAAATGACGGGTGGGCAGGCGAAAATGTGCTCGTTTCCTGGTTCGGAAGGATTAATTATGATTATAAAAGCAAATACCTGTTGGAAGCAAATATCCGGTATGATGGCTCTTCTAAGTTTGCAAAAGGTAAAAAATGGGGCGCTTTTCCTTCTTTCTCTGCAGGTTGGAGATTGTCAGAAGAATCATTCTGGGACAGTTTAAGAGAACATGTTTCTAATCTTAAAGTCAGAGGATCATGGGGAACATTAGGGAATCAAAACATAGGGAGCGATTATCCCTTTTCATCCAATATCGATATGGGTACCAAGTATATATCGGATGATAAGCTGATAGATGGTGCGGCGGTTTTAACTATGAATAATCCGAATATTACCTGGGAAACAACAACGATGACCAATATAGGTTTGGACGTAAATCTATGGAATAAATTGAATATTACCTTCGATTGGTTTCATAAGAAGACAGATGATATCCTGATGCTTCTGGATATTCCCCGCACAATGGGATTGGAGCCCACATACCAAAATGCAGGTGTTGTTGAAAATAAAGGATACGATTTTAATATTATGTATACCGACAAGATCGGAGATTTTGATTTTGATGTATCCTTTAATTTGTCGGATGTAAAAAATGAAATCACGGATTTGAAAGGTATTAACGGTACCGGGCTGATAACCAATCGTGAAGGGTATGCTATTAATTCATTATATATGCGGAAATGCCTGGGAATCCTATCTGGTAATGATTTCAACAGTGATGGCTCTTATAAATGGGTACGCCAGGGGCGTACGCTGGCTCCGGGCGATTTAAGATATGAAAACCTGAATGACGATGATATAGTGAATGCAGATGATCGGGAAGTATTAGGCTCCACAATTCCGCGCTACACTTTCGGATTCAATTTTGCCGGGCGATATAAGGGTTTTGATTTGAATATTCTGCTTCAGGGAGTTGGAAAGGTAGATGGTTATTTATCACAAATGGCCATGTATCCGTTCTGGTCAGGAAGTACGGCCTTTGACATTCACAAAAATCGCTGGACAGAAGAAAACCAGAATGTAAATGCCGCTTTTCCCAGATTGTACTTCTATGATTCTGCAAATAACTACCAGGATTCCGATTTTTATATGAAAAGTGCGGCTTATCTGAGGGTGAAAAATATTCAGTTAGGTTATAAAGTACCGGTATCCGTTTCAAGAAAGGCGTTAATGGAACATTTACGCTTTTATGTTTCGGGTGAAAACCTATTGACTTTCACTAATTTCTGGGATGGGTGGGACCCTGAGGTTTCTCCGGCTTCAAGTGGAGCCTATTATCCACAGGTAAAAGTGATCAGTTTTGGAGTTGATATCAGATTTTAATCATTATAGACAGATAATCCTATGAGAACAAAAAATATATCATATGTATTCATGATCGTGTTGTGCTTACTGTTTGCTTCCTGTGAGGATACGTTGGAGAAATATCCGCTGAATTATCCTTCGACAGAAACATTTCTTCGAAATGAAAATGAAATTCGTATGGCCATTGTTGGGATACATTCGGCTTTTTATTTATTTAATGATCAGATACCTTTTATTCTTTATTATGATACCGGTTCCGATATTTCGGCAGACAGGGATCTAAAGCCCGAAGTGATGTATCATGATCCCACAGCCTGGCAGTTAAGGGATCTTTGGGTAAATATATATAAAAGTATCAATCGGAGTAATTTTATATTAGAAAATATAGAACGGGCCAGTGATAATGTATCTGCTGATAAAATTGAAAAATATAGGGCAGAAGCAAAAGTTTTACGTGCTTATTGTTATCTGCTTCTCACGTCTGTCTTTGGAGATGTCCCATTGATCGATCATACACTGTCTTTAGATGAAGCATATGTGAGTAGGGATCCGGTGGAAAAGATTGTTGATTTTATTATAAAGGAATGTGATGATGCCGTACCATATTTGCAACAGGCCAACGAACCAAACACAATGGCGTTGACAAAGGGCTTTGCGTGGGCAGTGAAGGCGCGGACCGCCCTATATAATGAACGTTGGCAAGATGCTATTGTAGCATGTGAAAAGATTATGGAACTGGAAGGTTCTGAATATATTTTGGAACCAGGCTATGGGGATATAACCATGCTGAAAGGAAAAACATCTAAAGAAATCATTTGGGCTATTCAATATAACCAGGATGATAAAAGCCAAGGAATGCCGAGCCGTATGAAGTCCAGGCTGGCAGGGGGGTACTCAAATAAAATGCCGGTACAGGCACTGGTGGACTCTTACGAATGTATAGATGGTTTATCCATAGACAAGTCCCCGTTGTATGAACCGGAAAATCCCTGGAAGAACCGGGATCCGCGACTTCATCATACGGTAGTTTTACCGGGAAGCATGTTTTTTGGCTATCAGTTTGAAACACATAAAGATAGTGTTAAATGCTGGGATTATAACCAATCGCCGGCTGTACGTATTGATAATCTGGATGCAACTCATGCATATGCCAGTTTTTCCGGGTATTGTTGGAGAAAGTATAGTGATTCGCTTGAATATCGTACTGATGGCGCTTCATCCATTAATGCAATTGCATTCCGTTATGCAGATATCCTTTTAATGTTTGCAGAAGCGAAGATTGAAGCAAACCAATTGGATGAAACAATTTACGAGGCCATAAATAAAGTGAGAAGAAGAGCAGAAATGCCTGAAATAACTTTGGGTAAAACTCAACTGGAACTTCGGTCGGTAATTCGTAAAGAACGCAAATACGAATTGGCAGGAGAAGGACTACGGTTATTTGATATTCGTCGTTGGCATATTGCAGACCGTTTAATGAATGGAGTGTGTTATGGCCGGATTCCTAACGGATATCCGACGATTGCTCCTCATATCGATGAGTATGGAAATCCTGATTATGCAAATTTTGTAGAGAAAGATCTGTTCGGGACAAAACTGGGCGTACGTTTCTTCGATCCTAAGCGTGATTATCTGTCACCTATTCCGGCATCGGAACGTCAGGCTAATCCCAATCTGGTACAAAATCCCGGTTATTGATGTTGTTGATCTCCTTATTTTATCTTGATATATAAAATACGGGAAGTAAAGATTAAGCAGCATAATTTCATTAATTCATATAAAATCATTTATAAATTAAACAGGTGTAGTAGGAGAATATCCTACTATGCCTTCTTAAAGTATTGTTAGAATGGAATATATCACAGAAATACAAAAGAAACTTTCGGTAGTAGCAAGACCGGAAGTATTGGTTGTAGGCGCCGGACCTGCCGGGCTGGGAGCCGCTATCGCAGCTGCCAGAAATGGTGCTGATACTATGTTGGTAGAAAGGTATGGTTTTCCGGGCGGCAACCTGACCACCTCAATGGTGAATCCTATATTTACGTTTCACGATATAAATGGGCGGCAAATTATTAAAGGGATAACGGAAGAAATGGTTCAACGGATGATTGAAGCAGGAGCTTCCATAGGACATGTGACAGACCTTACATTTGATAATGCCTCAATGACACCGTTTGACCCTGAAAGGAGTAAGGTTGTACTTTTGGAAATGTTGGAAGAGGCCGGTGTTGGAATGTTATTCCACACGTTGGTAACCGGAGTGCAGGTGAATAATGGAAGGATTGAAACGGTTATTATCGAGAATAAATCCGGTCGGCAGGCCATTTGTCCGCAACATGTAATTGATTGTTCGGGCGATGCAGATATAGTAGCCTTTGCAGATCTCCCTTTCAGTAAAGGGCGCGAAGATGATGGTGCGATGCAACCGGCTACCCTTTATTTCAGGGTGGGAAATGTAGATAATACGGAGCTGCGTGCATGGATGAAAGCTAACCGGGATATTTTAAAGGATAATCCAACGGATAAAGAAATTGATAGTCAGAGAGCAATTGCTTTTTTAGGCCTTAATATGTTGGTCAACAAAGCCATTGCGGATGGAGAATTAGACCGTGAAGTAGCTCCACGTATTTTAATGTATGAACTACCAAATAACCAGTTCTCTGTAAATACGACACGCCTGCAAAATATGGATGCAACTAATGCCGGGGATTTAACGAAAGCAGAGATAAGTCTTCGAAAACAAGTTTTACAGGTTCATGAATTTCTGAAAAAACGGATAGGAGGATTTGCCGGCTCTTATATTATCGACACTGCTGTACAAGTTGGTACACGCGAATCCCGCCATATCAAAGGCGATTATACGTTAACACAGGAAGATATCCTGCAGGGAGCATCGTTCAAGGATGGCGTTGCGTGCGGTACATTTGCTATTGATATTCATCCCCCTCATGGTCAACAACAGATATTTACCGGTTCGGGCAAGGCGGTATATGAGATTCCTTATCGCTGTATGCTCCCTGAAGGAATAGATAATCTGTTAGTGGCCGGAAAAACGATCTCAGCTACTCACACTGCATTTGGCTCTATACGGGTAATGGCTACCTGTATGGCAATGGGCGAAGGGGCCGGTACGGCAGCAGCTTTACTGGTTAAAAATAGCTCTTCTACACGGGAAATAAATGTCGGTGAATTAAGGGAAGTTTTAGTAAAGAATGGACAATTCCTGCTGAATGAAGATTTGAAAGAGGATGTGGATGAAAACCTTATATTAAAGCGGGTGAACGGAAGCGGAGAGAAAGCTTCTCACTATAATCCGTTTTTAAAATAATAATGATATGAAACAAAATCTATCTGCAGGCAAAACGGTTCGTTGGAAGATAGCGCTTTTGCTCTGTTTGGTTTCAGGGCTTAATTGCTTGGATCGTAATTCCTTTGCTATTCTGGCCACAACAATCCAATCTGAGTTCAACTGGTCGGATGCCGATTATGCCGATATAACAGCTATATTTGTTTTCAGTTATACGTTGATGTATGCTGTAAGCGGTAGCATTATCGATAAAATCGGAACAAGAAAAGGATTGGCCGTTTTTGCCGGAAGTTGGTCGTTGGTGAGCATGTTACACGCTTTTGCCGGTTCTATCACACAGTTTTCTATCGTTCGTTTTTTTCTGGGGATCACTGAATCTGGTAATTTTCCTGGTGGGGTAAAAGCATCCACGGAATGGTTTCCTTTGAAAGAAAGAGCGTTGGCAATAGGTATTTTTAATGCAGGAACAGCTATAGGAGCTGCATTGGCTGTACCTATCGTCTCTTTTCTTGCTTTGTACTTCGGGTGGAGAATTGCGTTTATTGTTACGGGTCTTTTAGGTTTTATCTGGCTGTTCTTCTGGCTAAAGTATTATCATTTACCTAAAGATCATCCCCGAATAACAGAAGAAGAAAAAGCGTATATTCTTCAGGATGAAGATGCCAGTCTGCAAAAAGAGCAGCCGGATAAGACTCCGGTTAAACTGAAACAACTTTTAACGAGAAAAGAAACCTGGGGGTGTTTCTCTGCACGTATCTTTATTGATCCGGTTACCTATTTTCTGTTGTTCTGGATTCCTAAATATTTACAGGATGTGCAAGGCTTGTCTTTGTCGGAGTTGGGCGTGACCGCCTGGCTACCTTATACGGCAATGGGAATAGGAACGATATTGGGCGGAGTGCTTCCCCGCTATCTGATAAATAATTATGCCTGGTCGTTGAATAAAGCGCGTAAAACCGTCATGGTGGTGTCTTCTCTTGCTATCCCGGTGCTTTGTTATATCTTGTTTGCCGGTTCATCTATTGTGTTGGCAATCGCCTGCATATCAGGTGTTATGCTGGCTCACGGATTGTGGGCTAATATAACCATACCGTCAGAGATATACCCCAAAAAGGTACAGGCCACCATTACCGGTTTAGGAGGTACTTTAGGAGGAATAACCAGTGTGATCTCCCAGAAAATGATAGGTGCAACAGTAGGAATGCACTCTTATTTACCTGTATTTATATATATCGGTATTGCTTACCTGATTAGTCTCCTTTGCGTACAACTTTTAGTTGGCAAATTAGGGATTATCAGGGATTTTAATAAATAACGAAGCATGTAAACTAGTGGTTAATTGTTAATTAACTGCTTATCACTAACCGTTAATCACTTGATATGTGCGTTCCATGCGACGTTAGTGTAAAAAAATAAAATATTATTGTATGAAAAAGAATAAACTATTACATTTCTGTCTGTTATATTTTTTATCCTTACCTGTTCTTTTCGGACAGACAACAACCGTATCAATAGAAATTCCGGATAATCCGGTTCTCATCGATCCAATGATTTATGGTCAAATGCTGGAGGATTGTAATGACAAAATCATTTATGGCGGACTGATAAATGAAGACGGAACAGAAAATCCCCGAGTATACGAATTACTAAAAGCGCTTGATATGCCGGTAATGCGATGGCCGGGAGGAACTTATGTACATGAATATGACTGGAAGAAAGGGATTGGTCCGAAAGAAGAAAGGCCTGTTGTTGAAGAATTTGCATGGAAAGGTATAGAAACCCATCAGTTTGGTACGGATGAATTTTTACAATGGTGTGAGAAGATTGGTACAGAACCATATATCAATTTTAATATGGGGAATGATCCTGTGTACGGTGCATCACTGGGGGATGCTTTAAGTTGGATTGAATATGTAAATGGTTCTGTGAAGACTACTTTTGGAAAAAAACGGGCGCTCAACGGGCATGAAGCTCCTTATCAGGTAAAATACTGGGGAATTGGAAATGAGAACTACGGACCATGGGGGAGACATTGCGCAGAAACTGCGGGAGAATATGCCGACAGACTTTATCGCTGGGCCAGCGCCATTCGTTTTCAATATCCTGGTTTACAATTGTTAGGTGTAGGTCATACATACCATTGGAATGATACGGTTCTTAGAAAAAACGGAGAATTAATTGATTTTCTTACTAAACATTTTTATATGACAGCAAGAATGAACGGTGAGAAATTGCAAAATCCTGAATATACTTTGTTTTCGCCTGCAAAAGTGGAGGCTCATATCCAGAAGAATGCCAGACTACTAGATGAAACCAATAAATATTTCGAACGTATAGACCGGCCTATACGATTCAGCATTGACGAATGGAATTGCCGACATTCCATATTTGACGGCGATAAGTTTCTTTTTACACGAAATGATGCCCGAAGGCAGTTTGATGTGGTGACCATAGCCGGAATGTTGAATGTCTTTATTCGGCAAAGCCCTTATGTTGGAATGGCCAATTATATCTTTCCTGTGAACGGACATGGACTGATACAGACTGTAGGTGAAAAGGACGCTTATAAAACTCCCAATTATTATGTTTTTGAATTATACCGGAAATATATGACCGGCAGAAAGTTGAATCTGGATATTAAAGGGGCGGCCATTACTCTTCCTGTCAATAAGCTGGCCGTTGAAGGAGATGTCAGTAAAGAGTTGAATATGGGCGATATAACATTGACTTATATAGACGGTTCGGCAACTATGATGGATGAGGGGGTAATACATGTCGCATTGATAAACCGTTCACATCTCCAAAATCAGAAAATCCGCATAAAAGCGCCGGACAATTATAAACTTGTTACCATATGGAAAATTGAACACCCGGATATCAATGCGACAAATTTGGCGGAAAACAGGGAGACGATTGTCCCTCAGAGAATGAATCTATCCGGAAAACAGTCAAATTCAACGATTGTCTTATCCCCATGTGAGTTTACACTGATCCGGTATGAAAAAGTAAAATAACTGTGCAACATGAAAACAACCAAGATTATATATATATGTCTCTGTTTGTCTTTATACATCTGTTCTGGTTTTGCTTCTGATAAAAAGATTGCCGGACAAACAACAACGGTGTCCATTGAAATACCGGATCATCCGGTTTCCATAGATCCGATGATTTATGGTCAAATGCTGGAAGATTGTAATGATAAAGTCATATACGGAGGTCTGCTCAACGACAAGAATGAAGAAAATCCCGCAGTCTTTGAACTCCTGAAATCCCTTCGGATGCCTGTGGTTCGATGGCCTGCCGGAACCTATATTCATGAATACGATTGGGAAAACGGCATTGGACCAAAAGAGGAACGACCGGTGATCAATTGCATTCGCTGGGGAGGATATGATAACAATCTTTTCGGAACGGATGAATTCCTTCAATGGTGCCAAAAGATTGGAACGGAACCTTATATTAACTTCAATATGAGTAACCATCCGGACTATGCCGGGTCGTTGGGCGATGCGTTGAATTGGATTGAATATGTGAATGGTACAGCAGAGACGGCTTTCGGAATGCAACGGGTAGCCAATGGGCGCGCAGAACCTTACAATGTGAAATATTGGTGCATTGGCAATGAAAATTACGGTTCGTATGGGATACACAAAGCAGAAACGGCGGAGTTCTATGCGGGAAAACTATATACATGGGCATCCACGATCAAATCATTATACCCTGAATTGAGCCTTTTAGGAGTGGGGCATGTATATGATTGGAATAAAACGGTACTGGAGAAAAACGGAGACCTGATTGACTTTCTGGCAGCACACTATTATATGGGTGCAAGGATGAAAGATGGTGTTATTCAGGAACCTTTCTATACGCTTTTCTCCCCAATAAGGGCTGAAATGCAGATATCAAAAAATGCACTTCTTTTGGATGAGGTAAACCGCCGGTTTGGAAGAACAGATAATCCGGTGCGGCTAAGTGTCGACGAATGGAATTGCAGGCACGAAGTTTTTAGTAATGGGAAATATGCATTTACAAGAAACGATGACAGACGGCAATTCGATATCGTTACTATAGCCGGGATGCTGAATGTATTTGTCCGACAATGTAAATATGTCGGTATGGCAAATTATATATTCCCTGTAAATGGGCACGGCCTGATCCGCTCGGTTGGAGAAGATGATGCTTACAGAAGTACGATCTATTACGTTTTTGATTTTTACAGGAAATACATGATAGGAAAAAAAATGAATATTGATATAAAAGGTGCAACAGCTACTGTTCCACTTCACAAACTGGTAATAGAAGGCAATATGGATGAACACCTATCGCAGGATGAGGTTGTACTACCTTATGTTGACGGAACGGCCGTGATGATCGCTGATGGTATAATTAATATTGCATTGATCAACCGTTCCCATGAAACGAGCCATAAAGTGAAATTAGTTCTTCCCGAAGGATATATTCCGCTAAAAAGATGGACTTTAGAAAGCGATAACATCAATGCTGCCAATACAGAGCAGAACAGGGCAAACATTACGCCCCAGTCTATATCCCTGTCAAAGAAACACCTGAATTCAACAGTTATAATTCCCCCTTGCGGTTTTACCCTTGTTCAATATAAAAAGGCTTCTGTTGATTAAGTAGTTTGGATGAAGTATGTTTATCAAAACGATATTGACCGTATTGTCAATATCGTTTTGATAGTAAATCTGACACTATTTTAACTACTGATTCGCTTGAATAGTTATAAAACGAAGATAGTACCGAACGATGGAGGTTGTTTTTCCGGATGTTGTTTTTTAGGAGAATAAGGTGCGTTTTAACCTACTGCTCTCTTCGGTAATAAATCCTCTATGTTCTCATCTGTCATTCCGGCTTCGATAAGTATCCGGCGGATTTGTTCTTTGTGAAGCTTCACAGCCTCCGGCGTACTATCTTTATAGCCCAGCCATCGGCTGACTTTTTCATCCGGATATTTCATCCGGACCAACTGTAGAAATGGCAAATCTTCTGGTGTAAGTTTAGATAAAGCGATATCGCCATTATGCAACTTTTCCAATTTTGTCTTTGCATTTCCGGCAAGCTGGGTGCAAAACTTTTCGCGAAGTATAAGTTGCTGCTCCCAGACCGGAGAACCGGTGTGTGCCAGTTTTTTCTGATAGAGATCTTCGGAGATATTGGAAATGATATCCAAACCATCTATCGATAAACGTAACAGGTCTACTGCCTGATAAAACTGTATGTTGCGACTGTTGCTATATTTCTTTTTTTCTTTTCTGTAACTATCCAGAATTATCTTATAACTGTCTTTTATTTCTATATATTTCTCTTTTAACCCACGCTTATAAACTTCAATGATAATCAATAGGGATATTAGCAAACATATGGCAATCAATCCATAATCAAATATCCGGCGGTACTTTTTACCCTCTGTCTGTTTTTTCTGTTTTAATTGCTCAAGCTGCTGATTGATTGCGTTTATTTTTTTCTCGCTTTGGCTCTTTTTGATGCGTAAATCTTCATTATGGGCTAACTGCGAATAACGTGCTATTTTATCTCCATCCCCTTTGTTGGCTTTATGATATGTAACCAACTCTTTATAAATATCCCTACGCGTATTGGGATAGGTAATTTCCTGGACTTGATTTTCAATTGTGTTTAAATAATGGAGGGCTGAATCGGGAAGATTCATGGCCCGGTACAATATAGCATAGCTTAAATAGAATCGCATTCTATCTTCCGGTTCGGGTTGTTTTGAAAGTACCAGATCAAAATATTCTTTTGCTTGTTGGTATTCTCCCTTATCGCGATGAATAAGTCCTATATTTCTTAGGAAACGGGACTCGTACTTTGTATTGGTTTGGTTTTTAGCCGCTTTTAATCCATCATCAAAATACTGGTATGCTTGTTCTTGGTTTTGTACTCTTCGATGGACTTGTCCCAGCATCTCAGTTATGTAAAGTTTATAATGTTCGGCATCTGGTAGATCGCTATATAGCATCAAAGCTTTTTGACAATAGGTCATAGAATTCTCCCATTGCTCCTGAATAAAATAAGTTCTTCCTAACCAATACGCGCTTTTTGCCGTAAACAGATTATTGCCTGCTTTTTCGGCAAAAGAGAAGGCGGCCTGCCAGTATTCCACAGCTTTGTCTATGGCCTCCCCCTCGTACCAATACATAGCTGCATAAAAACTGGCGCGCGCCGCCATTTCATAGTTCCGGCTCGTGGCAAAATAGCGTTGAGCATCCAGTATCAATGAATCAACCGTAATATCCTGATAGTCCATATACCGTGCTTGTGTCAGTGTAGTCACAAACTCCATATGCTGATCCTTATCGTAATCAAGTAACTCCGGTGAAATACTTTCCAGTAGTTCCAGAGCTTCCTTTGGATTGTTATCGACTGTGTTTATCGCCTCGGATAAGAGACTGTTTTTATCGGTATCTGTAGTGCAGGTTGTCCATAGAAGAATCCCTGCACATAAGATTGTAAATATTCGGGGTCGAGTCATTGGTCCTGATTAATTATTACGTGATTATGATATTTTCCTGTTGAATCACATTTCCAAAAGCGTCAGTGATTATCAGGGTGTAAATTCCGGCAGGCACGGCGAAGACGGCCTGATCTTGTATGGAAGTGTTAACCGACTGGAAATAGTTTGTTTTTTTAGCTGCCGGCTGTAATATTACATATACTTCACCTAAATCGCTCATAAATTGGAGTGTAAGCATGCCTGATTCGGCGTTAATCGTAATAGGTGAGATAGGCATAGATCTGACTCTGGGGCCTGGTGGCGGAGGGTTTTCTTCATATAAATCGGCTCCGTGTGCCATAAAGGGCAGCATACAGCAAAGTGATACAGCTAATAAAAAATAAGATTTTACTCTCATGGAATTAGTTTTTTTATTGTTAATATGTTGGAAAAATTGGCAAATGCAAATAAACGAAATATTTTTTAATTTATCATAATAAAATCAGTTTTCAATTCTGTCTGAATTCTGCAGAAAAGATTAGGGGCTTGGTTAATCCTCTCTTTCAAATCAATTCATAATTTAACGGGTAGATTTCTTGGTTTAGAAAAATTTTAATTAGTTTTGTTTTCAGAGGTAATGTAAATGATTTTATGAGAGGAGAAATGTCCGGTATACCTATTACTGATGAAAAACTAATTATTGCGATCAAACACAACGACTATGTCAGTTATAACAACTTATTTGTTCGTTATTATACCCGTTTATGCCGGTATGTATATCGTTTGTTGCCGGATAAAGAAGAGACGGAAGATATTGTGCAGGAATTATTCATGAACTTATGGAATCACCGGAATAAAATAGAAATTACAGTAAATGTTTCGGGCTATCTCTATAAAATGGCCCGGAATCTAACCTTAAATCATATACGTAATACAAAAAAACATCAGGAACTGTCAGAGTATCATGAGCACATTGCAGCTTACACGGAAGAAGATCAATTCGAATCCGATGAATTCCGGATAGCGCTCTACGATTGTATTGATCGTCTTCCACCGCGAAGCAGGGAAGTCTTGCTCCTTCACCGGATAGAGGGTTTAAAACAAAAAGAAATTGCAGAAAAATTATCCATTGCTATAAAGACTATTAAGAATCAGATTTGGAGTTCTTTACAAAGTCTTAAGGCTTGTCTTGAAAGAAAAGGTATATAATTTTCTCTTTTGAGGATAGGACCTTTTTCGTTTTACGGTGTCATACTAATACAGAAATCTTATGAGAGAACAGAAAGATATAAATGACCATATTATCGGTTATTTCTTACAGGAACAGGAAGAAATAACAGACCCTGTATTGATTGGATGGCTGGATGAAAATGAGTCAAACAGCATTTTATTCAAACAATATAAAAGAATATGGGACGAATCTAAATATTATATGGAGAAAGAGGCGTTTGATACCGGAAAAGCATGGGATAAGATTCATCATATACATCAGGAAAAAGAAAAATTCCGTCGGCGATTGAAAAATTTTTCATATACCATATCCGGTGTTGCAGCTACTATATTTATCATATTGATGTTATCCTTTTTGGGTGTTTTGAATGGAAAACCAGAGACATTGGTCAGTATGGCTACCGATTATGGTAATCGCTCGGAAATAACATTGCCCGATGGGTCGGTTGTCAGGTTGAACTCAGGCTCGGATATTACCTACGCATACAACCCCAGAAAGAAAGTCAGAGAAGTTAGTTTTCAGGGAGAAGGTTTTTTTGATATATCCAAAAGTAAAGAGCCTTTTGTCATAAAGCTGGAAAATGATCTGGAAGTAACAGTATTGGGAACTTCTTTTAATTTATATGCTTATGCCGGTGACCAGATTATACAGGCATCGCTCGTAGAGGGCTGTATCGAATTAAATCATACAGGCCGGACATTACAGATGAACGCCGGTGAAATGGCGGTTTATGATAAAGAAACGAATCAATTAAAACTGTCGGAAGGCATTTTGTCACACGCATATGGCTGGTTGGAAAACAAGTTGTATATGAATGATATGTCATTGAGTGATGTTTGTAAACATCTGGAGCGATGGTATAATGTAGATATTTCCGTTCAGAAAGAATTAGGCGAAAACCTCCGCTACAACGGAGTGATAAAAGAAGAATCAATCGTAGATGTACTTGATGCATTAAGCCGTTTAAGCCATATAGATTATCATATCAAAGGAAAACATATATACATAACCTCTAAATAAGATTGCCTATGAAATAAATAAAATAGTATGGATAACACGAAAACGGGAAATGTTGCACCACTTCCCGTCATCATTTTTGATAATTAATCAAGTGTCTAGAAGCACAATTGTTAACTAACAAATAATAAACAAAGATATGCAAATTTTTTATATATCAAGACCGGAATCAGCTCCGGTCCTTAAAAAGATTTTATCTGTTATGAGATTGACAACGTTTGCCCTGATTCTCTTTTCTATACATATTTCGGCCAATGTCTATTCCCAACAAACAAAGTTATCTTTAGATATCCGGAACCGGTCGATAAAAGAAGTACTTTTTCAGATTGAAAGCCAGTCTGAATTTCGGTTTATTTATGAAAGCGGGAAAATTAATTTAGACAGGAAAGTTTCCGTACGTGTAAAAGATCAGCCGGTTGAAACAATCTTGAATCGACTGTTTGAGAAAGAGAATGTAGGTTACGAAATTATAGAGAATAATCTGATTCTGATCAATTCGGCAGAAGATGATCCGGCAAAAGGTATGGAAACCGGAATGACTTCTCAACAGAAAAAAAGTATAAATGGAGTAGTCTTAGATAATAATAACGAACCGATAATCGGGGCGAATGTAATTGAAAAAGGAACAACCAATGGCGCAATTACGGATATTGACGGGAATTTCTCGTTAAACGTAAGCGATAATGCTGTCCTGCAAGTTTCATATATCGGATATCTTGCACAGGAAGTCAGCATAGGTAACCGTACATCCTTGTCCATACAGTTAAAAGAAGATACGCAAGCATTGGACGAAGTGGTGGTGGTTGGTTATAGTACGCAAAAGAAAGTCAACCTGACCGGATCTGTATCTACGGTTAACTTTGAAAACGTGTCGTCAAGAGCGATAACAGATGCTTCCCAGATTCTTAACGGCGCTTCTCCCGGTCTTCAGATTATGCAAAATTCAGGAGCGCCTAATGCGGAGAGTTTTTCTTACAATATCCGCGGTGTCGGGACATTAAACTCTTCCGGTCCCCTTATTCTTGTCGACGGCATGGAGCAGAGTGTCAGTATGGTGAACCCATCCGATATCGCCAGTGTTTCTATCCTTAAAGATGCCGCTTCTTGTGCGATCTATGGAAACAGGGGAGCCAATGGAGTTATACTTATCACCACAAAGAATGGTACGGATGGAAAAATCAACATAACTTACGATGGAACAGTCTCCTATAATGAACCTTTTAAGACGATACATACGATTTCCGACTATGTCCAGTATATGGAATTGATGAACGAGTCTGCACGCAATCTGGGTAACTCTGATATGTTCTCGCAAAGTTCTATTGATACATGGAAAGCAGCCAATGCCAATCCGAACGGTATTGCAGCTTCAGGCTACCCGAACTATGTGGCTTATCCGAATACCGACTGGTGGGATGAAATATATAGCAACCAATTGATGCAGAAGCATACGGTTTCTATCGATGGTAAGGATACCAGGACCGGCTATTCCATGAGCTTGTCCTATATTGATAACCCCGGTGTGATTAAAAAAACAGGCTATTCCAGATACATGGCGCGTGTGAATTTGTATTCGGATGTTACCAGTTGGTTGAGGGTGGGTACTCGTACCTGGGGAAACGTAACCGACCAGGATGTCAGCAGTTCAAGTCAGGATGATTTCTTCAATACAATTAATACACAGAAGATGCTTCCTTGTACATATCCGTTCTATGATGGAAAATATGGCGCTCCGGAAGGACCGGAAGATGATCCTCAATCGCATAACCCTCTTTGGGATTTGGCATTAGTGGACGGGCATGATAAATATACACAGATCTATACCGACTGGTATGCACAGGCTAAGTTTCTGAAATATTTTACCTATAATTTCGACTTCTATTACAATGACCTTCGCCGTGAGAAAAAGACCGTAGATACTTCTATCGGGAAGTACAGTTTCTCTAAAGGCGCTTATTCAACAGGAGCTGCTGATCCGTCGACCCTTTATTCGTATATGTATTACACCAGGGCGAATACTACCAAGTTGAACCATTTGCTTAATTACAACCAGTCTTTCGGCTTTCATGATGTGTCGGCTATGATTGGTTATGAGGAACAGAAGTATAGATACAGGGAAACTGATGTAAGTAAGCTGGGGCTTACAGATGCAGGTATTAATGATCTTAATGCTGCTACTACGCCTTATTCTACAACAGGTTATGGAACTGAATATGCAGCCCGTTCATACTTCGGACGTGTGAACTATGCTTTTAAGAGTAAATACCTGTTCGAATTTAACTTACGTCGTGATGGATCTTCGCGGTTTGCACCTGATGAACGTTGGGGGACTTTCCCTTCATTTTCGGCTGGCTGGCGTATGAATGAAGAATCCTGGCTCAACTCAACGCCATGGTTAACGAACCTGAAGCTTCGCGCTTCCTGGGGTAAACTGGGTAATAATGCGATCGATAACTATGAATGGCAGTCTGTCTATTCGGCAGCCAACTATTCTACAGGCCAGGCGCTGACAAGTGGTATCGCTATCACATCTATTGCCAACTCAATGCTTACCTGGGAAGAAACAGCAGTTGCCAACATTGGTTTTGATTTCGGATTCCTGGACAATAAACTGACCGGTAATATTGATGCATACAACAAATTGACTACCGGAATACTCTACAGGCCTGATATGTATATGGCAATGGGTACAGCAGAAGCGCCCAGGGAGAATATCGCAGAAGTGACTAACAGGGGTATTGAATTCGAACTCGGATGGAGAGACAATATCGGTAAAGATTTCAGTTATTCTGTCAGGGGACAATTCTCTTTCAATAAGAATTTTGTCAGCAAATACAAAGGTGAGTTAGAAAGAGGTTGGAACGCTGACCACACAGAATATTCGACTAATATCGGAGATGTCTCTACCAGTGATAATAGTGGCAGAGCCAGGATTATTGAAGGCCGTCAGATCAATGAGTTTTATCTTCCCAATGTTTACAAGGGGAGTGGTTCCGGTTTCAATGCGGATGGTTCGGTTAATATTAACGGCGGTCCTAAAGACGGTATGATCCGTACGGAAAAAGATATGGAATGGTTGCAGGCTATGCAGGCTGCAGGCTATACTTTCCAGCCATACAATACGGTTGCAAAAAATGCACTCTGGTATGGCGAATATATTTATGCGGATGCGAATGGAGATGGTATCTATGGTAATTCATACGACTCAGAATTCCAGGGGACTTCAACTACTCCTAAATATAATTTCGGTCTTCAAGCCTCTGCATACTGGAAAGATTTTGACTTCTCCATGAGCTGGGGCGGGTCTGCAGGATTTAGTATTTATTACTATTCTACATCCAGAAACTCCAGTGAGACTGTCTACGGTTATGCCATTCCTGATAATGTGGCAAATAATCACTACTTCTATGATCCGGAGAATCCTATGGATCCCAGAACAAATCTCACTTCCAAACAGCCTCGCCTGGTGAATGTTTCAGGCGCTCAGAGTTCGACAAATTCATCCCTACATTTAGAGAAAGGTGATTTTATTAAACTTAGAAACCTGACAGTGGGATACACTCTTCCTAAAGTGATTTCCAAGAAATTCTATGTAGAAAAGCTACGTGTTTATGCTACGGGAGAGAATCTTTTTGCAATCACCGGATTCTCAGGGCAGGATCCTGAAATGCGCACCATGATTGGTTACTCGACCATGCGCCAGTATGCATTCGGTGTTAATGTGACATTTTAAAAATCTAATTAAGTACAGACGCAGTGCACTGCGTCTCTAACCAATAAACATATGAAACATAATATATTCAAAAAAATAACAACCATTCTGGCTATGTCGGCGATGTTGTTTGGTTTTACCGGATGTGACAGCGATTTGCTCGACACATCACCAAGCGATAAATTTTCAAGTGCGAATGTATGGGAAAGCTCTGTTTTAGCTCGTGCAGCAGCAATGGGTGTATACAATGGACTCTATAATAAATACTCTAAGAACTTTGATAATGCCAGGGGACTTGTGTTTGATGCAAACTCGTCTGTTATGGATCTCGATATGAACTGGAGGGGCAATTGCTTTGTTGCTTCAGGCTCTTGTACTCCTTCTACAGGTAGTGTCGCAGATCAGTATAAATTCTATTATACAATGGTATACAGAGCTAACGACGTCATCAACAATATTGATAAAGTTCCTGATATGGGAGACGATGAGAAAGCCCAGCTTAAATCCGAAAGTAAATTCCTGCGTGCCTGGGCTTACTTCCACATGAATGTGCTTTGGAGGGGTGTTCCTATTTATACTGAAAATGTAGAGAGTTCGGAGGCAAACAAACCCCGTTCTACAGAAACCGAGGTGTGGAATCAGATAATCACAGATCTAACGGATTGCATCAATGAACCCAATCTTCCCGGCAAATATGCGAAAGGAAGCAGTAGCTATGGCCGTATCACAAAAGGAGCTGCTTACGCATTCAGGGGGCAGGCATATCAATTCCTGGGCGATTACACCAAGGCTCTTTCTGATTTTGAAGCAATAGAAGGTCTGGGGTATACGCTTTACAGCCCAAGTAACGGCGCTACAGGAAACGATGATTTCTTTCAGCTTTTCAAACCTGCTAATGAACAGTGTGATGAGATGATTTTCTCCGTACAATGTGTCGAAACTACTAATATGGGCAACCCGAGGGCGATAAACTATGGTAGCCGTGTGACCGGAGGTTCCGCCTGGAATAATTATATCCCGAGCCCGGCTTTCGTAGAGATGTATGAATGTACGGATGGTTCCGAATTTGATTGGGAAAAATATTGCCCGGGATGGCATTCCATGAGCCCACAGGGCAGAGTCGCTTTCTTCCTTCGTGATGGCCTCCAGTCCGGTAATGGGCAATGGGGAACCAATGAAGCAACCTCTAATTACAAGGCGCTTTATGACAATATGGTTGCTTATGGCGCTGATATGAGCCACTATATAGATCAGGGCAATGAAGCCCGGATTCGTAAAGCATACGAAGATCGTGATCCGCGTCTTATGCAGTCAATCATCACTCCTTACTCCACTTATTATGGTAATGAAGCCGGAATAGGAAATTATACATGGACGCTTCGCTGGCCCTACATTCTGGATGCAGGCGAACCTTATGATGTCCGTACCGATACGAATTCTAAATTCTATTATTTGTGGAGGAAATATGTTCCCGAGGGAGACGAATGTACAACCCGCTGGGTTTACTCTGAGGATATCATCCTTTGCCGTTATGCCGAGGTTCTCCTCCGGCGGGCTGAATGTTTGAATGAACTTGGCAGGACAAATGAGGCTGTTACCTTTGTGAATATGGTAAGAAAACGGGTCGGTCATGTGCTTCTCAACGATGCAGCTTATCCTGCGACTGCCGTCAGTGGACAGGATGATATGCGCCAGCGTATCCGAAGAGAGTTTTATGCTGAACTTGGCGGTGAGGATGTGATGTACTTCAACGAACTTCGTTGGGACACCTGGTACGACCGGAAGTTTAAAGACCATTCTTCCGGGCAGGTAGGCGCACTCAATTCGAATGGAATGATGCAGATTTGGGGTGAAACTACATACAAACACCTCAGCGTTGGTGAACATGTTAAAGTATGGCCAATCCCTGCTAAGGAAAGGGAGATGAACTCAAGTCTTACACAAAATCCGGGTTGGCAGGATTAAGCATGAGGCTATGTACGCCTCATGCAGGAGTCAAAGGAGTAAGAAGTCAAGGAGTTAAGTAGCCGCAATATTATATTTTCTACTTGACTACTAAGGAGCAAAGCGACTGATAACTCCTTGACTCTTTAACTACTAAAATATTAATATACATCATGAATAAAATCTTATTTATTATCGGCTGGCTGCTGAGTCTATCTTGTCTCATTTCGGCCCAGCACAGGGCGGATCAACAGCATCTGGCAGATCCGAATTCGTTTTCAATGATCCTGCTGGGTGATCCGCAAGGATATACCAAGTATGATATCAACCAGCCGCTGTTTGAAATCTGTACGGCCTGGATTGCCGACAATATAGATAACCTGAATGTAAAAGCAGTACTGTGTACGGGCGATATTGTCGAACAGAATGAGAATATCGTTCGCAACCGTAAGATGTTGAACCAGACCAGTAGGGAAATGTGGGAAGCCGGTTCGCGCGCTTTTGAGCGTTTAGATAACAAAGTGCCTTACATCATTTCAACCGGTAATCATGAATATGGGTACCGGAGCTCGGAAAATGGGAAGACTCACTTCCCCGAATATTTCCCGTTTGAACGAAATACGGCATGGCGTGATATCTGCATAAGTGTATACCCGAACAGGAGTGGAGTAGAATCATTAGAAAATGCAGCGTTTGAATTTATTGAACCGAATTGGGGGAAACTCTTAGTCATTACTTCCGAGTTTGCCCCGCGGGACGAAGTACTCAACTGGGCGAAAGAATTAGCTGCCAGCGAGCAGTACAAAGATCACAAGGTGATCTTTATGACCCATTCTTTCCTGCGTCAACGCACGGCCGAACGCACAGATAATGAGCGCTATGCAATTGCGCCACACAACTGGGGCGAAGCCGTCTGGAAGAAATTAGTCGAACCGTCCGGCAATATTTACATGGTAATCTGTGGTCATACCGGAAACCCGGGTGGTTTTGATGAATCGGTAGCTTACCGGGTAGATAAGAACACTGCCGGAAAGAATGTTCACCAGATGATGTTTAATGTGCAGATTCTTGGCGGTGGCTGGGAAGGGAATGGAGGCGATGGCTGGCTTCGTATATTGGAGTTTATGCCGGATGGAAAGACCATCAAGGTAAAAACCTATTCGCCCTTGTTCGGTATCTCGCCGTCAACCAAACATCTGGCACATCGTACGGAACCGTATGATCAGTTTGATATTGTGATGGAATAAGATCCTTTCTTCATTTGTTAATGCGTTAATCCGTTTAAACGGTTAAACAAATTAACGCATTAACAATTTCTTTACTCATCCCTCAACGCATTTACCGGATTGCCGGTTGCAGCCTTATAGCTATGCCAGCTTACAGTCAGTAGGGTAATACCTACCACAATAAGCAATGAAAGGATATATGACCAGATGTTTAAATCAGCCTGGTAAGTAAAACTTTGCATCCATTGGTTAAGCAATAACCAAGCAACAGGAACAGCAATCACGTAGGCTATTCCAATCCAACCGATAAACTGACGGTTAAGTGTCATCATGATCTGCAAGGTGGATGACCCATTCACTTTCCGGATTCCGACCTCTTTTGTTCGTTGCTCGATAGCATAAAGAGATATACCGAATAGCCCGAAACAGATAAGCAGGATACTGATAATGGAATACATCATTAATATGCCGGACAACTCAAAAAGTTGCTTGTTGTTGCTTAGCACTTTATCGTACATGCTCTCGTGTTCAAGATACCCTCCCGGATGAAGTTTATCCCACTCATCATAGATTTGCCTGATAACTGTAGTATTCCCGGGATCGATGCGGACTTTTAAACAAATACCATCCCTGGTATAGCTAATTACTCCTTTGGCAATAGGCGTTTCAAGGGTATTCTCTTTGTTGGGACTAAAATAGTTTTCAACAACTCCGGCAATGATGTGGTCATTTCCGACAGGAACATACTCTTCTGTTAATCGAGGTTCACATTCCTTCAAAAGTTTACCGACAGGAAGACTTTCATCCGGAAACAAATATTGAGCCCATGCACGGTTAAGATAGACCGGATGCGCATACTGTTTGATTGCCTCTTCCCATGGTAACCCCTGTAACAGGGTATATCTCATCGTTTCCATGATTGCTTCGTCTCCTTCCTCAAAGGTATACGTTTCATATATCCCGTCTTTGATTTCACCGAGCATACCCGTGTCATCAAAAAGAGGAGAGCCTAATGTTATGGCTTGTATGCCCGGAAGATGAGCGATGTGTTCTTTGAGCGGAAGCATGGAGGTTTGGTAATCTCCAACTGAAAAACTATAGATATCCTTATAATTTTCTATCTTATCGTATAGAAGCGATATCTGTTGTCTTACGGTAAATGTGCCGATAATCAGGACAAACGAAATAATAAACTGTACGACAGCCAGCGAAGCGATGATCCGCTGTCTTGCTTTTCCCCGGTAAAAATTGTTGTAGACCGAAATCGACAATTCCGGCAAACGCCGACTCATATATAAAGCGGGGATACAAGCCAAAAGTAGTATAAGAACAGATGTAGCCGGCAACATCTGGCTACTATATAAAAAAGAGATGGGAACCCGGACAGACATAATGCGATTCATTACTCCCATTAAATCAAATTGTATCAACTGTGCGATCAGAAACCCTAATCCAACGGTCATAAATGTATCGGCAAACAATTGTATACTTAACTGACGGCTTCCGGCTCCCATCAGTTTCTGTACATGAATAGAATACAATTGTTTGAAAACCCGGGAAAAACTCAGGTTAATATAGTTGAAACTGGCGATAGCCAATATCAGGATGGCAGAAAAAAGAGCAATAAGTAATAAATCAATGTTCGGTTTCTTAAGCGGTGGAGGTGGAAGTGATCCCGAGTCAAAACAGGCATCCCGGATACTATGTAAAGTAAATAGAAAATCCATCCCATTCCTGTTGATAATTAAACTGTCTGCTTTTGCCTGTAGATCAGGAATAGAGATGTTATCTTTTAGCAGAAAAAAATTGAGTCCCCTGGTTGGTTTCGCATAGTACAAAGCATCAAAACTAAATGCTGTCTGATGGTCATCTTTTACAACTGCGGAAACAGTAAAAGGCTTATATGTCTCTTCACTTCCACTGGAATAATCCATTCCAAACTGTATCCGGACTGTTTGTCCTATCGGATCGCCACGTCCGAATAGCCGTTTGGCAAAAGATTCAGTCAGGATGATCCGGTCCGGTCCAATCAGAAGGTCATCCAGGTTTCCCATTACTACCTTTTGCGGAAAGAATTGGAGAAAAGTACTATCGGCCTCTACTACATTAAAATCACTGAACTTGTTCTCTCCGACCTGACAATAGATCGTAAATTCATAAGGAAGAACCCTGCATAATTTATCCAGTTCAGGAACTGCATTGGTTAATTCGGAAATATATTCAGGTCTCATCATATGATAAGTATTCATCCCATCATTTGCAATAGTCATTTTGGCAACTACCATCTTATCCTTATTGGGATTTTCTGCCTCTATATTGTACTCATGGATTACAAAGGCGGTTAACAGATTGGTACAGGCAATGCCAACCGCAAGGCTGAGGATGGAGATAATGGTAAATGTTTTATTACGCCACCAACTACGGAAGATAAGCTTGAATGAAATGTTCCTCATGATATTTATGTTTTTTCAAGTGGTTGTTTTAACTTTTAGTGCTGATCTCTTATTGATTCATTTATTCGTCTTTCAATGCATGAACCGGATTACCGGATGCAGCCCGGTAACTGTGCCAACTTACGGTTAACAACGTTATGACTATTACAATAAACAACGACAGGGAATATGTCCAGAGACTAAACTTTGCACGGTAAACGAAGCTTTCCATCCATTGGTTAATCATCAGCCAGATAACAGGAACAGCAATCACATAGGCTATTCCAATCCAGATAATAAACTGACAATTAAGCTGTATCATAATCTGCCAGATGGATGAACCGTTTACTTTACGTATTCCGATCTCTTTTGTTCGTTGCTCGATAGCATAAAGGGACATACCAAATAATCCGAAACAGGTAAGCAGTATACTGATAATGGAATACATCATTAACAAGTCGGATAACTCAAATAGTTTGTTGTTATTACCTAAAACATTTGCATACAAACTTTCATGTTCGAGGTATTTTCCTGGAAAAAGTTTATTCCATTCTTCGTATATTTGTTGGATAGCTGTAGTATTTCCGGGATCGATGCGGACTTTTAAGTTAATTCCATCCCTTGTGTAACTGATGATACTCTTATTGACTGGAGTTTCAAGACTATTAGATGCATAGAGTTTAAAATAGTCTTCCACTACTCCGGCAATCACGTGATCATTCCCGAAAGGAGGACGGTCTTTTAACCTGGGTTCATATTCATTTATAAGATGACCAATAGGAATATTTCCATCCGGGAACAGGTTTTGAGCCCAGGTACGATTCAGATAAACAGGATGTGGGTATTCTGCCAATGCTTCTTTCCAAGGTAACCCTTGTAATAATTTATATCCCATCACTTCCATTATTTCTTCGTCTCCATCCTCAGAGCTATAAGGCTCGTATGGCGAATTGCTTAAAGGCCAATAATCAAAACCATTATCTAAAGTCACAGCTTGTATACCCGGAAGATGGGCGATACGTTCTTTAAGCGGAAGCATGGATGTCTCGTAATCTCCCACTGAAAAGGTATAAACGTTCTTATAGTTTTCTACTTTATCGTATAGTAATGAAACCTGCCGTCTTACGGAAAAACTCCCGATGATCAGGACAAACGAAATAACAAATTGCGTAACGGCCAGTGAAGTGATGATCCATCGCCTTGCTTTTCCGCGATAGAAGTTATTATACATGGAAATTGACATTTCAGGCAAGCGCCGGCTCATATACAATGCCGGGATACATGCTAACAGAAGAATAAGCCCGAACGTAACCGGCAATACCTGGTTACTATACAGAAAAGAACCCGGAACCCGGACAGACATGATACGGTTCATAACCGACAGCAAGTCAAATTGTATCAGTTGTGCAATCAAAAAGCCTAAACATACTGTCATAAACGTATCGGCAAACAACTGCATGCTTAACTGTCTGCTTCCCGCTCCCATTAGTTTTTGCACATGAATTGAATATAGTTGCTTAAATACACGGGAGAAACTCAGGTTAATGTAATTGAAACAGGCAATGGCCAATATAAGGATAGCAGAAAAGAGCGCAATGAGTAGTAAATTAGTGTTCGTTTTCTTTAGGAGTGATGACCCTGCTACCTGATCAAGGCAGGCTTCCCGGATGCTGAAGAATTCGTATTTAGACTCTATGTCATTATGATTTTTAATAATTAAATCCGTTGTTTTAGCCTGTACATTGGAAATAGAAATATTATCCTTCAACAGGAAAAAATTTGCACCGTTAGTTGGTTTGTCAAAAAACAAAGCATCAAAATTGAATGCAGCCTGATGATTGTTGTTTTTTACAACAGCGGAAACGGTAAAAGTAAATAATCCTACTTTACTCATGGATTCGCTTATCCCGAATTGTAATTGGATTGTTTGTCCTATCGGATCATTTCGCCCGAATAACCGTTTGGAAAAGGATTCTGTCAGGACGACCCGATCCGGCCCAGCCATAGCATTTTCAAGGCTTCCCATTACTGCCTTTTGAGGAAAGAATTGGAAAAAAGAACTATCCGACTCTATTACCTTGATATCTGTGAAGAAGTTTTCACCGGCTTTGCAATAGGTGATATTGTCATAATCATGGACAATGCATGCCTTATCCAATTCCGGAACCTGATAGGACAGTTGAGGAGTAATTTCGGATGATACAATAAAAAAGTTCAGTCCTTTATCTACAATAGTTTGTTTAGTCACTATTATTTTGTCCTTGTTGGGATTATCCGGCTCAATATTGTACTCATGAATAACAAATGCTGCCAGCAGATTGGTGCAAGCTATACCAACAGCAAGGCTGAGGATGGAGATAATAGTAAATGTTTTATTATGCCACCAGCTTCGGAAAATGAGTTTGAAGGATATGTTCTTCATGATCGTTCTGTTTTTTCTAATTGATTAATTTACTCGTCCCTCAACGCTTTTACCGGATTCCCCGACGCCGCCATGTAGCTGTGCCAACTTACCGTAAACAATGTTATACCAACTACAATAAGTACCGACAGAATATATGTCCAGGCATTGAAGCCGGCACGGTAAACGAAATTCTGCATCCATTGGCTGAGCAGCCACCAGGCAACAGGAGTAGCAATCACAAAGGCCATCCCGATCCAACCGATAAACTGGCGATTAAGTAACAGCATGATCTGCCGGGCAGTAGAGCCGTTCACTTTGCGTATACCGATCTCTTTTGTCCGTTGCTCGATCGCATAAAGAGATATACCGAATAGTCCGAAACAGGTCAACAGGATGCTGATAATAGAATACATCAGTAATAAATCAGACAATTCAAATAGCTTCTTGTTATTAATCAGTACTTTATCATGCGAATTCTCATGCTCGAGGTACTCTGCCGGATGAAGTTTATACCATTCGGTATATATCTGTTGAATGGCAGAAGAGGCAAACTCCGGGTCAATACGTACGGTCAGATAATAGTCATTCTTTGTATAACTAATGATCCCTTTACCGATAGGTGCTTCGAGGTTATTTGTTACATGGGTCCAATAATAATCCTCTACCACACCGGCTATCACGTGGTCGGTATCTCTGAAGTAAAGATGTTCTCCCAATTTCGGTTCATATTCCTTTATAAAATGACCGATCGGAATTTCTCCGTCAGGAAATAAGATTTCCGCCCAGGTACGATTCAGGTAGACCGGATTAGGAAATTGTGCTAAAGCCTCTTTCCAGGGTAGTCCTTTTAATAATTTGTGGTTCATAACCTCCATCATATCTTCATCTCCATTGTCCACAGTGCAATATTCAATATAACTCCCATTATCCATTCTTACCTCGAATGGAAAGCTTTGACGGGTTACTGTCGCGGCTTGCACTCCCGGAATCGTGATGATACGCTCCTTCAGCGGACGCATAAGTGTCGTGTAAGCACCCTCACCTCCAATTGTAAAGGTATAAATATCCTTATAGTTTTCCGTCTTATCATATAGAAGAGATAATTGTTGCCGCAAGGTAAGGCTTCCGATGATCAGTATAAACGAAATAGCAAACTGCAGCACACCTAGAGTCGATATGATTCGTTGCCTTGCCTTTCCCCGATAAAAGTTGTTATAGGCGGAAATCGACATTTCCGGTAAACGTCGGCTAATATATAAGGCCGGAATACAGCCCAATAGCACTATAAAGCCGAAGGTAATCGGCAGCACCTGACTGCTGTACAGGAATGATGCAGGTACCTGGACAGACATGATGCGATTCATCACACCCAACAAATCAAATTGAATCATTTGGGCAAATAGGAAACTGAGGCCAACGGTCATAAAAGTATCGGTAAACAGTTGTATGCTCAACTGTCGGGGATTGGATCCCATCAGCTTCTGTATGTGCAGGGAATATAATTGTTTGAAAACGCGCGAAAAGCTTAGGTTGACATAGTTGAAGCAGGCGATAAACAATATCAGGATTGCGGAAAAGAGGGCAATCCACAGCAGATTACGGTTGGGATTCTTCACGAGTATGGTTAAGCCTGTCGCCTGACCAAGACAAGCATCCTGTATACTCAGAAAAGTATATTTGAGTGCTCCGCCCTGTCTGGAAGATGAATTAAGGACTAAATCCTGTGTTTTAGCTTGCAGATTGGAAATCGAAATATTATCCTTCAACATGAAATAAGTGGTTGCCGCGTTTGGCTGAGCCATAAACAGTGCATCAAAACGATTTGCTGCCTGATAATCGTCTTTGACAACTGCCGAAACGGTAAAAGTAACTAACCCTTCCTGTTTTATTATACGAGGCATAGGCCTGAAGTTTATTTGCAGGGTTTGTCCGATAGGATCACTTCGTCCGAACAGGCGTTTGGCAAAAGATTCGGTAAGGACGATCCGATCCGGTCCGATCATGGCATCTTCTATGCTTCCCCTGACTACTTTTTGAGGAAAAAAACGGAAGAAAGTGCTATCTACATCGAGTACATTAAAGTCGGAAAAGTAATTCCCTCCAACTATACAATGAGATACTGTGAAGCAATATTTAACCGTACATACGCTCTCTAATTCTGGGATATGGCTGAACAACTGGGATATAGCCGTGGGATGAATCGCATAGTTCTCTATCCCGTTATCCATAAAAGTCCGTTTAGTCACTACAATCCGATCCTTGTTTGGATTATTCGCCTCTATATTGTATTCATGTATCACAAAGGCAGCCAGCAGGTTGGTACAGGCAATACCCACAGCAAGGCTGAGAATGGAGATAATGGTAAATGTTTTATTACGCCACCAGCTTCGGAAAATGAGTTTGAAGGATATGTTCTTCACTGTGCTTTGTTCTTTTCCTCAAAGCTAATTAGTATATGCCTGTCTGCCAACAAAAATAATGCTCTATTGAAGTAACAAGATGTAAATTGTCTAAATTTTAGACAGCAATGATATTCCATCAATTGTCTACTCATTACGTAATGCTTTGATCGGGTTATGGGATGCCGCTTTGTAACTATGCCAACTTACGGTTAACAAAGCGATGCCGGTTACTATAAATAAAGCCAGGAGGAATGCACTTACAGATATTTCTGTACGATATACAAATCCTTGTAACCATTGGTTCAGAAGGAGCCAGATTACCGGAACCGTGATAAAGAAGGCTATACCAATCCATATAAGGAACTGTTTATTGAGTAAGGTAACGATTTGCCAGATTGTAGCTCCGTTCACCTTCCGGATACCAATCTCTTTCGTGCGTTGTTCGGCTGCATACAATGCGATCCCGAAAAGCCCGAAGCAGGTAAGGAAAATACTGATTAGCGAGTACATGAGTAACAATTCTGCCAATCCGAACGCTTTTTGATTCATGTCGATGAAGCCGTCATAGACATGTTTGTAAGTGAATAGTTGCCCGGGATGATGGTTTTCCCAAATTTGCTTGACCTGGTTCAGCCGATCCGGATGATTGGCATCTAACCGGAAATAAGCCACATTGTACTTGCCTACGTCATAATTCACATGGATAATTGTGGGGGATACCTCTTGTTCCAGCGAACCGATAAAAAAGTTATCAACGACTCCGGCAATAGTGGTGATTGGGTTTTCTTTGGAACCATCTTCCTTATTATTGGAATCATACTCGATATCAAAGCTCTTTACCGGCTTCCCGATCGGATTTTCTTCTTTACTGACGAATATATCAGCAAAACGTTGATTGATGTAAACCGGACGGGCAAAACGTTCCAGCGCTTCTTTAGGCTGTAAACCTTGTTGCAGCCCGATATGGAAAGTAGACAAGAAGTCGGTATCCCAGAAGAGTTGCACCAGCGTTAGATAGTGTTCGCTACCATCAGGATTAGTGATGACTATCTGCCGGACAGCGTAGTTAAACATTGGCATCGCAGCAGTGTTTATCTCCCCTAATTCAGGATGAGAGCGCAGTTCTTCGATGAACGGTTTCTCTTGCTTGTTGCCTCCGCTTAAATCTTCGATCTCAATCAGTCCGCGATAGGCTTCTCCTCCCTGGCGGATCAAACCGATCTGATTGTTGACCGTCAACGTGGCAACGATTAAAGCGATGGATATTGCAAATTGGATAATGGACAGGGTGGTGATGAGCCCTTGTTTCTTTTTCCCGCCGGTCAGATCCAGATAGTGTTGCCGGGAAAGGACGGACATCTTACGGCTCACATAGATGGCCGGCAGGATGGAAAGGATAAGGATCAATCCGATCAATACAGGCATTACCTGCCCGCTAAAGATGAAAGATGCTTTCATTTGTCCGGATAATATCGAGTTGAAAACCGGTATCAGGTCATACATGATAAGTAGCGAAAGTATAAAGCCGGCAAGTACGGTAAAGAAGATGTCAAAAAACAATTGCTTGTTGATATCCATGCGGGAGGCGCCCATCAATTGCTGGATATGTATCATCCGTACCTGTTGAAGCAGGCGCGAGAAGTTGAGGTTAATATAATTGAAACAGGCAATCAACAGGATCAGCAGTGCTGCGAACAAACCGATATCCAGTGTCAGTTTGTTTTGCTTCATGATGTGCGGATAATACAGACCCTTATATTGGTGTGCCTTGAAATAGTTTTCAGACAACGTATACAGATAATAGCGTCCTTTTTCCATCTGTAAGGTGTTAATGCCATCTTCTTTCTGACGAAGATTAAACTGCATGGTGCGAATTCCATCTTCCTGCATACGAAGAGCAAAGGCTTCCGGATCAATCGATTGATTCATCAACAGGAAGCACTGTCCGCCGGCGCCCGGTCGGCTGGCAGCGACAGCGTCGAACTTGAGAGCCGACTGATCGTAGGCTGCGATTACAGCCACAACCTGAAGTGTTATGCCCGTTTCTGGAGAAAAGCCTATGTATATAGATTGGCCGATCGGGTCTTCGTTGCCGAAGAACTGACGTGCAGTCGTCTCGGTCAGGGCAACTTTATTAGGCTCTGTCAACGCCTCTTCCAGATTTCCCGTAAGGGTCTTGTAAGGGAAGAAGCGGGGTAGGGAAGCACTGGCCTGCAGGATAGTTAGCCCATCGTAGATTGTTTCGCCGACAGTCACCTGACTGGTACCTGCCAGTGTGAGACACAGATAATCTTCGACCTCCGGATAACGATCCTTCATCTGCTGAGACGTTTCAGCCGTGGCAAGGAATACTTGATCGCCTGATTGGAAGGGAGAATCCTGCACCAGGCTATATATCCGGTCGCGGTTTGGATTCCCGGCCTCTATATTGTATTCATGTATCACAAAGGCAGCCAACAGGTTGGTACAGGCAATACCCACAGCAAGGCTGAGAATGGAGATAATGGTAAATGTTTTATTACGCCACCAGCTTCGGAAAATGAGTTTGAAGGATATGTTCTTCACTGTACTTTGTTCTTTTTCTCAAAGCTAATTAGTATATGCCTGTCTGCCAACAAAAATAATGCTCTATTGAAGTAACAGGATGTAAATTGTCTAAATTTTAGACATTCCCTGTCTTTTACTTAAAATTTTCACAGTGAACTACCGCCAGTCTTTCCGGTTTTGATTTCTATTTCTTTTTTGTACTTTTGTTGCATATCTGTCAAGTGAAGTCGCTTTTTTACGCGTAAGAATGAGTGTTTTGCTTGATGGGTGCGAGTTTTATTATGAAAATCAGGAACCACATAAAAAATAACTACTATGATTACAAATGATTATTCCATATTGAACGAGATCGGGTTCGATTTGCCACCGGTAGGCGTTAAGTTTAGTTTTTTCCGGCCGGAAGAGATCTCTCCTCTTGAAAAAGATGCACGGCTTTCGTTGTGTGAAATGTTAAAAACGGCTCAGGCTGAAAACAGAAGTTTTTACTTCTCAAAGGAGCACAACGAGACTTGTATAGGTAAAGTGATAGTTGGTATGGAGGATTTTGCTCCATTTGCTGAAAGCGGACAAATTGGAGAACGTTTGGAAGTGTTTGACGAAGCAAGATGCAACAATAACCTGTATCAGTTTGTACCGAAACTGAAGAAAGACACCGTAAACTATGTGCTGTTTTCACCTATAGATAAATTGACATATGAGCCGGATGTGCTTGTTATTAGCGCAACACCCGAACAAGCGGGAATTGTGATGCGTGCCATGACCTATTCAACAGGTGAAATGTACAAATCGGTATGTACACCGGTTATGGGATGTGCATGGCTGCTAATCCACACCTATAAAACAGGCGAAGTTAACTTTGTCGTACCGGCGATTGTTCACGGACTGCATGACCGGCGGTTATACCCGTCCGACACATTACTCATCGGTATACCTTACAGGTGGATACCGACTATACTTTCCAACCTGAGACGGATGCCAAGGCATCTGAAAGGGAGTGAGAGCCTGGAGGCATACTATGCGAATTTTGAAGGTATAATGGCTGATTTGTCTGAAAAAGTGAAAAATCCGTGATTATAAGTTTGAATGATATACTTTTCATGATATTTTTGCGATTTTATCCAAATCAATTCCTGTCTGTCTGCCAACAAAAATAACATAAGATGTAAACTGTCTAAATTTTGGACACTCTTAATATTTATTGTTCATCATATTCATTTTAATTGTACGTTTGCAGTAAAGGATATGCACACAGGTAAAATCATCATAGTAGACGATAATGAAACTGTACTGAAGACGCTTCGCGTGATTCTTGCACGTGAGTTCAAAACCGTGCTTACAGTGCAGTTCCCTACTTTGCTTCCTGCATTATTGCGTGATGACGATGTAGATGTGGTATTGCTTGATATGAATTTCAGTACCGGCAAACAGACAGGAGGCGAAGGGCTTTTCTGGCTCGACAGGATCCGTGAACGCAATAATCCGCCGGAAGTAGTTCTGATCACGGCTTTTGGTGATATCGAATTAGCTGTGGCTTCTTTAAAAAAAGGAGCGGCTGATTTTATTGTTAAGCCCTGGGATAATGACAAACTTGTTACCACAGTTGTTGCAGCCTGGGAGAAAAGGTTGGAAAGATTGACCGGTCCTGTACCACAAGCATTGACCGGTGATAAGAGTGAACAATCCGTTTCTGATGAAGCAAATATTATAAGACAGTTAATAGACTTTTTCCTGAAGAAATATGCTGCGGCTTATGGGAAGCCATTTCCGTCTCTGGATCGTGATGCAAGGGATAAACTGGTAAACCAACTACTCACTGGAAATATTCCAATTGTTGAACATAGCATTGAACGTGCGATGCTACTGAATAATGCAATGCAGTTAACTGCGAATGACTTTATCTTTGATGAAGCAGGGCAGGCATCTTCAACTTCCCTAACATTGGATGATATAGAAAAGCAATTTATCCAAACAATTCTGGCAGAGAAAAAAGGGAATCTGACGTTGACAGCGCATCAACTAAATGTGAGCAGGCAAACCTTATATAATAAGCTGAAAAAATACAATTTATAACTGCTAAAAGGAGAGTTTATGCTGAATCGTCGATTACACCGGATCATTGTTGGCGGAATAACAGGAATTGTATTATTGTCGGTTGCAGGCGCCTGGCTTTTGATCAGTGGGACTTCTGTTTTTTTTGCAGTAGTCTGTATTTTTGCTATTGTATCCCTGGCAATTATGCTGGTAAGAAGAATGGAGAAAACAGACCGCCAGCTGGAAACATTCTTCAGTGCAATCAATAATAATGATTTCAATGTGCATTTCACGGAAAAAGGGGATGATAAATTCCTGAGTGGCTTGTTGCGTGAGATGAACCGGATTATGGTGCAATTTGAAGGCAGTCAGACTGAACTCGAAGAGCGACGGCTTTATTATGAGAGTATTATACGGGTGTTGACACATGAGATCAGGAACTCCATTACGCCGATAGCCTCGTTGTCGGCCGACCTGATCAAATATATCGATGAATATGGGAAAGAAGGGATGATTGACGGACTGCAAACCATTAATCAGCAGGCACAACAATTAAATACTTTCCTTAATGCATATCACCGGTTAACACATTTACCTGATCCGGTTAAGACGAAAGTCGAAATCGGCACATTGTTTGATAAACTTGCCCGGTTATTGAGTTCGGAACAGGGGAGTGGGAACATTCGTTATATTTCACCGAATGCGGAAGTGTTGCTTGACCAGAATTTAATAACACTGGCGTTGATCAATCTTATTCGCAACGCTCAGCAGGCGACAGCAAATAATCCGGAACCACAGATCAGAGTTGAGGCAGGAAGAGATGCAACCTCTTTGTTTATACAAGTGACCGATAACGGGGAGGGTATTCCGCAAAACCGGTTGGATGATATCTTTATACCGTTCTATTCTACCAAGAAAGAAGGAAGCGGGATAGGGCTTCCGCTGTCCCGGCGCATTATGCAGCTTCATGGTGGTGAACTTATCGTAAACTCCGGCCCGGGAGAAGAAACCGTATTCCGAATGACGTTTCCTGATCAGTGATTAGCCTATTCGCAATTAAACAAATTAAGACTCCATTCTACTTATTGTCGGCTTGTTAATCGGTTTATAATTAATACAATAAATCGACTGACGGTTCACGTTTTTATTCTCGTTTATGGAAAATGGCTATATTTGTCATCTTTTTATATAAATGGACTTTTTGTTTAGAACAACAATATAATAATTCAAAATATATGAAACGTCTTCTGTTTATTCTCACATTATTATCAGTTTTATTGCATATACAGGCACAAACCACACGAACCATTCGTGGGAAAGTTACAGACGCCAGTGACGGTGAACCGATAGTCGGTGTAAATATTCAGTTGAAAGGAACCACTGTGGGGCTCATAACTGACATAGATGGTGAATATAGCCTTTCGTTTTCACACGATAATCCGGTTCTGCAATTCAGTTTTATCGGATATGAGACGCAGGAATTTCAGATCGCTCCACATGTAACAACACTGAATGTCGCATTACGTGAGGATGTAATGCTATTAGAAGAAGTTGTCGTGATTGGTTACGGTGTGCAAAAAAAGAGCGTTGTCACAGGTGCAGTTTCTACCGTACGTGCTGATGCTATTAAAAAGACTGATAAAAAAGGGAAAACATGGAAACGGTCGGGTATGCCTGAAAACTCGATTCGCCTGGAAGTAGGCGACGGGGAAGATGACTTTCTGCCATTGGAAGCTGCGCAAATGGCTGTGCAGGTAGATGGTTTCAGGGTACGTGTACTAATGGACTGTTTTTTCTTCAATGATAAAAAAGATGGGCTTGAAGGAACATTCAAATTACGATTGCCGACCGGGGCTACTCCTTATTATTTTGCATTCGGGGAAACGGAATATATGGATTCAGAAACGTATGATGAAGATGTCTACGATAAATTGATTGATGATGATTCAAAAAAGATAAAGCCTTACGGCAAACAAATACCCTATGTTAAATATGATTCGGAAAATTTTGATCTCTCACCCGAAGAAATTGAGGACATGGATTCACGCGAATGGGATGATGTAAAAGAAGCACGAATTGTTTCCAAACAAAAAGCTGCACGCGCTTACGAAGAAACAGTAAGCGCCAGTATCGATCCGGCGTTAATGGAATGGGCCGGAGCTGACTTTTTTAGCTGTCGTGTTTTCCCTTTATCACGGGGGAAATTGCATCGTGTTGTCATCGGATATGATCTGAATATGACGGAGGCAAACGATTTCCGCGAATATATCCTTTCGCTGCCGGCAGAAGCAAAAGAGCTCAGAGTGGATGCAGATATATATGCACCTGTAGAGATGAAACCCGAAATTTTGCCTGCCGTTGAAACAACTCAACAGGATGATCGCTTGTATGTATCGCTTCACAATCCAAAAAAGAAAGAATACACGATCCACTATAATACTGTTGAACCAATCCTGCTCAATGACGAAACCAATGATTATTTTGCTGCCAATTACCGGATTTCGCTTCCGGAAATCAAACAGGAACAACTGCCCGGCGATGCCATTTTTCTGCTGGATGTATCGTTGAGTTCGCAACCGGATAAATTCAATGTATGGCTTACTTTATTGGAAGAAATATTAACGCAAAACAAGGATGTGATCAAACGGTTTTCGGTAGTTTGCTTCAATATAGAAACGTTTTGGTGGAATAAAGGCTACCAGAAAAACAATTACTACAATGTCAGCCGGTTTTTGGAATATGCCAATACACTGGCTTTGGAAGGGGCTACCGATCTGGGATCGGCTTTGCTGGAAGCCTCGAATCCTTCATGGCTTAAAGAGAACAAGCCCAAACACTTGTTTGTCATGAGTGATGCCGATTTCAATTGGGGCGAAAGCAGTATGTTCGCATTGAAGAACCTGATAAATCAGGGTGATCGTATTCATACTTATAAGACAGGGCTTTCCGGCACAAACGTGGCTACACTCGATTACCTGAGTAAAGAAACCGGTGGATTTTCATTTACCGTAACCGGCGAAGAAGAAGCCGTTTTGACAGCCAAATCATTTCGCTACCGTCCCTGGCAGATAGAAGAAATAAAGGTAGAAGGTGTTAACGACTTTCTGATTTCAGGACAACCGTCTCAATTATACAATGGTCAAAAGTTAATCTTCGGCGGGCGTGGTAAGCCGAAAGGAAACATCTATATCCGTGTTAATAACGGCATTGAAACAAAAGAACTGAATTTACGTGCCGGCAGGCAATTGGAATCCGGTTTATCAAAACGGATTTACGGTCAACTGGCTTTGTCGCAACTCGAAAGTTTCGGTTTTCAGACCGAAGAGGCTACCGAATCGTATGCCACCTACTTCCGGCTACCGAATGCAACGATGTCTTTCCTGATGCTCGAAAGTCAGTGGGATTACGAACGTTTCGGTATAGATGACGATGATGCAGAATATTTTGTGGAGAAAAATACGGTCGCAGCGATTATGAAAGAATTGTTGGAAAAAGAACCGGTTCCGTTAGGAGATGGGAAGAACGAATTCTTTGCCTGGCTGGAGCGCTTGAAAAAGGATACGGAACTTTATTTTGAAGCAGACGAACGCTTTTTTGAGTACATCAACAGTCTGCCGGACGATATTTTTATGGTGAAACTTATCCCGTATACGTATCGTGTGCGTTTTTCTGAGCAGCAATCCGACAATGAAAAGGAAGCGCTTGAAAATGAGAACCTGCGCTATGATAAGATCCTGCCGCTGGCTAATGCACGGAAGTCGGCTTATGGAAAGGCTGATGCATTAAAGCTAATGAGTTCGGTGATCGAACGCAATGCCGGCGATTTTATCGCTTTACGCGATATCGCTATTAAAGCAATCGAATGGGGATTAGGCGATCAGGCTTACTATATGATGAGGCGTATAATAGCGAACCGGCAATATGAAGCAGTTGCTTATCTTACGGCAGCCGAAGCGCTGGCTAAATCAAACTATACAGAGATGTCGCTTATCTATTACTATATCTGCCTTAATTGCGATTGGGACAGTGATTATGGTAGTTTCAAAGAAATTGCTGCATTACAGGGTTTACGATTTATCAACGATATTGAAAAATCGTACGGGAAAAACAAAGAATCGTTATCAGCACAAACCATGAATTTTGTGTCGTATTTCAAAACAGAGATAGAAAGTTATCTTGAAGACAAAGATTTATTAATCAAAGAAGCCGACATTGTAATTATTATCAATTGGAATACGAATAATACAGATGTCGATCTGCATGTGATGGAACCTACCGGTGAAGAATGTTATTACAGTAATTCTTCAACAGAGATCGGAGGGCAACTGACGATTGACGTGACAGATGGCTATGGTCCTGAAATGTATGTATTAAGAGAAGCAGTAAACGGGGAATATAGTGTTTCTTTAGACTATTATGCCGATGATGATACAAAAACATCATCCAAATCAAAAGTCTATATCGACTTTTACAGGAACTGGGGACGTGCAAACGAAAAGCATATCCGTAAAACGATAGAACTCGAAAATCGGAAAGACAAGGATAAAATACTGCAATTTAAAGTCAGAAAGAAAAACAATTAATGCCAGTTCGCACATTTCTTTTCAATCTTTTTTGCTATGTTTGTAACAAGCAAGTAAAGAGGGGGTATAGAGCATTTGATGACGTTCAAAGATTTTTATGTATCATGGTATTCACGGATGAAGAGTTTTGCCCGTGAATATGTGATCTCTGATGATGATGCAGAGGATATCGTGCAGGATGTATTTCTGGAGCTATACGAAAAGTATGATTCGTTGAGCTTCAGGGTAAATATGCCTGCCTATGTTTTTACGACCGTAAAGAACAGGTGTATCGACCATTTGCGCCGTAAGATTGTTAACCAGGAATCAGTAGACTATATGCAATCGGAATATTTGCTGACACTACGTATGAAGTTTGATTCTTTGGAAATCCTGGATGATGATATACTCATGGATAGTAACCTGGAAGAAAGGATTGAAAACGCCCTTAATAAGTTGCCTGAAAAATGCCGGATCATCTTTATTAAGCATAAAATAGAAGGTATGAAACTAAAAGAGATTGCGGAAGAGCTGCAACTTTCGTCAAAGACTATTGAAAACCAAATGACTATTGCTTACAAAAAACTGAAAGAAGATTTGAAGGATTACTATCCTATGCTGGCACTTTTCTTTAGTCGAATAATTGAATAATTGAGTTATTGATTAATAGATTAAACTGATTTGATTGAATCTGTTGGGTGTTGAATTAATCATTAATAATTTACCATTAATCATTATTTTCTCCTTTTTCTTTTGGGGGATTTTTTCTTCCTGTTCGTTAACTATACAAAGGAAATAGAAATGGACGAACGCATCATCAGATATTTTGGGGGAGAATTGACCGAAACGGAGCGTATGGCATTGCTTCGGGAGAGGGAGACAGATGAAAAGATAAAAGAAGATTTTGCGGCTATATAGAATATCCAGGGTCTTACTCATTTGGTCTCGTCTAATGCAGACGAAAAACAGGGGAAGGAAAGATATGTACGGATGGAGCAGAAGATGCAACGGAAGAAACTATGGGTAACAGGCAAAAAGATGGTGGGTTATGCAGCCTTAATAGCTATTGCGTTTATGATTGGCCGGATGTTTACATCAATTCCGGTATCCTCTTCCGATATGGCGAAGTCTTCTTTGCAGGAACTCTATGTCCCAGCCGGTCAACGTGCGCGGATTACACTTCCTGACGGTTCAACCGCCTGGTTAAATGCCGGTTCGAGCTTGCACTATCCGTCTGTGTTTGAAAATGAAAGGAAAGTTAGTCTGGTAGGGGAAGGTTTTTTTGATGTGGCTAAAGATGCAGATAAACCGTTTATTGTTGCAACAGGTGATATTGAGATCAAGGCGTTAGGGACGCAATTCAATGTCAGCAATTATCCGAAAGCAGGCATGCTGAGCGCAACTTTGACAAATGGGTCTATCATTGTTTATCAGACCGGAAAAGAGAGCTCTGGACAAATACTGGAACCTAACCAGCAACTTATCGTTGAAAACGGGATGTTCAGGCTGGAAAAAAGTATTGATTTGGATGATCTTCTCTGGAAGGAAGGTCTTTATAGTTTTAAAAAGGAACGGATGCGGAATATCATTAAAAAGCTGGAGTTATATTTTGATGTTGAAATAACAGTAAGTAATCCGCGCATTCTCGAATACGAATATACCGGGAAGTTCCGTCAGCGTGACGGGGTGATGGAAATCCTGCGAATCATACAGAAAATACATCATTTTAAAATAGATAGCAATGAAAGCCTTAATAAGATTACTCTCAGCTGATAGATATACAAACCAGTAGTTTGCAAAGTTCAAAGTTCAAAGTTTCAAGTTCAAAGTTCAAAATAATGATTAATGGTTAATGATTAATTCAATACATTCAATTGACTCAATTATTCGATTTCATCAGTCGTTTTGCGTGACTCGGCATAATCCAAACAAGTTTAGCTTCAGCCCTAGCTACTTAAAACGTTCAGTTTATTCGGTTAATCAATTATTCAGTTATTCTATTAATTTTGACTACTAACTACTAACTACTGACTACTAATTATATTATGTTTAACTTAATACCCAAATGCCCATGAAGAACACAACACCGAAATGAAAAAACCGGCAGATGCTGTCACATCCGCCGGTCCAATTCAAAGCAAACACAGAATCAAACTAATTTAGTATTTACTTTTATATTACAAAGATATGAAAAGACATCCTTTGTATGCACATTCCTTGTGCACAAAAAACAACAAAAATTTATATCGAATTATGAAAATCTCAACATTTCTTTTATTCCTATGTGTTTTTCAGCTTTTAGCTGTTAACGGGAATTCACAGAATGCAACCATCCAATTGCCCTCAACCCAGCTTAGCCTTGGGCAATTTTTTGACCAGATAGAAAAGCAAACCGATTATCTGGTAGTTTTTAGCAATGGAGAAGTGGATGTGGATGAAATGATCCGTGTGAAAAGTAAGACTGGTAAAGTTTCCGGTTACCTCAAAGAAGCCTTTAATGATAGGCAAATAAATATCGAATTTGAAAATAACTATATAATTCTATCGAAGAATAGTATAAAGCAATTGACTCAGCAAACAGGTCGTCAAATCAGAGGAACGGTTATTGACGCAATGGGTGTACCTATTATTGGCGCCAATATTGTCGAAAAGGGAACTACTAATGGAGTAATCACTGATATTGACGGCAATTTTGTCTTAAGTGTTAACGATAATGCAATTATACAAATTTCGTATATCGGTTATACTACTCAGGACGTTTCAACAAAGAATCAGACGAATCTATCTATAATATTAATAGAGGATACTAAAAGTTTGGAGGAAGTAGTTGTTGTGGGATATGGTGTTGTCAAAAAAGCGATTTAACCGGATCTGTAACCAAAGTTGGGACAGAAGAACTGAGTGGGTTACCGGTTCCAAGCATTGATAAGGCTTTACAAGGACGGGCAGCGGGTGTACAGATCTCTTCAATGGGAGGGGCGCCGGGTTCGGGGACAAGTATCCGAATTCGGGGAGGAAACTCTATTTCTGCAAATAATGAGCCTCTTTACGTAATTGATGGTTTTATAGGGGGAGGAGATTTGAACTCTATTAATCCATCTGACATTGAGTCTATTGAAATATTGAAAGATGCAACTGCAACTTCTATTTATGGTTCACGGGGAGCCAACGGTGTAATCATGATAACTACCAAAAAGGGAAAAGAAGGGCGTAGTAAGATTGGAGTGAATTTCTATCAGGGATTTCAGGCGCTACCTAAAAAATTACCTTTTATGGATGGGTATGAAAGGGCGGAATTTGCCAATGCATATGCTGAATTTACAGGGGGACCTACTCCTTTTCCGGATATGGGTAAAGTACAAAATACGGACTGGCAGGATGCAATTACCCGAGTTGCTCCTGTAACCAATATAGATTTATCAATTTCCGGCGGCACAAAAGACTTCCTTCATTTTATATCGGCCAATTATTACAATCAGGAAGGTATTTATAAAAGTTCGGGGTTTACCAGATATCAAACACGTATCAATCTGGATAAAAAACTCTATGATTGGTTAAAGATAGGTATTAATGTGAATGCTAGTAGTTTGCATACCGATAATCCAAAAGTGGATTTTTATAATGGGTCCCGGCTTGCATTGACCTGTATTCCTGTTTACGATGAAAATGGTGAATACACTTATAAAAGTCCGATCAATAGTGAATTGTTTAATAATCCGGTTGCCATGAATAATCTGTTACAAACGGATACATATGCGAAACGATTTTTAGCTAACTTTTATGTGGAAATTAATCCGATCAAAAATTTAGTTATTCGTTCGACAGTAGGTGGAGATTTTCATTCACAAAAAACAGAACGGTACGAACCGGGCATTTTACCCAACCGGGCCGAAAATAAAAAAGGAGGCTTAGCCCGATTGGATAATAGGGACTATTTCAGTATTTTAAATGAAAATACCATAAGCTATACTTTTGATATAAATGAGATACACAATTTTACAGCAATGGGAGGATTCACAATCCAAAAGGAGAGTGCAAGTTCTAACTATACGAAAGTAGAAGGTTTTTCCAATGATATTATGAAGTATAATAAACTATCGGCGGGAGATCCATCGACAGCCACCTACGATTCGGATGCCACAGAGAATCAGATGCTTTCTTACCTCGGACGGGTGAACTATTCGCTTATGAATAAATATCTGTTAACTCTTGTAGCTCGTTATGACGGATCGTCCCGGTTGGCGATGAACCATAAATGGGCTTTTTTTCCATCTGCTGCGTTGGCCTGGCGTTTGGGAGAAGAGCAATTTATTAAGGATTTGGATATATTTTATAATTTGAAACTTCGTACAAGCTACGGCTTGATCGGTAATCAGGCTATCAATACTTACCAATCACTGGCATCACTGAATGTGGTAACACCTACGTTAGGAGGAAACAAGTATACAGGCTATTTGCTGGGAAATATTGCGAATCCGGATTTGAAATGGGAAACTACCTCCCAATTTGATATCGGATTGGAAGCTGCTTTTTTTAATGGCAGGCTATCTTTTGAATTTGATTATTACTATAAAGAAACAAAAGACTTGCTGATGAATGTGGAAATTCCCTGGACCAGTGGTTACCGTACTCAATTGCAAAACATTGGAAAAGTTGGCAACAAAGGATTCGATTTAATGGTGAATGCAGGCATTATTGAACAGAAAGATTTCGGGCTGGATTTGAATTTCAATATCTCACGTAACCGGAATAAAGTGTTAGATATTGGCGATGCAGATTATATAGATGTACAAAAGGGTGTTCGTTTATATAAAGACAAACCGGCCGGAGTTTTTGTAGGGGCCGTATACGAAGGTACCTGGAAATCGCAGGCCGAAATAGACGCAAATCCGAATTATATGCCGGGAGCGCGTCCGGGCACGGCAAGATTTGTAGATGTAAACGAGAATGGTAAATATGATGGAGTAGGCGACTATGCGATCTTGGGAAATGCAGAAGCTGACTTTTTTGGTGGTCTGGGGGCGAATGCAAGGTATAAGCAATTCAATCTGGAATTATTTTTTCAGGGGAGTTATGGAAATGACATATTAAATCCGGCATCCAATTATTTCTTCTTCGGCGATTTCGGTTCCAACCTGTTTAGGTTTGACGGTAAACCCTGGTCGGAAAGTTATCCGAACTCAAATGTATTGGCTCCCGGTGCATTCCCATATAATATCAATGTGAATAATCTGAATTATTCGCCCTCTGTACAGGATGGTTCTTATTTGAAATTTAAAACATTAAAGTTTGGATATACACTCCCTGTAAAAGATATAAGCTGGATGAATAAATGTAATATTTATGTTATATTCAATAATCTGTTTACCTGGACAAACTATAAATGGGGGTATGATCCGGATGTTACAGGAAATCATGCAGTTGCACGAGGTGTGGATGATATGGCATATCCTCAGAATCGTTCTTTCCAGATAGGATTTAATGTTGAATTTTAAAATCAGATGATCATGAAAAAATTAATCAATATTGGGGCGATAATAATTTCGCTTAGTTTATTTTCCTGTACAGACTTTCTGGACGAAGATCCTAAAAGTTTTGTTTCACCGGATCAATTCTATCAATCTGATGTCGAAGCCAATGCAGGAGCTATCGGGTGTTATCATAATGTAACGAAATTATTTGGAGGGCAACCCGGAATAGACGGACTGCAATGGGATTTGAATTATTTTCTCCATTACGGTACAGATATTGCCCGTCCTACAGGTGGACGTGAAGCACAGTATCCATTCCATGTCTATAACCTCTCGGTAGCTACTGAGGGAGCCATTCCCGATTTGTGGCGAGTCTTTTATCGGGGTGTAGCTGATGCCAATAATTTGATAGATAAGGTTATGAACTCTAAGAATACGACAGAAAGTATCCGGAAGCAGATTGTTGCTGAAGGACTTTTTTATCGTGCATTCTATTATTATTACCTCACTTCGTTGTGGGGTGATGTTCCATATATAGACCGGTTCGACATTAATTATTCTATTAGTGGCCTACCCAGAACTTCATGTTCGGAAATCAGAAAAAATATGATAAGCGATTTGGAAGCATCTGCAAACGATCTTCCGGATAACTCGGCAGATAATTATAAAGGCAGGCCTACACGATGGGCGGCTAAAATGTTGTTAAGTAAATTCTATTTATGGGAAAAAGAATGGGCTAAAGTGTCATCAACTTGTGAAGAGATTATTTCCCAATCGTCGCACCGATTGTTAAACAGCTATGATGATCTATGGGGTGAAGAACACGAATATAACGAAGAGTCAATATGGGAATTGGATTTTGTTCAGCATATATTCAGACAGCACCGTACTACCCAAATGTGCCCCAGAGGGGTAGATGAAACATCGACAGACCCTGCATTGAGCAGTATATTTACCGGATATGGCCTATTAACTGCCACACCGGAGTTTATAACTACATTTGATCAGCATGATGCGCGTATAATATGGTATAAATGGTTGGACGGAGATGATCGTGTTAATTTTATATTTAATTACGTGGCTAAATTTTTAGATAAGCCGGAAAACATGATCAGAGGAAATTCAGGGATAAATGTGCTAATCTATCGGTTGGCAGATGCCTATCTGATGCAAGCAGAGGCAGAGAATGAACTGAATAATGGTCCTACAGCGAAGGCTTACGACCGGATTAATACGATTCGCGAAAGGGCAAATCTTTTACCACTTGCAGGCCGTAGTAAAGACCAATTCTTTTCAGACATAATTAATGAAAGGAAATGGGAGTTAGCTTTTGAATATCACCGGAAAATTGATCTCTGCAGGTGGAATAAGCTGGTCGAAGTAGTTCATACAATGGGAGGAAGTAATCCTGATGGAGCTAAACATGTTCAACAACATCATCAGTTGTTCCCGATTCCATCAAAAGAAATGATGAAAAATAAAAATCTGACACAAAATCCGGGTTATTGATGATGTGTAATAAAAAAGATAAAATGATGAAAAAGGAATTTTATTTTGATAAGGTGTTGTTAATTTGTATTGTTTTGTTCGGGATGTTTTCATGTACAAACACTGCGATAAAAGGCCCCAATCTGGTCCCAACTACACCAGCCGGTGCACCAAATTATTGGTGCACATGGTATGCCCAGAATTACTGGCAGCAAAGAGGCGGAGAGATAACGGATATTCAAATGATAAATAACCCCAACGCCCGCGAAGAAATAAACTATCAGAATCTGTTTAATAAAAAAGATGGTTGGGTAACTACTTATTTGCCGCGGGGACGGGCCGATTATTTTTTTCTGATAGATCATGGCTGGCAGACAAAAGAAAAGGACGAACGTTTACCTGGTGCAGAACCGTTTTTTTCATTACAAATTGATGCCCGGGATTTCCCGGAATATGGAAATGCCCGTCCTGAAGAAGCTTTGCGACTTTTTAACGAAGAAATACAAAGTTACGGATGGAAAGGATTAGGTATATGGGTGCGTGGAGAAGTAACCGCTGAACTGGCAGAACAATTTGTAAAGTGGTCAAAATATGCAGGGGTGAAATATTGGAAGATTGATGGGGGAGACATTACTAATTTTAATGCATATAAGGCAAAAGAAAAGTATTTTCCGGAGTTGGTTCTGGAATATGTGACGCCCGCCGGAAATTTAAATCCGGATTGGGATATCCCCGGACAGGAATCTTATCCTTCTCTTTATGAAACAGATAGTGCGCATAAGGAAAGTACGCTTCGAGTATTACAAAATTCGGATGTTTTCCGTACTTATGATGCTTCGCCTGTGTTGATGTCGGCTACTACGCTTCGCCGTGTGCATGATATCTTGAAAGTGACCCAGGGAAAACCGGTATATTGTTCTACATTAAATGTGCAGGATGATTGTAATGCAGCTGCAGCATTAGGATGTCTGGTAGCCAGTAAACGCCATCCTAATTATGGTGAACGCCTTTACAAAGGCAAAGATCTTCATCATCAGCTTGCAGGTAAACGTCATATGCAAAATCGTATGAACGAGCCTGAACGTTTCGGACGTTGGCAGCGTATAGCCCCGGCTTTTCCTGCCGGTGAAGGTAGCTATACGGCATCGGCTAATGATCTGGTGGATTGTTTTCCGTATGATGAATATTCAACCTGGAACAAAGCAACCTATGGTAAAACCGTATACCAAAGTGCGCCTGCAGTGATGGCACGCAATATACCTTTACCTAAAGTCGAAATAAAGGGAGACGCTCCCTATGTAATGGCAACAGCCTATCCTAACGGACCGGTATGTGTTGCAACCGAAGGTCGGGTATCGCCTGAAGATGAATGGTTCTATCCACTAGCAAAAGTAACAATTCAGATAAAAGAATTGAATCAGCCGATAGGTATATTCGGCTATTATGATTCTTTGGTACTGGAGTTTGACCAGCCGGTTGATAAAGTAAAACATATCTGGGCACAGGATTTGCTGGCTGAATCGTCGGAAGATATAATTAAAGAGGTTACTATAGCTGGAAATACCTTGACTATTCCGGGTTCGTTGGTCGAGAAGATTGGAACATCAGCCGGTGATAAAGATGATCAGTCGGCTCCGGGTTTGATTCTGAAATTGGAATAAATCGAAGCCTGATGAAAATAAATAAGCCTGATTTTCGGATAATTTTCCGGGTTTATTTTTTACTGAGTATAGGTCTGCTATCCTGCACTTCTGAGAAAGGTGTGTATCCTTATTCTATGTTACAAACCGTAGAGTTTAATGAAGTGCAGGTTAATGACCTTTTCTGGAACCGTAAAATTGAAACCATTCAGCAAGTGACCTTACCTCTGTTATTAGATATAGCTGAAGAACAAGGTAAGATTGATAATTTCCGGATTACAGCCGGGAAAAAGAAAGGAAAAATCCGGTTGTATAATGCACCGGATTCAGATGTGTATAAATTATTGGAGGCTGCCGGATACCTGGCTTCTTTCGGATCGGATTCAATTCTAGAAGCCCGGTGTGATGCTATTATTGAAGATATAATTGACGCCCAGGATACCAGTGGCTATATCAATACGCAATATACGTTGGATTTTGACCATCCGGCTTCACCCTCAAGAAATGATCCGCATGTGTTGAAATTTGGATACGGACCTGAAAACAGATGGTGTTCACGGTCGGATAACTGGCCGTTTGCATACAGTCAGCTGTATTGTGCAGGACATCTGTTCGAATCGGCAGTCGCTTATTACAGGGGGACAGGCAAACGCCGGTATTTGGATGCAGCGATCCGTTTTGCTGATCATATTTGTGATGTCTTTACATTCGATAAGATTTCAACATATGCTGATCATCCCCAACTGGAAATAGGTTTAATGAAGCTATATGAAGTAACAAAAGAGGAAAAATACTTCCATTTAGCTGATTGGTCAGCAAGGTATATCAAATTTACCCGACCTGTAGATCTGAATCAGGAAGAGAATTCAAAACCTTTGCATAGACAATCGAAAGCCTATGGGCACTGTGTCCGTACGGCATATGTTTATTCAGGAGCAACTGATGTCGTAAGAGCAACCGGCGAAGATAGTTTGAAAAGAGGTCTTTCGCATTTATGGGAAAATGTAACGACTCATAAAATGTATATTCATGGTGGTACCGGAAATGGCGTACCGGCCGAACAGCATGGAGAAGATGATGATCTGCCGATATTTTCGACATATAGCGAATGTTGTGCTAATATTGCCCAGGGGCAATGGAATCATCGGCTGAACTTACTGACTGCTGATGCAAAATATGCAGATTTGGTAGAACTTGAATTGTATAACGGAGGATTGGCCGGAATAAGCGATGATGGGAAAAGATTTTTCTATGCTAATAAGATTAATATTTCCGAAAAAAACAGGGAGACTCCTCATAATGGTCTGCGTACTACCTATCTGTTCTGTTGTCCTTCTAAACTGCCGGGATTTATTACCGGGGTAGGTCGTTGGATTTATGCAAAAGACGATAAAGGTATTTATGTAAACCAATATATAGGAAGTACGTTAAAAACCCGGGTATCGGGCAATGAGATCCGACTGAATATGAAATCTGATTATGTATGGAATGGAAAAGTAGAAATAGAGATAGGTAGCGAAGGTGAATTTGAATGTCATCTTCGTATACCTTCCCGGGTAGCCGGAAGCAATCATATATCATCAACCTATTCTTTTTCTAACGCAGAGAACCCAGAATTCAGCCTGTTTATCAATGGGGAAGAACAGAAAGCTAATAACATTCGTAATGGTTATTTAAGTATTCAACGCCGGTGGAACAGGCATGACAAAATAGAACTTCTTTTTGAAATGCCGGTTATGAAAATTTATACGGATCCTGATATAAAGGCAAACCAGGGGCGGGTTGCACTTATGCGTGGCCCTTTGCTCTATTGTTTGGAGGGATGCGATCATCCGTTTGATATATTACAAATGCAACTAAGCGCCGACGATGCCATTACTTCCGTTTTTGAACCGGATATGTTGGGTGGAGCTATGGTTTTGAAAGGAAAAGGCCTTATTGGTTCTGATCCCGTTGTGTTTAAGGCGATTCCTTATTTCGGCTGGCAAAACAGAGGGGTTTCTTCCATGTGCATGTTGTTGATTGAAGATCGTGAAAAAGCAGGTACCGAAGAAACAGAATTAATTGAAAAAGTGAATACAAATGGTTGAAATAAATGCAAAACGTATCATCTTAAGAACAATCCCATTTGTATTAGGATTGCAGGTGATAGCAGCGGATAGAGGAAAACAGCCTAATATTTTATTTATATTAGCAGATGATTTTGGATGGAACCAATTGGGGTGCAATGGTGATAAACATGTACAAACGCCTCACCTGGACAAACTGGCAAGTGAAGGGATCAGATTCACCCGTGCTTATGTAATGCCTCAGAGTTCGCCTACAAGGGGGGCTTTTTTCACAGGGAAATATCCGGGTCGTAGCCGGATGACTGCAGTCACTCATGCAAAACCATTTTCGAATGGATATATGGTAGAACCTGAGCCGCTTCGGGCGATACCTGTTGAATGGTATAACATTACACGAATGTTGAAAGATGCAGGCTATATAACCGGAATTAGCGGTAAATGGCATATAGGAGGCAATTATTCGGTTCAACCCATGAAAAGTGAAATGCAAGGTCGTTTTTTTGAACGTTATGGCATAGACTGGGCAGGAGATGCTAATGAAACAACTGATAATTATAAGGCTGTTGATGCTATTACAAATGAAATATGCACTTTTATGGAGACCAATAAAGATCGTCCTTTTTTTGTCTGGGCCTCTCATTTCACAACCCATTCTCCGCTTGCAGCACCTGATTCATTGATTCGTAAATATGAATCTTTAGGTTATAAACGTAGTACGGACATTTGGGGGAATACAGATGAAAGACCTACCGCAGATTTTTTGGCAATGACTGAATTTCTGGATACTTCGGTGGGAAGACTGTTGGATAAGCTTGAAACATTGGGGTTACGTGAGAATACACTGGTTGTTTTTGTGGGCGATAATGGAGCATTGGGGAGATATTGGGATCATAGTCCGCTACGAGGAGCTAAAGGCAGTTTGTATGAAGGAGGTATACGCTCGCCACTTATCATGCGTTTACCCGGAGAAATTGCACCCAGAGAAATATGCTCTGTTCCGGTTCATATTGTTGATTTATATCCTACTTTTATGGAGCTATCTGGAGGATCGAAGCCAGAGAATTATGTGATTGATGGAAGGAGTTTAGTCCCATTATGGACAAATGGTGAGGCGTTTGGACGGGAAACCATATTTTTTCATCATCCGCATTATGAAGAAATGTATAGTAAAACTCCTTCTTCAGCTATTATAGATGGCGATTATAAACTGATTCATAGTTATGGTGATTATTATCAAATAGATGGATTCAAAGAAATTCATAAAGTGCCATATGGAAAGTTGATAAAGGGAGAACGGTTTGAATTATTTAATTTAAAAGAAGATCCACAGGAACAGAATAATATAGTTGAATATCACCCGGAGATAAAAAAGAGATTGAATCAAAAACTAACTTTATGGTTGAATGAAATAGAAGCTTTGTTGCCTCAAACAAAGTGAATAATTAATTGATGACTTTATGATAAAAAAAATGATATTATGTTCCCTTTCTCTAAATATGATAGGGGGTTATGCCGAAGAAATAGAAAATGAAAGAACTCCTAACGTTATCTATATCATGGCTGATGATTTGGGTATTGGTGATTTAGGTTGTTATGGACAGCAATTTATAAAAACACCAGCCATTGACCGGCTGGCTGCCAATGGTATTCGGTTTGCTCAACATTATTCCGGATGTACGGTTAGCGCACCTTCCCGGTGCTCTTTGATGACCGGAAAACATACAGGACATTCTTTTATCAGGGGAAACAAAGGAGTTCTTGATGACGAAGGAATTCATTTTGATTATCCTTTAGCTTCAGAAGAATTGACTGTCGGGGAAATTATGAAACGAAAAGACTATGTGACGGCTTGTATAGGCAAATGGGGGATGGGAGGTCCGGGTACGGAAGGACATCCTAACAACCAAGGGTTTGATTGTTTTTTTGGATATTTAGGGCAGGCTAATGCGCATCGATATTATCCTCCATTTCTTTTTGAAAATCAAAATAAACTAAATCTGAATAAAAAGGTCTACTCGCATGACTTGATAATGGAAAAAGCTTTGAATTTTATTGAAGAAAATGCAGATAAACCATTTTTCCTTTACCTGGCTCCCACAATTCCTCATGCCGACATCATTGTACCTCCGGATATGCCGAATGAATATGATGGTATGTTTGAAGAGAAACCTTTTCCGGGAGGAGGATATACTGCGCAGCCTAAACCACGTGCGACGTTTGCTGCAATGGTAAGCCGGTTGGATCAGGGAGTGCAACAAATTATGGATCTGCTGGAGACGAGAGGAATTGTCGGAAATACTATTGTGATTTTTACTTCCGATAATGGGACACATATTGAAGGTGGACATGATCCGTTTTTTTTTCATAGCAATGGAGCATTCAGAGGGTATAAAAGAGAACTATATGAAGGAGGGATCAGAACGCCATTTATAGTTCATTGGCCCGGAAAGATTAAACCGGGTACGGTAAGTTATCATGTGTCGGCATTCTGGGATTTTTTACCAACAATGTGTGAATTGATTGATGAACAAACTCCTGTGGATATTGACGGTATATCATATTTGCCGGCATTAACAGGAGAGGGTGAACAGCTTGAACATGACTATTTCTATTGGGAGTTTCATGAGCAGGGAGGGAAACAGGCTATACTGAAAAATAACTGGAAATTGATAAAATTACAGGTGGATGATCCTGAAAAAGCGACTTTCGAATTATATAATTTAGACAGGGATCCATCGGAACAATTAAATGCAGCGGTACAATATCCCGGAATAGTAAATAAATTGCATCTTTTGATGGAAAAAGCTCATCAGCCAAGCATACTTTATCCATTCGAATATGAGAAATAGCCTAAAAAACAGAATTAAAGAAGATCTTTTTGACATGATGCCGGAACTCTAATGATTGCCTCGAACAAAATAACTTTTTATGTAAAATATAGGATGTTCGGATAATGAATGAGGGCTAATCTGTGATAATAAGTGAATCTTAGTTGTTTCTATAAGAGGTTTATTGTATATATTCGAGAAAAAGATAGAAAAATATTCGTTGATTGTGCAAAAAAATTATACCTTTGCAACGTTTTTTTGACTTATTAGATCGTGGGAAAATTCGATGCATATCAAATTAACTTGAAGACTATTGCTTTAGGCGAAGTCAAAGAGTATGAATTCTTGTTAGAAAACAAGTTCTTTATTGATATTGACGGACCTGAAGTTCAAAAGGGAAAAGTTACGGTTTCGCTTAGGCTGGAACATAAGACTTCGGGTTTTGTAATGAATTTTCATACCACGGGTACGGTAATTGTTCCGTGTGACAGGTGTTTAGATGATATAGAAATACCTGTTGAAACAGATAACCGTTTAATAATAAAGCTCGGAAAGGAATATGCTGAAGAAAGTGATGAGATTTTAGTGATTTCAGAAGATGAAGGAGCTATCAATCTGGCATGGTTTCTTTATGAGTTTGTAGCATTGGCAATTCCTATGAAACGTGTTCATATGCCGGGGAAATGCAATAAGGGAATGTCTTCTAAGTTAAGGAAACATGCAACCAAACAGCCATCGGATGATGAGGAGGATATGGGTGATTTTGAAGAAGATGATATACCGGTCAGTGATGATCTGGATGTCACGGATACCGATCCGCGTTGGGATGCATTAAAAGATATAATGTAAGAATTTAATTTAAAATAATAAAACTATGGCACATCCTAAAAGAAGACAAGGAAAAGCAAGAACAGCCAAAAGAAGATCTCATGATCACGCTGTTGCTCCTACAATGGCCGTATGCCCGAATTGTGGGGCATGGCATATTTATCACACTGTATGCGGAGAGTGTGGGTACTACAGAGGTAAATTAGCGATTGAAAACGACGCAGCCGTATAATAAACAAAGTAAAGTAATGTATTCGTTGGAATACAAAAACATTTTGGAGATAAATACGAGAAAGCCTTAATAGTAACATTATTAAGGCTTTCTTCTAAATTTTAATTACATGAATAATATAAATGCAGTCATTACAGGCATTGGGGGATATGTACCTGAGGATGTATTAACCAATGAAGATATTTCAAAAATGGTTGATACAACCGATGAATGGATTATGACACGTGTGGGTATCAAAGAACGCCGGATCCTGAAAGATCCTACACTTGGCGTATCTTTTATGGGTATTCAGGCGGTAAAAGAATTATTCCAGAAAACAGGGGTTGATCCGGAATCGATTGACGGTATCGTATGTGCCACATCGACCGGCGACTATCATTTTCCCAGTACTGCTTCTATCATTGCGTATCAAACCGGGTGTAAAAATGCATTTGCATTTGACCAGCAGGCTGCTTGTGCCGGTTTTGTATACGGATTGGAAACGGCTGCAAATTATATACGTTCCGGACGCTATAAACGTATAATTCTGGTTGCCGGAGATAAAATGACTGCAATTACAGATTATACGGATCGTACTACATGTCCGCTGTTTGGTGACGCATGTGGCGCTCTTTTGCTGGAGCCTACCGAAGAACCATTCGGAGTATTAGATACAATCCTGAAAATAGATGGTTCCGGGCTTCCGTATCTTCACATGAAAGCGGGAGGAGCAGTCAGAATGCCTTCGTATGAAACGATTGATAATCACGAACATTATGTTTATCAGGAGGGTAAAGCTGTATTTAAACATGCTGTTTTGGATATGGCCGATGCAGCCGAGGAGATTGTGAAGCGTAATGGTCTGACAAAAGATGAAATCACCTGGATCGTTCCTCATCAAGCAAATATGCGCATCATTGATGCTGCTGCACGCCGTTTGGAAGTTGATAACAGTAAAGTGATGATTAATATCCAGAAATACGGAAATACAAGCTCCGGAACAATTCCTATTTGCTTATGGGAATGGGAAAAACAGTTGAAAAAAGGCGATAATCTTATATTAGCTGCGTTTGGTGCCGGATTTACGTGGGGAGCCAATTATGTAAAATGGGGATATGACGGATCGAAAACATAAATCGGGGTTTGTTAATATTATTGGGAATCCGAATGTTGGTAAATCAACCTTGATGAACCAATTGGTTGGTGAACGTATTTCTATTATTACTTCGAAAGCGCAGACCACACGCCATCGTATACTGGGAATTGTTAATACGGAAGACATGCAAATTGTCTATTCCGATACGCCGGGAGTACTACAGCCTAACTATAAACTGCAAAAATCCATGTTGAACTATTCCGAGTCAGCTTTGGGAGATGCAGATGTATTGCTTTATGTAACAGATACGGTCGAAAAAACCGATAAAAATCAGGAGTTTTTACTGCGTGTGCAGAAGGCCAAATGCCCGGTACTGTTGTTGATTAATAAGATTGATCTGATTGATCAGGCAACATTAGAAACATTAGTCGAGCAATGGCATAACTTACTGCCGGATGCGGAAATTATTCCGTTATCAGCATCGAATAAATTTAATATAGAACCGATTAAACAACGGGTAATTGCATTATTGCCGGATTCACCTCCATACTTCGAGAAGGATGCGTTAACAGATCGGCCGGCACGGTTCTTTGTGACGGAAATTATCCGTGAGAAGATACTTCTGTACTATCAGAAAGAAGTTCCTTATGCTACGGAAGTAATTGTAGAATCTTTTGTGGAATCAGAAGATAAAATTCATATTAAAGCTGTCATTATCGTTGAACGTGATACCCAGAAAGGTATTATCATCGGTCATCAGGGACAGGCTTTAAAGAAAGTCGGGACAATGGCCCGAAAGGATATGGAAGTGTTTTTTGAGAAGAAAATCTTCCTTGAAATGTTTGTGAAAGTCGAAAAAGACTGGCGTAACCGCGACAACATGTTGCGGGCATTCGGGTACCAAATTGACTAATTGAATCAGTTGGCAGGGCAACTGGTTAGCCACTAATCAAACGGAATCAATAGTCAAAGAAGTTATTACTTCGTTAGAAGTTAAGGAGTCAAGAATAGAAGAATAAGACAATGTTATTATATAACCAGTATCAATTGACAAATTTTCTACTTGACTACGAAGGAGCAAAGCGACCGATGACTCCTATGAATTCTTTGACTCCTGATTTGTATTAATCATTAACAATTAAACATTAAGAACGTGGGAAATATTGTAGCAATTGTCGGAAGACCAAATGTGGGAAAATCTACTTTGTTTAATCGACTAACACAGTCTCGTCAGGCGATAGTAAATGAAGAAGCCGGAACAACGCGCGACCGTCATTATGGTAAAGTAGACTGGTGCGGGCAAGAGTTTTCCCTGATAGATACCGGAGGATGGGTTGTTAATTCGGAAGATGTTTTTGAAGAAGAGATCAATAAACAGGTGCAGTTGGCTATTGATGAAGCTGATGTGGTTTTGTTTGTTGTGGACATCATAAACGGTCTTACTGATTTAGATGACGCAGTAGCACATATCTTACGGCGTTCGAAAAAGCCTTTAATTGTTGTAGCTAATAAAGCTGATAATTATGAACAGCATGCTTTCGGTGCTGAATTTTATAGATTAGGCTTAGGTGACCCTATTTGTATTTCTTCAATAAACGGTTCTTATACGGGAGATTTATTAGACAAAATAGTTTCATTATTCCCTGAAAAGAAAGAAGAAGAAGTTGAAGAAGAATTACCGCGTATCGCAGTGGTGGGAAGGCCGAATGCCGGAAAATCATCATTGATAAATGCTTTTATCGGTGAAGAACGTCATATCGTAACAGACATTGCAGGGACCACACGAGACTCGATCTATACGAAATACAACAAGTTCGGATTAAATTTTTATTTAGTAGATACAGCTGGTATTCGTAAAAGAAATAAAGTCAACGAAGACCTTGAATATTATTCGGTCATTCGTTCCATCCGTGCAATTGAAAATTCAGATGTATGTGTGTTGATGCTGGATGCAACACGGGGAATCGAAAGCCAGGACTTAAATATCTTTTCTATCGTTCAAAAGAACCGTAAAGGATTGGTCGTTTGTGTTAATAAATGGGATTTGGTAGAAGATAAAAGTCAGGTAGCTATCAAAACCTACATTAACACGATTCGTGAACGCTTTGCACCTTTTACCGATTTCCCAATTCTATTTATTTCAGCACTGACCAAACAACGCATCCTTAAAGTGCTGGAAACATCTAAAGATGTATATGATAACCGCCGTAAACGAATACCGACAGCGAAATTAAATGAGATAATGCAGCCGATTATAGAACGTACGCCGCCGCCTGCATGGAAAGGAAAGTATATTAAAATCAAATATGTTACACAGTTGCCGGCCGGAAGTGTACCGTCGTTTGCATTCTTCTGTAATCTACCACAATGGATAAGAGATCCTTATAAGCGTTTTCTTGAAAATAAAATCCGCGATAACTGGGACTTCTCCGGAACACCGATTAATATAATTATCCGGGAAAAATAGAGCACTGATTTATCCGGAAATAAGGATGTTTACTGAAGAACGTTTAAGTTTTTCCCTGTATTAGAGTATTTACAAACTAGTTCGGATTAAAAAAGTGATATGGCTAACACCATTCTGCCATATTTATTTCTTGAGAGCATCTATTTTGGTAGCACTGGTCGGATTACTTTGTGCATATAATACTTCATCTTTGGTAGAACCGATCGTAAACAAACGATTGAAAGAACTATGGCCGGGAGATTTCTGATTGCCGGAGCGAACTTTCAGGTTTCGTTCGCTATTAGTATATTCGTTCACCTTGCCTTTTTCAAAAGCTATACGGCTTTCGCCATAATGCCATATTTCCTGATCCAATGGTTTGATGCGCATAGTTGTTGTAGGATTACCCTGAACCGCAATAACATCCAATCGTGTAGAACCTATTGAGAATGCTGATTTAGGGGTTATATTGTAATTCGTGTTGAAATAAGAAATATGTAAATTATCACCTATATTTGCATATTCTACAACCCGGTTATCTTCGAAGGTAACGCTACTCATCTCGTAATACCATATATCCTGTTTTAACGCGCTTACCCTTATTGAATCAGATGGTTCACCCTGAATTTTAATGACTTCTTCTTTGGTTGAATAGATCGAAAAGTGATTTTTCAATTCGGCATAATCATTTTTAGTTATACTTGGCTTGTCTATAGAATCATTTTGAATAGTAGGCTGATTTATTTTATTCTCAGTAGTAAAATCAGACCCGCCTTTTTTATGACCAATTAGAAAAAAGAGAGTAATACCTGTCACGCAGAGTGTAACAAATATATATAGCGTTGTTTTCAGATGCTGTTTTCCCGGATAAGATGATTGCTCATTTATTTCTTCATTAGGAGGCATTTCTGTTTCCTGAGTCTGCTTTCCATTAAGAGGTTCGGTAGCAGCAGACGTTTCGTCTACGACGTTTCCGGTCTCAATCTGTTTCCGTAGAAATGTGTCAAGCTCCATACGTTGCCCGAAATCAGACAACACTACATAAGCAGCCTGAATCTCTTTAAATTTCTCTTCGTAAAATTTATCTCCCTGGTTCAAATCAGGATGATATTTTTTAGAGAAATTCCGATAAGCAATCAGAATCTCTCTTCTGGTGGCAAAATTACGTAAGCCTAAAACCTTATAAGCGTTAATCATAACGTGTTATAAAAATACTCCTTGATGATGCGAAGGTAAGGCTTTTCATTATAATATGCTTGTTTTTTCTTTAAAAAAACAATTTATGAATTGTTTAAACAGAGATTAAATGTTCAAAAGGTTGTAGGTGATTTATCGAAAACAAAGCTCATAAAGCTGTCTGATTCCGGTATTAGCAAAATTCTGCCCGATCATCTTTTCTGCTATCTGATCTCTTTAAAAAGATGGTTTTATATTATGAATAGGTTTCTTTTTTACAAATATTAACCGTTTAATGCTTATTTAATGTTTAAACTTGCAGTCTCTTAGTTGAGTTTAATTAAAAAAACGCTTGAATCTGTCTATATAATAGGCAGTTATACTAAATCAAAATAATAATTATCGTATTATGAAAAAAAATCTATTTATTTTAATGGCATTTGTCTGCTTATTCAGCTCATGTAGTAAAGATGATGATGAAATAACAGGCATAGTTCCAACTGAGGAGTTTGGGAATAAATATGCAGGTGATCTCTATGGTTATGGTTTGTTAGACGAAGTTGGTGTTCGGGTTTGGAGTGAATTTGAAATGGATAAAATTAAAGTCTCCAGGCATGTTTGTTCACCTTTTGATAAGGGTGTTGAACCTACTATAGGTCATGAAGTGTTTTATTTGTGTGATGATACAAGTAATGTCTCTGTTAAATGGATATCTAACAGCAATATTGTACGTGTGGATAAAAATGAAATATGGATAGAAAGCCTGAAAAAATGGCAGGTAAGTTCTGTCGTTTGTTTCGAACCTACTATCTTAAAGGATCTTTATCTGGAAGCTTATGTTGAATTTCCGGATACAACAGTGAGAAGATGCTGCATTTATCCTGAAATTGAGGTTTATGACTATGATTTCTTTAACTTTGGAACACACCGGTCTGAAATAAAAATCAAAAAAGATCTTTCATTCACAATGTCCGTTGCGGCTGAAGCAATTAATGGAAGTACAACTCTTCTTGAATTTAAAGATGATAAGTTAGTTAAAATCTATTCTATTAATATTCCGTCAAGTGGTGATATTATTTTTCTTGGTGAAAGATGTAATATTCCGGAGAAACTTCAGATAACAAATCCTGCTACAGATTTTATGATTGCAAATCCGCAGGAATGGACTTTTGGAGAATTAAAATTTAAGGCGTTTAATATTGATCTGACTGCATACGATTTAGGCATACAAGCTTGTATTAGTGTAGAATTAAAATAAGATTAAAAGACGTATATATCATAAAAAAGATTGCCTCAGATTTGTTTTTGAGGCAATCTTTTTTTGTATGGTTGCAAAACTTAGAACTTATTCAATATGTTACGTGCAGTAGTGACCATTTGTGCCGCATTATCAGGGGTAATACTTTCTGCTGAGAATTTAGACACGGCGTCATTTAATTGTTTCAGTTTCCCTTTTGCACCTTTCTCTGTAAATTCCTGGCGAAGTATACGTATTTTTTCATAATCCTGTATCCCTTCAATCAGTCGTTCCATGCGTATGCTACTACGTGCCCCGGGATATACCAGGTAACAATCACCGCCCGCCCAGGTACGGAAGCGCGTATCGCGTAACGGGTCTTCGGTCCAGCTATTATATGCCCAACGCAGATAACCATCATAGTCTCCTGCCATTGCGTGCCAGCCTAACCAGGTTGCTTCGGCAGGTGGAGAGAATGTAAACGTATTTGGACGCGGTTCGGCACAACAAGTATAAACATTGCTTATTTGTCCGGCTTTTCTACGTGCTTCGCGAACTTCGGGTGGGAAATTGTGACCGAATGCGATAGTCAGGTCAAACAATTCGGATTGAATCGATTCATGGTAATATCCGGCAACAGATATTTTAAAATCGGGATCTGCCTTGCGGATCACTTTAATAGCTTCCTGCATGGCATCTTCTCCACGTTCATCCATGGCAATCATCGTTTTTTCAAACCATCCTTTCTGACGAAGATGTTTTGCGAAATCTTTTAAAAAACCACCCCAGTAAGCTTCGTATTCCGCACTTCCGGGTTTTGCTTCCAGAAACATTACACGATTTGTGGCCTGATCATAATAATCAAAATTTAAAGCCCATGGAATCATGGTATAGCAGTAAATGTAGCGATCAATACCTACATCGTTCATCATAAATTCAATCCATTTATCAAAAACCGTATAGTCATATGACCAACTTCCATCAATCTTTTTTGTCCGGCCCACCATACTGTCAAAATGATCATATGTCTGTCCGGCCCAGGGTTTATGCATAATAGTTGTAGTAATCGCTTTCTGACCGGCATTAGCCAATATTTTCATAACCGGACGCATCGCATCAAAATGCTCTTTACTCCAAAGGGGAACCTGATAATAGCGCGCTACGGAATACGGATTTTGCCACAGATCCAAATGAAATACCCAATCTTTGGGCTCCGGTAGTGTGTGATTCAATACATTCACTTCAACTTGCAGTTTCATTGCTGTAAAATTCGTGCCTGAAACAGTTAAAGTTCCTGTATATTTACCTTGTTTTGCAGTAGAGGGTATCCAGATATTCATCCAGATAGGTTGTGAGGTATATGCCTGAACATTACGTATGTCAATAATATCCAACACGTCCGCAACAATTGAAGAATCCCATTCAGCCGGATCAGGACGATGGCCGCAACCGGTAGTACCGTCTTTACTCAATTCATCAGTCATCACGTACTTCACAAAATGAGTCCGGATATCAGAAGCAGGGATAACAGCTGAGCCATTTTTTAGATCACTAATAGTAACGCTAACATCCGATAAATCAGTCTTGGTCCACAATACGGCTTGTGCATTTACACGTTCGCCTTTCCAGGCATTGGTTTGCCAACGGGTTGTTTTTGTTATTTTGGGTATACTCAGTTTAGGATATCTTACATCTGTACTTCCCCAACTCAATTGGGTAGGAGATGACAGTTTATCCCATACAGCATTGCTGTCGTATGGTTTTGTATCTGTTAATTCGTTGTAATCTCCTAATGGATATTTTTCCGGTTGTTGTGCAGTTAGAACATGTGCCCCAATGAATAGCGCACAAAAGAATAAGATTGTGTGTTTCATATGTAGATTATTTATTTCAGAATCCAAAATTAATATTAAACTTTGAATAATGAACCTTCAGGCATAAAGAAACTGTTTCTTATTTTATCCGGTGATAGTGACAAAATAGTAAATCACCGTTTCCGTCATGGAGATGCATACCGTTTCCTTCGCAATAACGAAACAGGTTGCAATTGGCACAGATTCCCTTCTTGGCCCATGTGCGATCGCGGAATACCTCAAACCGGTTATTCCAGACATCCATCATGTCATCCTGATATATATTTCCCTGATGAAAATTAGTCCGGATGCTGGGACAACCTGAAATGCTTCCATCTGCCAATACTGAAGCTGTATTGATGCCTGCATTACATTGGTAAAACTGATCGCGGACTTCATTTTCGTAGTTACCCAGAAACCCTTCGCAACCATAACTCAAATGGATCAATCCTTCTTTACGTGTGTCGCGAATAAAATTGAGTACAGATGTAAATTCTTCGTTCGATAATTGAAATTCTGGATATTGCGTGGCTCTGCCGACGGGGAAAATGGTAAAGATACGCCAGTTTCTTACTCCTGTTTCAATCAGAAAGCGTTTGAATTCAGGTAATTCCTGGATGTTTTTCCGGTTAACGCATGTGACGATATCCCAGGTGATATCTTTTTCTTCCACTAACATCCTTACGGCATTCAGCGCTTTTTCGTAGCTTTTCGGATGTCCCCGGAGCCAGTTATGAGCTTCGGCAAAACCGTCGATACTAACCGTTATTGCATGTAACCCAGAAGCCAGTAGGGAATCCAGCCGCTCACGCGTCAGGAACAAACCGTTTGTTACAATACCCCATGGAAAACCTCTTCGGTATAGTTCCAGACCGCAAGTCTCCAGATCTTTGCGAACCAATGCTTCACCTCCCGTAAATATAACCAATACTTTATTCGGATTTACATGTGGAGTAATGCCGTCAACCACTTTCAGGAAGTCTTTTACAGGCATATCCGGTTGATTCGCTATAACCCGGCAGTCACTGCCGCAGTGCAGGCATGAAATATTGCAACGTAGCGTACATTCCCAGAAAAGTACACGCATTTCGTGAAGTGTAGTACGGTTTTGGCGGATTTTACGGAATAACTCCAATGCGATTCGCTTACGGAGTGTAGGCTTTTTATTCATCCGGTTTTTCTTCTTCTAATTGAATCTGTATTGTTTTTGTAAACTCACCATTGTACCACCCTTTCCCTTTTTCTGTCTGAATAGCACCCTTATAATCTACATAAATTGTATCCGATTGATATAGTCCGTTCTTTGCGCCATCAATATCTGATGCTACAATGGGTATTTCCTGTAAATAACTTTCAGGAGTATCCGATAACTTAAATTCCCCTTCACCATTTGTTGTTGTTTTCCAGCTATTCTTTAACTCTTCTGAATAATAAGGTGTAATAGAATCCGGAATGGCTATTTTCACTTCAATATCCTTAACCGGTTCACCGGTTACTTTATCCGTTACTGCACCTTTAATTGCATAGCTACTCCATGGAGTACCATATTCATCTGCAGGATTAATAAGTCCGCAACGGGTAAATCCCAACAGACTCAGTAATCCGGCCAGCGCCCAATTAGTCCCTTTGATAAGCCTGCGTTTATATTTACTCATCTACAATGTCTTTCAGCGTAATATTGACTTCTTTGAATGCTTTGCCTACATTCCAGCCCTCTCCCTTATCATAATAATCTTCATCATTAATCTTAACCAGGATTGTATCATTTTGAAAAAGCCCGTTCTCTTCTTTGTCAATATCGGTAATGATCAATTGTAGTTCTCCAACCCTTCCGACGGATGAAGCTGTTGCACTGTAATGTCCTTGGGCGTTGCTTAATACAGGTGTTCTAAAATTGGAGTTATGGGCTGTAACTGCCTCAACTTTAATATCGGGAATCGGTTCTCCGGCTTGGTTTTTAACATATCCGATAATACGATAATCTGCATGCGGCGTGCCGTATTCGGCTGGTACATCCTCATCATCTGAACATGCAAATCCTAATAAACCCATTAATCCTGCCAATGCCCAATTGGTCCCTTTGATAAGTTGGCGTTTCATTTTTTTCATAATACATCTTCTCTTGTTTAATTAAGATGCAAAGGAGGTTGATTTCGTTGCATCAAACATCGGGAAAAGTTATAAATGTCGGATATTTTGTATCTTTGTCGTCCTACAAACCATTAAGAAATAACGAATGAAGGATTTTGTCCGTGTTTTGAGGCGATTTGTTCCTCCCTATAAAAAGTTTCTGGTTTCGAATGTTATTTTTAATATTCTCTCAGCCATATTGAATCTGTTCTCATTTGCATTAATTATTCCAATCCTGAATATTTTATTCAGAAAAGATGAACAGGTCTATAATTATATGGATTGGCAATGGAATATCACTTCATGGGAATGGTGGAAAGGCATGCCTGAAATAATTAAAAGTAACTTTTTTGCATATGTATCTGATCTGATTGAGTCGGAGGGAGGCTCTTTTACGTTAGTTATTCTTGGTGCTTTTTTGATCGTGATGACATTTCTGAAAGTAGCATCCATGTATATGTCTTTTTACACCATGATACCGATACGTACGGGTGTGGTACGTGATATACGTAATCAGATTAACCGGAAGATTACACAGCTACCGTTAAGTTTTTTCTCGGAAGAACGTAAAGGAGATATTATAGCCCGCGTATCCGGTGATGTGAATGAAATTGAAACATCCATCATGAGTTCATTGGATATGTTGTTTAAAAATCCGATTCTGATAGCGATATATCTGGCAGGAATGCTCATAATCAGTTGGCAGTTGACGGTATTTGTGCTGATTCTGTTACCTCTGGCAGGCTATATTATGGGGAAAGTCGGAAAAACGCTTAAGCGTAAATCGTTTCTCGGACAGGAACAATGGGGGTATCTGATGAGTCAGATAGAAGAAACACTAAGCGGATTACGGATTATTAAAGCGTTTAATGCAGAGAAAAAGATTCAGGAACGCTTTGAAAAAAGCAATGACACGTTTCGTCGTACAACAAACCGGATATACCGGCGTCAGCAAATGGCGCATCCCATGAGTGAATTTCTGGGAACCGTAACCATTGCAGTTGTGCTCTGGTATGGCGGAAGTCTGATTCTTAGTGATAACAGCTCGATTGATGCATCTACATTTATTTATTATCTGGTGATCTTTTATAGTATTATTAATCCTGCAAAAGATTTGAGTAAAGCGAGTTATGCTATTCAGAAAGGACTGGCTTCGATGGATCGTATTGATAAAATACTGATGGCGGAAAGCAATATCAATGATCCGGCTGATCCGAAAAAGATCTCCCTCGAAAAAGAAATCGCATATAACGACGTATGGTTTAAATATCAGAATGATTGGGTATTGAAAGGTATAAACCTAACGATACATAAAGGGAAAAAACTGGCATTAGTCGGACAGTCCGGTTCGGGGAAAAGTACATTGGTCGATTTACTGCCGCGTTTTTATGATGTAGATAAAGGCGGTATTACGATTGACGGAGTTGATATACGGGATGCATTACTGTACGATTTAAGAGGGTTAATGGGTAATGTAAACCAGGAAGCTATTCTGTTTAATGATACGTTTTTTAATAATATAGCATTTGGTGTTGAAAATGCTACGCTTGAACAAGTGCAGGATGCTGCGCGTATAGCCAATGCACACGAATTTATCATGGCATCCGAGAACGGATATGATACCAATATCGGTGACCGGGGCGGAAAGTTATCGGGTGGACAACGTCAGCGGATCAGTATTGCACGTGCTATCTTGAAAAATCCTCCCATACTGATCCTGGATGAAGCAACCTCGGCACTCGATACGGAATCTGAAAGGCTGGTACAGGATGCCCTAGAACACTTGATGCGTAATCGTACGACCATTGTGATTGCCCACCGCTTGTCAACTATACGGAATGCGGACGAGATTTGCGTAATGCATGAAGGGGAAATTGTAGAGCGTGGAAAACATGATGAATTAATTGTACAAAATGGATATTATACAAAGCTTTGTGATATGCAACGATTTTAAAAACGACCTTAAACATATTGTGTTATGACTAATCTTAGATTACTTTTTGTTTTACTTTTATTCCTGGCATTCTGCGGATGTGATCAGGTACCTAAAATTGATTTAACCTCGGATACTAAAATGGTGTACCATTTTGAGGACCCGGCTGCTATCTGGGAAGAAGCATTGCCGTTAGGAAACGGACGTATTGGTTTGATGCCTGATGGAGGTATTGAAGCCGAAAATTATTTGTTGAATGAAATCTCAATGTGGTCGGGGAGTAAACAGAACACCGATAATTATGCAGCATACAGATCGTTGAAAGAAATCAGGAAGTTGCTATTTGAAGGACGCAATGATGAAGCCCAGCAACTAATGTATGAAACGTTTATATGTGGAGGCGAAGGTAGCGGACAAGGAAGTGGGGCCGATAAACCATATGGGAGTTATCAGTTGTTAGGCAATCTTATAGTGAATTATTCTTACAATGAAAATGATAAAATCGATATAAATAAATATCGCAGGGAATTAAATCTGGAAGAAGCAATTGCAACGGTTTCTTTCAGAAGAAACGGAACAATGTATATGCGGGAAGCATTTACTTCTTTTTCTTCTGATATTGGCGTTATCAGGCTGAGTGCTGATAAAAGCAATGCATTAAATTTTAGTATAAATATGACCCGGCCGGAACGGTATACGACGAATGTTGATAATACCGATATCCTGATGAAAGGACAATTAAATGAGGGTGATATATATAGATGGGGTACCAACGAAGAAGGAGATGGGTTTTCTTTCAGGATAAATAAAGAAGATAAAGGTGTTCAATACGGTTCGCGTATACGTATTTTATTACCCAAAGATGGAAAACTTACTGCAGCTGATGATTCTACACTAACTGTGAAAGATGCAACTGAAGCGATTTTGCTGGTGAGTATGGCTACCGATTATTGGGGGAGAGAAGTGGACAGTCAGTTAGATTCGTTGCTTTCTCTGGCCGAACACAAAAGTTATGAGGAACTGAAAAGTGAACATGCTGCAGCATATCAAAAACTCTATGATAGAGCAAATGTAAATTTTGGTAGTAATGCTGATAAAGAAAAGATGCCGATTAACAAACGGTTGGAAGCTTTTCAACAAGATAAAAATGATCCTTCTTTAATGGCGTTATATTTTCAATTTGGCCGGTATCTGCTGATCTCGTCTACGAGGACAGGCTCTTTACCTCCTAATTTACAAGGGCTCTGGTGTTGGACGACCCAGACACCGTGGAATGGTGATTATCATCTGAATATCAACCTGCAGATGAACCACTGGCCGGCAGAGGTAACCAATTTGTCGGAACTGCATTTTCCGTTGGTTGAATGGACAAAGCAACAGGTCGAAAGCGGGAAACGTACGGCAAATGTTTTCTATAATGCCCGTGGATGGGTAACGCATATTTTGGGTAATGTGTGGGAATTTACGGCGCCGGGAGAACATCCCTCATGGGGAGCAACCAATACTTCGGCTGCATGGTTATGTGCACATCTGTATAACCATTATTTGTATGCAAAAGATAAGGCCTATCTGGAAGATGTTTATCCTGTAATGCAGGAAGCTGCTTTGTTTTTTGTGGATATGTTGGTTGAAGATCCCCGTAGTGGCTATTTGGTTACTGCTCCAACCACATCACCTGAGAATACATATATTATGCCGAATGGAAATAAAGTGAATATATGTGCCGGATCTACAATGGATAATCAAATATTGCGTGAATTATTTTCGAATACGATTGAGGCTGCCGGAATTTTAGGAATAGATGACGAATTCTCGAAAATATTAGAAGAAAAACGAACTCGTTTAATGCCGACTATGGTAGGTGATGACGGGCGTATCATGGAATGGTTGGAGCAGTTTGGAGAAGCCGATCCACATCATCGTCATGTATCGCATTTGTATGGATTACACCCGGCAAATGAGATTTCGGTGGAACGAACTCCTGACCTGGCTAAAGCAGCCCGCAAAACACTTGAAGCCCGTGGTGACGAAAGTACGGGTTGGTCAATGGCATGGAAAGTGAATTTCTGGGCCCGGTTGCATGATGGTGAGCATGCATTCAAGCTTTTGGCAGATTTGCTTAAACCAAGCGTCAGTAAAGATATGAATATGTCTGACGGTGGAGGTACATACCCGAATCTGTTTTGTGCACATCCGCCATTCCAGATTGACGGAAACTTCGGAGGGTGTGCCGGTATTGCTGAGATGTTAATACAAAGTCAGAACGGGTATATTGAATTATTGCCGGCATTACCTGCTGCATGGAACACCGGAAGTTTTAAAGGTTTATGTATACAGGGAGGCGGCGAAGTCTCTGCGGAGTGGAAAAATATGATGTTGCAAACAGTTGAGTTGAAAGCAATAGCCGACGGAACATTTCGTATTAAATTACCGGCAGAATCATCCGGATTACAACTGAAAATAAACGGAACTCGTGCTTCGTTTCCGGTTATAGACGAAATGGTAATTGCGGAGATGAATGCAGGAGATTTGTTGCTGATGGAGTATTAATGCCAATCGGTAGTTAAAGTAGTTATCACTTCGTTAGTAGTCAAGAAGTCAAGTATAGAAGAATGAATAGAAACGTAACTGTATTATTGTGTATGTTGTCTTTTTCTACTTAACTCCGAAGTTGCGAAGCAACTGATAACTACTTGACTTCTTTGACTACTGATTTGCATTAATCACTAACCATTAATAATTAATTACCCGTGTGCTTGCTAAACCACGTTAAAAACAAGAAAAAATGAAAGAAAAAGTATCTATCCCCTTTATGTTAACGGGGATATTGTTTAATGTTTGCCTTATTCTGGCAAATCTGTTGGAAACCAAAGTAATTCAGATAGGTCCCATCACCGCGACTGCCGGCTTAATGGTTTTTCCGGTTTCGTATATTCTCAATGACTGCATTGTCGAAGTGTGGGGTTACCGGAAAGCCCGTCTGATTATTTGGATAGGTTTTATAATGAACTTTTTAGTTGTCGGATTAACACAACTGGCCATATTATTACCGGGAGCTGCTTTTTGGGAAGGTGAGGCTGCTTTTAATCTCATATATGGTATGGCGCCCCGTATTGTTGTTGGCAGCTTGTGCGCTTTTCTGGTCGGTTCATTTCTCAATGCATATGTAATGAGTCGCATGAAAGTGGCTTCTAAAGGAAAGCACTTCTCGTTTCGTGCAATTGTTTCTACCCTGGCAGGAGAAAGTGCCGATTCATTAATCTTTTTCCCAATCGCATTCGGAGGCATTATTCCGGTCGATAAACTACTTTTAATGATTATTACACAAGCGTGCTTGAAATCATTATATGAAGTGATAATTCTTCCTGTGACCATTCGCGTTGTCAGTTGGATGAAAAAGATGGAAGGATGCGATGTTTACGACCGCGAAATATCATTTAATCCGTTCAAAATTAAGGATACATAATATGAGTGTTTGATTCATGCTTTCGGTAATTTAACAGGTACTACATCCTTTTTTTTCTGCTGGAACAGGGATACACACAAAGACTAATAGGAAAAGCCACCCTGTTTTTATCCTGATTCTATTCAAAACGGGATAAAAACTGTTCAAACGGTCGACGCGATAAACTAAATCGGGATAAAAGTTGTTCTTTTGTAAGGGATAAATATAAGGCCATTATGAAACGAATCGTTTTGCTTTTTGTTGCAGTATGTATACCGTTAGGATTATGGAGTCAAAAAGTTTTCACACTCGAAGAGTGTCGGAAATTAGCCATTAATAATAATAAGGAACTCCGGATCAGCAAAGAAAAAATAAATGTGGCAGGCTATGAACAAAAAGCTGCCGTTACCAAATATTTTCCACAAATTTCTGCGCAGGGAATGTACATGCGGACACAAAAAAATCTCAACCTGGTTGATTGGGATGAAATAGGATCTATGATTCCGCAGGAAGTAATCGGAGGGATTATGAGTGTCATACCTGAAGCATATCAGCCCTATCTGGCAGCAATCCCCGATAAGTTAAAAGAAGCAACAGAAATTGATATCAAAAATCTATGGGTAGGTGATGTCTCATTCACCCAACCGGTATTTATGGGTGGAAAAATCGTTTCGTATAATCAAATAGCAAAATACGCGAAAGAATTAGCCGAAAGCCAGAAAGATACCAAATTGCAGGAAGTGATCTATATGACTGACGAAACCTATTGGCAGGTTGTTTCTTTAGCCAATAAGAAAAAACTGGCGGAATCGTATGTAGAATTACTTAAGACGGTGGACAATGATATGCAGAAGATGATAGCCGAAGGGATTTCGACCAAAGCCGATGGTTTATCGGTGAAAGTAAAACTGAATGAAGCAGAAGTCACTTTAACCAAAGTAGAAAACGGATTAATACTCTCCCGTATGTTGTTATCCCAGATATGCGGATTGCCATTGGAAGAGCCTATCATATTGTCGGATGAGCAATTGAAGAGGCTGGCCGTTGATAATTCACCTGAAGTTACGGCAAATGTGGATGATGCATGGAGAAACCGGTATGAATTAAAAAGCCTGGATTATGCCATTAAAATATATAAGAAAAAAGAATCAATAGCCCTTTCCGAAGCTTTGCCGAATGTAGCGCTTACGGCAAATTATCTGATCACGAACCCCAATCTTTTTAACGGATACCAGAAAGATTTTGCCGGAATGTGGACTGCTGGTGTTGTCGTTAAAATACCATTATCCGGATGGGCGGAAAGTTCATTCAACCGGAATGCTGCCCGTGCCGAAACGGTTATTATGAAGTTGGAACAGGAAGAAGCAAAAGAAAAGATCGAATTGGAAGTTAATCAATCGGTTTATAAAGTAAATGAGGCGAAAAAGAAACTCCAGGCATCTACCCGTAACATGGAGAATGCAGAGGAAAACCTCCGTACTGCAAAATTTGGTTTCGAAGAAGGTGTTATCCCGTCATTAAACTTACTGGAAGCACAAACTGCCTGGGTGTCTGCATCATCCGAGTTAATAGATTCTCAGATTGAAGTCAAATTGACGGAAACATATTTGATGAAGGCTATGGGTGCATTAAAATCAGAATAAAACGACTGTATAGAATATACGAACAATAAAATGATAATACGAAGATGAGCGAAGAAAAAAAGTTTTCAACACATAATCTGATATTGGCTTTTATAACCCTTCTGATTGTGATAGGGGGGGTAGCAATAGTCGGTTTTTTTATTTTGCGTCCGGACGAAGAAATGATTATCGGACAAGCAGAGGCAACTGAAGTTCGTATCTCCGGGATGGTGCCGGGTAGAATTGATTCGTATCGTTTTGCCGAAGGCGATTGGGTAAGAAAAGGCGATACATTAGTCTTTCTGCGTATACCCACGGTAATGGCGAAGTTGCAACAGGCAGAAGCAGCGCGGCAAGCAGCTCAGGCACAGGATATGAAAGCGATTAAAGGAGCCCGTGCAGAACAAATAACCGGAGCATATGAACTATGGCAAAAAGCAATTGCTGGTTTGGAAATTGCTGAACGGTCGTATAAACGGGTACAGAACCTGTATGACAACGGGGTTGTTTCAGCGCAAAAAAGAGACGAAGCCGAAGCTAATTACAAAGCGATGGCAGCTTCTGAAAAAGCAGCTAAGTCGCAGTATGACATGGCAAAATCGGGAACCGAACGGGAAGATAAACTGGCTGCACAGGCATTGGTTGAACAAGCCAAAGGCGCTGTTGCCGAAGTAGAATCATATGTTGAAGAATCGGCATTAATATCACCTATTAATGGTATGGTATCCGAACGTTTTCCTGAATTGGATGAACTGGTTGGAACAGGGGCACCAATTATGAATATTGTTGACCTGAATGATATGTGGGTAACATTCAGTGTCAGGGAAGATTTGTTAAGCCGGTTTAAAATGGATACGGAACTCCAGGCTATTATTCCGGCTTTGGCAAATCAGGAAGTAACCCTGAAAGTTCACTATTTAAAAGATATGGGTACTTATGCCGCATGGAAGGCAACAAAAACACGTGGACAATACGATGTGAAAACATTTGAAGTTCGTGCACGACCGGCAGTTCCTATAGAAGGTCTTCACCCCGGAATGTCTGTTATTTTAAAAAGATAACTGCAAACCCCAGAAGAGGCTTTAAAAGGAAAAGGTGAAAGCTGAATTAAACAGTTTTTCTACTTGCTACCAACTACTAACTTCTAACTACTTTTAGTAATATGCAAATGATTTTAGCAATAGCCCGAAGAGAAGTAAAGCGACTTGTATCACAGCCGCTTTATATATTCAGCATGCTATTCGCTCCGCTATTCAGCGCCATCTTTTTCTTAACATTAATGGATTCAGGTCTGCCGACAGACTTGCCGGCTGCAATCGTAGATATGGATAACTCTTCTACTTCAAGAAACCTGGTTCGTCAACTGGATGCATTTCAACAAACCGGAGTTGTTATGACTACTGCATCATTTACTGAAGCGCGTAAAGCCATGCAGCGGGGAGAAATATATGGCATTTACTATATACCAGCGAACTTCTCTGTTGATGCAACTACAGGGAAACAACCTCAGATATCATTTTATACCAATAATGCATACCTGATTGCCGGTTCGTTGCTATTCCGCGATATGAAAACCATGTCGGTACTGGCCGGAGGAGCTGTGGGGCTTCAGACAGGATTGGCGAAAGGATATACTGAAGACCAGATCATGGCGCAATTGCAACCTATCGTAATTGATACACACTCTTTAGGAAATCCCTGGCTGAATTATTCCGTTTATTTGAATAACACGATTATTCCGGCGATATTGCAGCTTATGATCTTTCTCGTTACCGTTTTCAGTATCGGAAGTGAAATTAAAATGGATACTTCGCGTGAATGGCTGCAAATGGGTAAAAATTCATTGACCGTTTGCCTGATTGGAAAGTTATTGCCACATACATTAATCTTCACCCTCGTTGGTTTTTCCCTGACTACGTTTCTTTATGGTTATTCGGGATTTCCAATGTTAAGCGGTTGGTTGCCAATGTTGTCGGCAATGCTGTTGTTAGTGCTTGCATCGCAGGCCGTAGGTATTATGATGATTGGTGTTTTACCCACCTTACGGTTGGGATTAAGTTTTGCCAGTTTATTCGGTATGTTGTCGTTCTCAATTGTCGGTTTTTCATTTCCTGTAACAGCAATGCATCCAACGTTGCATGCTTTGTCTAATTTATTCCCGATGCGTCATTATTTCCTGATTTATATAGACCAGGCACTTAATGGCAGGTCTATATATTATAGCTGGACACAGTATCTGGTGTTACTTCTTTTTTTATTATTGCCTTTCCTGGTACATCGAAACCTCAAAAAGGCCTTACTTTATTTCAAATACATTCCATAATGGCAGTAGAACGAAAAAACAGACAGTTAGGTACAACTATAAAAAATGGTATCGAAGATACTTTTTATATTTGGAAAGAAGAACTAAAGCATGTTTTTCGCGATACAGGCGTAATGATATTCTTTTTTCTGGTCCCATTTGTCTATCCTTTAATTTATTCATTTTTTTATACGAATGAAGTGGTTCGTGATGCTCAACTGGTAGTGGTTGATAAGTCGGAGATAGCATACAGCCGTGAATTTGTACGCAGGGTAGATGCAACACCGGATGTAAAAGTTGTGGCTTTCTGCACGGATATGGATGAAGCAAAACGAATGCTTGATGAAAAAAAAGCATATGGTATACTTTTTATTCCGGACGATTTTAGCAAAGACCTGCATACGGGAAAACAAACAACTATCTCCTTATATACAGATATGAGTGCTTTACTCTATTATAAGAATTTCCTGATTTCCGCAACAGAAGTATCTCTGGATATGGGAAAAGAGATTACACAACGTAATAACCCGTCGGAAACGCGTGCCGAGACGAATATAACAATCAACCCTGTACCCTACGAGTCGATAGCCCTGTTTAACCCCCAAAACGGGTTCGGGAGTTTTCTTGTACCGGCTATCCTTGTACTGGTTATTCAGCAAACATTAATTCTGGGAATCTGTATGCTAAGTGGAACGGCACGTGAAAAAAATATACTTCATACATTAGTTCCTGCCAATACGCATTATCATGGGACGTTACGCATTGTGTTTGGTAAATCATTGGCATATATCGTATTGTATGTGGTGGTTTGTTGCTGGACACTGCTGATTGTTCCTGCCATGTTCTCTTTTCCGCAATTAGCAAGACCCGGTACGATTACATTGTTTATGTTACCCTATCTTTTTGCTTGTATCTTTTTCTCCATGACACTTTCCGGGGTAGTTGTCAGCCGGGAGGCTCCGATGCTGATTTTTGTTTTTACATCTGTGATCCTTATATTTATTTCGGGTGTATCATGGCCGGCGCATGCAATTCACGGATTTTGGAAAGCCGCTTCCTATATATTCCCTTCTACACCGGCTATACAAGGTTTTGTCGGGATTAATACGATGGGCGCATCACTCGAAGATGTTTCTTTGCAATATAAAATACTATGGTTACAGGCCGGAATCTATTTTGTGACCGCCTGTCTTGTGTATCGTTATCAGATTATCCGGATCCAGCGGAAAATTAAGAACGCAGGAATGGTAGGAGAATGAAAACTTTTTGATCGTTTTTTTTGTTTTAATGTTGAAATTTGGACGCAAGTCTGAATTTAAGCAAATACAAAAAAAACAAGGTCGGGCATTTTACTGTCCGACCTTGAAAGCTACGACTAAGCTAAAAAATTATTTGTACTGTGGTTACGTAATTTTATATTTGCTTTTTTTAATTGAAGATTGTACAGCAAAGATATAGCCTCCCGGTCATACCTGAAATACCTAAAAATAGTGATTTTTTAGTGCTCCAGTAACTATATGTCGGCATTGAAATACATTTTTTTCTAATAACCTGCCAAATGGTTTTAATAAGACCATTAATTTCTGTATTTTCGTGGACGTTTTCTGCTAACTACCAACTACTATCTACTTATTAAGAATATACACATGAAACCAGACACAAAAAATCATATCGGATGGGTTGACCTGTTGCGCGTTGTAGCTTGTTTTTTAGTTATCGTATCTCATTGCTGCGATCCCTTTGTCGGACGATTGGATACCAATTATCCTGAATTTTTAACCGGTGCACTTATCGGTAGTTTTGTCCGCCCTTGTGTTCCATTATTTGTAATGATGTCGGCAGTGTTATTACTTCCTATAAATATGGATATGCAAACCTTTTATTCTAAACGAGCTAAACGGTTATTCCTGCCGTTTTTGTTTTGGTCGATAGTCCTTCCGGTTCTCTATTTTTTATATGTAAATTCAGGTATAGAGATCGTGAATCCGAACATCGATTTTGCCGGTTATACATGGGATGCAACTATACGAAAAATGTATACATTCGTGTTCAATTTCAATTACGATACGACCGCTTTATGGTATGTGTATATGTTAATAGGTCTGTATTTATTTCTGCCCGTTTTGAGTGCATGGCTGAAGCAGGCTGCAAAACGCGATATTCAATGGTTTTTGCGAATATGGATTGTCAGTACCATATTACCTTATATCCAGATAGTAGCGCCATACCTGGGATTTGAAGGATATGGAGGAAATCCCGGATTACTGGGTATTTGCGACTGGAATATATATGGTACATTTTACTATTTTTCCGGATTTATCGGATATGTTGTGTTGGCTTATTATCTGGTTACGTATCCGTTTAACTGGAGTTGGAGACGTACTTTGTTAACCGGTGCAACATCATTCCTCATTGGATATGCTATTACCGGTGGTGTATTTGTGCTTACACAGCATTATTTTCCGGGTGACTATCCAAAACTTGAAATAGCCTGGACTTTCACAGGTGTTAATGTTTTTTTAATGACGTTCGGCGTATTTATTATAATGCAAAAAGTGAATATTAAATCTTCACCTTTACTGAAGAAATCGGCAGCACTGACATACGGAATCTACCTGTGTCATTTTATTATTGTTCAGATGGGATATGATCTGATTTATCCGTACATACCCGTTCCGGCATTTATGAAAATCCTCCTGATGACTATCTTTGCCTTTGGTATTTCATATCTTATAGCCTGGCTGATGAGTCTGAATAAAATCACACGCCGGTTTGTCATGTAGAAGAAATTTTCAACTTCCAATATTTTCAATTAATTTGGCCTTATGTTATGAGCCTGCAAGAATTGAAAGTTGGAACAGAATGAAAGCTAATCACTAAAATAGACAGTACCCAAAAAAACTCTTCTGCCGACCTCGGGTGGTGAGCCATAAAACAAGTGATAGCAGTGTGAAAATCTATGCTGTTTGAGCGACTTTAGGAGCGAGTTCATAGATTTTAGCTGCTGAGCACAGTTTTATGAGTGAAGCACATGAAGTCTTGAGTTTTGGGTTACTTTTGGGTCAAGTCACCAGGATAAGCATATCCAAAAAATGAGCAAGAAACTTACAGACTGATTTAATGAACTTTAAGTCTTGACCAAATTTCTAGTTTCTTAGGAGCCAAAAGTGACAATAAGAAGTAAAGTATACAAAGCCTTTGGGTACTCGTACCTTTGGATCAAGCCAAAGAAAGTAAAAAACTACTAATGACACCCATATTCACATTCGATTCCGGATGTCTCAAACTCCAATGTAGCATGTCTGATTTCGTGATCCTCCAGCAAATGCTTGACCTCATGTTTGATTGTTTCCATCTCATTGATATCCGAATCAATAACTACATGCGCTGTTAAGGCCGTTTCCGTAGTACTGATCGCCCAGATATGCATATGGTGAACATCTTTTACTCCTTTGACAGAGCGGATAATTTGTTCAATCTCGTCCCGGTTAATATTTACCGGCACCCCATCCAATGACAAACGGATACTGTCATGCAACAAACTCCAGGTAGAATAGATGATCACACCCGCAATCACCAACCCGATAACCGGGTCAATCAAATACCAGCCTGTATGCAGGATTATAAAACCGGAAATGACTACGCCGATTGAAACCAACGCATCAGCAGCCATATGCAAATAGGCCCCTTTTACATTCAGGTCTTTCTCTTTATCTTTCATGAAAAGCCATGCCGTAAAAGCATTGATTACGACACCGATGCTCGCTACCCAGATTATTACACCTCCTTTGACCGGTTCGGGATGAAGGATTTTCTGAATACTTTCAGCGATAATAATTCCAACAGCAACCAATAGGATAACGGCATTCAGAAGCGAAACCAGTACGGTGCTTTTCTTATAACCGTATGTGTATTTTTTATTAGATTGCACTTTGGCTAAACGGAAAGCGAGCATTGCAAGAACCAGACTCGCGACATCGCTCAGGTTATGTCCCGCATCGGAAAGTAGTCCCATTGAGTTAGTCATAAACCCGGCAGTAAACTCAGCCACCACAAAACCCAGATTCAGTATGATCCCCAGAATAAATGCTTTATTCAGCGAAGTAACCGTATGCGAATGTTCGTGACCATGATGCTCGTGTGACATAATAACTTTAACTTTATTTTATTATAACAAATATAAGGCGAAATCGTTGATTAGCTATACCTATTTATAGGTAATCTCCCTATGTTAATATATGTATTTGTTAACTCATTGAATTGTTGATTTGTTTTATTGATGAAACCTTGAACTTTGAACAACTAAACGCATCACGCCTCAACGCATAAACAGTTCTATGTTATTTAGCGATAATGCCTGAAAACTCCCTGATAATCTAATGTCCACAAAGCCCCCTTTTGTCCGGAATACTTTAGCGCGTTATTAGTCCACGTATTACATGTATAATAAAAACGATAGCGTCGTTTGGCCTCATAAAAGCTGTCGTTTGCACCATATTGGGCATCCGTTTCTATATACAATGAACTACCCGTTGCATCTGTCTGCCGGCTATTCATTATATACGTTATTAAACGTTGATACTGATTCTTAGAGATTGGCACTTTCACGCAATCCCGGTCTTCTATCATCTGTCTGTAATAGGTAATATGTAGAGCTGAGGAATCCAGGCCAAAGGCGGCACGAAGCGCAATCCGGAGCGTCAGATCCGACCATTCGGGAATTTCCATATAAAAACCTTTGTCTCCCCATCCGACAGCAATAAATTGCAGATCTGATTTTTTACTGTTCGTATTGTCAAAAGGGAAAATCTGGCTCCAGTCAACCAGATCCGATCGTACAGGCATTACAATATCGGTATGTACGCCGTTAGTAAGCAAATAAATTTCAACTTCGCCTCTTTGCTGATCCTTTTCACCCGGGATTGTAATAAAAGAACAACCCCAGGCTATCAATACATAAAGGATCACAATTCCAATAAAAATACTGATCCCGGCTCCCGTTCTTCCGACAATTTTCCGAATCATGGCTGCAAATATAGTGAAAGCCGAGTGCAGAAGCAAACTTGTTTGATTATGCCGAGGCGTATCCTATATTCTATAGAAAAAACATTTCAGCCATTACTTCATGCTTTGAAATCCTGTTTATTAGAGACTGTTAGAATTTAAAACAGCTTCTTAATTTGTACAGATTTCATTCCCGAATGAAATCTTTTTATCGGTTTTAGACAGTTTAATGATACTGAACGGTTGTGTCATTACTGCCGAAGCATACTCCGTTTCTTTGGTTGATACAAGAATAATATCCTTATTTTCGTAAATCTCATTTATATCAGCTTCCCATCCACTGGTTTTTATATCCAGAAAAAACAGCTATTATCTGATATTGGTCGAAATCAATTGATGTTTCAGAAAAACCGGGAGTTACTTCATTCACCGTATTCATTTTGTCCAACAGGTTTTGCCAATCTGTTTCATTCGTTATAAGCAGGTTGGATTTGGTAATATTTTCCTTTCCACTTCCGGATAATGTGCCTTGTCCGATTTTTGTGAATTCAACCGGTCTGAAATCCTGGTTATTATCGTCATCATCACTACAGGATGAAAAAATAAGTAAGCAAAATGTGGATAGAATTATTCCGGATACATTTTTTAGTTTCATAATCTTAGAAAATTTAATGATTTATTTAAACAGCCATATGAACTTTCTCTTTATAATGATGCATTAAATAGAACTTAAGTTGCATGAAGAGAGAGATAATAGGGAATTAAAATAATAGTTTCATCAGAGACCTCTCTTGAAATCTGGGATATTCTTTCTTCTTAACTACAAAGGAGCGTAGCGACTGATAACTACTTGACTACTTTAACTACTGATATTATTAATTATTAATGATTTCGAATTAATCAAGTCATAGTTTTTGTATTATCTTTGTATGATTATTAAAATAGTAGTAAAGAGTATGAGACATTTTAAATTGATATTTACGATACCCTTATTGTTCTTAGCGCTTAATTGTAGCAATGCAAAGTCAAACGAAAACAATGGAGAAGGAAAAGTAGTCGTATTAAATAAAGCAGATTTTCTGACTAAAATATACAATTACGAAAAAAATGAAGCGGAATGGGTTTATGAAGGAAAGAAACCCTGTATTATTGATTTCTATGCAGATTGGTGCGGGCCATGTAAAAGGGTCGCCCCGATAATGGCAGAATTGGCAACCGAATATAAAGATGAAGTTATTATCTATAAAATTGATGTAGATCAGGAAAAAGAATTAGCTGCCGTATTTGGAGTAAGCAGTATTCCCATGATTTTATTTGTCCCGGTTGATGGTAAACCGCAGGCAGCTATGGGAGCTTTGCCGAAAGAAACAATGGTTGAACAAATAAATACTTTTTTGTTGGGTAAAAAATAAAGCAGGTATTTAACCGGGAAAATAATTTCCGATAGTTCGAATACGATTGCTTATTTATAAACTAAAAACAGGTTTTTTTTCTGATATACAGAAACGATACCTGTTTTTGGTTTAAATAGGTCAGAAGCGAAACCGTTTCTAAACAAAAAAGCTCTGTTTGTAGTTATAATTGTAGAAAAAAATACTTTTATCTTTTCTAAAAATATCTGATTATGAGACTTGACGGAAGAAGAGAAAGCGAGAACGTAGAAGACCGTCGCGGCGGAGGTTTCTCGGGAGGAAAAGCATCCCTCGGTATTGGTGGATTAATTATCGGAGGATTGATTGTTTGGTTATTGGGTGGAAACCCGATGAGCTTTTTTATGCAACAATTGTCGGATGGTACTCCCATTGAAAACTATACACCTACTCCTGAAGACGAACAAGCTACTCAGTTTGCAAAACGTATATTGGCAGGCACCGAAGATGTCTGGACCGAAGTCTTTCGGCAAAACGGCAGGAAATATGTACCTCCTAAAATGGTATTATTTAACCAGGCTGTTCAGTCAGGTTGTGGCTCGGCATCATCTTCCACAGGTCCCTTTTATTGCTCGGCCGATCAGACCGTATATATAGACCTATCCTTCTTCAAAGAGATGGAGCAACGTCTGAATGCAGGAGGCGATTTTGCCTATGCCTATGTCATAGCACACGAAGTCGGACATCATGTGCAATATTTGCTGGGAACCCTGGAACAGGTACATAACCAACAGGCACGTTCAGGTAAGACGGAAAGCAACCGTCTGAGTGTACGTTTGGAGTTGCAGGCCGACTTTTATGCAGGCATTTGGGCGCATTATGACAATCAAATGTTTGAATCGCTGGAAGACGGTGATATCGAAGAAGGACTCAACGCTGCTTCCCAGATCGGCGACGACCGCTTACAGATGCAGTCACAGGGATATACCGTTCCCGATGCATTTAATCACGGTACCTCCGCCCAACGCACCCGCTGGCTCAAAAAAGGCTACCAATCCGGCAATCTCTCACAAGGAGATACGTTTTCGGTTGACTATTCGGCATTGTAACTTCGACAAATTCTTTATTAATGATTTCTAAAAAAACTACTGTGGAGTGACTTTAATTTTTCATGGGAGTTTGAACCGTATTATTATAATTTCCTCTTGTTATTTCAGAGATTTTGCTTTCTGAGTTTTTAGTATAACTCATGGATTTATTCCTGTTTTTCCATAAAATAAATAAGTGAAAAAATGCAAATTAATGAGCTGTATTGTGAAAATGTCGATATGAGACAAACCTAATAGGATGCTAAGACAAACCTAAGAGAATCGCCGGTATATTTGATGATACAATCCGGCAAAAATAAACCTGAATTTAACGAATATTATCAAACTAAGGTGCTTTGGAAAAGTAGAAAGGTTAAAGAATAGATCGTTACTATAGCCATTAATTACTAACCACTAATCAACTAATCATTAACCACTATTTTACCTACTGATCCCCATTTCATTTTCTTTTTATACCTTTGGATAGCATATATTCTTATTAAACTATGAAAACAATCAAAACTAGTTTGGCCTCATATGGCATGTCAGGGCAGGTGTTCCATGCACCGTTTATCAGTATCCACCCGCAGTTTGAATTGATGGCAATCACCGAGCGCAGTAGAAATTTAGCCAAAGAGCGTTATCCGCAGGTAAAGATTGTACGTAGCTTTGATGAGTTGCTTGCCATTGATGAATTGGAATTGGTTGTAGTAAATACCCCTGATCCGACACACTATGAATATGCACGTAAGGCGTTGGAAGCCGGTAAACATGTGATTGTTGAGAAACCATTTACCGAAACAGTGGAGCAGGGGGAAGAACTGATCGCTTTAGCTAAGCAAAAAGGCTTAATGCTGTGTGTATATCAGAACCGCCGTTGGGATGCTGATTTTCTAACAGTCAGGGAGATTTTGGAAAGCGGAAAAGTAGGGCGGCTCGTAGAATTTGAATCCACCTTTGCACGTTTCCGGAATTATATACAACCCAATAACTGGAAAGAACAGGCCGGTGGGATGACCTATAACCTGGGTTCCCACCTGATCGACCAAAGCCTGCAATTATTCGGTATACCCGAAGCCGTTTTTGCCGATATCGCAATTATGCGTACCGGTGGTGTGGTAGACGATTATTTTGTGATTCATCTGCTGCGTCCTGAAAAAGCGCCGGAGGTTCGTATCACACTTAAAGCAAGCTATCTGATGTGTGAACCCGAACCGCGTTTTGTGCTTCACGGAACAGACGGATCCTATGTTAAATATGGTGTTGATAAACAGGAAGATTTACTAAAACAGGGAGCGATTCCCAATACGCCGGATTGGGGTGTTGAAACAGAAGAAGAGTGGGGGTGGCTGCATACATATCATAATGGAAAATCGGAGCGGAAAAAGTATCCCGGTCAGCGGGGACATTATATCGGTTTTTATGAAGCCGTTTATCAATATCTGCGTCACCAGGTTCCGATAGAAACCGATGCTGCAAATGTTCTCCCGGTTATTCGTATTATTGAAGCAGCCCGGGAAAGCAGCCGGACAGGCAATATTGTGAAAATATAAGATAGGTCTCTGATCCCCTTCTCATACGCTATTTTTGTGAAAAAATCAAGTGGAAACCATAAAAGATGTGAATGGAGAGCGTTTTTTGAATCTCCTTTTATGGAGTTTCGTGGGCTGTCACATCTATAAAAAAACAAGCAGATAAACGAAAGCAAAATCAATTAATTTTATCTTTGTCTTTCATTTAAAAATTGATGAAATGAGTAAGATGTATGATTTATGCTGTGTCGGACATATCACGCTTGATAAAGTAGTAACACCTAAAAATACTGTATTTATGCCAGGAGGTACTTCATTCTATGTTTCAAATGCGATCCGTCATTTAGACGGAATCAATTATGCATTGGTGACGGCGGTAGGAGCTCCTGAAATGCATGTGGTGGAAGATTTGCGGAAGAAAGATGTGGAAGTCAATGCATTTGAAAGCAATCAATCCGTGTGTTTCGAGAATATTTACGGAGAAAATCAGAATAATCGTACTCAACGTGTGACAGCAAAAGCAGATCCGTTTACTACCGAACAACTGAAAGATATCCAGGCACGGATTTTTCATCTGGGGGCTTTATTAGCTGACGATTTTTCGTTGGATGTCCTCCGGTCTCTTTCGGAAAAGGGAGCAGTATCTGTTGATTCACAGGGATATTTGCGCGAAGTCAGAGATGAAAATGTGCATGCGATCGATTGGAAAGAAAAGGAAGATTTTTTGAAATATATTCATTTCCTGAAAGCAAACGAACATGAGATGGAAGTGCTCACAGGTTATTCTGATATTCAATCAGCAGCCAGACAATTGAGTGACTGGGGCGTGAAGGAAGTGCTACTGACTTTTGGCAGTATGGGTTCTGTTATTTACGATGGCATTGATTTTTATCCGGTTCCGGCATATAAGCCCCGTGAGGTTGTTGATGCTACAGGATGTGGAGATACATATATGGCAGGATATTTATATCAGCGTGCAATGGGGAAAACGATTGGAGAAGCAGGACATTTTGCTGCGGCATTATCAACCCTGAAGATCGAACGTTCAGGTCCGGTACAAGCCACAAATAGCGACGTGGAGCGTTGTATGCAAACTGCTGAGCAATATATGCCCAAGCTTACGTAATTGAAAATTAAAACAACGTTCGCTGTCTTGTAGCAATTAAAAGTTGAGAAATGGTTAGTGATAGGTGGTTAATGGTTAGCTATCAACAAAACAAGAGAATAGGTGAAAGGGAAAAGTGCTGAGCACACTGACGATTCAACAACTAAACGATTACACGAAACAACAATATATTTAGAGTATAAACTAAAACAAACAATTATTAATCATGGCAGCAACAACTCTTTTCTGGTCGAATCTGTTCCCGGTAAGAAGAACGTTCATGTATAAAATGCTTCTTACTACAGGAATGTTACTTTTCTTCTTAAGCTATATAACTGCACAGGAAGATACGAATGATAAAACATTGTCACCTTATTTTGTGGTGATAAGTGAAAATCCCGAAGTTGATAATCTGCCATTGAAAGAAACTTCGGTAAAAGCGGATATCGTAGGAGTGATCGCGGATGTCACAGTGAAGCAGGTATATGTAAATTCCGGAAAAAATCCGCTGGAAGCCATTTATACTTTCCCATTGTCGACAAAAGCCGCTGTTTATGGGATGAAGATGACAATCGGTACGCGTGTAATTACTGCGAAAATAGAAGAAAAAGAAAAAGCGCGTAAAGACTATGAACAGGCTAAATCGGAAGGAAAACGGGCATCGTTGCTGGAGCAAAGCCGTCCGAATGTGTTTACCATGAATGTATCGAACATTATGGTGAATGATACTATCGTAGTCGAATTAAAATATACGGAATTATTAATCCCGGAAAAAGGGAAGTATACATTTGTCTATCCGACTGTTGTAGGTCCCCGCTACTCAAACAAAAGTAAAAGTACAGCCGAAGTCAACGATGAATTTATAGCTACACCCTATACCAAATCGGGAGAAATGCCGACATATACATTTAACTTCGAAGCGGCAATCAATTCGGGTATACCTATTCAGAACGTAGATTGCCAGACACATAAGATGAACATATTCAATTCGTCACTGACAAAATCAGTCCTGAAATTGGATCCGTCTGATGCAAACGGAGGGAACCGGGATGTGATAGTGAATTATTCGTTGCAGGGTGATAAGGTTGAATCCGGAATTATGCTTTATGAAGGTGAAGATGAAAATTTCTTCCTGATGATGGTACAACCGCCCAAAAAAGTGTTGAAGGATGATATTCCTCCACGCGAATACATTTTCATTGTGGACGTTTCCGGATCGATGTGGGGATTTCCGATCGATATTTCTAAAAAACTGATGCGTAACCTGATTGTCAACCTGAAACCCGATGATAAATTCAATGTGTTATTGTTCTCAGGCTATACAGGCGTTTTATCGAAAGAGGGCTCCATTAATGCAACATCTGAAAATGTGGAAAGAGCAATCAATTTTATAGACAAAGAAAAAGGCGGCGGCGGAACTGAATTATTGCAGGCGCTCGAAACAGCCTATAAATTACCTCGCTTAGATCCTGATATATCACGGACCTTTGTTGTAGTAACCGATGGTTATGTCGGAGTTGAACGTGAGGCATTTGAAATGATACGGAAAAACAGCGATGAGACAAACTTCTTTAGCTTTGGTATCGGAAGTAGTGTGAATCGTTACCTGATTGAAGGGATGGCTTTTATGGGTAATGGCGAACCGATGATAATTACGAAGCAATCCGAAGCGGAAAAACAAGCCGAGCAATTCCGTAATTATATTAATACGCCTGTGCTGACACGTATTAAACCGAATTTTGGTTCTTTTGAGGTCTATGATGTAGAACCGGTTGCAGTAGCCGATATGTTGGCAGAACGTCCTATTGTCATCTTTGGAAAATACAAAGGAAAACCTTCTGGAAATATTTCACTGTCAGGTAAGACCGGTCGTAAGTCGTATAAGCAAACATTTGATTTGTCGAAGGTAAAACCGGAAGCAAGTAATTCGGCTATACGTTACTTGTGGGCTCGCGAACGGATTAAATTACTTGATTATTTAGGATCGAGCCATGTCTACAATAATAGTGCGAAAGAAGATAGTTATGTAAAACAAATTACAGAATTGGGATTAAAATATAACCTGATGACCAATTATACTTCATTCATTGCTATTGATGAGCAGATTGTAAATAAAGATGGAGAGATAACTACCGTAAAACAACCTGTTCCGATGCCGGAAGGTGTGTCTGATTATGCAGTTGGATATGATCCGGGTGAATTAAGTGGCGGCAATTTTAGTAGTTTTATGAGTTCGGAGGAGTCTTTGAGTGCTGTTGAAATGTCTGCTCCTATACTAATCGAAGATAATGAACCTGAAGCTGATGATTATATATTTATGGTAGTAGAAACCATGCCGGAATTTCCCGGTGGACAGACAACAATGATGGAGTTTATTGCCAGTACCCTGAAATATCCCGTTACAGCACAAGAAAATGGTATTGAGGGAAGAGTAGTTCTTTCGTTTACAGTTGATACCGATGGCTCGATTACGGATATTGAAGTTGTAAGGGGTATTGACCCGTCGTTAGATGCGGAAGCTATTCGCATTATCGAGTCCATGCCGAAATGGAAACCGGGCATGCAACGGGGCAAAGCTGTACGTGTTAAGTATACTGTGCCGATAACTTTTAGGTTGGAAAAATAATAAAGGGTTTTTAATGGGCAAATATCGTATTGTATGGTTATTTTGTTGTGCCGTTTTCCTCTTTTCATGTAATAAGAAGAGGGAGGCGGCACTTCCCCCTGCGGAAGAAGATGTGATAACTGAAACTGAAATCGTAGTTGAAGATACGGTTTCACGTACATCTATTACATTTATTCTGGGTGAAGATCATTCCCCATACAATCAATATTATGCATTAGCAAACCATTATTACCGGTTGAATCCGGAAGACAAAACCGAAATCGTAATTGATTCGTTCGTATCTATCAAGGAGGTTTGCGATTATCTGAAAACACATCCCGCAAAAAACGACCGTCCATACGGATTGATCAACCTGGTCAGCCATGGGAACGAATTTCTTGATTTACGCACATTGGTCTATCCATATGGACCACGTGCTTCTTCAAAAACGATATTAAAGGCTGCGGCAGATTCTGTTTTTCAACCGTTAGATACAACAATCCTGGATCAAAAGTCGTTGATATATTTGCATGGTTGTGCTGTCGGAAATAATCAGGAACTGCTGAATAGTCTGGCCATTGCATTTAATAGTAAAGAAAATGGTGTACGTGTAAAAGCCTCCAGACTCTTTGAATATTATTCTTATTTATCTAAAAACAAAAATCCGCAATCCATTCGTCATTATTTTGCAAGGACATGGTATGCATTCTATCATCCCGACTCCATTCCTGATGAACAGGGCTTTGCAGACCGGTTTGCAGACCGTTATCCGAAAGATCGTGTTAACTGGATGGAAGGAGTACAACGACGCTTTCAGCCAAATCCAAGTGAAATCTATCATTTTTCGTTTATTGTCCCGGCCGTCTGGGAAGACTTGTATGAAGATGAATCGCTGGTTCCATCAGTAAATTCGCATAGAAAACGGAAAGAATGGATGGATAATAACCCAGGTTTTTCAGAAATGCTGGATCAGACAAATATTCCCTTCAACTTTTTCCAGATCATGTTTTACAAGCATGGATATAAACAAAAATCAATTGTCTATCATGGCTTGCGTGTAAAAGCAAGAGCTGGTGTAATGTGCTTAATCCAACCGTTATTGGCAGAAGAAGATAGTCTGAAAGCAGAATTAGTCGCCTATCAGCCGGGAGATGAAGATCCGGATTATTTCCGGTTCTCAGAAATTACTGAGTTTTAAAGCGAACAAAAGACAGCGCATCAATAAAAAATAAATTGCAATGCGACAAATATTAATAACTTTATTAATCCCTTTTACATTGATAGCAAGCGGTTGCCAACCGAAAAAAATGGCTATAAATCCTCAAGAGAACGACGAATGGGGTGTTCTGGATAGCTTTGACTTTTCTTTGACCAAAGATTCTTCTTATGTGCGGGACTTAAAACGTGGAAATTGGATTATTAATCTTTGGGAAACGGTCTATTCTAATAATGAAAAAGGACTTAGCAGCATAGAATATGCTCCAGCTGAATATTTCTACCATGTAGAAAAAAGATATTATCCGGATGGCACCATAAATGAAAAAATAAAAATAATGTGTGGGGTGTGGATAGAGAGAGAATATTTCTATGCGGATGGTCGAGTGCTCAAACGCGATTTTGAAGCCAAATCGTCGGGCGAAACTATACTTAAACTGTTGGAAAATGAAGGATGGTTCAATCGTCAAACTGGGAATATGAAGATCGTTCATATAGAACGGGATTCATTAGGGCAACCTTATTGCGTAGAAAAAGGAGTGAAAAAACTACAACAAGATGGATGTTTTTATAAAGAAATATCACGTTATATTGATATGATTTATTATGGCCTTCCGTTACGTCCTAGTCCGACTGATCATCCTTATTGGTATGTAATGATTAGATCTCACGATGGTAAAACGTTCGTAGGAGATTGGCGTGATGGTTCTTTAAATGGCGAAGAGTTCTTTTATTACGTTGTTTACAAAATAAATGGTGATACAGGCGAATATACAAAAGAAATTAAAGAAAGAAACACAATAATTTATTGATACAAATCTCTGAAAGAGGAGGTGTTTTTTGTAAATGATTAGAAATAAAATCACAAAGAGAAACTAAAAAAAGGTATCATGAAAAAGTTCCTTGTATTTTTATGTTTACTTACATATTTGCCTGGATATGCCTGTCATTGCCACGAAATTACAATAGAAGAAGGCGTACAATCAGCCGAGATTGTAGTTAAGGGTTGTGTAATTTCTGCTTTTAATTCCAATGATTGGAAAGCCCAGGGATTGCAATATGATGATTCGCAGATGAGAAAAGTAGATCCGGAATGGATGAAATGGTTTACTCCTCTTTATTTTATTACAATTAAGGTCGAAACAGTCTATAAAGGAGATAACCTGCCGGACACCATCACCATATTATCTACTGTTACCGGAGCATCGTGCGGTTTTCGTAACTTTTTCGATCCGGGAGAAAGTTATATTATTTATGCTCATTCCAAAGCTATACATTATAACAGTTTAGCTCGTTCCGCACCTGATAGCTTTCCTCTTGTATTATATACACCTCATTTTTACTGGACAAACCATTGCACCCGGACATGGTTTTGGAGTAAAGAAGAGGAAGAAGGAATATTATCTGTTATAAATAATGGGTGAAAAGTCCTGTAAGCTCTTTCTAATGGTGTGTAAAAGTCCAAATCTATTCCAAAATCACTCTTCTGTCGACCTCGGGTGGTGAGCCGTAATTAATTAATTTTTTCGTTTAAGGACTAAAATGGTGGAGTAACACAATACCACAACAAATGCAATAAGAGGTACTAAAAATGAAAATGTCATATCCCGATGATCTGCTGCCATTCCCATTAAAACTGTACCTACAGCACCGCCAATGGGCGTCATCATCAGAACGGCTGATGCTTTTTGAGTTAACTGGCCTAAGCCTTTTATAGAAAGTGCAAAAATAGTCGGGAACATGATCGATTCAAAGATAAAAATCAGCATGGAAGCTACAAACGAGACGGTATGAATATCCAGTATAACAAGCGTAGTGGTTACAACTGTTCCGATAGCACAGATAAGCAGAATCTTTTCAGCACGGATAAATTTCATGATCCAGCTACCCAGAAACCGTCCGCACATAAACAGAAACAACCCTACGGAAAGTACAATGGAAGCAATGAATTTAGGATTTAACGTTGTATGGAATGTTTGTTCTATAAAATTACCCGTCCATTCGGCCATATGATTTTCGGCTGCATAATTGATATAAAAAGAGTTGATTGCGATTTCTGCTACTTCATAGCAAAACAAGGCAAATAACCCAAACAGAAAGAGCGGATTCCGTAAAAGACTTTTTGATTCGTTCGCAGTTTTATTTTGCTCATGTTTATCCTCAATAACAAATTCCGGTAGTTTTACCCGCGAAAACAGGATTGCGACCAGAATAACGATGATGCCTATCAGGATATATGGAAACGAAATATTCGGCTCATCACTCGAGAAACAGTATATACCTCCCAGCAGGGACCCGCAGATACATCCGAGACCATTGAACGACTGCGCACGATTGATACGACTGGCAGCCGTATCAGGATCACCCAACAGGGTGACATAAGGGTTGGCTGCTACTTCGAGACAAGCCAGTCCGCATCCGATCACAAAAAGAAGCAATAAATAAAACCAAAAGATATAGGGACCGAAGAAACTGCTGAATACAAAAGATAGAGCTGCTCCGCCAAATGCTGCTAACCCTACCAGAACACCCTTTCTGGTACCGTATTTATTTATAAGTATGCCCGCTGGTATTGCCATCAGGAAATAAGCCATATAGGTGACAAACTGGATCAGTGAAGCTTGTGTTTTATCGATTTCGAATGTATCCTGAAAAAAAGGATTCAGCACATCCAATATGGCGCGTGCAAACCCCCAAAGAAAAAAGAAAAAAGTGATCAGTATAAAAGGAAGCATATAGCCTTCTCCTACTAATGAATGTTTTTTGTGCTGTGACATATTAAAATACCATTTGAATTTTAATAACAAGTATTTAAGACTCTGTTTATGCTCATTATTCAATTTACAATTGAATTTAAAACAGTCTCTTATTTTCGAAAAGTTAGAAACCAGTGGTAAAAATAGTGATTGTTTTTTACAAATGGACTTCCTTCAGCGTATTTCCTTTTGCATCCAGTACAGTTAAAGTCATATCTTTCCCTGTTTTCTGAAGAATCATCATTGTAGCGCTTTCGGGTTTGTTACCTCCGCCAATAACAACCGGAAAAGCATTCCCTACCGTGTTTATAGGATGGTATGCGTATTGATGGGTATGACCGTTGATCCCGATATCAAAAGGCGCTTTTTTCAATAAATCGCCCCATAAATCCAGACAAGGATTGTATTCATTTTCAGGCATTCCATAGATAGGAATGTGATGGATTAACACTTTTCGCGGCGCTTTCCTGAAGTCATCACTCGTTAATTCCTTTTTTAGAAAGTCAACCTGGTCAAGCCGTAATTGAGTAAAATCGTTCAAGCCGTAATATACCCAGGTAGAATCGGGTTTGTCTTCGCCGCAATCTAATAATACAAAGCGTGTATCGCCCCAGTTGAATGCTCCGTAGGTTTTATTCCCCACATAATCCAGCACGTTTCGTAATTCAATGGAATAAGCATTACGGATTTCGTGGTTGCCTCGTAAGAAAATAATAGGCGTTTCCATCGCATTTACTTTTTCATTCATATAAGAGAGAATTTCCACAGCTTGTGCTTCATTCTTAGGATCATCAATACAATCACCGTTAAACACAACAAAGTCATAGGAAATGTTATCCATTTGTTTGGTAAGCAAGTCAATGACCGTTTTATTTTTATGTAAATCGTTTAGTATGATTGCTGTAAAGTCAGTGGAAACATCCGGGGGCATTGTCAATGAATATATTCCGGAATATGCCGTATGTCCGAAATCCTTATTATAAGCTTCGTATAGCGTGATTTCGCGCGAGCATACCCGATAATAGTATGTTTCACCTGGTTTTAGGCCTGTCAGCCGGAATTTATGATGTGTATTATTACAGATCACCTGACCGTCTACCAGTAATTCCATACGTTCTCCCAGTGTTTGGTCTTTCCCGAATTCAACCCAACTGTGAACCGGAACATTCGTAAACCAGGATATAGTGATACCGTTATCAGTAGGATTCTGTAAATAAGGTTTTGTCCTGAAGATTTCAGATACGTCTTTTTTCAGGCGTACATCTACGAATAATGGTAAATGATCGGATGCAACCTGTTCGTCGGTTAATACCTGACGTTGGAGTACGGAATATGAGTTTCCATTGTTATATCCATAAATATAATCTATACATTCTTTGGGTTCAACAACCGGAAATGTGGGCGCTTTTGGATTGTTGAGTGTTGTAAAATACTCCCTGAGTGATTCCTGGGTTATTGATTCCGGTTTGGAGTTCATATCCCCGGCTAAAAACAATGGCTTTTTTATGTTTTTTATTGCATCCTGGATAATAGCAACGGATGCGTTCCGGTCTTCTTCTGTTAACGAAAAATGCGTGCAACAAAATACATAATCTTCAAATTCGGCAATCAGTAACAAACGTGATTCTTCCCTTCCGGGCAATGGAACAGTATGATAATTTAACGGCTTCTCTTTTGATAAGATACCAATTCCGTATTTCCCACCCTGAAAGTCGATGGCTGCTCCGTAAGTATAGTGCATCAGGGCATGTTCGGCTATTTCTTTTAACACATAAACACCATTACTTCGTTGTGCAGCGCTATCCAACTCCTGTACGGCTACCAAATCAGGGGCCACCCGGTTAATTACACCGGCAATCCGTTCGTAATCGGTCTCATCATCCATTCCGATACCATTATGAACATTGTAGCTCATGATCCGGATTGAGTTGTTTTCTTTGGGAGAAATTGTATTTTGGGCTTTTAAAATGCCTGTACTTAGTACAACCAGGAGTAAGAATATTGCATTTTTCATAAGGTGTAATTTTTCAGTGATTGCCTGCAAAAGTAAGGAATTTAAAACAAAATTTATTCAAAAACCAAACGGACTGCTAACCTGCTGTTCTTCCTTTTTCTCTTTTCTTTGAATAAAAAGACTGCTGTTTTCTTCTTCTGTAATTTCGGAAGCGTCAATCAGTTTTTTGAATTTCTCTTTTTCCGTTTGCGAAGCGAATCGAACAAAAGCTTGATAACTTTTATTTTTCCGGTTGCTGGTAAACCATACATAATCATAGTTTACAGCCTGTAAAACGGATGCTAAATCACTGCTTGCACTTGAAACGGATAATGGGCCACGCAGATATTTGACATTTCCGGAAAAGGGTGAACCGGAAATAAATATCTCTGGAAAGTCCGGTTTTATGTTCTTATCTACAGATGTATAGAGCGGAATTAATTCAATGGCGATTTCCTGTGCATGAGAAGAACCGGAAGGGAAAACGATAGAAATATAAAAATTTCCGGCTACTGCAAGCATTTGATAGGGCGAATAGCAATCGATCAGATCTAATGTATCGGCTTGCTGACAACGGAATATATGCATTGAATATATTCCAAATGCGTCTTCAGGAGTCGGCATTTCATAAATATCTATAGTGAAGTCTTCGTTTTTATAGTAAACATCCCGGTTGACCAGCGATTGAACATCATACTCAAGAAATAAATCTGCCCCTCCGTTCATAAAACCATACAAACCTTCGCCCGTAAAAGTGCGTTCACGTTTTACTTCAGGTTCTTCACCAACGATGTTTGCCACAAAAAATAGTGTGCAAATACAACACAGAAAGAATTTTTTCATTTTGAAACTTATTTGAATTTCTATAAAATTGAACAAGTGTATGGCTTAAAAAGTTAGTTGGCAAGGCTTGTATTAACTGATTTCCATTTCAGTTAATTCTATCTTACTTCGGTCGGCAACACCTAACTGCAAATCCTGTGCCATCTCCATAAATTTACGTGATCCGTCACGTTCCGTATCCTGAATGCCTTCTTCGATTCTTTTCTTAAGAATAATATCGTATGCGATACGGTCAACAGCCACCGGATCGGTTCCGGCCAATACCGTATTATATTGACAAATAAACTGCGGATTAGCAGACGGGCCACCATCGAAACATCCTAATAAACCATCAGCAATATTTAATACGACTTTATCACGGAGAGGAGGGAAAGCACATACTTCCGCACAGGTATCATGCCATAAATCCTTGTGTAATCGTCCGGTATTGGAAATAGAACCATATGCCAGATTTTTCATACAAACGGTAATCGAATATCCTGCATTTTTCAATACAGGAATATTAATGATCTTGGTTACTTTTTCGGTACAGATTTTGGTGAAATAAGAATGTTTGCCACCATTAACCATGTAAGGCAATGTATATGCATCATATTCGCCTTCAACCTCTGCATAATAGAACTGTTCCTTCTCGATCCAGTCTTCGCTATAGAAACGACCATCGCTATTGATATAACTTTTATTCTCGTCGTAACATTCGGTTGACATAAACTGAATACCCGGGTAATTCTCCGTATTATAATCGGCATCATCCAGACTTTCCTGCCGCCTGTCCCAGATTATGATTTGCTCTTTTGAGATACCAGCCTCTTCTAACTGATTGATGATTGATTTTGTGACAGCGTGTGAAGTCGACAATAAACGTCCACCGATTGGGTTTACTTTGAGACCAATCACATCATCTGGCCCGACAAACTGCAACCATGCTTTTTTTAGATCCGATTCATTCGTAAGCCGGAGCATTGCATTTTTAACCATTTCATAAGCCGCAGCCTCGTTGGGTTTACCATCTACGACGCAATTCGGATGTGTTACTTGTGCCACTTTGCCGGGATACTTGCCAGGCATTGAAAGAGCAGTCCGGGGGATTGCTTTGGCTGTTTCGATATTTGTATACGGTTTCTCATCTGCCTGTATCATCGAAGGAGCAGCTTTTATGATTGGTGCGGCAACTATACTCGTTCCGCCTGCAATCATCGTTCGGAAAAAATTGCGTCGTTTCATAGAATTCAATTTAAGTATATGTTGCAAATATATATATAAATCAGATGTATTTTAAAGAAACTGTTTTGAATTTTATCCGGTGATAAATTGACATTATTTTTTGTTTAGCTGTGTATCTGGTTTTATGAGCATAGCGAACTATGTGATTAAAACTTTCTATAGTTTGTTTTCTTTATTTATTTCATCAGAAGAAAGTATCTTTAAATGAGTCATGTGATTGTATCCCTTTAATCCTTTGTCGGTTATTTCATTTTTTACGTATTACGGATAAAAAAATATTATTTGGTTATGGAAAAGATAAATCTATAGCATCTCTTTAATAAGAACAATTATTCTGCTTAGATAAAAATTATCACCATTATTTTCTAAAAGAGAATATTAACTAAAACCAAACAATTATGAAAATGAAATTTTTACTCATGTTAGCATTTTGTCTGCTGACTTCTTCTACTCTGTATGCAAAAGATAACGATGTATCAATGAGGTATGATATTGAATGTGCCGGAACAGGTGCGGAAGGTACTTTTCTTGTCAAAGTCTGGGCATATTCCAAAAAGAATAAAGTAGAAACAAACCTTCTGAAAAAGTTTGCAGTCCACGGTGTTATCTTCAAAGGATTTGCCGGAGAACGGGGATGCACATCACAGAAACCTTTGGCCGGATCACCCGGAGTTGAACAGGAAAAAGCAGATTTTTTTAACCCATTCTTCTCAGATAACGGTGATTATTTGAAATATGCGACGATTGTTTCCGGCTCTACTGAAACCATAAAGCTGGGAAAAGAATATAAAGTCGGTGTAACTGTTACAGTCTCCAAAGATTTACTTCGTAAGGATTTAGAAGCTGCCGGCGTAATACGTGGTTTATCATCCGGATTTTAATCATAGTCAGGTATGCTAAGAAATATTATTTTAAAACTGTCACTCCTTTTTTTACCTGTGCTGGTAGTTGCACAGACCGTAAATACGGATGTTGTCTATCTGAATAATGGCAACGTGGTAGAGGGAGTCATTGTTGAAAGTGTACCTAATATATCCATCAGGATTCGTACGCTGAATGGTAATGAATATGACTATAAAATGATTGAGATTCGGAAAATTGATACGAAACTGATTGTTCCTGAAAAATCTCAACGAGCTGCTTATGTTCATCATGCCGATCTGGAAAAAGGGTATTGGTTTGCTGTAGAAGGAAGTTACGGGCAAGCTGTCTTCCGGGGTAAATCGGAGGGCTATACACAGCTTTCTTTTACCAATGGATATCGTTTAAATGAGTATTTACGTGTGGGTGGAGGATTTGGCGCCCGTTGGTATGTTGTAAATAATTCCTGCAGGCATGCTTCGAATGACTGGTCATTCCCGGTTTATGCAAGTGTACGTGGTAATATATTGTCACAGAATGTTTTGCATATTGTCCCATATTGGTCATTTGATACAGGCGTTGCAATTAATGACGGATTCTTTATCTCTCCAACTATTGGAGCACGTTTTGCTAGTAAGCGTTCAAACTTGCTTTTGGCGTTGAGTTATGTGGGGCAGGATATGAAGTTTGATTATGTAACAGCAGAGCATAGGATAGCAAAAGAAACCAAATTTGTTAATTTCTTATCCTTTAAAATAGGTTTCGAATTCTAATAAAATATCGTATGAAAATGAATATACATTCAATAACCGGCGGAATAGCAGTGTTGAGCCTTTTGTTCCTGTTGGGATGCCAAACCAAACATACGGCAACTGCTTTCTATACGTACGAAACAGAATGCCTGAATACAGAATTAGATGGTTCGGAAACGCTTCGTGCCTGGGGCAGCGGACGGAACAAAACAGATGCGATTGAACAGGCTAAGAAAAATGCCATACGCGATGTTCTTTTTAAAGGAATCCGTAATGGTAATGGCGGATGTTCTACCAAACCTTTGATTCTTGAAGTAAATGCAGAGGAAAAATATGCTTATTATTTTAATACGTTTTTCCAGGATGCCGGCGCATATAAAGAATATATAAGTATGGAAGATACAAAAAATGGCTCTACTGCTTCCGAATCAACTCGTCAGCAAGACAAATACGGAACTGTAGTACGTGTACTACGGTCGAAGCTTAAAGACAGGTTAATCCAAGACGAAATACTAAAACCTTAACATAACAACTCTAAAATTTTTAAACAAGATGAAAAAGTATCTTTTATCAGTAGGACTATCAGTCCTTTCAATAGTAGCTTTCGGACAAGCTAAAAAACCGACATTAATGGTTTTCCCAAGTGATACATGGTGTACACACAATGGTTATATGGAAGCGTTTGACAACCAGGGAACAATGGTGTTGATTCCTGATTATAAAATCGCATTGCAAACCAGTCCGGATTTGATGAATGTTATCTCTAAAATCAATTCGTTGATGGCAGACAAAGGCTTTCCGTTGAAAGACATGTCGCAGACATTGAAATCAATCTCAAGTACAAATGCTGAAAATAGCTTGCTTACAAGCAAAACATCAGGAGCTAGCCTGGCGGAAAGCCCGATAGACAAATTAAAAAGAACGGCTAAAGCTGATATTATCCTGGAAGTAGACTGGCAAATAAATTCAACAGGACCAAAAAAAACAATCACGTATAACCTTCGAGGTTTGGACGCATATACCAATAAGCAAGTAGCCGGAGCACAAGGTACAGGTGAACCTTCATTCTCGGTAGAGGTACCTGTATTGCTGGAAGAAGCAGTATTGGTTAACATGGATAACTTCACCAATCAGCTTCAGGCGCATTTTGATGATTTGTTTGCTAACGGACGGGAAGTAACTGTTGACATCATGGTATTCGATAATGGTTCCGGTATTGATCTGGAATCGGAGTACGATGGGACAGAACTAACGGAAGTGATTGATAACTGGATGGCTGAAAATACGGTAAACCACCGTTTTAGTAAGTCGGATGGAACTGAAACATTTACGCTTTACGAACAGGTGCGTATCCCTCTTTTCAGGGAAAATGGTATGCCGATGGATACTGAATACTTTGTAAGGGAACTGCGCAAATATCTGGGTAAAGCACCCTACAACCTGGAAAGCAAGATTATCAATCGCGGATTAGGAAGAACGGCCTTAATTATTGGAGAGAAATAATATGAAACGAATATTCTTACTCGCATCTGCTGTTTGTTTGTTGGCTACGCACGCAGTCAAAGCGCAGGAATGCGAAATACCATTAATGGTCGTTATAACCGACCAGGTTGATGAATTGCCGGAAGGTGCAGACTCGTATCTGGAAAATAAAATGCGCCAGATTGCAGTAAGTAATGGCTTGGCAGCCGGTCCGGAATTTACGCAGTTCGCCATCACGCCGAAGATACATTTGGTGGAAAAAGAAATACTTCCCGGCCCTCCCCGTAATTTTGTGTATAGTATGGATGTTACTTTATATATTGCTGATTTCTGGGGCGAGAAAGTATTTGCTTCAACTACTGTGAACGTGAAAGGTGTAGGTAGTAATGAAACGAAAGCTTATACCGATGGATTAAAAAAGATCAATGCAAACAATAAAGATATCCAGGCATTTGTCAGTACTGCAAAAGATAAGATTGTAGATTACTATGATAATCATTATCCTGATATCATCAAGAAAGCGCAATCAATGGCCGGTATGAAAAATTATGACGAAGCATTATTCCAGTTGATGGCGGTTCCTTCATGCAGTAAAGGATATGATGCGGCATTAAAAGCTTCGGCAGTGGTTTATCAACAGTATGTAGACCATCTTTGCGATCAGAATTTAAACAGGGCTAAAATGGCCTGGGCTGCACAGCAGAATGCTTATGGGGCAGAAGAAGCCGGTGAGTATCTGACATATATTTATCCGGATGCCAAATGTTATGGCGAAGCAACGAAACTATACAAGGAGATTAAAGGCAAAGTGCTTGATGACTGGAAATTTGTTATGAAAATGTATAACGATGCCGTTAGTCTGGAAAAACAACGTATTAACGCCTGGAAAGAAGTGGGTGTGGCTTATGGCAGGGGTCAGAAACCGCGTACCACAAACGTGTTCTGGGTCAGATAAAAAATTAAAAAATATACAGATGAAAAATAAAGGATTATTTTTTTCAATAGTTATGTTGCTCTGTGCACAACTTGTACCGGCACAAGATGGTGACATTAATCAGTACAGAAGAAGTTCTCTTTATACCATTATCATTGATGATGAGGGATTGATGGAGAGAAGTAAGGCCGAAATTATCAAAAAGACCTTTATTGAAACACCTTTACCTGAAAAATTCAACGATCATAATTTAGCGGCTCGCAGTGTTGTACCGAAAGATTATCCGGTAACCAGTGCTGAAATTGCAGCCGTAAAAGATACAAAGCCTGACGATGGTAGTGAAAAGAAAGAGGAAAAAGATGATGCATATAAATTACCGGCGGTAATGATGAAGTATTTTATCCAGAATCATATAGCACAGGATCTGATTGCTAAATGGTATGATAAAAGCTCAACGTATGACCCGGCTACTTTTTCTTTTTTCGATATGGACCTGATTAAACAAAGGGGATTATACGATGCTTCTGAGTTCGACAAACAAATGGCTGATAAGTCTACCCGCGGGATTAATATGCTGGCGGATGCAGGTGAAGATTTGGTAAATAACACTTTTGTGGTAGCCATTCGTTTTAATTATATCAATAAAGAGGAAGTAGGAAAAAAGGTATCTTCAACGACTTCAAAGATTGCAGGCGCTTTGGGTGGAAAAGCCGGGAAAATAGGCCGTACTACCGAAAAAGCAGTGAACACAACTACAGATGTGGCAGCAAGGGGATATATGGTAAAAGCTACAGCATTTTTATTCCAGTTGGATTGGACGGACGAAGTCAATGCAGTCTTTTATCAGGACTATTATAACGCGCCTGACCTGGCTGAATTTTATGAGTCTGATAAATTCCGTTTGAAGTATATCGGAAGTGTGAGTGATTGGTCGGATGTACAATCCACTAAGTTTTCCAAAAAGACAGAAGCAGAGTTAGTTCATCGTGCAGCTGTACGTTCGATTGACGAAGTGATTGCCAAGTTGCAGAAGAAATACGAACCATTCCGGACAAAGACTCCTTTGCTGACAACAGAACCTGAAGTTACGGCACAAATCGGGATGAAAGAAGATGTGGAAGACGGTGATAAGTTTGAAGTATTGGAAAAAAATATGGATCCGGAAACCGGGAAAATCACTTACAAACGCGTAACTACATTAAAAGCAGAAAAAGGTAAGATCTGGGATAACCGGTATGCTGCTGACGAAGAACAGGCTGAAAATGCAGAACAAGGTGAAGGTGCGGTACAAACAATTAAAGCCACGACATTCTCCGGTGGAAATAAGAATATTTATCCGGGTATGCTAATCCGGCAGATAAATTAGATCATTGATCAGCTATACTGAAGATTTAAAAAAAGGTATCCGTGTTGCATGAGATACCTTTTTTAATCACCATGTCGCTATCTATTCTTTACTATTTTTGTGAACAATAAAATATACATCCATGCGATGCCGGATTATTTATAATTAAATTCATATTTTATGTTTTGGAATCGAAAGAAAAAAAATAAGCCTGTTCCTCCGTTGGAAGGAAAGAAAATAATTAAGTTTATAGAAAATGCAGGTGGTTGCATCTGTTCCCGAAGTATATGGAATGGCGAAACAACCCTGAGATGGTGTGTTCGTGAAAAATCGGTTAATCCTGCTGATAATGGATGGCGGTTTATTGGGGCAACGGACGATGAAGACTACATCAATGTAGTGGAAAATAATATGGTGTTGGATTTTAATACTGTTGCTAATATAGAACCCGCTATATTAGGGATATATGATATGCCCATCGGGACAGATTTAGCTATTCATAAAGACAAAGATGGCAAGATACGATTCCTCGATGTAAAGACGGGCAAAGAAATAAAACCGGATCGTTAATCCTTTACATCATTTAATTCTACGAGTTTGTTGACGATGGCATAGATCGTCAGACCTGCAGGGCTATGAATCTGTAGTTTGTTGGCTATGTTTCGTCGATGTGTGATAACTGTATGAGTTGAAAGGCAAAGATAACCGGCAATTTGTTTATTTGTCATCCCTTTCACAACGCAGACAATAATTTCTTTTTCACGTGAACTTAGTTCCTGTTTGCCGTTTTCATTATCACTATCTTCATCGTAACAGAGTTTGCTTATTTTATCTTTTATTTGTTCAGCCGTATCGTAAATAGAAATTGTTTCGTCGTATGCATTTAATGTGGCCGTATCGTTCAGGGCATTCTGCAAAGCAATATATTTTAAATCTTTAGTTGCGACCTCGCTTTTTACTTGTTGCAGGGATGCTATGCCTAAAAAGGTTGGATTTACAATTAATATCTCTGCATGCCGTTTACATAACTGTGCGCTGAGCTGCGTTATATCTGTAATCTCAAATATTTCAAGGTTCAGCGTTGTTAATCTTTTCAGAACGGAAATAATACCACTGCGGATGATAATGGAAGGTTCGGCAATAGCTATATGGATTCGTGCACTCATCAGGATGCTTTTTGTTGTTCTAATGCTTTAATTACCGGAACGAATATGCTATCTTCTACAGCGTTATGATATGCCAGATCGCTCGCACAGGAAAATATGTCGAACAAGACATTATTCAGTTCGTGACTCGAAGTTCCCGGATAATATTTAATAATGATATTTTTTAGCTCCGAGAGACGGGATTCGACATCGTCATGTTGCTTGCTGAACGTATCAATGCTATAAGCTTGTTTTTCATCGTTAAGCAATTTCGCAACATAAGGAAATACGATTTCATCTTCGTAGTTCATATGCCTGCGAACTTCACCTGCATATTCATCGAAATAACGAATCACGACTTCTGCAACATCATGGTGTTCGCCATCAATAGCCTGAAGTAATTTCTCTCGAATGGCTGGTAACTTGAAATTCAGGAAATAAACATGCGAATTTTTTAAATAAGCGATCAGGGAAGTAACAGATAAAGAAGTGTCGCTAACTTCTTTTTCATCTTCATCAATCAAGAAATTGACAACAGCCAGAAATGTCTTTATATCTACATGACTGTTCTTACATACTTCGCCAATGGTCTGATCGCCGAATCCTAATGCGATTCCGAAACGGCTCATAACGAGCAGCATCGGATAATTATCGCAGATAAGATCACACATTCTGTCAGTTTCTTTATATCCTCCTAATTGGTACATAGACAATTATTTGATGAATGAAGCAATTTAATTAATTCCAGCGCTAAATTACTGATTTTTATAATGCATACCAATACCTACATGTAGGTATTGTTTGAAAAAGTTAGAATAGAGTAGTGAACCAAGAGGAGAAAGCGAATATATACTCATGTGCCATGTGGGTTGGCACTCTTGTGTCTTGCAGCTATATAAAATATCAAGACAAATATACAATCAATTTATATCCAAAGTTATATAATATCAGGATATTCTATATTTTATTATAACATAGAACAGTACATTTGTCCTGTCAGTTTTGTCGGAGAGAAACAAGCTCTGATAAACTGATTGTATTGAAATGGAAAAAAATAAAAAAGAATATGCCTATATTTGTAACGGTCGTAAACGACTATGCATAGTTTAAATTAAATAGGTATTAGCGTTTAGCTGATTCAGTGTCTCTACAAAAGTCGAAATTTATTTGAAACACAAAGAAGCAGTAAACGTCTATCTCGCCTTGTATTATATTATAAGGCGGGAGGCGTTTCTTGTTTGTGTTTCGGGGCTTCGACTCCCTGTAGAGACAACAGGAAAATGTCCTCCCGTTTCTTTTTTTATATAACCTGCTTATTATGGGAGGGGGTAAGCTGTAAAAAACACCTTCTTATGTCAATAATATATCCGAATAGATCTTTGAAAGAAAGGGAAAGAGAATTAACCGGGAGAATTAAAATGATAGAATCCTGGTCAACTGATATGACCACGTATTATCAACAAACGATTGATAATATCAATTATCTGCGGACAGTAAACGAGTCTAAAGATTGTCTTAAACTTTTAAACGAGCTTGGCCGGAACACGAACTCGATATACGATTTATATGTAACAACCTTAAAAATGATCATTGATATCAACTATCGTGAATTCTTCGAAATGGTTGAAATGATGCATGAGAATAAGAAAAAAACATCTCCTATGTAGTTAAATGTTTAGGATAAGATTTTATATGCTAAATTCTTGATAATACGCTTTTTTATTCTCTTTGTCATACCATAAATATTGATAGAACCGTTCTTTTTCTTTTTTGAATGGTATAAGTGTACTTATTTTCTCTTCGTCCCACCAGTCAGCTTTAAATGATAATCCTCCCATATCCTTATCACCGCCCAATTTTAATCCATTCACGCTTACTATTCTCCAAATTGTTGAAGAATCACAAGTGAATGCTATAAAAATGGCGTAATCAGTTGGGAAATAATCATAATAATAATGAATATCTTCTACGTCTGGTGTCAATTCAATTCCCAAAGTCTTTTTAAATTTTCTTTTATTCTCAGGATCAGGTCTGAAAAATATCCACCAACACAAAGTCAGGCATACTATTAATATGCCAATTTTCATAAATCTCCTCTTGGTTATAATCATTCCCTCTCAAATTTTATACCTCCAAATTTAGCAAATATTTAAGTAACTGTTAGGAATTATAAAGCTTCATGCAAACTTGCTCCCCTTTTTTGTTTATAACCGGATAAATTTCATCAAACTAAAACTGGTGTCGTATCTTTGCATTAACCAAAAAGAATAAACAGGATTAATTATTGCTATTTTGAATGAAACAAAACGCTGATAAACAATATTGCCAGAGTTGCGGAATGCCCCTCAGGTTTGATGTGGAGGAGTATATGGGTACGAATGCCGACCATTCGTGTAGTGAGGAGTATTGTTTTTATTGCCTGAAAGACGGGGAATTCACGGTAGATATATCTGTATCGGAAATGGTTGAAATCTGGGTCAAATATACCGATAAATACAATTGGTATTCCGGTACGAATTATACGCCACAGGAATTGAGGGTTGTGTTGAACAAACGGATGCCTACGCTCAAACGATATCGGAAGAAAAAAGAAACGCAGAATATTCATAACGAAACGATAAACCGGATCAGGACTCATATTGACCGGAATCTTTTCGGCAAACTTGATCCTGAATGGCTGGCTGCAGAAGCTAACTTCTCCTACTATCACTTTCGCAATGTGTTTCAAAGTATCACTGGGGAGAATATCTGGACTTATATCCAGCGCCTGCGCCTGGAATATATCGCGCATTTGTTGATCGTAACGGAGCAATCGATTGAGTCCATACGGCTGCAAACAAATTACCAGACAAAATTTAGTCTGGCAAAGGCTTTTAAAAAACATTTTGGTATTTCCATGACAGAATATCGCACGAGATACAGGCTTGTCAAAGAACAAGAATCCACAAAATTGCTCAAAGTCGAAATCAGGCGGATCAATACTTGTCAGGCAGTTTGTCGTGAAGTGGGAAATACGTACCTCGATCAACAATTTTACGCCTTAACCTGGCAGGAGTTAATAAATTACAATAAGAAGCATTTAAAACAGGCTTCCGCAAACAGGTTCGTTTGTATCAGCCAGGATAATCCTTTCGTAACGAATCTAGAGCAACGCCGGTTCCATATTGGGATTGTTACGGATGAAGAAATAAAACATAAAGGAAAATTCTTTGTACAAGAGATTCCCGGTGGCATGTATGCCGTTTTTCGTCATAAGGGCGATTATTCAGGTTTGCCGGAGTTTTACAAAACCATTTATGAGCAATGGCTTCCGCAAAGCGGTTATCATCTGAGGCATCCGCAAACATTCGATATATTTTTGAATACCCCGATCGAGGTAGCAGTTGATGAACTTCTTACAGAAATATATATACCAATCGAAAGGACGAAATTGAAGTGATGTGCTAAAACTGCCTGCACCTCTAGTTTTTAGGTGAGCGGATGCTTGTATTTTCCCGGAGGTTTTTTATCTTTGGGTATGAAAATAAAATTCGAGAAATATAATCCGTTATGGCGACTGTCTTTTGTGCAGATAGAAGACGAATTGACCGGAATTATTGGCTTTGTCCGTCCGGTCATAGAGCATATTGGAAGTACTTCGGTCGAAGGTTTATCAGCAAAACCAATCATCGATATATTGGTTGGTCTGGATAGCGAAAATGATCTTGATAAGATTCCCCAACCATTAATGAATAGGGGCTATATATATTATGAAAAATACAATGAAGTAATGCCTTACCGTCGGTTTTTTGTGAAACATAAAGTGGATCTTCGCGAATTTTTGCTTCCGGTTCTTATTGGTAAAGATGATCATATACCCAGTGATTCGTTAGAACATAATTACAGATTGGCTCATATTCATGCTCTTCTGTATGATTCGGAGCATTGGATCAGGCATATTGCTTTCAGGGATTATCTGCGTACTCATCCTGATGCCAGGAACGCTTATCAGGAATTGAAAGAACAATTGAGCACAAGGGAATGGAGGGACAGTAATGAATACAATGAAGAAAAAGACGATTTTATTAAGCAAAAGGAGAAAGATGCTATTGAATGGTATCATGCTATGAGGAAAACAAGATCTTAGTTGTTTAGAAAATGATGAAAGCCGTATTTGAGCCTGTGCCCTTAAACTGGAAAAGAAAGCCGTATTTTGATTATTATCATGAAACAATCAAAACTAAATATAATGTAAATCATCATATTGACATAACTGAATTACTGGAAGTAACCAGACAAAACGGTTTGAAATTCTATCCGGTTTATTTGTATGTCATTATGTATGTTGTTAATCAAAACGAAGAGTTCAGGATGAGTTTTGATGAAAAAGGGCAGTTGGGTATCTGGAATTATGTAGTGCCTTCCTATACTATTTTTCACGATGATGATAAAAGCTTTTCGGATATCTGGAGCGAATATCATCCTGGTTTTAAAGATTTCTACCAGCAGATCATCTATGATATGGAGAAGTATAAAAACGTCAGGAAGATAAAGGCAAAGGAAAACCAACCTGCAAACTTTTGTCCGGTTTCCGTAGTGCCGTGGTTAAGTTTCCATAGTATCAGTCAGGATACTTACTCAGACAGTAAACTATTATTCCCAATTATAAGATTCGGAAAATTCTATCAGGAGAATGGAAAAACAATCCTTCCGTTTTCTGTTTTTGTAAACCATGCTGTAGCCGATGGATATCATACGGCTAAACTTATTAATGAGATAGAAGCTTTCGGGAAAAATATAAATCAGTGGGTAAAAGATTAGATTCTTTTATGGAATCGGGGAGAAAAAAACATCTTTTACAAAGAAACTGTCAGGTATTTTCCCTCATAAAATTCCTGACAGTTACTCAAGAGAATAGGAAAATATAAAATAGTGTTATCTGACTAATGGAAATTACACAGAAAAAGATTGAAGAGCTTGCGCCTAATGCGGCAGCAGCTAAAAACGGACGTGATCTTGTTAGTAAGGGAAAATTATCCAACCTGCATATTTCACCGGAAGGGGATCTGATTTGGGGCGAATGTGCGGGAAGCGGCAAGAACCCGTATTATTGTTCGGCAGATTACATGGATGAGCATCACCCGATATTCAGGTGTAATTGCCCGAGCCGGCAGTTTCCTTGTAAACATACGCTTGGATTGCTGTATGCGTACGAGAAAAACAGCAGTGGGTTTACACAAGCTGCTATTCCGGATGATATTTCGCAGAAACGTGAAAAAATAGAAAAGCGCCAGGAAAAAAAAGAGCAGGAGAAAGAGTCGATAAAGGAAAAAGCTGCTAAACCCCGGCAGGTAAATAAAGCCGCTTTTATCAAAAAGGCAGATACTCAATTAGCTGGAATTGGGTTGGCTGTTAGAATATTGGAGGAAATTGTTCAGGCTGGTCTTTCTTCGCTTGATGTAAAAATGATTAAGACATTGCAGGGGCAGGTAAAAGAATTAGGTAATTATTATATCAATGGTATTCAGACTTCTTTTAATGATTTGTTTCTGGAATTGAATGAAGTGGAGGGAGAGGAGTATACACATGTGATTGACCGGATCAATTACCTATCGGCTTTGCTTAAGAAAGCGACTGATTACCTGAATAAACGAAAAGAAGATCCGGATGCAGTGCCCGAACTTGATTCGGCAATTGAAGAACAGATCGGATATGCCAGGAAATTAACGGAACTGATGCAGTATGGCTTATATGAAGAAAATGCCGAACTGTTGCAGCTTTCGTTTAATAGTTTTGATGATTCTGCTCGTAAAGAATATGTGGACGAAGGTATTTGGTTTAACCTGAAGTCGGAGCGTATATACAAAACAAAGAACTATCGTCCGTATCGCGCGGCTAAATATATTAAAGAAGATAACAGTGAATTTGAAGTGCTTCAACTAAAGGAACTTTTCATATATCCGGGCGATCGCAATCCGCGTGTCAGATGGGAAATGGATGGCGCTACGCCTCGTGCTATAGCTCCCTCCGATCTGCAAAAGATCCGGAATGCTGCAGCATCAGATTATACGGAAGTGATTAAGTCGGTTAAGCAAACGATTAAAAATCCGTTGATGGATAAGCTTCCGGTCGTATTGATAAAAGTGAATAAAGCATATCTGATGGGTGAAAATCTGGTGGTTGAAGATGCACAGGGAAACCCACTTACATTACGTGATCTGTCGGAACAGAAGGTTGCTTCTGCTGTGAATTTGCAGGCTTTTCTGCCGGCATATCCCGAACAGGTTGCGTTGGCAGTGATGATTCATAATAATGTGCAGACAGGATTACTGTCGGCACAACCGATGTGCCTGGTTACACTGGAGAAAATAATTCGCCTGTTATATTAAATACTCAGGTTTTACAAGTGTAACTATGCTTACTACTAACTACAAACTACTTACTACTTCTTCTTATGAAATTACAACCTTTATATGACCTGCAACAAGAAATAAACCGGCTGTTTATTGCCGGAAGTAAATTCACAAAGGGCGACCTGAGACTACAAAAGCAAATTCCGGTTTTCAGGAAACTGGGAGAAAAAGCACCTGTTTTTGCTAAATTAGCTACTGATGTTGAAGAACTGATACAAACGGATACGCATCAGTCTGCCGAAAAATTAATGGCGCTGTCTACACTTCTATATTCCATTTTATATACACAAGGGGAACTGCTTGAGACTGAAGTGGATGCGCGTGAACAACAGCCACTTATTGCATTGGATGATGTGAATACCGGATTTTCTTATCTGCAATTGCGTCCGGTTATCGAAGCGCTCTCAACCAGTAACCAGGGGAGGCTCGAAGTACTGAAAGATGCAAAAGAAAGAGGATTGTTTAGCGATTCTCGTACGTATCAATACTTGGATGTAGCATTAGCTGATAAATATGGCGAATTAGCTGATTATGTGGAAAAAACAATTATTCCTTCTGTAGGAAAACCTATGTTGCCTTTTTTGCAGCGTAGCTTTCAATATCTTGATAAAACGGAGCATGTACGGCGTTTACGTTTACTCGAAATACTGGATTCAGCAGAAATACCTCGGATGATTGAGCATATACTTGCCGGGTCATTACCATCGCTTCAGGCAGAAACAGTAATTATCCTGGCGAAAGATCCATCTAATGAGGAATTGATAATAAAGCTTGCCGGCGACAAGAATAAGTTGGTACGCGAAGCAGCCTATAAAGCATTGGCCAAGCTGGGCACAAAAAATGCGATAGAGCGATTGAAAGATCTTTATATCCAATCGAAAGATAAAATACAACAACTCCCAGCCATTGTAGCTGCACTTGCAACGTCGGAGTTGCCTTATTTTTTTAAGGATATTTTTACACAAGTGAAAGATGCTTTTGAAGAGTTTATAGCTCTGGATAAAAAGACAGATGATAAGATACTGGTAGCAAAGCTGGAAAAGTTCGGTATATTACTCGATGTACTTCAGAAAAAGGACGAACCGGAAGTGGATGATTTTTTTGTACGTATTTTGACTGATAAGCAATTTGCCGAACTTGTTAATGCCAAAAAAACATTGTTGGAAAAACCGGTTCAACATACAATGTATGCTATTAACCGGTCGTTGGCCAATCGGTCACCTGAAAAAGCAATCATTTTTTATGACCGGTATATGTCGCAAGCTATCGAAGTAACTTGGCTGTCGATTCTCTGGTACGTTTATTTTAAGCTGGCTTGTAAGATAAACTGGCCGAAAGATAAATTATACGAGCGTTTTCATATTGCTTATCTTAAAGGATACCTTGCTATCAGCGATTTGTACAATATTTTTACTGACGGAGGTCATTACTATCATTATCAGAACTATGAGCCGGAGGTGTCTGCAGATCTGATTGATCCGCGTTGGTTGAAAGATTTCTACTCCATTTTCCCGGCCAAAAAGAACTGGACGACAGACAATATGAGCGCGTTGGTAATGTTGAATGCTTGTGATGACTCTAAGAAATGCAACAAACTGTTGGAAGAAACTTTAAGCTATGTACAACCGGGTATCCAGATCGGAATTATCCGTATGCTTATCAAGCGAAATATAAAAGACAAATTCGATATTATCTATTCTGCAGTTGAGAAATTTCCGGCAAATAATAACTATATGCTAGGTTACCTGAAAGATCATAATATCTGGTCACAATTTCCTGAAAAATATGCGCCTAAATTCCGGAAACTGGCAGAAAAAAAGAAGAATGAGGTTTATAATGAAATTGCTGACGAAATTGCAAACAAATGATTAATTATAAATGAGTAGGTTAATAAATAAAATGGTTGGTAGTTGTTGAATGAATAACTCATAATTAATAATTCATAATTGGATAACGATGGCTGAAAAAAAAGAAGATGTATTGCGCCTTCCGGCGGAGTTATTATATGCTCATGAACTGGAGGCGCTTAAAGCGGAAGATCAAAAAGAAGAAAAACCGGCCGGTTGGCAACTTTCGCCAAAGGCAGTATTAAAGTTTGTTACCGGAGGAAAAGCTGGTGGGATAGAGATTACTCCGAAATATATAGGACATAACCGGTTGGTTGAGATTGCTATTGCAACCTTGCTAACCGACCGTTCCTTATTGTTGATTGGTGAACCGGGAACAGCCAAATCATGGCTTTCTGAAAATCTGACGGCTGCAATTTGTGGAGACTCCGGAAAGGTGATACAAGGGACAGCCGGAACGAGTGAAGAGCATATTCGTTATTCATGGAATTATGCGATGTTGCTGGCCAATGGCCCTTCGGATGCCGCTTTAATCAAAAGTCCGATCTATCGGGCTATGGAATCGGGTAGTGTAGCCCGTTTTGAAGAGATTTCGCGCTGTGCATCGGAGGTACAGGATGCGTTGATCTCCATTATGTCGGAAAAAACAATTGCCATTCCGGAGCTGGGCCGTGAATTGCCGGCTCAAAGAGGATTCTCAATTATTGCGACAGCTAATACGCGCGACCGGGGAGTGAATGATATGTCGTCGGCGCTTAAACGCCGTTTTAATATTATCGTTTTGCCTGCGCCAGCCAATCTGGATACGGAAGTATCTATTGTGACGAAGCGTGTGGCTGAAATATCCGCTAATTATCGCTTGAAAGCCAAATTGCCATCCGGCGACGCTGTGGAAAAGATTGTAACTATTTTCCGGGAATTGCGCAATGGACTGACGCTGGATGAAAAACAAAAACTTAAATCACCGAGTGGAGTAATTTCCACTGCAGAAGCAATTTCTTTGATTACGAATAGTATGGCTTTGGCCGGAAGTTTTGGTAACGGGACTATTACAGATGAAGACCTGGCTGCCGGATTACAAGGAGCTGTTGTAAAGGATGAAGATAAAGATAAGATCGTCTGGAAAGAATATCTGGAAAATGTAATGAAGAAAAGAGGAACTTCGTGGCGGGGGTTGTATAATTCGTGTAGTGAGATAAACGGGTGATTCATCTAAAAGCATGATAAATAATTGTAATATATTTGGGGTCCGTCATCTTTCACCCGGCGCTTCATGGCACCTGTTACAGATGCTGGAAACCAAAAAACCGCGTTGTGTATTAATTGAAGGCCCTTCGGATGCTACGTCTTTTTTGTCTGATATAGCTGCGAAGCAGGTCAAACCACCGATCGCTTTGCTTGCTTACACAACCGAACTGCCTATTGAAACCATCCTTTATCCGTTTGCATCTTATTCGCCCGAATACCAGGCGATTTGCTGGGCCGTTCGTAATCGTAAAGAAGTTCGTTTTATCGATCTCCCTTCCGGTCGTATGCTGAAACTTAAGCAGGAACAACGTAGTGAAGAGGCGGCAGAAAAAGCGGATGCCTTTTACCGTTTCCATCATGGTTTATATGAAAAAGTAGCGAAACTTTCGGATGAAGATGATTACGAAAGCTATTGGGAGCGCAATTTCGAGCATGACCTTGCAGCCGGAAGCTATAATAATGGATTAAGTTATCAATCCGGACAAATGCGGGAATTGGTTGAGGAACATGAACTGGATGCAGTTCCATATGATTATTCTTACAACCTGATTCGGGAAGCATATATGCGTCGTGAGATCGAACGGGCGGTTCAGGATGGTTATCAACCGAAGGATATGGTGGTCATTGTCGGGGCATATCATGTGAGTGGTATTCGTTCCGGCTTGCCGGGTATGACGGATGATGAATTGAAAAAAATAACCGAAGCGCCATCGCAAATTACACTGATGCCGTATTCATACCTTCGATTAAGCAGTCGCACGGGATATGGAGCGGGAAACCGGGCTCCTTATTATTTTGAAATGATGTGGAATGCGATGAAAGAAGAGCGGTTAAATGATTTATCTGCTATCTATTTATCGAAGGTTGCCCAATATATGCGTTCCAAAGGACATAACGCTTCTTCGGCAAGTACCATTGAAGCTGTAAGGCTTGCTAATGCGCTGACTTCTATGCGGAATGGAGCCATTCCCGTGTTGAAAGATTTACATGATGCCGCAGTCACATGTTTTGGCAGCGGAGAATTGGCTGTTGTTGCAGAGGCATTGAACCATACTGATATAGGAACTGCAATAGGTCGTCTTCCCGAAGGTGTTAGTCAGACGCCGGTACAGGAAGATATGACACAGGAACTGAAACGGCTGAAACTGATAAACTATAAGTCGGCCGTAGCACAGGAACTGACACTTGACCTACGGGAAAACCTAAAAGTAAAAACAAAAGAAGCGGCATTTATTGATTTAAACCGGTCTACTTTCCTGCATCGTTTGCAAGTATTGGGTATTCATTTTGCGGAAAAACAACGGGTATCACAGGATAGCGCTTCATGGGCCGAAAAGTGGGTATTGCGCTGGACGCCCGAAGTCGAAATTGAAATTGTTGAAGCTAACCTGAAAGGTGAGACGATAGAAATTGCTGCGGCATATCAGTTAAAAGAACAATTGAACGATTGCACAGATGTTGCGTTAGCGGCTAAAATCGTACGGTTAGCTTGTGAATGTCAGTTGACAAGGATTTTTGACAATGCACTGAGTACATTACAGCAACTATTGGTAGATTCGAACAATTTTATTGAGGCAGCAGATGCTGCCGATGAACTGTCGGTGTTAATCCGTTTTGGTGATCTCCGGCAATTTAATTCGGAACCATTAATTCCGATTCTTCAGCAGCTATTTTTAAGGGCCTCTCTGTTGCTTGTAGGAGCTTCATCATGCGATGATAAGGCTGCAAATACTATATTGCGTGGAATTAACGTTATGGAACTTATTTCGCAGCAACAGTATGAAACGGTTGATATTGAAACCTGGCAGAAAGAACTGAACCGACTGGCATGGAGGGACGACCTGAATACAAAGCTTTCAGGAGTAGCTTTCTCTATTTTACTGGAGCATAATCTGGCCAGTGAGGAAGATTGCGCGAAAGAGGTTTCACGCAGGCTTTCGCCGGGTGTTCCTGCCGATCTGGGAGCCGGATGGTTTGAGGGATTATCGGGACGTAACCGTTATGCGTTGCTTTCGAGGATATCCTTGTGGCGTGAGTTGGATACTTATGTATCGCAGCTGGATGACGATGAGTTTGCCCGTTCTGTCGTTTTTCTGCGTCGGGCATTCGGCAATTTCGAACCGAACCAAAAGAATAGTATTGCAGAACTGCTGGGAGAACTATGGGGGACGGGAGAGGAGTATACTGCTGAAATACTTCAATCGGAACTGACGGAAACAGAAACTGAAAAATTAGATGAATTGAACGATTTTGATTTTGACTTTTAAGCAGCTTAATAAGATGACGGAAGAGCAACAAAAAAATATGACACGTTGGCGGTTGATTTTGGGAACAGATTCAAAAGCTTTATCAGGTGCTGCAATGGGTGAACGTGAATCTCTGATGGATGCTGCCCTTGCTGCAATTTACGATGACACATCGGGTGCGGGAAGTGCTGCCGGTAAGGGTGCCGGTTTAGGTAATTCGGCGCCTAAGCTTGCCAAATGGCTGACGGATGTCCGTACGTTTTTTCCCCAGGATGTGGTCAGTGTGATCCAATCGGATGCTATTGAGCGTAAAGGGTTGACCAAGCTGCTTTTTGAACCGGAGACGTTGAAGAATGTGAAACCAGATATTTCGATGGTAGGAACATTGATGGCATTGAAAGGACAAATACCTGAAAAATCGAAGGAGAGTGCCCGTCAGTTAGTACGCGAAGTCGTGGATGAAATTATGAAACGGCTTGAACAGGATTTACGGCGAGCCGTTACCGGAGCGCTTAATAAAAAGCTACATACACCTATCCCTAATTTCTCGTCAACGGATTGGAAGCAGACAATCAACCGAAATCTGAAAAATTATGACCGTGAAAGTAAGCGGCTAATTCCTGAGAAGTTTTATTTCTTTGAACGGAGTCAGAAGCAAAAGAGCTGGACTGTTATTCTGGATATCGACCAGAGTGGTTCGATGGCAGACTCGATTATCTACTCTTCGGTAATGGGCTCCATCTTTGCCAGTATGCCGGCTTTGGATACACATGTCGTGGCTTTTGATACGGAGGTGACCGATTTGACGGAGTTATGCCGTAATGATCCGGTCGATATGCTTTTCGGAGTACAATTGGGAGGTGGAACAGATATTAATAAATCCGTCAGTTATTGTCAGGAACTAATTACGAATCCGCGGAAAACAATGTTTATCCTGATTTCCGATCTATATGAAGGTGGGGTAAGAAAAGGTCTCTTGAGAAGACTATTAGAGATGCATGAAGAAGGAGTGAAAGTAATTACATTACTGGCGCTTTCGGATGCCGGAAAGCCGGATTATGATGTGAATCTGGGAAAAGAAATCAGTAAGTTGGGTATCGCTTGTTTTGCCTGTACTCCCGATCGACTTCCGGATCTGGTTGCAGCTGCAATAAAAGGGTCGGATTTAACTGCATTTGAACAGAAGGATAAGGTTTGAGTATTTGAATCTGTTTTTTATTATCAGGAAAGTATCTTTAGTTCGTAGTATGTCTTTTTCATGATTTTGTTATTTCGCATGTTTATATTCAAATGTTTATATATATTTGCAACTACAAATTTAAATGTTGTTTAAATTAATGCAAAACAATGATGATAAATAAGACAATACAAGGCTAATGTAGACAAAATAAGCAAATGCGTCATATATACAAAAATCAAATTAACATGAGGAAAAAATTACTATTATTATTTTTATCTGTGCTGAGTTTATCTGCTGTAGCACAGGATACGGAATTCTGGTTTGCACCGCCTGTGCTTTATTCCGGAACTTATCAGGGACATGGAGGTTTTGTTTTTTCCAATCCAACTCACCGGCAAGCCGTTGTGAATATAAAGTATTACAGAGATGGAAGTGATACGATTATTACAATTCCGGCATATTCTTATAATTTTATGTTTTATTCATCTGCAACAGACATTACTAATAAGTTAGATGTTGCAACAACAGTTGCAGGGAATCCAAATTTTAGCGCAGCTGTACATATTACATCAAATGTAGGTATTACCGGTTATTATATCTATGACTGGTCTGCGCAGCAGGAGACTTTCATGTTAAAAGGAAGTGCTTCTGCCGGTACTCAGTTTACAATGACAACCGGATACCAAACAGGTACCTATGTTTCAGGAGGAAGTGGTCAATACGGCTATGTATATGGTCTTCCTTATGTTGGAATAACAGGGACTGAAGACGGAACAACCGTTGATTTCACAATCCCATCTGCATGTACGGGTTATGCGGCTGGTTCTCACACAGTAACTCTCGATAAAGGGAGAGTTTTATACTTGATAAGTAATACGGGGAAGATGGCAGGTACAACTATCACTTCAGATAAGCCTGTAACCGTAACCGGTGGTGAAACATGCCGTAATTCGATGGGTTCTGCCGGTAGTGGTGGCGCTTGTGATCAGTGTGGTGATCAGATCGTATCAGATGCTTTTGCAGGCAACACATATGTGATGCCACTTTCTGCCGGGTTTAATTCAGCTTCCGATAACTATAGCCGGATGAATAACTATTTCGAATTGATAGCATTGGAACCTAATACAAATGTACAGATTGATTGGGGGAGCGGTTTAACTCCATTAACAACCTTAGCTAATGCAGGAGATATTTACATTTCAGATACATTCAAGGTAACTCGCCCGAATAGTTGTGCCACGATTATTGCTGATAAGCCTGTTCATATTATGCAGAATACAGGCCATGAAGCGACCTTGTGCCATTTACCTAATTTTTATGGAACAAATACACATCAGACATCGTTTTATTCATATCATGAAGCGGCATTTAATATTTATCCGGCAGCAAGTTTGGTTTATCTTGAAGCGAGTAAAGATGATTATACCATCTCTTATCCGGGTCAAACGGAAACCCCTCTCTTTGATTGGATTACGGCGAATGCACGTTGGGTTGACGGACAAGGGGATGTTCCCCAGTTTCCAGGGTGGAAATACATTCGTTTTACTTTGCCAAATGCAGCAATTAATCAAATCATTACTGTTAAGAGTTTGACTTCCGTATTCCAATTAGGTTTTACATCTTCATTTAATTATGGTACCTATTTGAATTACCTTACCGCCTTCAATTCTGAATTCTCCTTCGATCCCGATACCGTCTGGACCTGTCCGGGTATTTACACCAACCTGATCGGTGGTATTGCCAGTTATTATAAATGGATCTTCCCTGACGGCACGATCAAAGAAGGCGCCAGTATGAATTCCGTGAAAGCGGTACAGATGGGGATGTACATCCTTGAGATGACACAAGGCTTCAATACCATCAC
>JAITVY010000089.1 GCA_031285565.1 Tannerella sp. | reverse complement strand
TTCCTTTAAGATAGTGATTCCCAGAAGATTGAGCAAATATTTAATGCGTTTATTTTATTGATAATTAATATTTTAACATAATAATCGGCGAGCAGTTTCAACTACTGATTCGCATTAGTATGAAAAATATTCACTTATTGATCGCTCTGTTCTTTTCATTATTCATATGGAATGGACTGTCAGCACAACAACAAGCCAACTATACATTGGCAGAACAAGCCCAGTTAGATAGTATTAAACAAACCTACCTGAACATGGGTATACCAGAAGAATGGGCTTCTAAAAGAGCACAAACGATTTTTTCTAAACAGAATAATGTAGAGACCCGAATTTCCTCAGGGACTTGGAATGCAGCGACTCCTCCTGTGCCAGGAAGTATCTGGATTGACAGAGATTCCGTTACCGGATTAAGTTATTCACATGCACACTCTTTTACTCCAGAACAATTTGTAAAAGAAATTTTCGTAAAAGGAGGAAAAGATGTTGCAGACCAAGCCATTAAAAATGTAAAATTTATTGGGCAAGGTTGGGATCCTGTTGCAGAGGCGTGGACTTCTGACGGGCGCTCACTACATTATTTTGATCATGGAAATACAGATCCGAATGTTTTTGGTATCCGAAATGGTTTCTTATTATCAACAATGGATGGCAGACGTGTGGAAGGGCCAAATAACAATGATGGCGATTTCAGTAATCAAGGATTTCCAAACGCAGGGAGAGGAGAATCATGGAGTGATATACCAACGTATGCTGCATGGGTAGGAGCAGGTAGCTTAGGTGGACTTCCTGCTCAAAATAAAGCAAAAGATCCCGATTTAGGACCTATTGCCACAGCTTCAGGATATAACCTTAACACTTTGGCTGTACTTGAATTTGATTTCCGTTCCTTTACAGATTCTGTTACTTTTGAATTCGTTTTTGCATCTGAAGAATTCCCTGATTACTCAAATACAAGTTTTAATGATGCTTTCGGCTTTTTTATCAGCGGTCCGAGTCTGACAGATTCATGGGGTAACAGTGGTGATACTATTAATATAGCACGTTATCCGGATGGATCACCTATTGCTGTTAATTCATCCAACTGGGGAAACTCAAACCGATACAATTTAGGAGATGTACCATTAGGAGATGCAGTTAATCCTCAGTACCATATCCCAGTATATTTTGGATCCGACACAATGGAATATGATGGGCACTCTATCCTATTAACTGCAAAAGCGCAGTTGCAAAGAGGAGTGTGGTATCACATGAAGTTAGCTATCGGAGATGTTAGTGATCAACAGCTTGGTTCCGGAACATTCTTAATGGCAGGTAGTTTTGACTTAGGCGTTCCTGAGACTGATATACCACGCCCATACGTAAAATCAGAATATGATTCTATTTACGGATGGAGTTCTTTATATGCGGATTGTTTAAATACAATCGAAATAAGTGTGGACCCTGCTGCTACCGATCAGGATATTTACGTATGGAGCGATGGTAGTGGCGCTGATTTTGTATATGATCCGGAATTAAATAAATATTTCAATGATTCTATTAAATATGTTGTACCGGCAAATGATTCAACCCTCACGGTTCAGTTTAAAGTGAGCGACAATGTAGAGAACGGATCACAGGTATGGTTCTATTCAATGATTCAAGGAAGTATAAAAAGGGACACCACTGACACATTCGATCTGTATACCAAATCAAAAACAGAGGTTATTAAATACTACAAACCGACAGCGACATATGCTGGGGTATTGGATATTCAGACTACCAATGGGTCGCCCTACATTCAACGAAGTCTCGATGGAGGACTCACATGGGAATTTGCACGGGATACCGTTACAGGAGAAATGAAACCATTCTCTAAATCACAGATTGCCAACCTGGCATCCGAAGAAGATGCGTATATCATCTATCGTGAACCAAATACCTGCTGCGAAAATGATACCCTCTTTATTGGTAAAGGTACCCCGGGAATGAATATTACGCGGACTGTAACAATGCCGGCTATTTCAGGAGCCACTGTAGACAAAATACCTGGTGATTATACCGTAAATAGTACAGATAATTTCACCTTTACGATCACTCCGACCGGCGACAATGCAAATTTACAATTAGTCGTTACAACTTCACGCACCTCTATTCCTGACAGCGAAGGAGTAATTGTCGTGAAAAATGCAGATGGAAGCTATACCGTAACCATCCGTCAGGTACAGGAAACCATTGAAATATATGTTGACTTTGTAACATCTAATTTAGCTATCGGAAATAATAAAATCTGGGCTAACGGAAGTATGTTATACATGCAGACAGATCAGGTTAAACAGGCACAGATCTATACCATTGCAGGAGCACTGGTACAAACTGTAAACCTGACGTCAGCAGAAACGGCAACCGTTTCGCTATCTAAAGGATTTTACATTGTAGCAGTTGATGACTCTACATATAAAGTTATTATCAAATAAACGTTCTCGTTAATTATAGAAAAGGGATCGTTCGCACTAATCGGACAATCCCTTTTTCATTTTTAATGAACGTTTGGATCACCGTAAAAATTTGAGGGGCAAAAAATATAACTTTATCTTTGCAAGAAAAAAAGATATATGCAAAAAGACGGTTATAGTTTACTGTTACCATCGGGTTTGTTAGATTACTT
>JAITVY010000086.1 GCA_031285565.1 Tannerella sp. | reverse complement strand
AGGCCTCCCATACACGAACATCTTATGACAAACAAGATGCACAACAAATATAAATAAATTCAAATAAAAAGTGTACTTTTCGTTTTGAAAATGTGAACTTTTTGATTTGCCGATTATAGGACAATGGAACCTGACCCAATTGTGGGCGCTGGCTTATCCGGAATATTTGTCCGATTTAGTGAGTACACATGTACAGGTATATAAAGATGCCGGATGGCTAGGAGATGGACTTGCCTGCAGCCGGTATGTTTCGGGGGTAGGTACCAATCAACTGGGCAATCTGATCTCGGCTGCATATTTGTGTGGAATCCGTGATTTTGACGTAAATACAGCATATCAAGCTGTACGTAAAAATGAACTCGATGGAGAAAACCGCCCGATGGGAGCCGGTAAGGTAGATACCGACAGATTTTTAAAATATGGCTATGTGCCACATTTAGATGAAGGGCTATCCTCCAGTGAAACCTGGCAATTCTCTGCTTCCCACACGTTGGAATACTCTTTTGGAGCCTATGCAGTAGCTCAAATGGCCAAAGCTATGGGGCATGAAGAAGATTATAACACGTTGATGAATTTGTCGAAAGGCTGGGAACGTATTTATAATGATGAATCAAACCTGATACAGCCTAAAAATGAGCATGGAAGCTTTATTGAAAACTTTGATCCTTTGCAGGTATGGCGGGGTTTTCAGGAAGGCAATGCCTGGCAATATACGTTTTATGTGCCTCATGATGCAAAGTCGTTGATAGCAAAAATCGGAGCTGATGAGTTTACCCAGCGCCTTGACAGCATTTTTGTCGTTTCACAGGAAAAAATATTCAGTGGAGGAACGGAGATTGGTGCCTTTGCCGGTTTAAGGACTTTATATAATCAGGGAAATCAACCTTGTTTACATATATCATGGCTATTCGATGAAGCCGGACGTCCTTCATTGACGCAGAAATGGGTTCGGGCTATTCTGGATGATTTTTACGGAACAGATGGTATTCATGGTTATGGCTACGGACAGGATGAAGACCAGGGACAATTGGGAGCATGGTATGTGATCTCCTCAATTGGACTTTTCGACATAAAAGGGCTGGCTGATAATAATTCTACGTTCGCTTTAGGTAGTCCTCTTTTTGATAAGGTAACCATTCGTTTGAATAATGATTATTATCCGGGAGAAACCTTTGTTATCGAAGCAAAAGATAATAGTAAAGAAGATATATACGTAAAGCAGTATCGTCTGAATGGAGAGATGTTACATGATGTACATATTCCGTTCAAATCAGTTGTAGCCGGTGGACAGTTAGAACTGGAAATGAATAACGAACCGGTTGATGTTTATTGAGAAGTACAAACTTTGAACATTAAACTTGAAACTTTGAACTTTTAATAACATAATACATATGACGCAGAATACTTTTTCTGGTAATAAAAAGGTGATTTTTCCCATTCTGTTTGGCTTTTTTGTGATGGGATTTGCAGATGTAGTTGGTATAGCTACTAATTATGTAAAAAAAGACTTCATGCTGTCTGATACATTGGCCAACCTATTGCCAATGATGGTATTTCTCTGGTTTGCCGTGTTTTCCATACCGACAGGCATTTTGATGGGAAAAACCGGACGGCGTAATACGGTGATTTTGTCTTTGGTTATAACATCTGTAGCCATGCTTATTCCACTATTCTCGTACAGTTTTACACTGATACTGTTTTCGTTTGCTTTATTAGGTATTGGAAATACGATTTTGCAGGTTTCCCTGAATCCGATGATTGCTTATGTCGTTAACCCCGACAAAAGAGCCAGTGTACTAACATTAGGGCAATTTATTAAAGCGATATCTTCATTTCTAGGGCCTATTATTGCCGGATTTGCAGCATCTTTCTTTGGTGACTGGAAATGGATATTTCTGATTTATGCATTAACATCTTTGTTGTCTGCTTTATGGTTATGGATGACTGTTGGCAGTAAAGAAGAACAAATCGAAACCAATACGACTTTTTCTTCAACCGTTCAACTCCTTAAAGATAAGTATATCCTGGTCTTATTTTTCGGGATATTATGTATTGTGGGAATTGATGTCGGATTAAATACTTCTATTCCTAAATTACTGATGGAAAAGACCGGTATGCCGGTTGAAAAAGCCGGATTGGGAACAAGCCTCTATTTTGCAGCCCGCACGATCGGCTCATTTGTCGGTGCAATTTTGCTGGTTCGTTATGCCGCGGAACGTTTCCTGCGATCTACGATCATAATAGCAATTGTTTCTTTTATCCTCTTGCTTTTGGTTGATAATATCTGGCTTGTATATGCTATGATTGCGATTGTGGGATTGATGTGCGCCAATGTATTTTCTATCATCTTCTCTTTTGCGCTGAACCATAAAAAAGAACAGGCGAATGAAGTTTCTGCCCTTATGATTATGGGCGTATCGGGAGGTGCTTTATTTCCACCTCTTATGGGTATTATATCAGATAGCTCCGGGCAGGTCTACGGTTTATCCGTATTGCTGATTTGCCTGTTCTATATTTTATATATTTCACTAAGAAAGTAAGAATAAAGACTATTCATAAAAAAATACCCAAAGTTGCCGCATGGCAACCCTGGGTATATGTGAGGCAGTTCATTTATTCCCTGAATAAATGAACTGTTTAGTTGTAACATTACAATTGTGGGCCTGAAGCAAGCAGGTTCTGACCTTCGGGCAGATATTGTTCGAAGTTCTTAACATACTTAGCACCCAGCGATTTAGCTTTTTCTTCCCATTCGGATACGTTTGCATAAGTAGAACGTGGATCCAGAATGTCAGAAACACCAGCTAATGACTTTGGTGCAGTCAGGTTCAGGATAGGTATTTGAATTCTTTCGGCTTTATCGATAGAACCATCAATAATTGCATCGATGATTGCACGGGTATCTTTAAGAGAGATACGTTTGCCTGTTCCGTTCCAACCAGTGTTAACCAGATAAGCTTTTGCACCGTGTTCTTTCATTTTGTTGCCTAAAGTTGAAGCATACATAGTCGGATGCAACGTAAGGAATGCTTCACCAAAAGCAGGAGAGAAAGATGGTTCCGGCTCTGTAATACCACGTTCTGTTCCGGCTAATTTAGAAGTATAACCGCAAAGGAAGTGATATTGTGCTTGTTTTTCGTCCAGGATAGAAACCGGAGGCAATACTCCGAAAGCATCTGCAGAAAGATAAACGATCTTGCTGGCGTGTCCTGCTTTTGAAGGGAGAACGATTTTATTGATAAAGTAAATCGGATAAGAAACACGGGTGTTTTCTGTTTTTGAAGCAGCTTTTGAATAATCAGGCGTTCCGTCAGCATTTACAGTAACATTTTCCAAAAGAGCATCGCGGCGAATAGCGCGCCAGATATCCGGTTCGTTTTCTTTGCTCAAGTCGATTACTTTTGCATAGCAACCACCTTCGTAGTTGAATACTCCGTGGTCATCCCATCCATGCTCATCGTCACCGATCAGGTAACGTTTCGGGTCGGCAGAAAGTGTTGTTTTACCTGTTCCCGATAGACCGAAGAATACAGCTACGTCACCTTCTTCACCTACGTTAGCCGAGCAGTGCATAGAAGCGATACCGCGTTGTGGCATGTAGAAGTTCTGCATAGCGAACATACCTTTTTTCATTTCACCACCGTACCAGGTACCACCGATAATCTGTATTTTTTCTGCAAGGTTGAAGATTACGTATACTTCAGAGTTCAAACCTTGTTCTTTCCAGTTCGGGTTCGTTGTTTTTGAACCATTAAATACCACGAAATCAGGTTCACCATAGTTAGCCAGTTCGTAGTGAGAAGGACGGATGAACATGTTTGTCACAAAGTGAGCCTGCCATGCTACTTCCATGATGAAACGAACTTTCATACGGGTATCTTCGTTTGTTCCGCAGAAAGTGTCTACAACATATATTTTTTTCGCTGTATTAAGCTGTTTCAATGTTAATGCTTTACAGTGATCCCAAACATCTTCGTTTACAGGTTTGTTGATTGTGCCATCCCACCAGATATTTTCGGAAGCGGCATTTTTAACAATGTAACGGTCTTTAGGTGAACGTCCGGTAAATTTACCAGTGTCGACAGAGACTGCACCTGTATTAGTCAATGTGCCTTTTTCGAACCCCTCGTTAGCCGGATCCATTTCTGCCTGGTAAAGTTGTTCATAAGACGGGTTGTGGATTACTTCAATCTCACTGCTAATGCCGTACCTGCTTAAATCTAAATTTGCCATGTTTTACGTAATAAAATTATTAATAAATATTGATAGAAAAGATAACCAAAGGACTTTTTTATTTTTCGGGATTGCCCTAGTTCTCCGCATGCAAAAGTATAATCTTATTTCCGAACTACATCAGGCATTAAATATAATTAGAGAAATATTTCTCTAATTGAAGACTTTTTATGTTTTGAGTATCTTATTTGCAATGTGGAGGTTGCAAACTGAAGGTTATAGATGTTAACCGGCATATTTTACTTTTCATCCTGCAAATAATGAACTTCATCCGTATTTTGTCAGATCATTGTCTGAATATCCATATTTTTGCAATATATATGTATGAACTCCATGACAAAATATCTGATTGTAGAAGACGAGCGTTTCGCTTATGAAGAAATGAAGCGTATGGTGACCCGGTTGCGACCCGACTATGAGTTAATCAATAGGACGGAAACGATTGAAGAAACGGTTCTTTTTCTCAAAAAAAATACGGTAGATCTGATATTGCTGGATATTCGTTTGGCTGATGGAAGCTGTTTTGAAATTTTCGAACAGGTTCCGGTTTCAACTCCTGTTATTTTTACAACAGCTTATGACGAACATGCTATCCGGGCTTTTAAAGTCAACAGTATAGATTATTTGTTGAAGCCCATTGAAGAGAACGACCTGCTTACTGCACTACAAAAATATGAGCAATTACGTGCATATCAAAAACCGGTTTTTGATTATCGGAAACTGGAAGAGTCATTAATGGAAAACCATAAAAGAAATCGTTTTATGGTTCAACTGGGTGAAACTTATTATCATATTGATACAGCTGATATTGCTTTTATATATAGCGAGGATAAAGTGGTTTTCCTGCATACCTTTTCCAATAAAAGATATATTGTGGATTATACGCTGTCGCAGATTGAAGAACAATTGGATCGGAAACTATTTTTCCGTGTTTCCAGAAATTGCATTGCCAATATTAATTCTATAAAAAAAATAGCAAAGTATTTCAATAGCCGGTTGAAACTGACATTTGATCCCGTTTGCCCTCATGAGATTTTAGTCAGCCGCGAACGCGTTCCCGACTTCCTGAAATGGATAGACGGGATGTAGCCATGCAACAAGACAATTGACAAATGATAAAAGACAAGAAGTTTATTTTTTTCTTCATTCTGGTGATTACCATATCTTTGTTTTTTTTCCTTTTAACTTTAGGGATTTTTGCAGAGAATATGAAAATCAGCTCGTTTTCCCAGTTTCTGGTAAATCTTCCGGGTTGTATTGCAATAGGATTTATGGATTTTGGGATTATCAATGGAATACATAAAATATTCAAACGGAAAAGTAATACATTCAGGATTGTAACCAATTTAATATTGATGGTTTTATTCGCTGTTTTGTTGTCTGTCGTAACGAACTATATTTTATCCGTATTCACTACACATCATTTCGATATATTACAAGCTTCCTTACCATTAGCTTTATGGAATAGCCTTATTGTCTTGGTGATTGAGTTGTTTTTCTATAACCAACGACAGGTAGAGGCGGAAAAGAAGCTGGCAATCGCTGAAAAAGAGAAAATTCAGTATCAATATGAGACATTAAAAACACAGATCAACCCCCATTTCCTGTTCAACAGCTTAAATGTGTTGTCATCCCTGACATATCAGGATCCGGAAAAGGCAAACTTATTTGCGAAGAAGATGTCGGGTGTTTATCGGTATTTACTTTTAACAAATGCGCGTTCTACTGTTACTTTACAGGAAGAATTATCTTTTCTGAAATCTTATTTGTTTCTGGAACAGATAAGATTCGAAGAGGCATTATTTGTTGAAATAGTGAATGAAAACTTGAATCTGAACAGGAAAGTGATACCTGTAAGTATTCAGCTGCTTGTAGAGAATGCGATCAAGCACAATATAACCACTTCGAAAAGTCCCCTTAGAATTCAGATTTATATAACTGATAAAGAGATTGTTGTTGCTAATAATCTGCAATTGCGTAGTTCTGTAGATAAAGGAGGCGTAGGGTTGGAAAACCTGAAAAAGCAATATGCGTTATATGAAAAAGCAATTGAAGTTACACATACAAATACAAAATTCATAGTCAAACTGCCATTTATAGAATAGGTATCGCGTAAAGTTCTCTCTACTCTATTTCATCTTCTGTTTTACAACCTTTAAAAGAAAACTCGTTTGCGGCGCGTTCGGGAGTAACGACAAAGTAAACCATTTTTGCACTGGCACACAACTCGTTCTGCGAATTGTATATTTCGGTTTCGATAAAAATAGCATTTCGTTTTTGTTCCGTTATCCTGCCACGAATGCTTATTTGAGGTTCGTTGGTCGAAATACTTTTCAGGAATTTAGCTTCGAGGCGCGATGTTACGCCTGTAGTCTGTAGTTTCCGGACAACAATCCAACCACCGACTTCGTCCATTAAAGTACTCTGTATACCTCCATGCAGGGTGTTGAGCCAGCCCTGTGTATATCCGGTTGGTTTCCAGAAAGCAACAATATCATCTCCATCTTCGTAAAACTCCATGTGAAGACCTACCGGATTTTCAGGTGAGCAGGCAAAACACATATATCCGTCCAGTCCGGCCCAGGGATTGATTATTTTTTTCATTATACTATTTATCTATTCAGATTTCACTTATCAGGCAAAAATACAACATCTTATCCAAAATTCGAACAATCAGTATGAAACTTCATCCTCCAAATCCGGGGGTTCGTCAGGAAAAGATTCCACTTATCAGGATGGCTTTGTTTCTTTGCACTTTACTAATTAATTATTTATAGATGAAAGTATTATATTGTACAATAATCTTGTCGTTTTTCTTTTCTGCAAGTAGTTTTGCGCAGGGGTATATAAAGACCGACTATTTATTTCCTTCTTCTCTTAAAAATGAAAACGGAGATACATTCGGCAAAGGTGATTTATTGAAAATTTCGGGCAGGTACATATTGCCATTATCCGTCAGGCAAAACAGTTTGGGACAAATCTCCGCATGGTCGGCAACACTTAGCGGTTCATACGGAATATTCGGAAACAAAAAAATCACAGAGCAAACCATTCCGGATGAAATAATCAATCTTAATTTGAGTATTTCGCACATTCGACCGATATCTCAAAAATGGTATATGGTTGCTTCGTTAGGAGGAGGTATCTATGCAGAGCCGGATGCAATCACAGCCAAAAGCATACTAATAAACGGAGGTATTTTCTTTGTATATAAACTGCTGGACAATCTTGATGTCGGAATTGGTGCGGGTATAACAAATTCATATGGGGTACCAGTCCTTATGCCAACGTCTTATATCAAGTGGAACCTGACAGGCAAGTATAAAGTAACGGCAAACATAACAAATAGCATGGAAATATCTGCATCCGCACAATTCAATGATAAATTCAGCCTGAAGTTAGTCGGAATGGAAATGGATGGAATGTCTGCTGTCATGAATATAGAAGATAAGTCAATGATTTATTCTTCAACCATCATGAAATCATATCTGGTTCCTGAATATAAAATCGGGAAATCTTCGACTTTATATTTGGGTGCGGGAGGCGCATGGATGAGATCTTCTAAATTATCAAGACGAACGCTCAAGGGTTTTTGGAATACATTCAAAAGCGATGATAATAATCCGGATTTTAAATCAACCGGCTATTTAACCGTTGGTTTCAGGTATAGATTTTAATCGTTTTACCCGAATTTACCATTCTAATTCCTTTTTTTACATTGCCGTATTTCTCTATATGCAGCACCTTTGTGGAAGAGACTGTTTAAATTTTGCTCGCCTAATAAACAGTCTCTTAATATTAACAATTAAAATAGTAGAGAAATGACAAAGGCTTATTTAGAAATCACCATGTTTGTAAGCAATACAAACAGACCTGCCGCAGCAGGAGTTTACAACAAGTACAAACAACCTTTCCTGGACGGAATCAAAGGTGCAACATCGAAAGAACTTCTTATCAGGGATGAAGATGTTCAGGTACTTCACGGTTTTGAAAGCGTAGAAGATGCAAATGCCTATTTGAAAACAGACTTATTCAACAATGACGTAGTTAAAGAATTGTCACCATTGTTTGACAAAGCGCCCGAAATCAGCATTTATTCGGTAGTATAATCACGCAAAACGCTGATTTTTATAAAGCGAGTCAGTAGTTAAAGAAGTTATTTTAAAAAGTAGTTAGTAGCCAGTAGTTAGTAGAAATACTGATTCGTTGAACTGTTTTAATCGTTTAAACGTAAATCAATTAATCATTAACAATTAACCATTAACCACTATCCAGGCTTCCTTAACTACTGATTCGCATTAATAACTTTCGTTCTCATTAGGGAAATCTTTACCTTTCACATCCTGGATATAATGTTGGGTAGCTTCTGTCATTACGGAAAACAAATCGGCGTAGCGCCGTAAAAACTTAGGCGAGAAATCCTTATTAAGCCCCATCATGTCGTGTATAACAAGCACTTGTCCGTCAACGCCACCTCCTGCTCCAATACCGATAACCGGGATTTTAACTTTGGCGGTTATTTCAGAGGCTAATTTAGCAGGTATTTTTTCCAGTACGATCGAAAAGCACCCCAGTTCTTCCATTAACAAACAATCGTCAATTAATTTCTTCGCTTCTTTATCCTCTTTTGCACGTACCATATATGTACCATATTTATTAATGGATTGAGGCATCAATCCCAAATGCGACATTACCGGAATACCAGCATCAATAATCTTTTTTACGTCTTCCTGAATCTCTTTGCCTCCTTCTATTTTAAGTGCATCCGCACCCGTCTCCTGCATAATCCGGATGGCAGATTCGAGTGATTTTATCGGATTGCCCGAACATGTACCAAAAGGCATATCTACAACAACAAGTGCCCTTTCGACAGCGCTGACAACAGACTTTGCATGATATATCATTTGCTCTATCGTCATTGGCAGTGTTGTTGTGTTACCTGCCATTGTGTTTGATGCAGAATCACCTACTAATATAGAATCTATTCCAGCCTGGTCTATAACTTTAGCCATCGAATAGTCATAGGCGGTTAACATTGTTATTTTTTCATCTCTCTGTTTCATCTCCCACAACCTGTGGGTAGTTACTTTTCTTTTATCCTCTGTATACGTAGACATAAAATTAATTATAGGTTATTTTGAGTGTATAAACAGTTACTAAGGCAGCAAAGTTAAAAATAGCTGAAGATATAGGCAAGAAATTGTTTTGCTCTGACATCTTTTGTAGATTTGCTTGTTATTTGCAAGTATGAACATGTGCTTCTCTTGCAATGATGTATCTATTTTTATTTGCAATGAAACAGAAAAAAAGATCTGATTGTCCGTTCAGTTGTTCGCTCGATATTTGGGGCGATAAGTGGTCATTGCTGATTATAAGGGATATGGTGTTCTTGGGAAAGAACACTTACGGAGATTTCCTGAAATCACCTGAAGGAATTGCAACCAACATTCTTGCAACAAGGCTGCAACAGTTGGAGCAAAATGGTCTCATAGAAAAGACGGAACATCCTGATAGCAAAGCCAAATATCTGTATAAGCTGACCCCCAAAGGGATAGGACTGATACCGGTACTAGTTGAAATATACCTGTGGGCAGAGCAATATCAACCGATACCGGAAAATATAAAAAATAAACTGGATCTGTTCAAAACAGATAAAGAAGGAATGATCAGATTATTAACTGAAAAACTTGGCGGCATTTAAGCAATTAACAATTGACAGAAAAAAGCAGAAACCCAATAAATATCCTATAAGCTAACCCGTTGGCACAATTAAAAAAGCAAAACAATAAAAGGGTACATATAAGACAATTAATTTGCATCTTGTAATATCCCTTCCTGATACCGCTGCCATGGTGAAACAGGAAAACATGATTATCCCTGACTTTATATATTCAATATATACCAAAAAAATAAAAAGATGAGCGAAGGCAGAGCAAAACCAGAGCGAAATTACACCAAAATATCCAGCCAAGATCAATAGGACCGTTATCCATTTTGTCCATATATTAGAGTATGGTAAGTGCACTTAACCTTACCAATAATTCGAAAAAAAGTCCGTATGTTTCTTTTGTATAATTGCCTTCCCCCATTTTACGCTATTTACCTATTGGGGGACGACTAACTTCAAGGGGTTGGGAACCTATGCAAAATGCTGGTTCGCCACCATCAATATCGGATGCTATCCTTTCGAGTATTTGATTACATAGACCAATGGTCAGTTTCCTGCGGTCATATTTTTCTATTTGGTTAGAGACTGTTTAAATTTTGCTCCCCAATAAATGGTCGTTATTTTTTAGGGAAATTTAAACAGTCTCTTAATTCCCGCCAACGGATTATAAACCATAGACATAATCAACCGAACGGTTCAGCATATCAATAAATTCATGGGTCGTTTTTAGTTGTGCAGCAATTGTTTCGACAGGTTTTGGCGTATTGAACCAATCAAAATCCATATTTTTCACAATATACAGATCTTTTTGCTTCAGTAATTCGTCATAGGGACCTGGTTGATATCCGGCGGGAAGCCGTTTCAGTTTGGAGTTGGTCTCTATCGAAAATCCTTCAGCTTTGCCTATGGCTGACATTAGCGCATCACCATTGTCGTAAATTTCGTCACGAAGGCTACGTAATATTTCGGGAGACGGCATATAAAGTCCTGCAGTTAATGCGCTCCCACGGAACCAGGCATCTATATGTGGCTCAAGATGCATGTAATATCCGGCATAACCGGATTTTTTGCCGCCACGGCATATATAAGCTCCCATATATGTTTTATATGGTTCTTTATTAGGACTGAAACGGGTATCGCGGTAAATCCGGTATGTGCAATCTTTCACCCTGTTCCCTTGTACGATAGGGTCGAATACTGCGATCTCTACTATAAGTTCTTCTACAAACTCTTCAAATTGTTTTTTGAGCTGGTTGTATCTGTTTTTGTTGTCTTCAAACCATTCACGGTTATTGTTCTGGCGCAGTTCGATCAGGAAATTGACGATTTCTTTCATTGTTTCAGTTTTTTAGAATACAAAAATATAAATAATGTGAAGTAAAGAGAAAAAATCGGGGTATTTGTTCAAAATTGGCTATGGGTGATCTTTTCGTTTTTACGCCTTATTTTTTCCTTTTGACGAAAGAGGGCATTGGATAAATAAAATATTATTACATCTTTGTATAATGGAAAATACGCGAGTGACAATATGCGCCTGTGCTTCACGATCCTTTATTGATAAGGACAAGGTGGCGGAGATTGCAGCTGCTATGAAAAATAAAGGTTATAATGTAATCGTAGAAGCAGATTTATGCCGGAAAGTGATGGAGGCTTCCCCGGATATGCCGGATATTGCAAAAGGTACGATTCTGGCTT
>JAITVY010000034.1 GCA_031285565.1 Tannerella sp. | reverse complement strand
ATCAAACATCTGAAAATATTCAAGAAAGTCGTTCGCATCGCTCTTGCTAATGATTGGATGCAAAAAGACCCTTTCGCCAGTGTCAGATTCCGTTTAGATGAAGTTCATGTTGATTTCTTGACCATGGAAGAGTTGGGAGCGCTTATCAACAAACAGCTTTCAGTCAAACGTCTATCACAGATCAGAGACGTTTTTGTGTTCTGCGCTTTTTCCGGTTTAGCGTTCGTTGATGTAAAAGGACTTCGGCAGGAACATATTACAAAAGATAACAATGGCCGCATGTGGATTCGTAAACCACGCGAAAAAACGAATAATATGTGTAATATCCCTCTCCTACAAATCCCTCAGGATATTTTAGAGAAATATAAAGATGATAGAGAATGCCAATTACGAGGACAGCTTTTACCAGTTCCTACCAATCAAAAGATGAACGCCTACCTCAAAGAACTCGCTGATTTATGCGGTATTAACAAGCGTTTGACGAGTCATGTTGCCCGACATTCATTTTCGACCTCAGTTGCCCTTGCTAACAAAGTATCCATGGAAAATGTGGCTAAAATGCTCGGCCACTCCTCTACCCGCATGACACAACATTATGCCCGGATACTCGACCAGAGTATTGCAGAAGATATGGATAATGTGGATGCTGTATTGTCGAAAATAGGTTTGAACAAAAAGTAGAAATAGTATTATGTGAAAAGCAATTCGGAATAACTCCTGAATTGCTTTTCCTATATGTAAGGCTGTTTTTCAAACATTTACTACCTTTGGAAGCGAGAATTAAAATAGCAATATATAATTCTACAGCCAATAGAAAAACATATACGATAAAAAGAAAAATTATGAAACAAAATAAAGGAGAAATTATTATATATCAAAGTCCTGATGGGAACACCCGGTTGGATGTAAAATTGGAAGAAGATACTGTTTGGTTGACGCAAGCTCAAATTGCAGAGTTGTTTGGAACAAAGCGACCGGCTATTACAAAGCATCTTAGCAATATCTACAAATCAGGAGAATTGGAAGAGAATAGCACATGTTCCATTTTGGAACATATGGGTAATGAAGGGAAACAAGAATACCAAACTAAATTTTATAATTTAGATGCAATACTTTCTGTCGGATATAGGGTTAATTCTAAAAATGCGACCCAATTTCGTATCTGGGCAAACAAGATACTGAAAGATTATCTTGTCAAAGGATATACGATTAATGAAAGAATAAAGCTACAGCAATACAATGATCTGAGACAAACTGTCAAGTTACTGTCGAACGTTATTCAGCAAAAAGAGCTGTCAGCCGATGAAGCTACAGGATTATTGCAGGTGATTACAGATTACACATATGCTCTTAATACATTAGATAAGTATGATTATCAAACACTTGAAATAGATTATATAACTTCAATCGAGCCGTTTCGGGCTACTTACGAAATGGCTGTCGAAGCCATAGATGTACTTTGCCAAAAATTTGGTAGTGGTGGATTGTTTGGAAATGAGAAAGATGAATCTTTCAAAAGTTCTATCAATACGATATATCAGACTTTCGATGGAAAAGAATTGTATCCAAGTATTGAAGAAAAAGCTTCGATGTTATTGTATTTAGTTATAAAGAATCACTCGTTTAGTGACGGGAACAAGCGGATTGGCGCATTCCTCTTTCTGTGGTTCTTGGAAAAGAATGGCATTCTGTATAAAGAGGACGGAGCAAAATTAATTGAAAACAACACTTTAGTGGCATTAACACTTATGATTGCCGAAAGCAGAACGGAAGAAAAAGACATAATGGTAAAAGTGATTGTGAACCTGATAAATAAGAATAACTGATATGAGAATAGATGCTATATTGTCAAAAATAGGTTTGAATAAAAATCTGAAATAGAATTGTCTTCTAAAAGATAAAATACCTTTGTGGTCGAAAATTTCGACCACAAAGGTATTTTGGTATTATCCGGTTGTCGTAGAATTTGCAACAATTCAAAGAATAATCATTATAAGGAGGTTTATTTCCAGTTTTCCTGATACCCTTTCTCTAACAGTTTCTCTATATCTGAAGAGCGATACAGGATTTTACCTCCCAACTTGATATAAGGAATACGCCTTTCGTTTCGATATTCTTGCAGGCATCGGCGGCTGATTTTTAACTTTTTCGACAATTCCTCATCTGTATAAAAACTCTCCCCGTTCAGTGTTGGTTTTCGGGACAATAACAAATGTTCCAAAATAGAGGCCAGACGCTCCAATGAAAGAAAATAAGATTTTATTCTTTCATTATTTTCTTGTGTAACTAATTGATTATTCATAAGATTTCTGTTTTATATTTGTTTTCCTTTATAGGCAGCTTGTTTACGTTTGTCTTCCACTAATGGCATAATTGCTTTCACATCTTCCGGTTTGTAATAAATTTTGTGATTCATCCGTGAAAAAGCCAATGTTCCATTATCTCTTAGGGTCTGCAACGTTCGTGGAGAAATTTGCAGTAGCAGGCATACTTCCTGATTATCCATCCATTCGCTAATGTCTTTATCACCATGTAGCCGGCAAAGGGCTTCCATACGGGCAGCGAATGTTTCAAATTTCGAGAGCATAGCCTCAAATGTTTTTCCTTCAATGTTTACTATTTCCATAAGATATAAAATTTAGTTGTTATGTTGTTTTTACTTTTTTGTCAAATGTATTATGCTTTAAATTAAGATGTTTCGAAGTGAATATAGATGACATCAATTGTCATCATTTTTCACCAGCGAGCATTCTTCCCGACAAATATAAATGGCAATACTTTTATTTGTTCTAATTCTTAGTCAGGTGGCAGTGTTTGGCTTCGATTTGGTAGCATGTGGCTTCGAAGTCCTGCTTGTCTTATTCTGAAATAGCAATTATGAATGATAGGCGAATAAATAAGTATACCTACTGATTGTAGAATAGCAAATCACAGCAGTTTGAACAATCCGGATAAGTAACAGTATAGCAATATGTAGCAAAGTTATTCATATGTATCCGGTCTGTTCATAGTACTGAATAATAGTCGTTTATTTGCTATCGACAAACGGTTTACTGTATACAGGAAAACTATAGTATTCATTTTTAAAACAAACATTTTTATGGCAAGTAAAAATTTAATTGACAGCAATGAAAAGAAACAAGTGGTACCTGAAGATTGGTTGCCTGTTTCTGTAAGTGTAAAAACGAAAAGTCCTAAACTGGTCGATAAAGGAATAGATCAGGCTATCAAGGAATTTATGGATGGTGATCTGCCTAATATGCAGAGTAAAATAAATGTAGATACTGTCGACAGTATTGAAACGAATCAAACTAACGTTACAAGCGGGCTTAAAGAAACCGAACAAACTAAATCCGGAGAGCAGATTGTGCTCACTGCATCAAAACGTATTAGCAGTAAACAACGGAAAGAATCTTTGGAAGAATACAGGGAGGCATTTTTGCAGGTACCAACCATTGAAAACCGCAAACCGGTCTTTCTTAGTTGTGAATTACGTGACAAGTTAGATGATCTTGTCCGCAAGTTAGGAAGCCGGAAAATGAGCGTATCGGGTTTTATCGAAAATTTTGTCCGGCATCATTTTGAAATCTATCAGGATGATGTTGATATGTGGAAAAAGTTGTAACGCTTAAAGGAAAAAGTCCGTATCTGTTTAGACTTTTCCGCTCAACGGAACAATCCTGTTCTTTTCAGCGAAGCAAGGTTATGTTTTCATTGCATGAAAACCACCTTGCTTTGGCTTGAGGCCAAAGAAAAATTGCTCCCGTTGGTCGGCAATTTTTTAAGAATGTCCTGAACAGGAGATACAGAAAAATCAAAACAAATCATGCCGGAAAATATACCTGCAAAAAATAAAGGTGGCAGACCTAAAAAGAAATCCTTTCAGAAAAAAAGCAAGACCGTTGGTGTCTGTTTTTCCGAAAGGGAATATGCCGCCTTGAAACTAAGGGCAAGGAAAGCAAACCTGCCTATCGGGGTATATTGTCATGATGCTGTTCTTTATGCAAAGGTCACAGAAATAGTAACAAAAGAAGATATTTCAGTGCTCAAAAGTTTGACAAATATGGGAAATAACCTGAATCAATTGGTGAAATTAGCCCATACTTACCGGCTTATTTCCCTTCAAAATGATGTGCAAAACCTGCTTATTACAATTAAAGAAATCATTAATAAACTGTCGGATGATTGGAAAAATCATAAAAGGAAAAAGTTTTAAAGGATGCATTTCTTATGTCTTGGATAAAGAATATTCCAAATTGTTGGATAGCGAAGGCGTACTTTTAGGCGATACAAAGTCGATTATCAACAGCTTTTACATGCAAAGCCTGATGAACCCAAAACTGGCAAAATCAATCGGACATATCCCGTTGGCTTATGCCGTAGAAGATGCGCCAAAAATGACGGATGAGTTTATGGTGCAACTAGCCAAAGAATATATGCAGGAAATGAAGATTGCCAATACACAATATATTATTGTACGTCATTCGGATAAATCACATCCTCACTGCCATATCGTATTCAACCGGGTAGATAATGACGGAAAAACGATTTCCGACAAAAATGACCGGTACCGGAATACAAAAGTCTGTAAGATGCTGAAAGAACGATATGGGCTTCACTTCGGGGAGGGTAAGGAAAAAGTAAACCTTGACAGCCTGAAAGATCCCGACAAAACGAAGTATGAAATTTATCATGCGGTAAACAGTGCATTGAAGCTGGCAAAAGATTGGAGGCAGTTTGCAAGCATACTTTCCAAACATGGAATAACGATTGTAAACAAATATAAAGGTAAAACCGATGAAGTGCAGGGAATCTCTTTTAAGAAGGGAGATTACTCATTTAAAGGCTCTGATATAGACAGGAATTTTAGCTATTCTAAGTTAAACAACAGGCTTACAGCCAATCAGGAACAAGCTAAAAACGTGGCAAAGGAGATAACCAAACAGGATTTTTCTAATGAAAGAACAGCAGTTACGCATAAAACAGCGTCTTCCGGCTCGTTTATCAGTGGTGGTTTTAGCCTGTTTGATATAAATCCGAATAGCACTAATCCGGAGGAAGAACAATTTATTAATGAGATGCAAAGACGGAAACGCAAAAAGAATAAAAGGCGTGGACGAAGTTTATAAACTATTAAATTTACAATAACATGGCAAATATAGACGATTTGAATATAACGCTGGACAGTATTCTGGAAATGCTTTCCGATGTAAAAGCGATACTGAAAAACAAACAAAATGTCTTATCCGAAGAAGATCGACATTTGTTGAAACAGGTTTTGGAATCACGTAATCAGCCCCAGCCCAAAATTGATTTTAATCCACAGGAACTGGAACAATTGAAAGCAAAAATTTCTGAATTAAAGGAAACAATGGAACAGCCCACAACGATTAACAACCGGTATACTTTTGACTTTACCACAAGTAAAAATGCAATCATAATTGCCGGTCTTGTACTGGCATTGATTATTTCGACATTCGGGAACTATTATCAATATGAAACCAATAAGAGGTTAACCGACAATGATTTGAAATTTCGCCTGATTAAAATGCATAATGGTGTTGATTCTGCCGGATTATATACGATAGAACATCTATTCATATATGAGCGCAACAACAAAATCATTAACAATATCCGAAAAGATGTGGTTGAATATGAGCAAAAAGTAATCGAACGAGCCGCAGAACTGGAACGCGCCCAGATGAAAGAAGAACAGGCACAAAAGTTGATTCAGGAAGCAGAGGGGTTGAAGAATAAATAGAAGAGTCCTTTTTTACATCTGCTATACAAAGATACAAGGCAAGAATAAAACAGCAAGGCCGAGCCTAAAGGTTTCCCAGAAAATCTTCCTTTTTGCCTACTGACAAAAAGCGTATTTTCTGGGAAAGCCTTGCTTTATTTATTCTTTCATTATTGGGAATGTATAGCAGTTATAAAAAAGGAGAAAAATATGTATTGGTTTTTAGTTATAACGAATTGTGTTTGATAACAATCTTATATACCAATCAAAAGGATATTACAAGAGTTGTCCGGATTATTCCAAACAACCCTTGTTGTGTTTTAATCGGATTCCTGCTCTTTGGATGAGCGGATAATCAGAAGTTCCTCCATTACAGTAACACTGACGTAGTTGCAGGGTAAAAAGCCTGCCTCTTCCAGCCAATTGCCACATAAGCGCAGTTCAGGAACTACAGTTGAAGGAGATTTGGGAAAGCCTTTTGAACTTGATTCCCGAATGAATGGGTGAAGTTTCAAATAGCGGACTTTGGGCTCTTCAGTTTTGATTTGTGTACTGACTTCATCCTTTCGGGAAGTAATAATCTTTTTGATTACTCGGGCAGGTTTTGCCTTTTGGGTTTTGTTTTCGGGGTTTGACATGATTGAAAACATATTAAGTGACGGCGGAAATTAAAAAAACGGTTCCAGCCTTTCCCGTTGTCAAACCCCTTGAAGGCGTTTGCGGGTGCATTAACACTCCGCACGGGGGTACTGGAACCGCATATCATTAAATTTTGGACATAAAAAATGCCCGCAATCATTTTGGCGAGCTTACCCCGCCTTCAAGAAAAGGTTTGACATTGCAAAGGTAATGATTGTTTTGAGAAATTGTTCATAAAAGCAGGAGATTTTTTCATCAAATCAATTTCTAAGAGATTCATTTCTTATCAGTTATGTTGCATATAGCCAAACTATCTCCATCATTGCTTAGGTTTATTCAGATTGTAAATACAGCGAAACAAAAGCATCATGTTGTTTTTTAACATTTCGTCTTTCAGAGGCTATGGCTTATTGTTCTAAATTTATTCTTCATCTATACATTAAACTTTTTTCTGGATTTACTAAACTAATTGAGGATGAGATGAAATATATAAAACAGGAACAATGTCATTATATAATTGTTATGCTTTTTAAATTGTTAAAATCATTGTATTACTAAATGCTGTTCATTAGATTCTTAGATGGCACCCCTCAAAATAATCTATTAGAATAGAAATACTTAAAATAAAACAACCATGTAAATATAACGCTAAATTTTCTATCTTTGAGGTCAAATTAAATATCTTAATCATGAATCGGATAAAAGAGATTCTCAACAAAAAAGGGATCAAACAAATATGGCTCGCTGAAAAATTGGATGAAAAATTCAAGATAGTGAATGCTTATACTTGCAACCGCAAGCAGCCAAATTTGGAAACGCTTTATGAAATAGCAAGATTACTTTAAGTAAGTGTGAAGAAATTATTGACCGAAGAAAATAATCAGGAAAAAGAAAATGGCAATTAAAAAATCAGAATTATATAGTACCCTTTGGCGTAGTTGTGATGAATTACGTGGAGGGATGGACGCTAGTCAATACAAAAACTATGTATTGGCTATGCTTTTTATTAAATACGTTTCAGATAAAGCTAAACATAATATAGAATCGTTAATTGAAGTTCCTGATGGTTGTTCTTTCGAGGACATGGTCAAACTGAAAGGAAAAACGAACATTGGCGAGCAAATGAACATAAAACTTGCTGCATGGGAAGAGGCTAACGATTTAGATGGGATGTTTAAAGAGGCGGACTTTAGTGATGAAAGTAAACTGGGAAAAGGAAAAGACTTAGTTCAGACAGTAAGTAATTTAATCGGCATATTCCAATCTTCAGGATTAAATTTCGGCAAAAATCAAGCAAATGACGATGATTTGATGGGTGATGCTTATGAATATCTGATGAAACACTTTGCCACTGAAAGCGGAAAAAGCAAAGGACAATTCTATACCCCTGCGGAAGTAAGCAGAGTAATGGCTAAAGTTATCGGTTTGAATAAGGAAACACGTCCTAATGTGCCCATATATGACCCGACATGTGGCTCGGCTTCACTGTTGTTACGGGCTTTGTCCGAAGCCCCTAACGGTGCTGCCCTCTATGGGCAAGAGTACGACATAACTACTGTGGGATTGGCTAAAATGAATATGATATTACATGGGTACGAAACTTATGATATTCGCTCAGGGGATACGCTTAATAATCCACAATTTTTGAAAGATGACAATTTAATCACATTTTCCTACGCAGTAGCCAATCCACCATTTTCGCAAAAATCATGGTTAAAGAGTGCTAAGACAAACGATAAATATGAACGTTGGAATGAGCATACTATAGGTGTTCCTCCTGAGAAAAACGGAGACTATGCTTTTCTATTACATATCATTCGCTCATTGAAAGATAAAGGGAAAGGTGCATGTATCCTCCCACATGGAGTACTGTTCAGGGGTAATGCTGAAGCAGATATAAGGAAGTATCTTATCAAAAGAGGTTATATAAAAGGAATTATCGGATTACCTTCAAATCTCTTTTATGGAACAGGGATTCCTGCCTGCATTATAATCATAGACAAAGAAGATGCAGCAAGTCGGAAAGGTATATTTATGATAGATGCCAAGAGTGGTTTTATAAAAGACGGGAATAAAAATCGCTTACGAGAGCAAGACATTCGGCGAATAGTTGATGCATGGGACGCTTTTGAAGATGTCGCGCACTATGCCCGATTTGTAAAAAATGAAGAGATAAAGAATAATGAATATAATCTGAATTTACCTCGCTATATTGATGCGGAAGATGATGAAGTAATTCAGAATATTGAAGCCCACCTAAAAGGAGGAATTCCGGAACATGATGTTGAACAATTCTATCGCTATTGGGAAGCATGCCCTTCTTTACAACAGGTATTATTTAGAAAAGATGGAAGAAATGGCTTTTTTGATTTTATTCCTGAAAAACAAAATATTAAAGAGGTCATAAATAATCACCCCGATTTTTATAACCAACATAGAGAGCTGTTTCAGAGTTATGCCGAATGGAGCCAAATGTGGCTACCTCAATTTCAAGACCTACGCCCTAATTCATTTAAACCAAAACAAATGATTGAGGCAATGGGTAATTCTGTGTTGGAAAAGTTTGCAAATTCCAAACTGGTTGATAAATATGATGTTTATGATCAACTAATGAATTACTGCGCAGAAACCTTCCAGGATGATCTTTATTTGATTGAATCTGATGGTTGGAAAGCTCAAACTTATGTGCCTCAACCAACTGAAAAAAAGAAGAGAGAAGGAGCGGAAGAAAAACCGAAGAAAGAAAAAGAAGCTAAAACAATTAAAGATATTGCATGCGACTTACTTCCTGTTGATTGTGTTGTGGATGAGTACTTCTCAACAGAAAAAGAGAAAATTGCTTTTTTAGAAGAAAAACTATTAAGTGCAGAGACTAGCCTGAATGAATTGATAGAAGAATATTCCGACTCATATTTAGACACGAGTAATTATGCAGATAACAAGCTAAATAAAGGGAATGTACAGAAAAGGCTGAAAACAACAGATGGTGAAGAAGCTAAGATCTTGCAAGAATATATTAATCGCTCCAATATTATTGCAGATTATAAAAAGCAATTAAAAGATGACAATTCGGATTTATTGGAACAAGTGCTGCAAAAATATACATCTTTGTCTGAAGAAGATATAAAGAAGTTAGTAACCAACAAATGGTTGGCTGCTTTTGGAGATAGACTAGTAGCCGAAATCCAACAAGTAAGCCAAACATTAAACAGCAAGTTGCAGGGTTTGGAAGAACGGTATGAGCAAACTTTACCTGAGCTAAACAAAGAAGTAGAGTTATTAGAGGCTAAAGTTATGCAACACTTAGAACAAATGGGGCTTCAATTATGAAAGAGGGGAAAGATACTGAATTTGGATTAATTCCATTAAATTGGACTATTGCCACATTTGGGGAACTTTTAGATGGTTTTACAAGTGGCGCAACACCATATCGTGCTATACCAAGTTTCTATAATGGAGATATTCTTTGGATATCAAGTGGTGAGTTAAATTATAATTGGATTACTGAGACATTGGAGCATATTTCTGCTAAAGCTAAAATAGAAACGAACCTAAAAGAACATCCTGTTGGAACTTTTTTAATGGCAATAACAGGATTAGAAGCAGAAGGAACTCGAGGACGTTGTGCTTTTGTTGGAAAACCAGCTACAACCAATCAGTCATGTATGGCTATTTATCCAACGTCTAAGCTAATTACAGAATATTTATTTTATTTTTACCGCCAATACGCAAACTATCTTGCATTTAAATACTGCCAAGGAACTAAGCAGCAAAGTTATACAGCAAAGATCGTTAAACAGTTACCAATATGCTGTCCTTGCGATGTTAAAGAGCAACAAGCCATAGCGAATGCTCTTTCCGATATTGATGTTTTGATAAATGCTTTAAACAAGCAAATTAAAAAGAAAAAGAATATCAAGCAAGGAGCAATGCGGGAATTGCTTACAGGAAAGAAAAGATTACAAGGATTTACAGGAAAATGGGAAGAAAAAACCTTAGAAGAATTACTTTCATATGAACAACCGACTAAATATATAGTAAAGAGTACAGAATATATTACAAATGGAATACCTGTTTTAACTCCAGGAAAGTCTTTTATACTTGGTTATACAAATGAAGATTCGGGAATTTTTAATGATATACCTATTATTTTATTTGATGACTTTATCACTTCAAGCAAATTTGTAAACTTTCCATTTAAGGTAAAGTCTTCTGCTTTAAAAATTCTTAAAATTAGAAATAAGTCAGACAATATTTATTTAATATATAATATTATACAGACTATCAAGTTTCCGCTTAACGATCATCAGAGATATTGGATATCAGAATATAGTAAATTAATAATCTTCTTACCCCCTACAAAAGAAGAACAAAATGCTATTGCTCAAGTCCTAACTGATATGGATAACGAAATTGCGCAGTTGGAAAAGAAACGAGATAAATATCTGCAAATAAAATCCGGTATGATGCAACAACTATTAACTGGTCAGATACGGTTAATAGATGTAACCTCGAATACAATAGAAGAAGTTAAAGTAGTACCTATAGATAAAAAGAAGCATAGCAAACAATTCGATGAAGCTATTATAATCAGCTTTTTGGTTGATCGATTTGGAACGGCAGAAGAACCTTTGTCTCGTTTTATGTACACAAAACTATCTTATTTTATTCATAGAAAACATGATTGCAAAGTTGTTGATTACAATAAGTTTGCGGCCGGTCCCTATAATCCGAAGGCAAGATATGGTGGGTCTGAAAATATTGGTGAGAAGAACAGGTACTTCACGTTAGTGAAAAATGCGAAAGGTTATGATGCTTTTGTCCCCCAAGAAAACATTCAAGAAGCGGTAGACTATTTTACGCAATGGTACGGATTGGATATTCAAAATTGGGTTGAGCAGTTCCGACAATTTAAACCGTGGATTTTGGAGACATTAGCAACAGTAGACATGGCTGTGTGTGACTTGGAAGAAAAAGGCATAGATGCAACCGTTTCGACAATAAAGACATATCTTGCTTCTATTCCAAAATGGAAAGCAAAATTAGATAAATCACATTTTTCAGATATACATATTCAAAATGCGATAAATGAAAGTATAAGATTATTTAAAATATAAGACCTATGGATTCTCACATTGGCGAAAAAGAAATACGAACACAGAAACGCTTAATTGAATTATTCGAAAAACGTTTGGGGTATACTTTTCTGGGCGATTGGAAAGATCGTGAGAACAATAGTAATATTGAAGAAAAGTGGTTGAGAAAATTCCTTAAAAAGAAAAGATATGCCGATTCTGAAATCACAAAAGCGATTACTATTCTCAAACGAGAAGCTAACGACTTAAGTGGCAATCTGTATCAAGCCAATCTGAGAGTTTATAATCTTTTACGATATGGAGTAAATATCCTGCCGGAAGTAGGCGAACAAAAGAAATACGTCCACCTGATAGATTGGAATAGTCCAGATGAAAATGACTTCTACATTGCAGAAGAAGTCTCTATAAAAGGAAGAGAAAAAGCCACCAAACGTCTCGATTTAGTTATTTACGTCAATGGAATCGCTTTAGGCGTGATCGAGTTAAAGCGGTGTACAAGTTCAGTCCACAATGGTATTCGTCAAAATTTGGATAATCAGAAAGATGCTTTTATTCCTCAATTTTTCACTACTATGCAATTCCTTTTTGCGGGTAATGATACGGAAGGATTATACTATGGAGTAATTGATACGCCTGAAAAATTCTGGCTTCGTTGGAAAGAAACTAATCCTGAAGAGAAGAATGAATTAGATAGAAGTGTCCTCCAACTTTTCAATAAAGATAGGTTTTTAGAATTAATACACGATTACACAATCTTCGATGGAGGGCGTAAAAAAGCATGTCGTCCCAACCAATACTTTGGCGTAAAAGCAGCGCAACCTCGTGTCAGGAATAAAGAGAGTGGAATAATTTGGCATTCACAAGGTTCGGGTAAAAGTTTAACAATGGTATGGCTTGCGCGTTGGATTCATGAAAATATAGATGACGCGCGTGTGGTGATTATAACTGATCGTGATGAATTAGACAAGCAAATCGAAAATGCATTCAAAAATGCAGGAGAGGAAGTAAAAAGAGCGAAGAGTGGTTATCAATTAATTGGTATGCTGAACAATGCCAATCCTTGGCTTATTTGTACGCTTATTCACAAATTCGGAAAAGGTTCAGCTGATGAAGAACAAGACTTATACGGCAGAAAACGCAGAAAGCCATTGGATAAATACTTGGAAGAAGTTGCTAATTCACTGCCCGCAAATTTTAAAGCCAAAGGGAATTTGTATGTATTTGTTGACGAATGTCATAGAACGCAGGGAGGCTACATGCATGAAGCCATGAGGAAAATCATGGGAGATGATGTCATGCTGGTCGGTTTTACAGGAACCCCGTTGTTGAAAACAGAAAAAAAGACCTCGCTAGAAACATTTGGTAGCTATATCCATACCTATAAATTTAATGAAGCAGTAGAAGATAAAGTCGTTTTGGACTTACGTTATGAAGCCCGAAATGTGGAGCAATATCTTGGCAATAAAAACAAAATCGACGAATGGTTTGAAAAGCGAACATTAGGTCTTTCCAATGTTGCTTCTGCTATATTGAAACAACGTTGGGCACGTATGGAAAAACTGTTTAGCAGTAAGGAGCGAGTACAACGTATTGCTGCTGATATTTGTCAGGATATGGATACAAAGCGGGCGTTGGCTGGCGGTTTTGGTAATGCCATGCTTGTTGCAGACAGCATTTATCAGGCTTGCCGTTATTGGGAAGTATTTCAGGAAACAACGTTAAAAGGATATTGTGCGGTTGTTACCAGTTATGGTGCAGAATTGAACGACATAAAAGGTGAATGTGTTGGCGAAGGAAAGACAGAAGAAGAATTTAAATATGATGTCTACAAAAAAATGTTGGATGGTAAAATGTCGGAACAATATGAAGAATGGGCTAAAAAAGATTTTATAGAAAATCCGGGGTCAATGAAACTCCTTATTGTGGTTGATAAGTTATTGACCGGATTTGATGCACCTTCAGCAACATATCTATATATTGATAAGAATATGGTAAATCATAGTCTGTTTCAAGCTATTTGTCGTGTAAATAGAGTGAACGGAGAAGAAAAAGACTATGGTTATATCATAGACTATCAGGATTTATTCAACTCAATAGCCTCTTCTATTAAAGATTATACTACCGAAGCATTTGAAGAATACGACCAAGAAGACATACAGGGGCTATTAACTGATCGCCTTCAAGAAGGTCGAAAAGCTTTGGAAGATGCATTACAGGCAGTTGTTACATTGTGCGAGGTTGTTTATCCGCAAACTCGTGAAAAGTTCTTTGAATACTTCGTTTACAGCGAATCGACTCCTTATGAACTACAAACACAAGAGAGAGAGGACAACGCAGAAAAACGTGATAAGTTATATAAGTTAGTGAGTAATTTGGTCAGAAAATATATCGACATTGCCAATGATATTTATACAGCCGGATATACTCAGGACGAAGCCGCCAAAGTGAAAGAAAAGGTTGATTTTTATAATGACCTGAAAGACGAAATTAAACTTAAAAGCGGTGATGCAATTGACCTTAAAATGTATGACCCGGCTATGCGCCAGTTGATTGACGCTTATGTCAGAGCCGATGATAGTGAAGAATTATTGGTTTTTAACGATACCTCATTTCTCGATTTAGTTGCTATTGCCGGAGAAGATGCATTCGGAAAGTTACCCAAAGGTATTCGTAATAATCTGAAATCCATAGCGGAGACTTTACAAGCAAATATGCGAAAGGTCTTCATCTATGAAAGACCTAATAATCCAGCATATTATGATAAGCTATCAGATATTCTACAAAAGCTGATAGATGATGTTAAGCAAGGAAAAACGGATTATAAAGAGCATATCAAGAAACTGATTGAGCTTGTTCAGAATAACAAAAATAAGACTCAATTCACATATCCGGATAGTATAAAGACAGATGCACAAAAAGCCTTATATGATAATCTTGATAAAGATGAAAAATTAGCTTTAGCTATCCATGAAAGCATTGTTACAAATGCAATGGATGGATGGAAAGATGGTGTTCCGCCTACAAAAACGAAAAAGGTAAGACGTGCCATTGCTAAAGCTATGGAACTGCAAGAAAATGATGAGAGAGTTACCGATATTCTAAATATAGCAAAAGGGCAAGGGGAATACTAATGGAGCATATTGTTGTAAATAATATTCCGATAGAAGTCGAATATAAAAAGATTAAGAATATTCACTTATCGGTTTATCCTCCAAATGGTAGGATTCATATTTCTGCACCTGAAACAATGAAGCCTGATTCAGTTCGTTTATATGCTATTTCAAAACTAAGTTGGATAAGTAAGCAAAAGGAGAAAGTCCTTCAACAAGAAAGACAAACTCCTCGGGAATATGTTTCAGGAGAAAATCATTATTTCAAAGGGCAACGTTATCGTTTAAAAGTTATATATCATAAAGATATTCCTAAAGTTGAATTGGGTGGTAAAAAGTTTATCAACCTTTATGTGAGAGAAGATGCTACTGTTACTAAACGAGCAGAAATTCTGAAAGAATGGTATCGAAAGGAGTTAAAGGAAACCTTGTTGCCTTTGGTTGATAAATGGGCACAAATATTACAAGTATCACCTAAACATTGGGAGATAAAACAAATGAAAACAAGATGGGGAAGTTGCAACACACGAACAAAAAGACTTCTTTTTAATCTTGAATTGGCTAAGAAACCTACTCATTGTATTGAATACATTGTTGTTCATGAACTCGCTCACTTAATTGAACGGCAACATAATGAGCGATATATTTCGATACTTAACACTTATTTACCTCAATGGGAGGTGTATAGAGATGAATTAAATGAATTTATAGTGTAAATAATAATACCATGGGAAACATTGAAATAAAACTTCAGGAAAGCACCAATGCAAAGCCGTTTGACGAGAACGAATTAATTCATAAAGACGAGTTTGACAAAGCTAGAAAATGGATAGAAAAACGAGTAAAAGATGCTGAAAGAAAAAAGAAGAATGACGAGCATCTTACTAAAGAAGAAAAAGAGAGAATAAAAGTACGCCTTCATGACACTATCACTATATTAGGCAGCCGAGGAAGTGGTAAATCAACATTTATCTATAGCCTGTTAGAATATTATAGAAAAGAAAAGAATATTATCGTTATACATATCGATCCTACATTGATAGAAGAAAAAGGCCATGTTTTTCTAACTATCTTATCTCAAATAAAAAAAGAGGTTGATAAAGAATTGTTAGCAAGTGATTGTAATCCAGAGAGTGAGGCATATTGCAAAAATAAAATCTGGCGAAAAAAACTTAAGAATCTTGCAGCAGGAATACCTTCTCTAGATAGAATTGGCGCCGGTTTTGAAAAATGGCAGGATCCGGAATTTATCATGGATAAAGGATTAAGAAGCGTGAATGCGGCAGTAAACCTTGAATCCGATTTTAACGAAATATTGGAAATGGGACTTGGAATACTGGATAAAAAAGCTTATCTCATTGCATTAGATGATATCGATATCGATTTTCAGAAAGGCTGGCCGGTACTGGAAACTATTCGGAAATATTTAACATCACCCTATATCATCACTTTATTGAGTGGAGACCTAAAACTTTTCTCCAAAGCGATTAGGAAACAACAATGGAAAAACTTTGGGAAAGCCTTGTTGAAAAATGAAGGAGAAGAATTGAATAGAATGTCAGACTATGACGATTTAGTTACAGAAATGGAAGGGCAGTACTTGCAAAAAGTTATGCAACCCCAGAGAAGAATTCATTTAACGACAATACAGGAGAAAATAAATAAAAAAGGAAAAGAAGACGAAATAAACATTTTTATAGAAAACTCTACGGATCCGACTAACCAGATCGATAAGTTCTATAATGCTATTCTGGGAAAATTCGGGATAGAAAATACCTATCAGCAAGAGGCTTACCGCTCGTTCTTGTTGGGCTTACCACTTCGGACACAGATCCAGTTTCTTCTGGGATTGAAGGAAAATTCATCGAAGGAAGCGGATGTAACCGATGCTTTTTTAAGTGATCTTTATGAAAAAAGAGTGGATATAGATACTGCAAAAGCAAATGTTAAATACCTGAATGTAATTATATTAAAATTATTGCTTCAGGAGTATACCTTAGAAGAGGCATATCAAATTCAGCCAACCACTACGGATGGAAGTCTGAATAGTAGTTTCACAGCTTTGAGTTTCCTTTTCAGTCAAAAAAGTACAGAGAATGCGTATTTAATTTTTGATTACTTCATACGAATCGGCTATATAAGGAATCTAGCCAGTGTATTACCTTATCAAAAAGATAGCGGGTCTTCATTAACTCCTTCCATTGAGGGTTTATGTAAGCATTCTTCAATATATTTCGATAGGGTTTACCGGGATATATTGGGATCTATGACTGCTTATATAAGGGCATTTCTTAATATTGAAAATGCAAATACAACCTCCTGGGGTGGAACAATACCGATTTATGCTCCCAGTGAAAGCGCCAAAGGAAAAGGCGAATTAAGTATGAGAATAGATTATGTTTTCAAAGACGAGCCATTGTATAAAAGACAAATTGCTTTTATTCCTGTAAGTATATCGCAACCCAATAACAAGCAATCATCTCTCACGACCTACTCTCTATATCTTTTATTAGGAACAATAGGAGAAATAATTAAGCAATATAAAGAAAACGCAGATTTAGATAAAACTCTCGGAGAATTATCACAGATACGAAGTTATGGAATGCCCAATTTTAATTATTACTCTGTTTTAGAAGAGCAAGGTGAGGAAGATAAGACTGCAACTTCATCAAAACAAATAGAGCAACGTACACTCAGTCTTGCAAATAGTATGACTAGTTGGATTGGTAATTATCCTAAAGATTATGTGGTCTCTCCTCATACATTAGGAAAAATCTCTACAAGATTATTTTATGCTTTAAGAAACTTGGAAGATACAGAGAATGAAAATAATATTGGAGATGCAATGCATAACCGGATTATTATACTCTTTAATACCCTGTTGGTAGAGGAGGCGAGAGAGTTTATCATTGGCAAAGCGTTAAATAATGACAATCCTCGGGATAGTATACGTGTTTTTAAAGGGAACATAGATAGAATAGACTCCGACGATTTTACGAGTCTCAGATTATTTAGATGGATGTTTTCCTGTCCACTGTTAATTTCTTTTCTTGACAAGGATAATGAGGATATTAAAAACATACAAGATAAGATAAATAAAAATACTACAAATAAACTACTTTGGGCGGAATCAATATATGCTGATCTTAAAAAAGTGACAATTTTAGGAAAGAAAAAAATAATTCAAAACACAGGAACAAATTCTCATAGGTTTAATTTCTCAATACCAACCAAATTGCCGAATTTTTCCTATGGAACAGAGAGTATAATGGCAACTGTAGATCATCTGAAAAAAAATAATATCAGCTATGATGATTTTATGAATCAAAAAATAGATATACTTATTCCATATTTAAAAAAATTCTTTAGTAGAAATGTTAAAGAACATCCCATTAAAGAAGCACGAAAAAAGATTTCCGATCCTAAGAATAATATACAACCATGGTAACCTCTTCCATTCTAAAACATCTTTTATCCGACAAAGACTCTTTGTCGGATTATATAAATAAAAAGCCTCCCCTGTTTAAGGATGTTAAGCGAAGATTATTGCTCCTCGAACGACAGGAGAATAGACATATACCTGATCATTATTACCGATTGAATCAGGAGAAAAGCCTGGACGAAATAGAATCATTAGAGAAGTTGATAAGGATTGGGCTTTACCGTTTAGCAAAGGAGTATTTAGAGGTGAGAGATAGCAGGATACATGTACAACAGCAAAAGCAGAACGCCTGGCAGGAACTAATTACCTATATTCCGCCACTGGTTCTACAAATGGCTTTTCTTCATATCGAGAAACCATTGCGTGAAAAGAAAATAGAAATAATAAGGGAATACTTCGAAGAATATATATTGCCCAATGCAAAATATACAGCTTTACCCTATCCCTATATCCCTCAAGTTGAGAGTTATATAAAAGAGAAAAATGGATTGCACGATTTACATATGCATCTAAACGGTTCTACGGAAGTGGACATAGCTTGGCAGGATTTCTTATCGGAACCTGATAAGGTATATGAGGAGCTACTGGAAAAAGAGAATGATTCCTTCGTCCGCGAGCAGTTAGAACAAGAATCCTATCTGGGTTCTCCATTGGATTTTAGGGACTTAATACGGTGTGCAAGATGCATCAGGGAATATCTATTCAGTATGCTTTATCCCCAATCAAAAGGATTTGATTTCAGCAAATTAGATTCTATCTCCAAAATAATAACATATCTGCTTGACTCCCAACACGGATCTATCCATCATCCATTTGGCGACCTAATATGTGAGAATGGTAGCGATGTCCGGTATCCGATGGCTGTGGAAGGATTGATGTATATACTCGTGTTTAATTACATAGAGGCCAATCCGAGAAACTCTATAGCAGCCCTATTGCATTTCTATTTGCTTATACTCGGTTTGTCAAATAGGCTTTTAGTGCAACAAAATCATCAGTTTGGATTTGAACAATTTCAGAAATTGACTGTAAATGAATTAAGAGAATATAGCGAAAAGTCATATCGGAATAGGTTCTTGCAGTTACACGGAAATGAACAGCGGAATATTTGTTTTTTAGAAGGACGTTTTTCTCCTAAATCTACAGAAACAGAAAATGTGGAGTTGTTAAATTCAATTGACTTAGGATGGAAATCTCTATTAAAAGACATAAAAGATGAGTTGGAATTATCCAGCGAAGGGTACCCTCAACTAAAGCTAATTGCCCACTTTATAAAAAAGAAAGAAGATAATGCTTCCAACGAAATAAGGCATAAAAATCTTCGTTATGAAGTTTGGTCAAAAGCGCAAGTCTTAACATTATTGAAGAACCATCATTACGACTTAATGAAAGATGTAGTCGGTGTTGACGCAGCTTCAAGCGAATTCGATGCACCACCAGAGGTATTCGCTCCATCTTTCCGTTATCTACGGCGTAAGGGATTCAGACATTTTACCTATCATGCAGGAGAGGATTTTTTTCATATTATCAGTGGATTGCGGGCGATCTATGAAGCTATCGAATTTAATGATTTGTCCAATGGGGATAGGATAGGACATGCTACTGCTACAGGGATATGTCCTAATGTATGGATTCGTAATGTGGGTAATAAATTATTTATACGACAAGGTGATTATTTAGATGATCTCTTATTTACCTATCATCTTATTATATCAAAAGATGATGATCTGTTAAAAGGGAAAATTCCATTTCTGGTAAATAGAATTCAGGAGTTATCCTATCGGATATACAGAAAATCATATTCGTTGGGAATAATGGAGTCAACTTGGTTATCTCGGCGCTTTTGTCCTTTCTTATTGTTCGCAGGTTTAAAAGAGGATGCGGAGATATTAGAAACCTTTGACGATGATGAATGGTGTGATATTAAGAAGGAAATACCAGATTCGTGCCATGATGAGCGAGTGGAGCTATTAAGAAAATATCATTCAGACGCTTGTCGAAAGGAATACAATAAGATTATTGAAATCAAAACGGAAGAATTTTATAATCCAGAAGAATTACGGCAACTACAGCTCTTAACTCTTGCATTACTACATGAGAAAGAAATCGTGATTGAAACGCTTCCCACCAGTAATGTACGAATCGGCCATCATTATAATTTTGATACATATCATCTTTGGAACTGGCTGAAATGGGAAAAGGAAGGAAAAGCAATACCGCCAATTGTTGTTGGCACGGATGATACAGGAATATTTGCCACAAATATTTACAATGAATATGCTAATATTTACTGTAATTTGGTTACATCCAATAAGGTGAGCCACAATGAAGCGATGAGGATTATTGAGAATTTAGATAAAAATGGAAGAATATACAAGTTTGAATGACAATTAATGTCTTAAATAAATAGCACATGAAGATTTTTCAACAAAAGAGAAGCAGCTTAAATAGTTTAAAAGAAAAACCTTTTAAACTCGAAAAAGATATTCAAAAAATAGTTGAAAATAATCTGGAGCAAATTTCAGGTTATCACTTTATCAAGTCAGAGTTCACAATCAAGAATAACCGCATTGATACTTTGGCTTTTGATGAAGAAAATCGTTCGTTCGCAATTATTGAATACAAGCGTGATCGTAACTACAGCGTGGTTGACCAAGGCATTTCATATCTTAATTTGATGTTAGAATACAAGGCTGATTTTATTGTCGAATACAACGAATCGCAAAAAAACAATCTCAAGCGTAACGATGTGGATTGGTCACAGAGTAAAGTCATATTCGTTGCTCCTTCGTTTACTGATTTTCAGCGGCAATCTTCGAATTTTAAAGACCTCCCCATTGAACTTTGGGAAATAAAGCGTTTTGAAAATGAGATAATTGTTATTAATCCGATAAAAAAATCACAGTCGGCTCCAAGTATAAAGCAAGTACAAACAAAAGAAAAATCAAACATTGGAAAGGTAGTTGATGAAATAAAAGTTTACACAGAGGAAGATCATTTTGTCGGGAAATCTGAAGAAATAATCGAGTTATATGAAGCTTACAAAAATGCAATTTTGAATTTAGCTGCTGATATAGAAGTGCTTCCCAAGAAATTGTATATTGCCTTTAAAAAAGATAAAAACTTAGCAGACATTCATATCCAACAAAAAGGACTGAAAATCTGGATTAATATGCATAAAGGTGATTTAGACGATCCCAAAAAGATAACAAATGACGTATCTCGCAAAGGACATTGGGGAAATGGAGATTATGAAATCACTGTTATAGACACTCTAAATATAGAATATATCATGAGTTTAATAAAGCAAGTAATAAACTAAATAGTAGTTTGCAGAAATATCTATAGTCCCCAAAGGAAAATACTATATAACAAGAAAGGAAACTTATGAACAATTCTGAGTTAAAAAACATATTAGCTCGTCTTCTCGACATGGATGCCGAAACCGAACTTGTCGAGTTTAAAGAAGCCAAAAACACATACGATTTCAATAAATTAGGCAAATACTTCTCGGCTCTTTGTAATGAGGCGAATCTAAAACGAAGGTCGGTTGCATGGCTTGTGTTTGGCGTGGAGAATAATAAACATACAATTGTGGGAACGAAATTTCGTTTTCAACGGAAAGATTTGGATCATTTGAAAGGTGAAATCGCAAACAAAACGACCAATCGTATTACGTTTGTTGAGATACACGAGATAAAAACTCCTCAAGGACGAGTAATTTTGTTTGAGATACCACCTGCTCCAAAAGGTATTCCCGTTGCTTTTGATGGTCATTATTATGGACGGGATGGCGAAGAATTAGTGCCACTGAATTTGGAAGAGATAGAGCGTATTCGCAATCAAGCCAATCAAATTGATTGGAGTGCACAAATTATTGAAGATGCGACCATTGAAGATTTAGATGAAGATGCTATCGAAGTGGCTCGGAAAAACTATAAGAACAAACATCCCGAAAAGAAAGAGGAAGTTAATCAATGGGATGATATCACTTTCCTGAACAAAGCAAAAATAACACTCAAAAGTAAGATTACCCGGACGGCTATTATACTTTTAGGTAAAGATGAATCTGAGCATTTTATTAATCCGTCCGAAGCTAAAATCAGATGGATTTTGAAAAATGAGAAAGGTATAGAGATAGACTATTTGATTGTTAGTTGTCCCTTTCTATTAGGTGTCGACAAGATTTATAACAAAATTCGAAATCTCAAGTACAGATACTTGAAGGACGGAACTCTCTTCCCGGAAGAAATGGATCAGTATGAGCCTTTCTCTATCCGAGAGGCTATAAATAATTGCATTGCCCACCAGGATTACACAAAACAAGGAAGAATCAATGTTGTAGAAATGCCTGACCAGTTAGTATTTACTAACCTTGGAGATTTCATTCCAGGGTCTGTAGAAAACGTTATACAGGAGGATGCACCTGAAGAGCATTATAGAAATCAGTTTCTTGTGACTGCCATGCTGAACTTGAAAATGGTTGATACGATTGGAAGCGGGATCAAAAAAATGTTTAACTACCAACGGGAACGCCTTTTTCCTATGCCGGAATACGATTTGTCAAACGAACGGGTTTCGCTGACATTAATAGGAAAAGTGATTAACGATGATTATGCTCGCTTACTAAGCCAGCGCAAAGATTTGTCATTGAGCGATGTGATGTTATTAGACCGAATACAGAAGAAGAAATCAATCACACAAGAAGAAGAAAAGACTCTTCGACAAAAAAAACTAATTGAGGGTCGTCGTCCCAATTATTTTTTAAGTCTTGATGTGGCACAGAAATTAGAGCATAAAGCGGATTATTCTAAGAACAGAGCGTTTGATAAGCAATACTATCTTGACTTTATCTTAAAAGCGATTAAGGAGCATGGAAGTATGACTCGAAAAGAAATAGACGAGTTGCTCTGGAATAAATTGCCAGAATGGATGACAGATAAGCAGAGAAAGAATAAAGTAAAGAACTTAATTTACGAATTAAAGATTAACAGCAGAATAAAGAATGAAGGGAATGATAGAAATTCTATCTGGGTTTTATATGAAGTTTAGATGAAGCTCTTAAAGAAACTTTAGAAGATAATTTAGAAGAAGTTTTAGAAGATAATTTAGAAGAAACGATAAAAGGTGCTTTAAATGGATCTTTTAAAGAGATATCAGAAGATAACTTAGAAGAAGTTTTAGAAGATAATTTAGAAGAAGCAATAAAAGATGACTAGTTATAGAACAATTAATACCTATAGAAAATGAGCTTAGATATACACTTATTCAAAGACAATATTGACTTTCGGAAAATAAGAAAAGATATTGATATCCTTTATGAAAAACGGCGGAATATTCAAGATGAGCTTGAACAGCTTGAAGATGAGTATAGTGATGCAGAATTGTCTGCTTTTAATATCACCCACAATTTAGGCAAAATGGCACAAGAAGTTGGATTATATGATGTGCTATGGAATTCTGAGGAAATTGGTATTACTATTGCTTCTCAAATGATTCTACCCCTTGAAGAAGGTATTAATGAGTTAGAGAAGAACCCCAATAAGTATAAAGCTTTTGACGCTCCTAATGGTTGGGGTAGATACGAAGATTTTCTGGAGTTCTGTAAGTCCATATTACAAAAATGTCGAGAATATCCTGAAGCGATAATAGAAGTAAGTAAATAAGGAGCCCTGGTATTTATTTCATCGATTTTCTAATATTTGGTAGTGTTCAATACCGGATATGGAATATTATCCTTACCTTTGCCTTTACAAACCACTCAGCAAAGCGATGCAAAACGGAGTGTTAAAATCGTGACTTATTCGTGTACCTAACGATTTTTGAAATTTGCAAAACAGAGATATTCAGGCGGTTAAATGGCAGGTTCTGCTGCCTTCAGCCGCACTGATAAAAATCGAAAAACAAAGCAAATCTCTGAAACATACAAAAAAGGCAAAATAGTGGATCACCCCGAAAAGTTGTGGAACTAGGCATAAATATTTTTGAGTCTAAATGACCTCATCTTCATCGTTTAATGAAAATTAAATGGATTTGGTAATCCAATTATTACAGATTCTATTATTCTTATTTTCATACTATTGTTATTGCCAATACAATTAATTATTTCTATCTTTGTAATTGCGCCAAAAGACACAATAACTGCATTTACGATAATATAATCATGGATATTAACACAATTATAAGCAAGACTCCCGATTCAATACTCAAAGGCATTGCTGAAAGAGTTAAAGAAAGAAGGTTGGAACATGACTTGACCCAAAAAGCTTTTGCTAAACGAGCTGGAGTTGGATATGATGCTTATCGCAAGTTTGAAAATACAGGAGAGATTACACTTCATAATCTTGTGTTATGTGCTATTGCATTGGATGATGTAGATGGTTTTATAGATCTATTCACAAAAAAATCATATCAAAGCATAGATGATTTATTGAAAACAAAGGAAGCAAAGAAAAGAAAGAGAGGATCACGAAATGAATGAAGTTAAGGTTATTGAAGTCTTTATGAATGGAGTAAAAGTCGGACGAATGGCCCTGACTCGTGATGCTTTTTGCGCTTTTGAATATGATTCGGCTTATCTAACAACTGGTGATTCTATTTCCCCTTTTAATCTTCCCTTTAAGTCAGAAGTATTTATAGCAAAACGCACTCCGTTTAATGGTGGCTTTGGTGTATTTGATGACAGTTTACCTGATGGTTGGGGAAATCTTATATTAGATAGATATCTTAGAAGTAAAGGTGTTGATCCGGTAAGACTAACGATTCTTCAAAGATTGGCTTTAGTAGGTAATACCGGACGAGGTGCTTTAGAATATAGGCCGGATTATAGTGAATCAACTGCCGATGAGATTATTAACTTCGATAAACTTGCTGCAGATGCTGAAAAGATACTGACTACGGATTACGATGGCGGTTCCCTCGATACACTTTATAAATACGGTGGCTCTCCGGGTGGAGCACGGCCAAAGGTCTTTGTAGAAATAGATGGTAAAGAGTGGCTGGTTAAATTCAAAGCAACGATTGATCCGGCCAATACCGGACGAATAGAATACGAATATTCTTTGCTTGCAAAAAAGTGCGGAATCAATATGCCCGAAACGAAGTTACTTGAAGGAAAGTTCTTTGGCGTAGAACGATTTGATAGAACCCCGCAGGGAAAAGTTCATACAGTAAGTGCAGCAGGATTGTTAGGTGCAAATTACCGGGAGCCAAGCCTGGACTATGAATCTTTATTGAAACTATGCCATGTGCTTACTAAAAACATGGAGGAAGTATATGCCCTTTTCCGTTTGATGGTGTTTAACGTTGCTATTAAAAACAGGGATGACCATGCAAAAAACTTTTCATTCCAGTTAGTTAACAGGGAATGGAGATTATCTCCGGCTTATGATCTTTTGCCGAGTAATGGTTTTAATGGTTTTCACACAACAACAGTAAATAACAATGGTGATCCGACTATCAATGATATGATGATTGTAGCCGAAAATATAGGCCTTAATAAGCAACGGTCAAAACAAGTCATTGAAGAAGTAAGCACATTGGTTAAGGAGAATAAAATCAAGTGATAGGACAATGAAGAATCATATATTTTTTACACATTTTCAGTTATTCGGAAATTTCGAACAACTGTTTCCAATGCTAAATTTAATTTTTAAGGGCCATGTTTATAGAATTATCTAAAAGTCAAAAAAAGATTGCAAGAGAACTGATTGAGAACTCCCTGCAAATGGAATGTGCCCGATTCCTTGAGGAAATAGAAAAGTCTATTTCTAACCAAGGACAGGAATGTAAAAGCCCACATGAAGCATATTTGAATCTCTACAAGAACGTTAAATCCTTTGATAAACATATTGCAAAGCGATACGACGATTTAAGAGGGTCAAGGTATTTTATTGTTCTTGTGGGACTTTTTCTCGACAATATTTTAACTCAAGAGGATTTGAATCGTTTTGATGAAGATGTGAGAGAAAAGCTATTAAACACAGCTAAATTGTTGAGTAATGATTCTGAATTATAATTGTACATCTTTGATTGATGTAAGAAATAGAGTAAAAAAATACTCAAAGGCATTGCCAAAAGAGTTAAAGAAAGAAAGTTAGAGTATACCCAAAAAGCTTTTACCAAACGTGCTGGAGTTGGATATGATGATTGTAACCGGAAATATAGGTCTTAATAGGCAACAGTCAAAGCTGATTATCGAAAAAGTAAACACATTAGTAAAAGAGAATAGGATCAAGTAAAATTGCAATTTGTGCATATGAAACTACAAAATTTTGAAAATAACGTTCCCCATTCAATCCTTACCAGGGGAGAAGATTATTATGAAAATGATTTGATTGAAAATGTTGAACATGAATATCCCGATAAATGGTCTGCCGAAATTGAAGGTTCGGATTATTACCATGTGGAAGTTGAATTAAATGGCGATGACATTGTTTCCTGGGATTGCGATTGTCCGTATGACTATGGGGATATTTGCAAACATGTGGTAGCCTTCCTTTTGTATATCAGGGAGAACAGGAAAGATCATCCGGTAACGATTGAAAATCTTCCTACTCCTGAACAACAAGAGATTTCCGACCTTTTGCAATATACAGGAAAAAAGGAAATTGTAGATTTCCTATCCAAATATGCAAAAGAACACCAAGGATTTTACCAGGAGCTGGAATCCCAATTTCATCCTAAAAAGAAAAACAAATTGCCGAAGGAGCATACAAAAGAAATTCAGAAATGCTTTAAGGCTCGCAACTCTTCTTACGATCGATATGGCCACTCTTCAGAAGCAGATGATATTGCCGATAATTTGAACGTCTTTATTGAGAAATCAAGATATCTGGTCAACCATGATTGTCCGGAAGAAGCGGCCTCAATGCTACTACAAATCATTAAAAATATCGGTGAAGAATATGAAGAATTCCAGGATTATGACGGATCCTTAGGCGGTGTATGCCAGGAAGCTTCAGAAATTCTTACCGGCATTATAGAAAATAATGCATCCGGGGAATTACTGGCCTCAATGATGGATGAAATAGGCGTGATGATTAAGAACGAGAATTATGAGAATTATGATTTGGCTGATCTAAATGGATTACTTTTCCTGATCAGCTTAAAAACTACTGATGTTGAAAGCGCAATCAAAATTATTGATGAAACATTGCAAGTTGAACCGGATTCTTTCCGGTCAGGTTCATTGGTGATATCCAAAATTGATCTTCTTAAAAATGCCGGCCGGCAAGAGGAAGTAGAATCAGTGATAAGTCAATATCTATATCTCCCGGAAATAAGAAAAATCCGTTTAGAAAAATTAATCGAAAATAAAGCATACCAGGAAGCCCTTCCTTTAATTGATGAGGGGATCAAATTGGCGGAAAAAGAAAATCATCCCGGAACTGCCTGTGACTGGAAAGATCAAAAGCTATCGATTTATCAAAAGACAGGTCAAAAAGAAAATGTAATACAACTGGCAGAAAATCTGTTTATCACAGGAAGAGATAGCATGAAATATTTCCATATCCTAAAAAACACGGTTCCTTCAGACCAATGGACTTCCTATCTGGATAACTTTTTGGTTCTTGCAGAGAAAAGCAAACAATATATACATGCCCATGTATTGGCACAAATCTATATAGAAGAAAAATACTGGGATAAATTGATGGATTTTTATGAGAAGCATATGCATCTGAATAAAAACTATAACTCGGCGGAAAGTTATGAAGAGCATCTGAAACCACTGTATCCGGAAAGAATCCTGGAATTATATCATTCCAAAATATTCGATTATGCCGAAATGAATATGGGAAGAGACCATTACCAATATATAGGCCGGATATTGAAAAGGATGAAAACCTACCCAGGAGGAACAAAAGTGGTTGCTGAAATTGTTTCTCAATTCAGGAAAATATATTCCAACCGGCGTGCTATGATGGAAGAACTGGGAGGACTTTAGTAGTTTAAGTGACTTAAGAGCAGTTTCTAATTTTTTTATACCTTTGCGCACTTGATTCATAAACCATAAATCCTAATGACTAATCATATTGCAATCAAAAGGGACAGGCTCGATGTCGTTGATTCTCTGCGAGGTTTTGCCCTGCTAGCTATTGTTTTATTACATAACCTGGAACATTACAATTTGTTTTTTATACCGGAAAATATGCCTGCATGGTTAAATGCCTTAGATAAAATTGTATGGAATACAACCTTCTTTTTATTGGCAGGTAAAGCGTATGCTACCTTCTCATTACTATTTGGTTTTAGTTTCTATATTCAATTTCGGAATGCGCAGGCACGAGGCTACGACTACAGGGCAAGATTTGCATGGCGTATGTTGTTATTAGCACTGTTTTCACAGTTTCACGCCTTATTCTACAATGGAGATATTTTACTCCTATATGCTGTTGTTGGTCTCATTTTAATACCGGTTTCCGGACTCAAGAACCGTACGATCTTCATTATAGCAACCATATGCCTCCTACAGCCGGCTGAACTGGTAAGAATCGTTTACGCATGTATCGATCCTGACTTCACCAGTTACGGCCATTATTTTATGAAATATGCCCAACTGTCACAAGCTGTCACACAGAATGGAAACTTTTTTGAAGTTGTTCGCTCCAATATATCGGACGGACAGTTATACAGCAACTTATGGCAGGTTGAGAACGGAAGGCTATTCCAAACGGCTGCACTTTTTATGTTTGGCATGCTACTGGGAAGAAAAGAATATTTTGTAAAAAGCGACAAATCCGTTCAATTCTGGAAAAAAGCGTTCATCTTTTCTATTATCGCTTTTGCTCCATTATATCTATGCAAAACATATATTCCGGGAATGATTGAATCCAAAGCAATGAAAATGCCTGTAGAGATATTATTACCTTCATTAGCCAATTTTATGTTTATGGGATTCCTGATATCAGGTTTCACTTTGTTATGGTTTAAATCCGGCGGATATAAATTCCAGCGGTTACTGATTCCTTACGGCAGGATGACTTTGACCAACTATATCGGACAATCAATTATGGGTGCTGTCATTTATTACGGGTATGGACTTGCTTTATACAAATATGCCGGAGCAACCGTAAGTATATTAATTGCTATCGGCATATTCTGTATACAACTGTTATTCAGCCGCTGGTGGCTCACCAGGTACCGGCAAGGTCCGCTTGAATATCTATGGCGTAAAGGAACGTGGGTCGGAGCAAAATAAGACTCTTTTATTTTTCCATAAGAGCAATCGTACACCATAGATAAGGAGCCTGTCCATGAAAATCGCCTGCAAGGCGTGGACGGTCGTAATAATACTGTTTATCATTCTTCTTACCCGTGCCGATACATACTTCGGTTACATTATTCCGCTCGTCAATATACGGAATTAACGCCAGCCATGCTTTCCGGGCAGCCGGGCCATATTCTTCAGCATTTAACCAACCCTGTTTAACACCTACAATAAACGCATAGGTAAACATAGCAGATCCGGATGTCTCTGTCCAGCAATCAGGTTCATCAATCAGCTGATTCCACAGTCCATTCGGCTGTTGGTACTTTTTCAAACTTTCCATCATCGTATGATAGCCTTTCATTATACGTGGACGGTCTTTATGATCTTCAGGTAAAAAGCGAAGCAAATCTGCCATGCCTACAGCCATCCAACCATCTCCCCGCGCCCAATAGTAAGGGACATCCGGTGCATGATAGAAAAGTCCGTTAGGACGTTGTAGTTCATCTAAATAAAGCACCATCTCACTTGCTGCACGGTCGATATATTTGGAATCGCCGGTAACTTTATATGCCTGGGCCTGTACAAAAGTAATCATATACATATCATCAATCCACATACGAGTCTGCCAGGAATATCCTTTGTCTGCAAAAGCTTTTTCCTCCAGTTTTGCATCCTCCGGCACTTGCCACTGGGTATCAGCGTAGGCCATTCCCAAATCCAGACACCGCCTATCGTTAGTTATCTGGTAAAGTTGCAAAGCCAGTCCTCCGAACATATTGAAATCGACATGGTTCATAGGGGGCAACAATGCTTTTTCCCTTGAAAAGAAAGGCTCAAACTTATCTTGCAGAAGTTTAAGAAGATCCTGATTATTCGTCTGTAAAGCATAATTTAAAGCTCCGTTCCAGGTACAAACTTCTGCATAATGGATCCATCTTGCCGAATAAAGGTCGTGCCTGTCGTCTACAAAATGATAGGCTAATCGTTTACCCACTTCTTCGGGTGTAAATCCTGCAGGAAAATCGGTCAGTGTACTTTCCTGAGCCAACAAAAATTGAAACGGTAATAAAAGCAACAGTGTAATTAGTTTCTTACTCATGATATTAAATTTTGATTATAATACATATTTTAAATATACCTCCACCCTATCTCCAGGAAAGTATAAATATTTGTTATTTTCATATAGTTTGTGTAAAGATAGAAAATATTTTTAAGCCTGCACCGATTAATCAGATCAATACACATACTTTTTAAATATTTTCTACCGGTTTATTTCCAATTTATGAAAACCAATTACAACAACTGCCCAACCTCTTTCAGGCGGCTTCTGAGTTTAGATACATCAACATTATGGACATCCACATTCCCTGACCTGAAAATCTGCCCGGCTGCTACTCCGGCTGCTTCCCCCGTCACCAGGCAGGGCGGCATTACCCGCAGGCTACCATGTGCATAATGATCGGTAGAGATACAACGTCCGGCAACAAATACGTTTTTCAATCCTACCGGAAGAAGAGTTCGGAAAGGTATGCCATGCGATTCTCCTTTTCCATAACGGGGATAATGGGTTGCATCGCTTTTATGTACATCAATATAATAGCAGTTACGCCCGATACCATCTTCAAACTCCCGGCGCGCCAGCCAGTCTTCAAGTGTAAACATATAATCGCATTTTATGCGGCGGCTTTCCCGGATACCCATCAAAGCAGCCGTACTTGCCAGATAGGAAGCAGCAAACGTTTTCGGCTCAAACTCAGCCAGCCCTTCCTGGAACTGCCTGGCGATCTTGCGGCCTGTCATCATTGCCGATGAAAGTGATGCCGGATCGGTACTGTCCACCGTAACATGCCCTGCATTAAAGGCTAAGTAACCGGGGCCAGCATACTTGTCATTGATATGGCTATCCTTGATAAGGTCATATTTCCCCGATTCAAGTATTTTATAGACAGGACCATCTTTCCGGCTGGAATGAACGTTCCCGATCAATGAAAATTCATACGGATCCACATTCGACAGGGCAAAACACAGCGTACCTTCCTGTACAGCACCTTTATCGTCACCAATCTCAAATCCCGCACCAGCCCATGCCGCCAGATCACCATCACCGGTACAATCAATAAATAATTTGGCTTTATAAGCTGTCAAACCAGCTTTATTTCCTACGATTATAGCATCTACAACTCCTTTCTGTTTCATCTCTACGGCCGCCATAGTCGTAAAAAACAGTACAGACACTCCTTCCGACATTACCAGGTCATCATAGACCACTTTTAGGTATTCAGTATTAATCGGAACCCAGTCATCGACCGTCACATGGGGTACTCCTTTTTTCGATTTCAGGAAGACTTTTTCAGCAATTCCTTTATAGATGATCTTTTCTTTATCAGTGAAAGGACACCATGCGTTCAGCAGACCGGATGTTCCCATTCCTCCAAGTGCACCGGTTCCTTCTATCAGCAGTACTTTGGCGCCTTCACGTGCTGCTGCAGTTGCCGCAGCGCATCCGGCAGGACCACCTCCGACAACTATCACGTCCCATCGATCGTCCGTTTTTATCCCAGCTTTCCGGGATGCTATTTGCGAAGTTACCGCTTCACCGGCCGAAATGTTGTTATGGGCGACAGATGCCAATCCTAACATACCAGCATTACGCAAAAATTTTCTTCGTTCCATAATATATTTTTAATTATATGAATCAGTAGTCCTCGAAGTTCAAGGTTGTAGGCGATGATTAATGGTTAGTGATTAATTGATTAATTCGAAACATTCTATTAACTCAATTATTCGATTACTCAGTTAATTTTAATACTACTAACTACTTGCTACTAACTACTTTTTAAAATAACTACTGATTGCCATTATTTATTAAGGTTAAAGGTAAAAAAGAACATCATTGCAAATATACGTTTTTTCTCTTTTACCTTTTTTCTAAAAGCCCCTTCAGGGGTTTGGGGTTTTACCATCCCGGATTTTGTACCAGTAATTTATTCGCATCCAACTCCGAAATCGGTATAGGCAATACATTGTGTTTGTCTCCAATCAGGGAACCTATTTCCGGATTCTGTTTCATCATAGCCTCTTTCAGTTTACCTGTCCGTAGCAAATCAAACCTGCGTTTTCCTTCATAGGCAAACTCCCGGCGACGTTCATCTAGGATTTTATTAACAAATTCATCCTGTGACAGTCCGGTTTGTACATCTATATCCGAAGCAGCATTCATCGGTTTACCAAATGCCCTCCGGCGAACAATATTCAGGAGTTCATATGCCTCAGGATCGGAAGTATTAATTGCATTCAAAGCCTCGGCCCTGATAAGCAGGATTTCCGAGTACCGGATAATCGGATAATTGTTTTCACTACCCTGCGACCGGATAGCCAGAGGAGACAAATCCTGGAATTTATTCACATAACATGGAAACTCGTAATTGGTCGACATATTCGGATATTCTTCCAGGGTATACAGGCGCACATTTACATCCCTTCTCAAATCACCTTCCTCATAACATTCGTAATGATTCCTGGTTACCGGATTATCTCCATAGCCCGTCCATCCGTTTATATTCACAAAAGGAGGACGATAGAAGCCACTATAATTACTACCTTCCACACCCGGCGTATTTCGCATATACTGCACTTCATACAAAGACTCCTGCCCGTTTTCCTTTTCAAGATCGAAGTTATCGGCATAGTTATCCCACAAGCTGTAACCCATCTGCATAATCTCACTGGTTTTTGCAACCGCATTTTGATATTCACCCCTCGTCAGGTAAACAATAGCCAGCATACCAGCGGCCGATCCTTTCGTTGCACGTCCCAGATAAGAAGCCGGCACATCTTTTACCTGAGGCAGAACTGATTCAGCTTCTTTCAGGTCCTCAATAATCTGGGCATAACATTCATCCACTGTATTTTTTGAAATCTCCAGGTTATCTAACGATACGGTCTGCGTTAATACCAAAGGAACTTCTCCATATGTTCGAACCAGATTAAAATAAGCAAACCCTCTCAGGAATTTAGCTTCCCCGATAAGTTGGCTTCTGGCATTATCGGATATTATATCCGGACTCATTATTTGTATATTATCAATGGCTGTGTTCGCCCTGTTTACTACAACATAATGGGTTGCCCAAAGCTGGTAAATAAGATTGGTATTCGCATCATACTGGAATTTATCCAATGCGTTCTTATCCAGGTTGGTGGTAGTTCGTCCTCCTCCCCATTCACTATCGTCTGTCCCCTGGCTTTGCAATACTTCCCAAAACTGGTTGTAAATATTATTGACTGCAAATGCAGGATAAATGCCATACACGGCAGCTGTAGCATCGGCCTCCGATTTAAAGAAGTTCTCCGGACTTAAATTGGAATTTGGCGTCAGATCCATATCCGTACATGAAAACAAAAATATTAAACTAAATAAAAAATATACTACTCGTTTCATAATTACATACATTAGAAGTTAACACTTAATCCGAATAAAACAGTCTTTGATACCGGATAAGAAAATGAATCATATCCTGCTCCCAGGTCATCCTGACCATATTTACTAACTTCAGGATTATTACCCGAATAACCGGTAATCGTAAAAAAGTTCTGTAGTGAAGCATATACCCGTAGACTGCTCACATATTTTGTGAATTCCAGGGCACGTCTGGGAACTGTATATCCTAAGGTTATATTCTGGAATCTTAAGTAAGATCCTTTTTCTACATATTGGTCCGAAACACGCATTACAGCTTTAGACCTTAACATACGGGGCATATCTGTATTTTGATTATCAGGAGTCCAGCGGTTTATGGTCGTAGCCGACATGTTGGTTGCTCCCTGCATATCTTCCAATGTAACCCGCGTACCGTTGTATATTTCATTGCCATAGGTAAAGATCACATTGACATTCAAATCAAAATTCTTATAAGAGAAATCATTTACGAATCCACCAAAGAATTTGGGTTGTGCACAACCGATAATGGTTCGATCCAGGTCATTAATTTGTCCATCGGGAACTCCGTCCGGTCCGCTGATATCTTTAAAGCGGATATCACCTGGTTTAGCTGTTGGTTGGGCGGAAGAAGCGATATCATCGGTCGTACTGAATATCCCATCAAATACATAACCGTAGAAATTCCCCAAAGGCTCGCCCACCTGAATGATCCGTCCCAAATGGATTCCATTATTTTCCTGATCTGCGGTAGGATAGATAAAAGACACATCTCCCAGGTCAGTCACTTTATTCCGGTTAAATGTAATATTAAAATTCGTATTCCAAGTGAACGCTCCGGCAACAGGTGTAGCATTAACTACCAACTCTATACCCTTATTTTCAACCTCTCCGATATTCTTTAAACCCGATGTAAAACCGGAGCTTGAAGGAATGGTAACCTTCAATAACAAATCACTTGTTTTCTTATAGTAAAAATCCGCAACAAAGTTCAGGCGGTTATTGAAAAATCCAATATCGATACCTGCGTCATACTGGGCAGTCGTTTCCCATTTTAAATTTGCATTGGCCACCTGCGAAGGATAATAACCCGTTTCCTTATTTCCACCGATAGGATATCCTGCTGTATTGAGTAAGGCATAAGCAGGATAAACCCCGATACCGTCCTGGTTACCGGTCACCCCGTAACTCACCCTGGGTTTGAGGTTGCTTATTATTCCATTGTCCTTGAGGAAAGATTCTTCAGAAGCTCTCCAGGCCAGCGCTGCCGATGGGAAGTATCCCCATCGGTTGTTCGAACCGAAACGGGAAGAGCCGTCTGCACGGAAAGATGCCGTCAACAAGTATCTGGAATCAAATGAATAATTCACCCGCGCCAGATAAGAATTTAATGCCCATTTTTCAAGTTTCGATTCCGGCTTTGAATAAGTAGTTCCCGACTCCAGATTATTCATCTCTAAAATATCATTCAAATATCCGTAAGAACCTGCTTTCAGAACGTCATAATTCGAAGCTTGCTGTGTATAACCAACCATTCCTGTGAAAGAATGCTTGTCCCAGGTATTGGTGTAAGTCAGGATATTTTCATTGATCCAGATCAGTGTATTATAAGATTCTTTAATGGCAATCCCATCCTTCAAGCTCCCGCTATAGACTGTTATAGGATTATAAGCATCTCTTTTGCTATAATTCAGGTCGATCCCAATAGAAGATTTTAATGTGAGCCCTTTGATAATAGTCCATTCGGCAAAAGCATTGTTAAGCGTCCGGAAACGGGCTGTTTTATCCACTTTGTCATTAATAACACCAACCGGATTATCAAATGTAATAACCCCGGCATCATCGCTGAATGTATAACTTCCGTCAGCCTGTTTTATCGGGAGGTTAGGCGGTGTAGTCAACCGGGTTGTAAGTACATCGTTTCCTGCGCGGTTATTGTTCACCTGGGTCATGGTAAGGTTCAGCCCCATATGTAAGGAAAAAGAAATTTTATGATCCAGGTTAGCCCTGAATGCATATTTCTGCATATCTGTAGCCTTGATTGTACCTTTCTGGTCGTAAATATTGAAAGAAGTAAGGAAAGTCGTTTTATCGTTACCACCGGAAATAGTCAATTGATAATTCTGCAATAAAGCATTTTTGTTCTTAGTTAATTTCTGCCAATCCGTAGTCGATGACGGTGAGCTTTCATTATAAATAGCAGTCCCACCGGAATTAACCAGAGATTCATTTGACAGTTTCTCGAACGTAGCCGCATCCAGCAAATCGTAATCCTTAGCTATATTCTCTATTCCCCAATACGATTCAAACGCAACATTCGTTTTCCCGCTCTGCCCCCTTTTAGTTGTAACAATAATAACCCCATTCGCGCCACGTGATCCGTAGATAGCAGTAGAAGAGGCATCTTTTAACACTTCGATCGATTCGATATCAGCGGTAGGGATTGTATTTAATGGATTCAATGCGGTCTGTAATTTATCCCCTGACGGATAAACCGGCACACCATCAATAATATATAACGGTTCATTTCCGCCTGAAATGGAGTTACCCCCACGGATACGGACAGTAGAGCCGGCACCCGGCATACCTGAATTCTGTACCATATGCAGACCTGGAGTACGTCCCTGTAACATCTGGTCGACCGATTTGATACTTACGCCTTGTATCTTGTCAACCGCTATTGAGCCGACTGATCCGGTCAGATCGCTTTTCTTTACTGCTCCGTAACCGATGATTACAACTTCATCCAGTGCCTGGGTATCTTCTCTCAATATTACATTATAGTTCGAAGCACTCCCCAATGCGATCTCCTGTGGTATATATCCGATATACGATATCGTAAGCACACCCTGTTCATTTTGAACGGAAAGGGAAAAACGACCGTCTATATCGGTTATCACCCCATTGGATGGAGTCCCTTTTTCTATCACATTCGCACCAATTATGGGTTCGCCCGAAGCGTCTGTAATTGTACCCATAATCATTCTTTTCTGCTGAGATACACCTCCTGACGACTCTTTCGAACCTACAGAGAGGATAATATAGGAACCTTCGACAGCATAACTGACATCCGTCCCTGTAAATAAATTATCCAGGACATTTTTCAATGGCTTATTCGACTCCCGGACTGAGACTTTCCGGTTGATATCCACATTTTTGTTATAGACAAACAGATAGTCAGTCTGGTTCTCTATCTCTTCAAGCACATTTTCAAGTTGAACATTCCTCTGATGAATGGAGACCCGTGCATTTTGTGAGTGAGTGTTTTCTGCAAAAAGGCAAAAAGCTGATGCCAATAATAAAACCGCGGTGATTTTCATGGTTCTAAAAAAGTGTTTATATCGGTGGTAATTTAGCATATATACCCCCGACAAAGATTTTTTATTCATATCTTTGTTATTCTTAATGATTAATACAGTTAGTAATAATTGTGTTAATTACATGCCGATGAGTGTGGGGCACTTGTCGGCATTTTTTTTTAAGGTCAGATCTATTCTCTATTTCATAGGCAATTTAATTTAAAAGGTTTCTTTTTATTGAGTGTATTGAATTAACCACTAACCATTAATAATTAATCACTACTCTATATATATCACATTATCATCTTCATTTCTCTTAAACGTATATGGGGCATCCCTCTGCAATACCCGTAATGCATTATCTATTCCATCCGAAATACGGAACTTACCGGTAAAAGCATACTCCGATAGTCGTGGGTTATTTATCTCGATCTGGATTCCGTAACATTTCTCAAACCGATGCATCAGTTGCACAAACCCCATCTCCCTGAAACAAACCAGGCCATCACGCCAACGAAAATAATCATAATCGGTTATCTTTTCAGCCACCAGGATACCATTTCGGAATGTCGTCAGATAATCAGGCTGAAGAATTAAAGTATTTGTTTTTTCCGACCTATCCGTCACCCGCACCGATCCCTCCATTAAAGCCGCAAAAAAATCTTCCGAATCCGAATAAGCATCCACGTTAAACTTTGTCCCGAGTACTTCTATCTCACACTTATCGGTATGTACAATGAATGGTTTCCCCTTATCCTGGCTGACTTCAAAGTAAGCTTCCCCATTTAGTTCGATTTCCCGCTTTTTACTTGCAAATACACCCGGATACCTGAGTTGCGTACGTGCATTCAACCACACATTGGTACCATCGGGTAATAATACATTAGCCCGCTGTCCTGCCGGTACAATAACAGAAAGCCAGGACTCCCTACCCTCTTCCGCCTTATTGTACATAAAATACAATACACCTGTCGCTGTAAGAAGAACTATAGCCGCTATTTTCACAAGTTCCCTGACAATCTTACGATAGCCCGGAGTTCGCGTCAGACCTCTCTCCTGTTCTTTTTGTATTTGATTTTCAGGAACTCCACTATTCATGATCATTGCCCCGAAGAATTGACGTTCACGGTAGAACTCCTCCTGATTGGCTGGTGATTCTTCCAACCATTGCTTAATAGCCGCTTTATCTTCGGCAGAAGCCTGCCTGTCAAAAAAACGGTATAATATATCTTTATCCATATTAATCAGTAGTTAAAAGGAATTACTACTCCTTTTCCTTTGTTCGGCATAGGCTCCCTGCCCAATGTCGCATTAAAAAGAAAGCTCCTTTTCATTTTCAACTTTCCACTTTCAATTTTCAATTAGTTTCCCCTCTTCAACATTCGTCTCTATATTTAAAACAAGAAAGCCGGATACATCCCTAACGGAAAAGTGATCTTTTTTTAGCTGTTGAAATTATTATTCCTTCTTGCAGTATCAAAGTACTGTATCAAAGACAAACGTTGGTGATGCTATTATTGAATTGAACGGTAAATCGGCAACTCAATGTTTTTGTTTGCTTGAAATCATTCAGTTTACACCTACGTCTAACTACATTTACACCCCCATCTAAATAATACTAAGATGCGGGCATCCCCACGAAGTGTTGCGTTAAGAACAAAAATGATAGTAACTATAGAATGCCGACCTTCAAAGGAGAACTTATTGTTGAATCGTAAACTTTGAACATTAAACTTGAAACATTGAACTTAATAGACTACTTATTAGCATTAATTAAAAAATACATACCAGAGAAATGCCGGAAAATAATCCTTTAATGCTATACGCAGTACTTTTAAAGCTTTAGTTATGTGGAACTCTACACTTTTTGTTGACAGCCCCATTTCTTCTGCAATCTGTTTATGGCTGTAATTCTCATACCTGCTTTTAATAAATATAAGCCGGGTTTGTTCGGGAAGTTTGTTAAGTGTATCTTCGACAATTTGCTGGATTTCTTCAGAAAAAACCTGATCCGGTTCAAAAGCTTTCAGGGAATTAATATGCAGGTCCAATTCCCACTCTTCCGCTTTCAACAAATATTCTTCTGCACTTTGGCGGACACGCTGGTGATTAAGATAGTTCAGGCATCTGTTTTTTACGATCGTCAAAACATATGCACGGGTATTAGAGTCCGGATGAATAGTAGAGCGGTTCTCCCAATAGCTCATCAGGCTTTCCAGGACAATATCTTCTGCCGCCATTTTATCTCCCACATACGAATACGCAAAATGAGTAAATCGGCTCCGATAATCATTAAAAAATTGCGTAAAACCTTGTAAATCGCATACTTTATCCATGGCTTACCAGTATAACAACGCTAAAGATAAGTGAAAAATTGCAATAAAAAAGGTTGATCCAAAAAAATCCTCAAAACAACACCACATCTTATTTCCAATTAAACAACACTTCAATAGATCATCCTAAGCTCCTTACTTAAAGCAATATGATATGCCGGCAAAAATAAGCATTCCCGAAAAATCCCAATCCTATTTTATTGAATGTGCTGATAAAATTCAAAATATGCGTGCAGCGTTTCCTATGTTGGTTGCATCTCTAATTTAGAGACAGTTTTAAACTTTATTGCTAATCTTGTTTTAGGTTGTTATATCTATGAAACGAATTCTGTTGCTCTTTACGGTATTACCTTTGCTTATTTGTTCTTGCGACAAGAACAATGATGATATGGACGAATGGCCTGAATGGCATCAGACCAATGATAACCATTTGATAGTCGGCGCCTGGACGCTGGATAGCATGGAGATAGTTGCGTGCGAATCCGATAACCAGACAGCAGTGGGTCTTATCTACGATCAATACAAACCACAAATTGGTGTCGTTCTTGGCTTCTCCGAATCCGGATATTACACCGAATCCGGTTCTTTTCACGAGATAGCCAGTAAATACATGCTCGAAAACAACCAGCTGTATTTCTCTAAAGATAATATGGCTAAGATAACTTTTAATGAAAACACTTTCTATTTTGAAAGTGACTATACCAGTGGATTCCAATGGTTTTTGGAACAACCTTTTATGGCTGCACATAAAGGCGCTTCAATAAACAAAGTTATAATAAAAGAAGTGTACAAAAAGGTAATCCACGGAGATTGAATTTCCGCCACACTTCCATTTTACACCAGGCACACCGCCAACTCTCATCTTTACTTGTCAAACAAACCAGTATACTCTATCCAAACCATTAATGATTTATTTTCGTTTGCAGCTTTGCTGCAAACGCTGTTTCTCAACCTTCAATTATATACCATCATCAAGCGAACTTTGCGGAGCCTGCTCAATCAAATCCATAAACTGATCCAGTTTCGGAGTAATGATAATCTGAGTTCTCCGATTGCGGGTTTTTCCATCATCAGTGTCATTACTCACAATTGGGTTATACTCACCACGACCGGCAGCAGTCAGACGTTTAGGATCTACTCCATATTCATCCTGCAATGCCTGAACAACCGACGAACCACGCAATGCGCTTAAGTCCCAGTTATTACGGATATTAGGACGAGAAATCGGAACGTCATCCGTATTTCCTTCCACCAAAACATCATAATCCCTGTAATCCAGGATAATTTTAGCAATTTTGCTAAGAATCTCTCCCGCCTTATCACTTATTTCATAACTTCCGGATCGATACAACATCCGATCATCTAACGAAATATACACGACACCTTTCAACACTTGGATATCCAGATCCCGCATTTCCTCACGGGTGAGTGAACGGGTCAGATTATTAATCATTACAAGATTCAAAGAGTCAGACTTGTTTTTAGTTTCTACCAAATGCTGGATAAAACGATTAGACGAATTGATTTCATCTACCAATTTTGCGACATTTGCATTACCCTGAGAGCTTTGTGCAAGACTCTTATCCAATAAACCCTGTATCTCCCTCATATTTGCACGTAACTCCTCATTGTTCTTTTGAGCTTCGGCCAACCTCTCTTCAAGACTTGCCACACGAGTACGACTTTCGGTCAACGACAACTGACACCCCTGATATTCTGCCTTCAAGCTCTGAAGTTCCTTTTTTGCAGCACAACCTGTAAACATGATACTTACCGTCAATGTCAACAGCACCCAAATAGAAGATTTCATATACTAAACTTTTAATAATGTTTACTCTATAATTATAAGTAGATGTTCATAATTAGTTTATATAATATATTTTTCTTTACTTCGCCTGTTATTATATTAGATAGGATAATCAATAATGGGAAAGATAAAGAAATTAGAATTAACAGATGTCCAACGTATGCATCTGGAGAAGGGCTTTCGCCATGGTGGCACCCACTGTTTGCGTATGCGTTGTCGTGCGATTCTTCTCA
>JAITVY010000102.1 GCA_031285565.1 Tannerella sp. | reverse complement strand
TTATTAGATGGTGGTTATTTGGTTATTCGTTTATTGGAACAATCTGATTGGCAAAACATCCGTGATGGTCATGTTTATGTTGTAGCAGAAAAAGATGGTAGAGCATTTGTAAAACGCTTGAAAAACCGCTTCTTAGAACATGGTTTCATAGTCTGCAATTCCGATAGTGCCGATGTGATGCGCTATCCTAGTTTTAATCTATTCGAAAATGAAATAAATACGATCTGGCATGCTGAATGGTATTTCACAGCTAAAATGCCTAACATTAACGATACCTATTATAACAGGCTCACATTATTGGAAGAAGGCTTCGAAGAATTGAGAAAAGAGTTTTCCCAAATGCGTGCACTCCAACAAAAAAACTAAGCGTTTAAACATCATTTTTATGGTGATTAAACGCTCATTTTTACCTTGAAATTATAGCACTGTTTAAAACTGTTTAAACTTTGCCGTTGTTTTCTTAAAGTAGAATTATAGTAAATTATTCTTTTGTACTTTTTGATTTGCCATTCTTCTGTTTTATTTGATGCTTATTTTGTTATTCTTCAATATCTTAGATCATTTCTTTCATTCTATCCTTTTTATACCTTTTGATCTTCCCCCTGTAAAGATATCGAATTTACACAATGACGGGTATCTTTTTCCGTAAATTTTTCACCGGTAAACACATGTCCCAGATGTGCACCACAATTGTTACATATAATTTCCGTACGTAATCCGTCAGTATCGAGAACCCGTTTTACGGCGCCGGGAATTTCATCATCGAACGAAGGCCATCCACAATGGGATTCAAACTTATCAGACGAACGGTATAAAGGTGTCCCGCATCTTTTGCAAACATATACACCCTCCCTTTTATTATCAAGATATTCGCCTGTATAAGGACGCTCCGTACCTTTGTAAATAATTACACGTTCCTCTTCGGGAGTCAACTCATTATATTTATTTTCCATCAGATTTGTTTTTTTAGTTGTTTCTGTTTGCTGTGCACATGACATGCTTATATTTAAAAGAAGCAGACCTATCAACCACAAATAGACATTTGATTTCATTAGTCGTTTTAATTTCATCAGTCATTCCTTTCTTCTTCATTATCATAAAATCCTTGTCAATCTTTCAACAAAAATCATTCCAAATAATTAAATCATTTTAATACATAGAAAACAAATACTTAAAACAAAATGTTTCTATTAAAGAAAAAGGAGATACCTGAATAACAAGCATCTCCTTCTATGATACAAAACAATAGACCATTTTAAAAGCCTCTCATCCCCCATAAGAGCGGTACCAATTACACCCCAGAAAAGGACGACTAAGACTAACGCTGCTAATTTTAATTAGTATAATGATTTATTTCAACCCCCTGTTTTTCAAGAGTGGAGTTGTATTCGGTTCTTTTCCTCTGAAATTTACATACATAACCATTGCATCATCAATTCCTCCCGGTGTCAAAACATAATCACGGAATTTTTTAGCCGTCGTCTGGTCAAAAATATCACCAGTTTCTTTAAATGCTTCGAATGCATCCGCATCCAATACTTCCGACCACATATAGCTATAATAACCAGCCGTATAACCGCCACCCATTGTATGATTAAAATAAGTAGAACGGTAACGGGGCGGTATTTGCGATAATGCATTCCGTTTCTTCATTGCCGCATCTTCAAATTTCAATATATCCAGTCCAGCCGGTATCTCTTTTAACACATGATAATCCATATCCAACAACGAAGCCTCAACATACTCAGCAGTAGCAAAACCCTGACCGTATTTACTGCTCTTATCCAGTTTCTCTACCAAAGCAACCGGCATTTCTTCTCCTGTTTCATAATGTTTGGCAAAAACTTTCAATACTTCTGGTTCGAATACCCAGTGTTCCATTACCTGCGAGGGTAATTCCACAAAATCACGGGGTACACCCGATACTCCATAATAATGAACATCTTTAAACAGGTTATGCAAAGCATGACCAAATTCATGGAACATCGTCGTAGCTTCATCAGCGCTTAATAATGCCGGGCGACCGGGAGCCGGTTTTGTAAAATTACATACGATTGTTACTACCGGTGCGACACGTTTTCCATCTTTATAAGTCTGCGAACGGTATGTTCCGCACCAGGCTCCTCCACGTTTACTCGCACGGGGGAAATAATCCAGATAAAGCACACCCAAATGTGTGCCATCTGCGTCCTTACATTCAAAAGCTTCAGCTTCTTCATGCGGCTTTGGTATATTATTAATCGGAGCAAAAGTGATACCATACAATTTATTTGCAACATAAAACATTCCCTCACGAACATTTTCAAGTTTCAGATACGGACGTACTTCATTTTCATCAAGGTCGAATTTCGCCTTCATTACTTTTTCATTGTAATAACGCCAGTCCCAGCCTTTCAATTCACCATCAACACCATCTTTATTCATCATGGCTTGTAGATCCGTCAATTCAGCTTTTGCTTTGACTATAGTGGGTGCCCATACTTCGTCTAACAGATTATATACGTTTTTTTCATTTTTAGCCATCCGTTCTTCCAAGACAAATGCAGCATAGTCTTCATAGCCCATCAATTTAGCTTTTTCCAACCGAAGTGTCACTAATTTCTTAACGACTTCCTTATTATCGGCTGCATTATTGTTATTGCCACGATTGATATAACCGTTAAAGATTTTTTCACGCAAGTCACGCTTATCAGAAAATTGCAAAAACGGCATAACACTCGGATTTTGCAATGTAAAAAGCCATTTCCCTTCCTGTCCGGCAGCTTTCGCATCTTCTGCCGCATTGGCTATCAGACCATCCGTTAATCCGGATAAATCTTCCTCTTTATCAATAATCAGTTGAAAAGCATTCGTTTCCTGTAACATATTCTGCCCGAACGTAAGTTGTAAAAGCGATAATTCGCTGTTTAACTCGCGCAAGCGTGCTTGCTTGTCTTCCGGCAAATTCGCCCCGCCACGTACAAACCCTTTATAGGTCTCTTCCAGCAGCTTTGCTTGTTCTTTATTCAGCCCCAGTTCATCTTTGCGATCATAAACGACCTTTACCCGTTCAAACAATTTCGGGTTTAAATTGATGTCATCGCTATGTGCCGATTGCAACGGTGATAGTTCTTTACTCAAAGCCTGCATCTCATCCGACGTATTCGCACTGTTTTGTCCGTAGAAAACAATCCGTACTTTCGACAATAATTTGCCACTTTGATCCAATGCTACAATGGTATTTTCAAAATCCGGAGCATCACTATTCGTAATAATAGCTTCAATTTCTTTCTTCTGCTCCTCCATCCCTTGTAAAAAGACAGGTTTGTAATGTTCCAACTCGATTTGATCAAACGGAGGAACACCGAAAGGAGTAGTATACTCCGTTAAAAAGGGATTCTCTGTTGTTTCCACAGACATTTTCTTTTCTGCGCCTGTATTACAGGCACTTAATAATGCAGCCATTCCAATTGCAACTAATTCCTTCTTCATATAATTTCTATTTAATAACTTCAATATTAATTTGGGTTTAAAAATATTCAAGTGATACAGGTTCTGGAAATTTTAACCATGAGATGTCTCCATTGCACTAAAACTCCAGTCGACATGACGATTTGCTATTTACTTATTCCTCTCACCTTTCTTCTTAAGCTCCCAAAGGGGCAAAGGCACCTTTCCCTTTATCATTTTGACAGTAAAGATAAAAAAACTTATGAAAAAAAAAAGCCTTCACCCATTGATTTAACTCAATATGGATGAAGGCTGTTAAAAACAGTAACTACAATATCTGGTTTTATGTTAACTCTGATTCATTGTTTTTCTGTTTACTCGTTTCAACAAATAGACAAGTTAAAACAGTGACATTTTACACATAACACAACCAATCACTCCCCTTCTTTTTTCTCCTGCCGTGCTCCTAGTATACGAAAAACCCCCATTATACCAGCCGATACTCCGAGAGAAGCCATTATCATAGTCTTAGTTGACGGATTATCGAAATCTGTAGTAGAAACTAAAACCAAAATAATAAGCGACAACATCAATAGCGCTTCCGCTAAATCTTTATTTATTTTCATGCGATAATATTTTTTTATATTTGTACGTAACCGGATTAGTAAACTGGCATCCGGCATTCGAACAGCTTTTTATTTTGTTTCCTCATTTGTATTACCGGATTGGCCAAGCGCATTAAACGCTCCGAAAACACCTACACACAGAGAAACAAGCGTCACACCAAACTTTATGTAATCATTTGGTATGAAATTACCACATGCCATTACCAGGCCTACAATAATAAGAAGAATACAAAGAAGCATCTGCGGCTTCTTGGATTTATTTGATCCCATAATTATATTTGTTTTTAAATATGAAATAATCCGTTTATTTATAATAAACGAAAGTTATAGAAAACACCAATCACTACGAATCACCTGATTCACAGCAATCCTAACAAATAAAATTATAGAAAATCAAATAAGAAGCTTCCGTAAAGCATATACATAATATCCCCTACGGCAAAGAAGCGTAGCAAATTGAATGATTTGACAATCAGTATTTAGTTCAACTATTTTATAAAGCTGGTTTTCACCATTCAAACGATTCTGCAAAAAAGTCTTCTGACTCTTTTGTTCGCGTACTTTAACTAAAAAATTTGCAACCTGAACAGAACGACGGGGCAGTACACATGTACGGCCTTTAAACTCGTTGCTTAATTCTTCTAAGCGTTGAGGGATATCTGTTTTTTGAGATTCTTCAAAATGAGATTCTTTATGAAACGCACATACCTCATCACTTTTATTTACATCACATGCAAATAAAAGCACTAAGCAACTAAATAACAGCCCAATTGTAAGCTTTCTATTCATAATGACAAAGATCATGATTTTTTATCATAAAAAGAAATTTACAATCGCTTTTATTATTCATCCGAATAAGCAACTCATAATCCGACCATTACCTCATTTTTTTTACACCTTTAGCATAACAACATTCAATTGTTTCCATGCGATTTCTCCTTCCAGTCAAAATGAAGATTGGTGCTTCATTTTTCACTTCCCCCTTCTACCTTTAAAATTTATCAATGATTTGTTCCTTCAAACAAATCATGATCCTCTTTACTTTGTGAGCTTCGCTGTTTAAAGCTGTTAAATGTATAGCTAAGTGTTAAGGTTATCAGAGGATATTTAGGACGGATTTTCGTTACGGATTCCAGATTGGCTGTGGTGATATGACTATTGTATCTTGCCGAATTGAAAACATCCCGAAAGGCCAGTGTACCGGTAAGTTTGCGGTTTAGCATCTGTTGACGTACAGATAGATTCATATACCAGAATGCATCAGTCTTTCCCTGGGTAGTAACCGATGGACCGACTAAATTTCCATCCAACTGAATGCGTGTATTTTTGCCTGCTGCGAATCCGTTATTCAACATAATCTCATAATTACGACTCGTTTCATCTGCTCCTCCGGAAATTTCCAGTTTATTTTTGACCTTGTAGTAATAATAACTGCTGTTAAGTGTAAGATTCCACCAACGCAGAGGTTGCGCCTGGATGCTCAATTCCAATCCGGTAGCATAGTCATTACCAACATTCGCCATCGAATCTAATGTTACTCCTGCTTCATAAGGGACACGCAATCGTTCGATTTTATCCTTCCGGTTCCGATGAAACAGAGTCGCCGAAACAGCATGTTCTCCAATATTTTTTCTATAATTCAACTCATACACATAAATATATTCAGGCAAAATATCCGGATTGCCGATTTCTGCCGAATAGTAATCACGATATGTAATGTAAGGTTCCATATAGAACAATTGTGGACGTGTAGTCCGGTATGAGAAAGATGCCATTAAATGATGATCGTTAGGAAACGTATAACCCAGGTGAATAGAAGGAAACAGTTCAAAACGATTCACCGTGCGGTTAGCCCACTCCTTTGAACTCTCCAATACACGATGGGTATGCTCTCCGCGTACACCCAACTGAAAATCAAAAGCTTTATAACGATCCGCTACTATTGCATAAATAGAATGAATACCACGTTGAAAATAAAAGGTATTATAAATATCCTCGCGATCATAAAAGCCCTGTTTTTCCGGATCCCAGAAATCCATCCGGTAGTCTCCATCTTCAAGATATGAAAAATACTGATGTCCTGCTTCAAGTCGTCCACTCTCACTATAGGGGAATACATAATCCAGATTTGTTCGCACTGTCCACCGATGCTCATCTTCCCAGGCACGATGTCCCTGTTGCTGTACATTATTTTTATCAAACAGGTCGCTTTGAAAATATTCCAAAGCATCTCCTCCGTATTTCAAATAAAAGTTTCCGGTTAATTGATGACCCTTTTTATGAAACTGATGATCAAAACCAACATTTCCCTGAAAATACGTTTCATGTAAATCATATTCATCACGGCTAAAGTAATCACCGGATTCTTCATCCCCGTTGCTTCTTTTTACTTCCTTGTAATCCAGATCCCCGGAGCGGGTACGTCCGCCATATCCACCTTCAAAATCAATATTCAGTGTAGTAGCGGGAAGTGAATATACGTAACCGGCTTTCAATGAATAATTAAAATTATTACTCTCCCTGGGTCCGTCCGATTGTGAGATAGTCGTTAAGTCATCTATAATAGTTGTTTTATCCTGATTGAAACTACTTTCTCTCAACCGTTCAGTCCATGCTCCCCCGAGAAACCAACGGGATGCTTTGCTTTGCTGGGTCACCAGAAAATCAATATTCCGGGATAAAACAGTACTACCGCTTACATTTACCATGCCGCTTAATCCACCTCCGAAATGTTTTTTGGTAATGATATTAATAATACCCACATCTCCGTCTGTATCATGACGTGCCGAAGGAGTTGTGATAATTTCTATATTTTGGATCTGACCAGAAGGGATCTGTTCCAATGCCTGGCTTCCGCTAAAAACACTCGGCTTCCCATCAACATAAACCAAAAAGCCACTACTCCCGCGAAATGTAACTTCACCTTCTGCATTTACCCGCACCGACGGAGTATTTTCTAATATATCGACAGCCGATCCACCATCAGCCAGCAAGCTGCCGGCCGCTTCAATCACCCGCTTATCTAACTTATAAATAATTTGCTTTTTCTGGGCAACTATTTCAACTTCCGCTAATCCCTGTTCCAACGGATTCATTTCAATAAATCCTAAATCCAATACAGATACTCCGGATATTTGGATATTCGGTTTTGTATAAATATCAAAACCTACCAAACGAACCATCAATGTATATTCGCCTGCTTTTACACCGGATAGTGAAAAATGCCCTTTAGAATCGGGAATAGTATGTAATACCGGCTGTTCCTTTCCTTTTTCAAAAAGAAGTACATCCGCGAAATCGATGGGGACCCGAGTTCCTGTTTCAACGATTACACCTTTAATTTGTGCTGTGATAATTAAAGGATTAAATATGATATACAGAATCAATACAATAAAACGTGTTTTCTTTTTCAACATTTATAAGTTGCTGATTTAAAGTTAATCTATTACAAACAAAAACGATCTCTATTTCATTAAATACTTAATCACTCCAGACCATTAGCATACGTCATTATGATAACAACAATTGCTAACACAAAAAGAATAGTCAGTATTATTTTGATGGCGCTATAAGGTCTTTTACCAGCTATGCGTCCGGTTGCCCCATTGACATAAAAACTGTATAATTTATTTTTATACCTGAATGCACTTACGTAAATGGGTAAAAGAACATGTTTGAATGTAACATTAAAATATTGGGTATTCATCGAGTTTACCCGCTGTTCATCACCTCCAATATCACGTTCAACACTGTTCCGCTCATAAGTATTGATTTTCTGCTTAGCTAAAACAAAAGCCTGTTTCAAGTCCACCTGGTATTTTTCCGTAATAAATCCTGACAAATAGCTATCATTGATTTTAAGTATATTATGAGTGTCCCAACCTTCTATTTTCGTAATAAGAGAATGCTCCAACGTATTAGTACCATTGATTAATACATCGTCATATTCGTTACGAACCGTACCACTGGTATACATCCATTTTACACGCCTTTCCTGTCTTTTTTTATCGCCGCTACCCACAGTTACATAATAAACATCTCCACGTTCACCGGTATAGTCTGTTTTCGTCAGCGCATCAAATGTCCAAAAAGGGATATAAATTCCATGCAAACTGAGTGGTGAAAGCACTGCTTTACGAAGTTTGTTGGGTGCAAACCAAAGGCTGTTAACCCACTTACCCAGTAATCCGTTTATCTGATCTTTACTTACCCGGAATGGAGATACATAACCTGGTTTGATGTATCGTTCCTGATGTACATTCTCCTCTATCAATGGCGATCCGCAATAAGGACACGACATTGACTTGAGATTTTCATCAACAGTAGGAGTTGCTTTACAATTAGCACAAGTTACAACTTTAGTTGTTGTGAAATTGTCTTTCTCAAAATTTCTGATATATGCATTAAAGTCCGATTCTTCTACCCGCTGCGAAGACTGATCAATTGCCTGTGTACTACCACAATGCTCACAAATCAATAGAGTGGTACCAGGTTTATATACTAAAGGAGCTCCGCAACCATCACATTTGTAAGCATTAGTGACAGTTGCATCCATACTGAAATCATCCATTTTTTAAAGGGATTTTCCAGGTATCGGAGGAGGTAATTGAGACCACAGATCATTCAATTCAGTCTGACTATCAGCCTGCTCCCAATCAGACATTCCACTTTTCCAAACTAAAGTTTCTTTTGTTATTTGTCCGTTAGTCGCCATCTGTTTCAACGTATTTTTATCAAATGGTCCGGCTTGTTGTCCGTTAAGAGCTACGTAAAAACTCGTTGTTTTTGATGGGTTAATCGGAGGTGGCGCTTGTTGATGAGTCTGGCTCATGGCTTGCGCCATTTGATTTGCCATAGCAAAACCTGCACCCATACCAACACCTGCACCTGCCATTCCCGAAGGATTGTTTGCAGCAGCTTCAATAGCTTTAGCAGCTTTCATTTTAGTTAGTTTATCAAGATCAACAGCATTGAGACGGCTAAGCTCAAAGATTTCTTTTTTAATTTCCTCCGGCATTGAGATGTTTTCAATCAGAAACTTGGTAACATCCATCCCATAGCCTGAAAAATCATCTTGCATATAACCAAAAATAGCAGTAGATAGCTCATTGAGGTTTGCTGCATATGACTCTATAGGAAGATTAGCCTCTCCTATTGCATCCGTGAAACGGGTAACGATGACACTTCGCAGTTGCTCGGTAATATCTTCAGTGGTAAATGTACCGTTGGTTCCAACTATTTCTCTGATAAATCCGCCGGCTTCAATAATTTTGAATGTGTATGTTCCATAAGCCCTGATTTCGATCATACCAAAACGATCATCATTGAGTATGATCGGATTTTTAGTACCCCAACGCTGGCTCAGGAAATTCCTGGTGCTAACAAAATAAACTTCGGATTTGAATGGACTATTAAAACCATACTTCCAACCTTGTATAGTTGACAAAATCGGGAGATTTCGTGTGGTAAGCGTATGAATACCCGGAGGAAAAACATCTGCAATTTGCCCTTCGCTGACAAATACGACTTGCTGTCCTTCGCGAACTGTTAGTTTAGCACCATTCTTTATTTCGTTTTGAAATCTCTCAAATCTGTGAACGATTGTATTCTGGCTGCTATCCAGAAATTCGATAATATCAATCAGTTCACCTTTCAACTTTTTTAAGAAACTCATAGTATTCAATTTTTTAGTTTATGCTTCGAAAGGCAAATATAACTCTTATGATAGAATTCAGCTATGAGTAAGCCATAATTATTTGATAAAATTAAGAGCACTCTCGATTTTAACGATAAATAATATTAGTATTCCCTTATAATCCCCCACTACATCTTTTGACTCTTTCGGGCATATTTTCCATTTCAACTATTGATTAAAACAAATCAACAAATAAAAATCTGAAAACAGCCCAAAACAGGTCAAAAGAAGGTATGTTATAAAATACAGGATGTTTCTTATTTTTTCCAGAAACCTTCAATTTGTTCCAAAGACCGTCCCTTGGTTTCAGGAACCATTTTCCATACAAACAGAGCTGATAACACAGCCATGATTCCATAAAAGCAGTAAGTGAATGCACTGCTGAATTCCATCATACCCGGATATGTTGATGATATCAGATAATTTGCAGCCCATTGAGCAGCTACAGCTACAGCCACTGCCTGTCCGCGTATTTTATTCGGGAACAATTCAGAAATATATACCCAACAAATCGGTCCCCACGACATCATAAATGAAGCAGTGAAAATAATAATGAACACCAATGTCCAAATACTGATAATACCGAAATAAGACAGAACTGCAATTGCAAACATTCCGATCGCCATACCTATTGAACCGGTAATCAACAGCGGCTTACGTCCCCATTTATCAACTGTTACAATTGCAACAACCGTAAATATAACGTTTACCAGTCCCATCACAATTGTCTGGAACATGGAAGCGTCGCGGGCAACTCCCATCCCTTCAAAAATACGTGGTGCATAATAAAGTACAACGTTGATTCCTACAAACTGCTGGAATACGGAAAGCAGGATACCAATAATGATAACCTTTTTTCCATAAGAGAATATTTTCCCTTTCGTTGTTTCACCCAACGTAGAAGTAATCTCTCCCAGGATTCTTTTTGCCTGCTCTTTACTTGTATTAATCTTTTCCAGTACACTTAAGGCCTTTTGTTCATCATGAACCAAAGCCAGGTAACGGGGACTTTCCGGAACCAGGAACAATAATATAAAAAATAATCCTGCCGGAATAGCTTCCGAAGCAAACATATAGCGCCAACCAACATCATTGATCCACTCAATAGTCTGACCATGGGCTATACCCCAGTTTACAAAATAAACGACAAGCATACCGAAGATAATAGCAAACTGGTTAAATGATACTAACCGGCCGCGTATTTCTGCCGGTGCTATTTCTCCAATATAGGTAGGGCAAACAGCCGAAGCCAATCCAACACCGATTCCTCCCCAGATGCGGTAAAAATTAAACACAGCAAGCAATCCACCTGTTGGGTTACCTTTTTCAAAGAAGAGAAATTCGGGGCAAGAAGACCCCAAAGCAGACGTAAAAAATAAAAAAGCTGCAAGCTGCAATGATCTTTTACGTCCTAAACGATTAGAAAGAAAACCGGATATAGCACCTCCAATAATGCAACCGATTAACGCGCTTGAAACTGTTGCTCCATGAGCAAAAGCTCCCATTTTTAACGGTTCGATCAGATAAGCCTGGATTGATTTTTCTGCTCCTGAAATAACAGCCGTATCATATCCGAATAACAAGCCACCCAATGTAGCAACCATTGTTATTCCGAAAATATACGTTGAATTATATGTTTTTTTCATGAATTACAATAGCCCCCTAAATCATCCGAAGAGAATTTTAGGGAACTCTTTTTTAATTATTAATTTTTAGCCACTGAAACTTCTCCTAAAGGGACATAATTGCATATTATCATTATGCCAAGCCTCCCCTGAAGGGGAGGTTGGAGGGGCTTCTTTCTTTGTTATTAAATATACATATTTACAATAGCCTCATACAATTCCTGTTTGCCACTGGTTTGAGACGGTTCACCTTTCGCTTTCGCATAAGCAACAATGTCTTCCATTGACATTTTTCCGTCTTCAAACTCTTTGCCTTTACCGGAATCAAACGAAGAATAACGATTTTCCACCATTTGTTGGTAAGGTGATTCTTCCAGAATAGCTGCAGCAGATTCCAATGCACGGGCAAAAGTATCCATACCTGAAATATGAGCTATAAAAATATCTTCCAGATCAGTAGAATTGCGGCGTGTCTTCGCATCAAAATTTGTTCCGCCACCTTGCAAACCTCCACCTTTCAGAATAACCAACATAGCCTGAGCCAGTTCATTAACATCAACAGGAAACTGATCTGTATCCCAACCATTTTGGTAATCTCCGCGATTTGCATCAATAGAACCTAACAGGCCTGCATCAACAGCACATTGCAGTTCATGTTCGAATGTATGACCGGCTAATGTTGCATGGTTCACTTCGATATTCATTTTGAAATCTTTATCCAAACCATTTGCACGTAAAAAGCCAATCACTGTTTCCGTATCGAAATCATATTGATGCTTCGTCGGTTCCATAGGTTTCGGTTCGATCAGGAAGTTGCCTTTGAATCCTTTTGAACGTGCATAATCACGAGCCGTCTTTAGCATAGTAGCCAGGTGCTCTTTTTCACGTTTCATATCCGTATTTAAAAGACTCATATATCCTTCGCGACCACCCCAGAATACATAGTTCTCACCTCCTAATTCAATCGTAGCATCCAATGCATTCTTGATCTGAACAGCTGCACGTGCCACTACGTCAAAATCAGGATTCGTAGCAGCGCCATTCATATAGCGTTTATGACCGAATACATTTGCTGTACCCCATAGTAATTTAATACCGGTTTCCTGTTGCTTTTGTTTTGCATATGCAACGATTGCTTTCATGTTAGCTTCATATTCTTCGATTGAATTTCCTTCATCAATCAAATCAATATCATGGAAACAGTAATATTCAATACCCACTTTTTGCATAAACTCAAAACCGGCATCCATCTTTTGTTTAGCAACCTCAAGTACTGAACTTCCGGCAGCCCATGGAAATGTTTTGGTTCCTCCTCCGAACGGGTCGCCACCTTCGGCACATAATGTATGCCACCATGCCATAGAAAATTTAAACCAGTCTTTCATTTTTCTTCCGTATACGACTTTCTCCGGATCATAGTAACGGAATGCTAACGGGTTTTTACTTTCTTTACCTTCAAATTTAATCTTTTCCACTGTTGGGAAATAAGTTTTTGTTGCCATAACTGTTTATATTAAGTTGTTAATTCGTTTAAGCGTTAATTCGTTTAGACGTTGATCTGTTTCAATGACCAATAGAGCGATTTAACGCATTAAGTTTATTTGAAATTTTCTTCTTCTAATTGTCAATTTTCAATTCTCCATTTTCAATTGTTTCAGCCATCTCTCATACGCCTCCATACTAACAATTTCATTCTTTTTTTCAGGCGTAACAGTCACTACTTTTTTCAAAGTTGAAAAGGCCTCCTTAGCATCTTTATACACGCCTACACCCATTCCGGCCCCACGAGCCGCGCCTATCGAACCATCCGTATTATAAAGTTCAATAGTAGCCCCCGTAATATCCGACAATGTCTGACGGAAAATAGGACTCAAAAATAAATTGGCATGTCCGGCACGAATCGTTTTTGTTTCTATTCCCATTTGATTCATTATATCCATACCATATTTAAACGAGAAAGCAATTCCTTCATGGGCAGCACGTATCAAATGTGCTTTTCCATGACGAAGGAAATTAATTCCATGAATCGAACAATTCGGTTCTTCATTCGAAAGCACCCTTTCTGCACCATTTCCAAACGGAATAATACTAATGTCCTCACTTCCTATCGGAATAGTTGCAGCCAGATCATTCATTTCAGCATAACTGATACCTTCCGGAGCTACATTATTTTTAATCCAGGCATTTAAAATTGCCGTACCGTTAATACATAGTAACACTCCGACACGGGTAGCATCACCATGATTAACATGCGCAAATGAATTTACACGCGAAAGCGGGTCATATTTAGCATCTCCATTTACACCATATACAACACCCGACGTTCCACCCGTTGCTGCAATTTCACCCGGATTCAACACATTAAGTGATAAAGCATTGTTTGGTTGGTCACCCGCACGGTATGTTACAGGCACACCTTCTGCCAAACCCAATTCTGCCGCAATATCTGCCTTTAAAGATCCCTGATTACCAAACGTCGGAACAACTTCCGGAACAAAACCGGTATCAAACCCGAAATAATCAAATAAAAACTTAGCCGGAGCATTATCCATAAAATCCCAGGCAATCCCTTCCGATAAACCGGAAGCTGTTGTACAAGGTTTTCCGGTCATACGCATCGCTATATAATCACCAGGCAACATATAATACCTTATCCGTGCGTAATTTTCCGGCTCATGTTCTTTCACCCATGCTAATTTTGACAAAGTAAAATTACCCGGAGAATTCAATAAACGTGATAAACATTTCTCATGCCCAATTTCATTAAACGCCCTTTCTCCATATGGTACGGCACGGCTATCACACCAGATAATAGCGTCACGTATTACGCTTAGATCTTTATCAACCAATACCAATCCATGCATTTGATATGAAATGCCTATAGCGGAAATCTCTTTCGGATCAATTCCTGCCATCGAGATAATCTGTCGGGTTGCTTCTTTCAGATTCACCCACCAAATCTCAGGGCTTTGTTCTGCCCAACCAGTCTTCAAAGCCTTAATTTCCATTTCCTTTTTCGGAGAAAAATCGCTGGCAAGCACTTCACAGGTTTTTGCATTCACCAAGCTTGCTTTTACAGAAGAACTACCGATGTCATATCCTAATAAATACATACTATTTTTATTAATTGATTTATAAATAAGCTTTTAGATTCTGGTTCTCTTTTTATAGATTACTTTGTCAAATTTATAATACCGGGCTGCACGATGATTCACATTCACTTGTTTCTCTTCCAGAGGAACCACATACTCCATAGATTTAACTTTTTTATGAAAATTCCGAACATCAATACTCTGATTATAAACCGCTTCATATAAAGCATGCAACTGACTGATGATAAACTTTCCCGGTAGCAGGTCAAATATAATCGCAGGATCATGATCAATCCAACGTTTTATTTCAATACGGGCCGCTTCTACAATCCGGTTATGATCAAAAGGCAAAACAGGTAAATCACTTAACCGGCACCATTGGGTCGACTTAAAACGTGAAATATTCTGTAATTTGCGATCGACCTTACAAATTGACAAATAGGCCACAGTTATCAAACGATCAATATTCGGCTGATATGCCTTGCTCAACCATTTCATATCTGCCGGATGCCGGGCCCGGTCGGGCGAAGCAAAACAACGAAACTGATGTAAATTCATACGTTTTATACCCGTCAGTTCAAACAGAATACGTTGGGCTGCATCATCTACATCCTCATCATTGTAAATTAATCCCCCCGGAAGTTTAAGATTCTTATCTTCCTTTTGATCACGGTCAAATTGCACTAATAAAATATTCAGCTGGTCGTTATCAAAACCAAACACCACACAATCTACCGAAACATATGTATGAATAAACTTTGTTCCCATGGCTTAGCTTACTACAACGACAAATATATAATAAAAAAATCAGCAAAAATAAAGCCAAAACAAAGAAATGAGTTAATTATATAAAAAACAAACACTTGCTTATCATACAAATTACAATAAGCAACAATACCTTATTGTAGTTAATACATAATGAAAACCCCGTTAAAACAGATATTTCAGCATATATCTTCTACATAAACAATTTGTTAAAATAAACAATAAGAATAATAATGTCCCGATCTTTTTACAAAAGAAATAATCTGACAGAAAGAGGCTGAAAGTATACTTCAAATAACAATGGCCTCTAAGTTCTTTTCCTGGGTCTGATAAATAAAATAAATCTCTTGGATTGATCGTATGTAAAATAATTCCACACCCAATCAAAGAGTACGGTTAGTTTATTACGCACCCCCAAAATAGATCGTAAATGAACCAGCATCCATACAGCCCATGCAACAAATCCATGTAATTTTATATGTTTCAGATCGGCAACTGCTTGATTTCGCCCGATAGTTGCGAGCGATCCCTGGTTCTTATAATGAAAAGGTTTCATCAGTTCACCAACCTGTATTCTTTTAAGGTTAACAGCCAACAACTGTCCTTGTTGTATAGCAACCGGAGCAACCTGTGGATGTCCTTTCGGATAAGCATCTTCCTGCTGTAAACAAATATCCCCGATAACAAAAACATTAGAAAACCCTTGCAACTGATTATATTCATTAACGAGAAGTCTTCCAGCATGACCGATTACTTCATCCGGTAGTCCGTCAATATGTTCAGACTTAACTCCACTTACCCAGATGAGAGTCTTAGCAGGAATTGTTTTTCCATCATTTAAAACGGCTTCATTATCCTTATAATCCGTAACCAGCTTATTTAAAATGACGTTTACACCCATTTTTTTCAAAGAATCCAATGCATTCGAAGATGAAACTTCAGAAAACACATTTAAAACCCTGTTACTACCTTCAACTAAGTAAATATTTAAATTTGATTTCTTTAAATCAGGATAATCCTTACGAATGATATAACGTTTCATTTCCGAAAGAGCGCCGGCAATCTCAACACCCGTGGCACCTCCACCCACAATCACCACATTCATAAATGCCCGCTTTTCTTCCGGATCCGTACAATCCAAAGCTCTTTCCAGGTTTAACAATATCGTATTCTTCAATTCCAAAGCTTCTTCGATACTCTTCATAGGAAGTGCATTCTCCATAATCATCTTATTCCCGAAAAAATTAGTCGTTGTACCCGCAGCAATCACTAAATAATCATAGGTTATATCTCCAATGGAAGTTTCAAGCTTGTTCTTGCCTGTATCAATGAACTTAACCTCTGCTAACCGAAAATAGAAATCCTTTTTCCGAGAAAATAATTTCCTGAATGGAAAAGAAATCGAACCCGACTCAAGGCCTGCCGAAGCAACCTGATACAACAGTGGCTGAAACTGGTGAAAATTACATCGATCAATCAAAACAATCTGGAATAATTTACTATTTAGTTTATTAGCAACAGCCAATCCTGCAAAACCACCACCAATTATTATAACACGTTTTTTATCTGATTTTGGTATCTGAATATTCATAAGGCTATAATAATTCTACTTATCGTATTCTGGATTACGTTTCAGCCAAACAGCAGCATACGAACATGCCGCCTGAGGACGCAGATTATGTTCAAGAGCATATGTATAAGTCTCTTTTACTAAAGCTGCGGCTATACCTCTGCCTTCAATAGGCTGCGGCACTATTGTATGAATTATATCCAAACAATTGTCATAAATCCGGTATACCACATAGCCGGTATACCCATCAACCTCAGTTTCAAACCTTTGCTCATCTTCCAAATGCACGATTTTATAATCCATATAGCTTTAATTTTATCCTCAATAATATAAAGATATAACAAATTTGCACGTTCTTTTGATTCGGCAAATTATTAAATTAATCATTCACCAGCTTCTCTTTTCCCGGAAAATTTGCCTATATAATAAATAATTAACCCTATGAATGAAATTACAGCCAGTGCGCCCACAACATAAAGAACAATAGTCGATACAACTTTTACTCCGATTATCAATAGAGTAATGAATAATACGATCGAAATAATCCCTAATACGATTAAAATATTTTTCATTATTTACTGCTTTATTGGTTTTATGTATTCAAAACAATTTCATCCTTTATTTGTTCTGAAAGTAATTATCAAACACATAAACTTAATAAACAGATATATGCCGAAAAATAAAAAGAATAGAGCCTCGTTTGAAACACCATAGAAATATATTGTTAAAATAAGATTCTCATAAAACAAAAGACAGATAATCTGTAGCAATCATTTTGTAAAAAAGTTCAACAGGCTAAAAATAAACATTAAAATTTGTTGATAATACAATTAGCTTAGATATATTTGTTTTACATTTGATATTAACCATTGAATTCAATCGAGTGTTATCATAGAAATAGATGTAATAGTAACGAAAAAAAGATGATTCAACTCCAAGCAGGATACGTATTTGACTGTGTTAAAGACACATTACTAAAATATTATCAGAAAGAAACAGTCGAGGGTTTGCTAAAACAACTTTCATTTTTTAATATTGAAATTGATGCTATACCGGGTAATTCAGACAATTCAGATTTTGAACAAACATTATCAGTCGCATACAACCTGATTTCAAGAGGCTTACCGACAAGAGCTTCTTTTTGGGTTGAAAATACGATACTACAATCAAATAAATACACACAGGAAAATAGCAAAGAACTCGACAAGGGGTCAATAAAAAGAGACTTCACAGAAGACGACGAGATCGTTGCTTCCCTATTCAGATCTTTACATATTATAGAACCGGCGTTAAGAGGGAATGCCATTACTAAAAAGAAAATAAAATCATGGGAAAATTTAGAAGATCCGTTTGAAGAAGATTTTCTTTATAACCAAATACCGAAATACTTATCTGAATACTGGATTCAATTATTTGATTCGCAGAGGGAACTAGAACATCTACTACAATTTTCCACAAAAACAGAAGATGAAATAGAAAAATATCTTAATGGAACTGTTCAGATTGCGAATAAGCAAAAAATCGATTTCGTAATCGAATATCCATACCTGATTAATGAATCAAGAGGTATCATAGTAGAGATAGATGGTCCGCAACATGACCATCCCAATCAAATATACATAAATAGCAATAGAGATACTGCAACCGAAAATGCAAAATTCGGACGAGCCCTACGTATCAAAACCAGCAAATGGGATAATATAAAAGAGACTATTAGTTGGATGGGATATGTAGAGAGATATCCATACTTTCAGACATTAAAACAAAATTTTGACAATCCGCTTTATCTTAGTAATGAAGGTTTATGCGCCTTGGAGATGGTTTTAATGCCTTTTGCTATTGCCAGGCTCCAAAAAACGATCATCCATCTATTGCTTAATGGCAATCTGGATATTAATGCCGATGAATGGAATATTGCTGTTTTGGAAAGAGATATACCTTGTGCTGAAATCGCATTCGAAGATTTAAAGCAGCAGCTCGAAGCTTTACTGGGTCTGCAGGGTAATACTTCAAAATCATTACCGAAAATTAATCTGTATGTAAAGTCAGATTCCAGATTCGAAAAAAGCCAATTTGTATCACAAAATGAGATCAATGAAGAAAAAACATATGATTTATTAATCGATATATCAGTTTTTCAAAGAAGCGGGTTTACAGAATCAGACCCTGCATTAAATGCTAACACAAAAGTTTCAATTCGTTCATCACATTCACCCAATACATATGTTTCATTCTCAACCACTGAGTCTATAAAATACAAAGCACTTGGGCAACACAACAAGACTCTAAGCATTTTTGAAGAAGATAAAACACAGGTGAACCTGCTAAAGAAATTCCTTCAGGATATTTTCAGAAAAACAGCATTCAAAGCCGGACAAATTGAAATTATTAACCGAGCACTTCAGGGAAAAAGCGTGATCGGGTTATTGCCGGCAGCTTCCGGCAAATCCTTAGCCTATCAATTGACTGCGCTTCTCCAGCCTGGAATAGCTGTTATCGTTGATCCGACCAAATCTTTAATGACAGATCAATACGAAAATCTACTAAAGGATGGAATCAGTTGTGCTGTTTACATCCATTCATCATTAAGGCGAAAAGAAAGAAGAAAAGCACTGGAGAAAATAAAAAAAGCTCATGCCCTATTTGTTTTTGTGACACCTGAAAAATTGCAAGAAGATAGTTTTAGAAAAGAGTTACTGACTACAAGTCAATCTAATCAAAACTATTTCAGCTATTGTATTATAGATGAGGCTCATTGTGTTTCAGAATGGGGACACGACTTCAGAACTTCATACACATGTCTGGGAGATAATGTCAGAAAATACTGTAAAACAAAAAGTAATAACGATATACCTCTACTGGCACTGACTGCATCAGCATCTTATAATGTACTTTCAGATATACAACGCGATCTGGCCGTAAAAGAAGATGCACTTATTCGAGTTGAAAAACCGGATCAGCCGGAAACCTTTTTTAAAATCATCGAAGTAAACGCTGATTTAGATTTAAACGCAGACATAAATCCAAGTAACAAAGATATACTGGGAGAAGCAAAACTGGAAAAACTCATTCAGGAAATTAAGCTTTTAACTCAAAACTACAAAGCCATTCATAAAAACGAAGACACTTCGACTAAATTGCTTGATTTTAATCCGGAGTATTTCAACTCACAACAAAATGCCGGATTAATTTTTGGTGCTCACAGAAATTCATATCCATATATTTCAGATATTTCAACGGCTCTTAAATATCATTTTCCTGATTTTAATATCGGTATAACTTATAAAAATGAGGAGATAGAGAATAAAGACAAAATATATGACTATAATCAGGCTCCTGACGAAAACAACCAATTAGAATTATTAATTGCAACCAAAGACTGTGGTATAGGTATTAATAAAGAAAATATTCGCGTTGTTATTCATCTTAATTATCCCGATTCAATAGAACGTTACTACCAGGAAATAGGCAGGGCGGGACGTGACGGTAACTCGTCAATGGCTATTCTTTTATTCAACAAGCAATATTTTACAGTGAACGAAGAGGATGAAATTGTTTCGGAAAATGGAGTAATAACGAGAATAATCAAAAAGCATCCGGCATCTATTGATAAAGAATTATTATTGAACCTTCACAAAAAAAACTTCAAAGGCATACAAAAAGAACAAAATTTAATTGCAGAGTTGCTCTCAGAAATTAAATATCCTTCACGAAAAATCATGAATTACATTGAAGGGCGCGTTTTAGAAGAGTTTTCAACAGAAGTACATTTAAACACGGTTACTGAGAATAACAGGCTGGCGCTATACGTCAACCCCAACTATGCAACTATTTATCTGGACCGGGCAAATTTACCACTCCAGTTTGCCCGTTCACCTCTGGCTGTTAAAATAGCAGATTACATTAAACAAATTATTTTAATCGAAAAACCGGAAGAAATTACTCCGGTTGACTGGCTGAATCAGTATATACATAGTAGTTTTTCAGCCCCCGGAATCGAAGCAATTCTTCAAAATAATGATGCACCCGACGATACATTTCAGGTTATAGTTCCTTTTACAAATAATATACTAGAAGAAATAATAGAATGCTTAAACGATAACGGCTTAGCTTTTACATATAGGATTGTTCATGAAGCCCAGAATGAATGTAACGATAAAAGCAAATTTATTGAGAGCCTGGAGTGGAAATACAAATCAATAAAAGATAAAGTAATCCATATCCCCGACAATTTAAAACAATCCCTGCAAGAACTATTTTCGGAAATACGAAATGAGCATGATACTCTTAAAGCGATCTACCGGCTATCTATCATAGGCGTTATTGATGATTATACGGTCGATCACAACTCAAAAATAATTACAGTAACAGCAAGCCAAAAAAATCAGGGATATTATACAAACAAACTAAAAGAATTTATATTACAATACAATAGCTCTGAAAATACAAATGAAAAAATAAAGCAGCTCTCCTTATACAAAGGGAACAGTGAAATACAAAAATGTGTAAGCTTCCTCTTAGAATTTATATATGAAGAAGTGGCTCCGCAACATAAAACCGCCATTGAATCAATGGAAGAAGCATGTAAAATTGGTTTACAGAAAAATGGAAGTCATAAATTTAAAGAATTTGTCGACTTATATATGAATTCCAAATATGCACAGCCTTCATATTTGCCTGCCGACACACACGATGGATTAAATGCTGATTTTGGCATCGTCGAAAAATATATGGATCTGGTAAGAACCCAACATGGGCAGATAAATAATTTGAAACATTTAAAAAATACTACTACACGGCTCTCTACTCAATATCCGGAGAACTTTGTATTCATCTTATTAAAATCTTTTTCTGTTTTCCTGACGGAAAAAGAAAGAAACGACTTTATTGAGAATGCGCAAGCTGATTTTATAGAAGGTTTTATTAAAGAGCACGAATCAACTAATGAAAATGCGATCGGACTCAAAAAGAAAATGGATATCTTCAGGGAAAAAATCAGGAAACTGGACAATAGCCCTTTAGAAAAAGTAGAAGAAGCTGAAAATATTGTATTACATTCAATTCATACAAACTGGTTGAAAGATTTTAATGATAATTTTATAAACATATGAACGAACAAATAAATGAGCAATTAGTATTGCTTCAGGAAGAATTATCCCGCTTAAAAAAAGTAACTGATTATATTGACAATGCTAAAGCAAATGCTACTGTAATTATAAATGAGTTAGAACATATTCAGCAAAATTATGCTCAATATACAAATGATTTGCACGAGTTATATAAACAAAATATTGCCGATTTAAAAGAAGATGTCGAATCCAAAATAGAAAACAATATACTACGGATGGAAGAAGTCGGCAATCGGATTAGTAATATAAATCAAGGATTGGCTATCGAAACAAGAAATCTGTTAGAACAATATGAAGATGTGGTAGATGCAAGCGATTCACTTATCGAAGCCATCAATACTGTAGACTTCCATACAAAACTAGACGATATTTTTTCTAAAACCGAAGAATTAACAACATCAGGCATAACATCCAGACAAGCGATAGAGCTAAAGATCAGCGAAACACAACAATTAATCGCTGAAAAAAATCAGGAGCTTAAAAACGATACTGAAAAACTGATATTGGCAGAACTTAAAAGAAGTAAAGAACAGATAAATGAACATGCGGAACGAAACAGTGAATGGCAGGTAAAACAGGAAAAAGAAATAAAAAATATAAAAGTTTTTTCTTTGATAATTTGCGGACTGGTTATTTTAAGTATGATAATAATGATGACGATTAAATAAATACTTTTACTTCTTATCCCAACAGCCCTTATTCAATAGAAAAAGAATAGATTTTCGCTATTATTTCTTCGAAATCAGGCAAAATAGAAAACCTCAGCGATCTATGTTTGTGAATATCTGATCACTTCCAAACAAAACAAAATAATCTTTGTTTATTATATGGAACATTTCATCACATAAACAGGTTACAGTAAAATTATTATTGTTCAGTGATTAGAAACATTATTGATAATAATCGGTAATTAATGGAACATATAAACTTGAAATGCAGGTATTCGTTATTTATCATCATTTTGATTTTAAAAGTTTCATCATTATATGCTCAGGAAGATACAGTATATTTAAAGAATAAAATACAACAACTAAGTTCTGTACGGAACACGATGTCTGCTACCGATGCAAAAGACATTATCTATAAAGCAATAGAAAACAAAGACTTAAACCTATATACTCGAAAGGAATATTCCCAATACGATTTTTATCAAAAAACAACTGCCGGCATTATTGGAGATAGAGACACGATACACAACGAAATTATTCATTCCAAATCAAAACACAACTTTGTATCCAAATATGTGATTAAGCCCATTACTCCCTGGCTTAAATACGCCCGGCCTACAGAAAATCCAAACGAAGCAATTCTGAGTATTCTTCTTTTTGAAGATTACAAGACAATATATTCCAACAATCGGAATCATAAAACGGCTTTTATACAACATGCTTCCAAAGGTGACGGTTTCTTTCAATTAATCGGACAACAAAATATTTTAACCCTGTTGGACGAAATGTTCGGTGATGTTGATTTGTATCACAATGAAAGTGATATGATGTTGCTTACGTTCAAGAGTCCTTTAGGAACAAATGCCTCGGATATTTATACTTACAGGCTTATCCGGAAAGTTCAGATAAACGGAGAGATATGCTATGAGATAGCTTTTTATTCGGATAATATGAAAGAAAATACGTTTTCAGGTTATCTCTATATTTCTACTGATGGAAAATATTCTCTGGTAAAAGCTAAGTTTACATTTAACAATTCACAAAATCTCAATTTCCTGAAAGATGTATTAATAACACAAAGTTATGTATTAAAAGACTCCCTCAGAATCCCTTCCGGTAAAGAGATTCTCGTTTTGATAGGCGATGAAGTGCAGGGAGGCATCGTTGCAAAGCAGGTATCATCCTATTATGACTTTAATTTAGCTGATAATCGCGAGAATGACCTTCCAAAAAGTAAACTCGAAAAAAACTATCAACATAAAGACTCGGCATATTGGGCGACAATTCGTCCTTTCCCCCTGACATTATCTGAAGCACAAACAGAGAATCTGCAAAAAGCAGCCGTTAAAACTCCATATTTTAAACACATCCAAAACTTGATTTTGATACTGATGAGCAATCATGTCACATTGGGCGGGATAAACGGAGCTGTCGAAATTGGTCCGCTAAGTCAAGCTATCAGCTATAACCACATGGAAGGAATACGTCTGAAAATTGGAGGGAACAACACGGTAGCGCTAAGTAACCATTTCTTAGTGGGCGGCTATTCAGCATACGGATTCAAAGATGAAACTGTCAAATACAGGGGAGATATAATTTATTCGCTGGAACCCCGAACAAGATATATCTGGGAATATCCCAAACGCCTGTTTTCTTTTACATGGGTCAACGACCTGAACATTCCGGGACAGGATTTACTTACAACTACACGGGATAACTTCATTTATTCATTTTCTCATAATCCGACCAACAACATGTCCTTACAACGAATCGGAATCCTGACTTTTGAAAATGAAGAAAAACATAACTTTTCGTATAAAATTGGAGGAAAATATACTTATGACAGACCGGAAGGTGTAGTGCAATATCTGCAAGTGAACGGAACAGACACTGCAATGGTAAACAACATTACAACTTCTGAGATATCCGTATCCCTTCGTTATGCTCCGGGAGAACGATTCATACAGAATCGTGACAAACGGATTTATGTAAAAAAAGGAGACTTTGAATTAAACCTGAATTACCGTGCCGGAATCAAAGGAATATTTGGTTCAGATTATAATTATCAGGCTGTGGAAATCAAAGCTTACAAAAAAATCAACTATACAAACAATGCAGGAGGTTTGGATATCCACTTATCAGCAGGAAAAATATGGGACAGAGTTCCTTTTCCGCTACTGTTTATTCCGGCAGGTAGTCAGAGTTATATTTACCAGCCTGAGAATTATAACTGCATGAATTTTTATGAGTTCACCACCGACCGGTATGTAGCCGCAAACCTGAGCAGTACATTTAACTGGTCCCCTTTCGAATGGTTCAAAAAGAATCGTAAAATAAAAACCACATTGGGCGGAAAAATTATATACGGTCCGCTTTCCGATAATAATAATCCGCAACTTCATCCCGAACTATTCATCTTCAACCAGGGGGTACAGCCACTTGGTGATACTCCCTATGCTGAAATGAGTGTCGGGTTTGCCAATGTATTCAAATTCCTGCGCATCGAATATGTCCGTCGTTTAACCTACTTCAATACTGATGCACAGAAAGAAGGAAGACATAAAATTCTCAAAGGCTCACTATTTTTTACCGGAAGTTTTTCTTTTTGAGAAGAGTTTCGAAAGCGAAGTATCTGCCAGGAATTTTTTCGGAGAATACTTTTAGAATTATTATGAGCATTTCATTTAAAAAGTATTTAAAACTACTAAACTATTACACCTTATACCTTGTTTAGTTACTAGTGATATAAACATCATGCTCATTATATGAAACAAGTATTTTTAATCATTTTGATGGCATTCTCCGTAACTCTGTTATGGGGTCAGGAAAATGCCGACACACTCAAACATCCCGGTTTTTTGAAACGTTGGCAAATGAAACAGAACGAAAAAGAAAAAAACGGGGAATTCCTGATAACACCAGTATTAGGTCCTGGTTATACCCCTGAATTGGGATTTTCCCTGGCTGGAGGAGCGTTGATGTCATTCCTCACAGATAAAAATGCACCTTCTTTACAACGTTCGTCTGTTCCCGTTACGTTGGGAATAAGTACGACCGGAGCATTCTTCCTGTCTTCCAAAATTGCCACATTCTGGAATCATGACAAGTTACGGATTAACGCAGATATCTGGTATAAAAATATGCCTGACAATTATTTTGGGATAGGATATGAAAGCGGAAAAAATACGGAAAAGTCTGATTCCACCACTGAATATAAACGCAACTGGTTTCAATTCAATCCACAAGTATTCTGGCAATTTAAACCGACTTACTTTGTAGGAGGTGCGATAGACATCAACTATACACATGGAAATGATGCCTCGGCAGGTGTAGCTGGCGACCCCGCTTATGTCGAATATAATGATAAACCATTCAATGTGGGACTGGGAGTTCATGCTTTGATTGATTCACGGGATGTAGCAGTAAATGCATGGAAAGGATGGTATTTACTGGCACAAGCCATGTTCTATGGGAAATATTTTGGAGGGGATAATAATTATCAGGTCTACAATATAGATGCCCGGCATTATATCCGGTTATTTAAACCGGGACAAACACTGGCAATACAGCTCCGCGGACGTTTTTCCGTAGGAGATGTACCTTATGGGGAAATGTCGCAATTAGGCACCCCTTTTGATTTAAGAGGATATTTTTGGGGGCAATACCGTGATAAAGATATGATGTTTGCCATTACAGAATACAGGCATTCCTTTTATAAAAAAAACGGAGAAAGAAGCAAACATGGAGCCGTAATCTGGTTAGCAGGTGGAACCATCACTCCTGATCCGGGTTTTAAAAATTTTCTCCCGAACGGAGGGATAGGTTACCGTTTTGAAGTACAACCACGTATGGCCCTTCGTTTGGACTTTGGTATCGGCAAGGATACCAAAGGCTTCTACTTCAATTTCAATGAAGCATTTTAAAACAAATATTAAGATTTTAGAAGAACAATATTATCTCAGGTTTGTTATTGTTAATAAATATATCATATTTATGAAAAAAAATTATATCCTGCTATTTTTTTACACTACAATGGTCTTTTTATCGGCAAATAGTATTTTCGCCCAGGAAGAACAGAAAGAAAAAACAAAAATAACTTTCAGGGACACTTTGGATCATAATTTTGACCTCAGTGATTTTATCATAAATAAAAAAGGCTTTATTCCGCTGCCGGTTATTATTACCGAACCTGCCCTGGGAGGATTTGGGGGAGGTTTGGCTCCTATTTTTATCCAACCGAATAAACCCCGTAACCTGAATGGAAAGATGATACCCATGGCTCCCAATATAACAGCAGCATTCGGTGGAGGAACTCTCAATGGCTCTTGGTTTGCAGGCGGAGGAAGAGTTGGTACTATCTCAAAATGGGGCATTCGTTATACGATCGGGGCTGCGTATGGCGATGTCAATATGGATTACTATTTTAACTTAGATAAATTGAATAAAGAAGTTGAGTCTGAATTCAATATCAAAACCATTCCTGTATTTTTATCTATTGAAAAGCAACTGAAAAATCCAAGATTTAGTGTGGGATTGCATTATCTTTTCATGCATAATAAACTGGAAGTAAAGAATCCTGCGGCAGGGCCTTTACAACAAAAAATTGATTCGCTTGTATCCGGTCATCTCAGCGGTAATATCGGCAAACTCGGATTAAAAGCATCATTCGACAGTCGCGATAATACCTTTACCCCCAACAAAGGATTAAAAGCATACATCACTGCTGATTGGAGTAATTCTGCGTTCGGTAGCGATTATAATTATGGACAGTTTGAAGGCGCTGCATATTATTATTTTCCTTTGTCCCATAATTTAATTACAGGGACCCGTTTCGATATGCAACAGGCAGTCGGCGATATTCCTTTCTATATCAAACCATTCATTGACATGAGAGGAGTACCTACTGCAAGTTACCAGGGAAAAACCACCATACTCGTTGAGTTGGAAGAACGCTGGGATTTCAACAAGCGTTGGAGTCTTCTGGCTTTTGGTGGCGCCGGCAAAGGATTTGACAACTACTCAGATTTCGGAAGTGCAAAATGGGCATGGAGTTACGGCACAGGATTTCGTTATCTGATGGCGCGCTTACTTAAACTCCGCATGGGTCTTGACTTTGCAATGGGTCCCGATGGATTTACTTACTACATCGTATTCGGTAGCAGTTGGATAAGACAGTAACAGACAATTCGTTTACTTAAATATTCCGAACCGGTAATTAGCCGAAATTAATCCGGACTTTCTGCCACCCAGAAAATTGGTTTCCACGCGGAATTGCCAATGACGGTTTATTTGGTATTGGGCACCGAGAATCATGCACCAATTATGTTCGGGGCGTTTATTTAATGAATAATTAATGATATCACCTTTGTTTTTATCAACAAAATTCTCCACTACATTATCTGCAATTTTTTGCACCGTCGGTGATAGCCCATTGTACCAATCGGAGTTTTCGTAATTCTGTCCCAAATCAGGAGCAATATCGGAAAGGACAAGGCTTCCTACTGTTGTGCTATTTAAAAAAGTACGGCTAGCGCCTGTCCACAATGAAAAGTTCCGTTCAGGCTGATTGTTAAAATGAAAAATATAGCCTACCCGGGGCGCAAAATTCATCGCTGAATTATTCTTTTTCATTTCGTCGAAATGGGTCCAAACCGTATTAAAATCCAGAGAAAAGAAAATAGAACGGACACCTCCGGTCAGCATGGCTCCAATTCCGTAAACATAACCGCTGAAATCAGCCTCGGTACTAATATCAACCGGTCGGTTGGCAATAGAGCCAATACCAACTTTGGTTTCAACCCATGCTTTCCCAAAAATACCATACACATCCAAAAAAGGCAACACCCATATATCAGCACGTGCGTTTATATTTCTTACAGAAGCCTTTACTTTGCTAAACCCTACAACCTGATCCAGGGAAGTCGTAGGAATAATTACATTTCCATCAGCATCATTAATTCCTATTGTTAAATCGGAAATAGCAACATCCTGTTCCCCGATATAACTATTCACCATAATACCAATAGGGTAAGGTAAGAGAAATCCTCTTTTCCCTAGTCTTTTGCCCCAGGCAGGCAAAATAAAAGGGTTGTTTAACTGTTTTGTACTTTCATACAATTCTCCCTGTTTCGGCATAATTTTTACGCCTCCATCTGTTTGCGAACATACCATCATAGAAAATGATGATATGATTAATATTAAAAATGCAGATCTAACCTTAAGCATAATCGATTGATATTTTATTGTTTCAAAATTTATATGTTAACCCCACAACCGTTCCATAATCCATTTTACCGGCAGTTGGATCCGGTGGTTGGCTATCATAGTCCAGATATAAGGTCAACGAGAACGAAAAATCCTTGAATAATTCCCAGTTTAATGTCGTATTCGCATCATATCTGACGCGTCCCCATTGGGTAAAACCTACATAAAATATATGTTGGGAAGATATTTGCATGTTCGGCTTGGAAAATTTATAAAAATCAAGAGAAAAACCCATAGGCATTTCAAGCAGGAAATTTTCATCAACCCCGGTCGTACTCCGTTCCTGACTTATGCCCAATCCGGCAATGCCCAGGGTTTGAAAATTCTGACTGAAAACAAATTTATATCCTGCGGCGCCCAACTGTTGAAAACGCCTTGAAATAGACAATTGCAAATTACGTTGATATTCAAACATCAGGACAGCATACCACATATTTTTGACATTGTAAAGACCTGTAATATTAAGATCTTCCCTGTCACGCGAAAATGTAGACGTATCGATGGAAGCAATCCCTGAACCCGTCATCGACAAACCAAATCGTTTAGCAGTATAAACCACCGACAAACTGAAGTTTAACTGCCCTATACCACTCGAATGCGAGTAACTGAACCCCGATGAGATATTTCCCGAAAGATCATTCCAGAAATTTTTATGAAATGATAATAAAGAATTGATGTTACCGATTTCTATTAAATGACGATGAGATGCAGTAACTATATAAACCCAACCCGCTTTTTCCGATGGCTTTAAAGCCCCAAAATAAATCTCCTTGTTGGCTGTCTCTATCCGTAAAGTATCAGAAGAAGAATTGATAGTCTTGATCTTTGAAATTTTCAAACTGATCAAACCGACATCTTTAGAATCGAACGACAACATACCTATACGTAATTCTTTTATTTCACCAATAACTATTTCTCCATTTCGAAGATAGACAGTATCCCTCTGTGAATTCTCACTTGCAGATACCGAAATTGAACCTAATAAAAACAGGAATAGAACTAATTGTCTTATTATTAAATTTATTTTCTTTCTTGCTTTCATAAAATGCTATTTCAAAAGCAAAATCATTGTAATACATAAAATTCGGATAGCTTTATGTTAATATAAACAAAAAAGCTACCGTAATGTTTGCAGCCTACATAAATATATTACCGGGGGTGTATGTTTTAGAACAAAAACAATTGCTTAATTGTTTTTGTAAAGCTTATGTATTGAAAATAAAGAGGCTCGTCAAAAGGCCATAAAGGAAAAGAAAACAGTAAAAACTGAAAAATATATGAAAAAGAAATTATGCTCCAATTCGCCGGCAAGTATTTTTATTATTGCAGGAATAGTTATGCTAATGACATTGATGAGTGGAAATGCAACAGCACAAAAAGCACGGGCGCCAAGAGCCGGTTTACCCGGAAGTTGGAGACTCATCGGTACAACAGAAGCCAGATTTGTCGCCGACCATGATGGAATAGAGGTTGTCGGGCCATTCGATAATTTCAGAAAAGTAAAATTTAAAGTCACTGACGCTCCCTTGCGGCTGATAAGAATGAAAATAACTTATGACGATGGCGCTCCAGACGAAATTCCGACTGCAATAGATATTCCAGAGGGTGGCGAAAGCCGGGTAATCGACTTACGGGGAGTCGGTAAACGAAGCATCCGCCGGATTGATTTTTGGTATGATACCAAAGGGGTGGCAAGAGGCCGGGCCAATGTATCTGTATTCGGTATGAAATAATTATTATCACATGAAAAATATTATTTATTTTGTTCTATTAGCATGTATTACATTTATAAATAGTAATGCACAAACTGACATCACACAGGATATCGGTTGGCCTCGACAAGTATCAAATAGTCAAGCGACTCTGATATATTACCAGCCTCAGATAGACAAATGGGACAATTATAAGAAAATGTCCGGAAAGATGGCATTCGGTCTTACCCCTACGGGTAAACAGGAAATTCTTGGAGTCGTTTCGTTCACGAGCGATACGAAAACCGACAAAGATGCACGGACAACCTATCTTCACAATATCGATTATACGGATGTCCGTTTCCCTTCGTTGGATTCGAATACTGCAGAGTCGATGAAGAAAATATTCCTCAACATCGCTCCCAGAAACTCCGAGTCTTATTCGATTGACCGCATCATGGCAGAACTGAACGGACAAGGACAAGTTAAAGCACAAACTGTACAGACTAAAAATGATCCGCCTAAAATTTTTTATAGTGCAAGTCCTGCCATTTTATTGACAGTGGATGGCGCTCCCGTTTTATCACCCATAGATAAAACAGATATGCAGTTTGTCGTGAATACCAATTGGGATTTATTTTTCGAAAAAGCTACCAAAAGCTATTTCCTGCTGGTCAATGATGTTTGGCTCACTGCCACAAATTTACAAGGAACCTGGAAACAAACGCATACACTGCCTAAAGATATGTCGGTGTTACCATCCGGGCAGAATTTTGATGATGTTAAAAAACAAATCCCACCTCGTGCAACAACCGATGCACCGGAGGTTTTTTACAGTAACGAACCCGCAGAGTTGATTCTGACGGAAGGAACGCCGGTGTTCTCTAAAATTCCGGGCACAGGATTACTTTATGTGAGTAATTCGGACAACGATGTTTTTGTAGACGAAGCCCAAAATCAATATTACATACTGCTTTCGGGTCGTTGGTTCCGGTCAAAAGCGTTTGGAGGCCCCTGGACATACGCAGGAAATGATCTCCCTGCCGATTTTGCTAAAATCCCTGAAGATTCGCCTAAAGGGCAGGTATTAGCATCCGTCCCGGGAACCATACAGGCATCCGATGCTGTGATGCTGGCACAGATCCCTACGACTGTTGTTGTGAATAAAGCCGAAGCCGAAACTAAGGCAAAAGCCACATATGATGGCGATCCGAATTTCGCTCCCATACAGGGAACTTCAATGGAGTACGCAACCAATACACAGGATAAAATTATCAAAGTAGGAGACCTTTACTATATGTGCTTCCAGGCTGTATGGTTTATGTCGACTACTCCTAACGGTCCCTGGAAAACAGCTGATTCCGTACCGGACGAAATCTATACCATTCCACCGAGTTCTCCCGTTTACAATGTAATTTACGTCACACAAACCAATCCGACTCCCACTACTGTTGAGTGCAGTTCCACAAGTGGATACCTGGGGGCATTCATTATCGGAGCGACGGTAGGAGCCATTGTAAGCACAGCAATCGTCTATGGTACAGGCTGGTATTACCCTCCGTATATTTTCTGGCCGCCCGGAGGCTTCTATCCGGTTTATCATCCCTGGCCGTGCACTTATGGTGTCGGTGCAGTATATAACCCATGGACAGGAGGCTTTGCTGCCGGACGTAGAGTTTACGGTCCTTACGGAGCTGTTGGTACTGCCGCCTGGTATAATCCTGCCACAGGACGTTACGGACGTTCGGCAAGTATACAAGGCTGGTATGGTGGACGTACTGCCGCTAATACCTACAACCCATGGACAGGTGCTTACGGACATACAAACCAAGGGCATAATCCTTATGCTCAATGGGGACATTCCACTGTAAGCAACGGATATCAATGGGCACGTTCCGGACATGTAACAACCGCTCACGGAACTGCATTCGGATACCAGACTTCAGGTGGAAAAGAAGGTATAATAACTCACGGGGCAAACGGAACAATAGCCCATACAAACAATAGTATATACGCCGGACATGATGGTAATGTTTACCGGAAAAATTCAACAGGTAACTGGAGCCGGTATAATAACGGCAACTGGAACCAGATAAATCATAATATAGGTACAGAACATCAATCAACAGGGATATTACAAAATCTTGAGCGCTCTGCACAATCGCGCGAAAGAGGGGTAACTCAATCATCACGTTTTCAAATATTTCAACGAAACGGAAGGCATCGATGAGGAGAAGATTACAGCAAACTTTTTAAGGTCGATTTTGCTTTGCCGAATAGTCCGGATTCCAATGCTTCAATACCCATTAAAATAGCGAAATCACTTTAAAACAAAAATCCTGACTTCTCCGGAAATCAGGATTTTGTGTTTTACTTTTGCTTCTGGTGACCCCGACAGGACTCAAACCTGTGACCTTCAGAACCGGAATCTGACGTTCTATTCAACTAAACTACGGGGCCAAAATCGATGCAAATGTACAAAAAATTCTGTGATTACATAAAAATCCAACAATGAAACAAAATAGAATATGCATATTTTTTCGATATTCCGGATAATTCTGTAAGTTTGTCTTGAAACCAAAACAAGCGTAAACCTCTATGGATGTAAAAATAGAACAAAGTTGGAAAGAGCGCCTGGCTGACGAATTCGAAAAAGAATACTTCAAACACCTTACAGATTTCGTCCGCAATGAATACAAAACCACTACTATTTATCCGAAAGGAAGCCAGATGTTCAATGCTTTCGAACATTGTCCTTTTGACAAGGTAAAAGTCGTATTGCTGGGACAAGATCCATATCATGAACCCCGGCAGGCGCATGGGCTTTGTTTTTCGGTTCTGGAAGGTACACCATTCCCTCCTTCGCTCATCAATATATTTAAAGAAATCCAATCGGATCTGGGAAAGCCTTTTCCTAAAAGCGGTGATCTCACCCGCTGGGCAGATCAGGGAGTGTTATTACTAAATGCAACATTAACAGTTAGGGCACATATAGCCGGGTCACATCAGAACAAGGGTTGGGAAACATTTACAGATGCCGTAATTGACCGTTTAAATGCGGAAAGGAAAAACATTGTTTACCTGCTTTGGGGAGCTTATGCACAACGAAAAGGAAGCATTATCGATACCTCACGCAATTTAGTGTTAAAATCGGCACATCCTTCACCATTTTCTGCAGACAGAGGATTCTTTGGCAACAAACATTTCAGCAAAACAAATGATTATCTGATAGCCTCAGAACAAACACCAATCAACTGGTAACCTGAACCTAAGTTGTTAATACCACGTCTGTCCCGACCTGTAACTACTGCTCTGATTATATTTCAGGTCTTTCAGCAATGACGAACTGACTGCTATTGAAAAAGAGTATGATTTATTGTAGCCAACCGGAACAAAGCTTGCAGTCATCTGGAAACAATGCAGATTCCGGGTCACATTACAAGTCATATAACCGATTTTCTTCAGATCAAAATCATAGGTAGCATTAAAATTAAAACGCCAGTTTTTAGTGGGTTGTATATTTCCGTTAAATGATAATGAATGGCGTATAGTATATTTATACTGCTCTTTTTCTATATTAATCTTATTATAATCATACCCCAGCGACATATTATAATTAAAGGTTAAGCTCCAGGGGATAGTTGCTTTATAATATCCATCCATATCATAATCGCCCGAATCATCTTTCTTGGGCTCACGTAAACGCTTTCCGACAACAGGCGCATTCTCATCTTCTCCTGTATTTTCATCAAAATCATCATCACTCTCAGAATGATCATCCTCTGTTTTATCTATATCACCTTTCTTACCGAAAAGTTTCTTTAATGTATTATTATCAAACGTATATGTATAGCTCCAGCTCGTTGACCTCAATCGTCCGAATACCCGTTGAAAACCCTTTGCTCCTTGCCAACAAGTCTCATCTATACGGTTCAAACGCTTCCTGTCTTCATCATATTTATACATATACGTATCAAATGTACCATTCAGATTCAACGTATTGCTTTTGGATAATTTCAGACGGATGCTCATTGATAAATCACTCCATTGGAACGTATCAACAGCCATATTATAGCTAAGGCGAAGTGATAAATTATCAATAATAGAGATTTTCCGCACTCCTGTAGAATCTTTTTGAGAAGGAATCTTTGCTTCGATATTATTATTTAAACCGAACGATATAGCCCCCTGTTTTCCACGTCCCGGCAGACCAAACAATTGTCCGTCAAACGGAGAATAATAACCGGTAACTGGTTCCCTGAAATTACCAAAAGGATCATAACCTCCAATCAGCGTATCTCCTTCTATCGGATAATATGTATAATCATTATAATAACCATATTTAGGATCGGCAAAATCAGGAGCCACACTAAAAGAAACAGAAGGCTCCAGTTTATGACGGATTTGCACCTGACTCAATTTTTTACCAAAAATCGGCATAGGAGAAAACATCCCATAAACGGTCGTAGAAGCCGAAATCGATGCATTGTAATTATATACCCGGTAAAACCCATTAGAAGTATCCACCGGTGCAAAAGCATATCCGGAAGAATTGTTTGTCATTACAAAATCTTTTTCCACTTTTTGTGTAAACCAACGTTCTTCATAATTAAAAGAGGGAGAAATATTCAGATAACCAAGCATTGTATATGTAGCACTAACCTGCGCCTTATGATCCATTCCATTTGTCCAATCCTTTATCAGATTGGATTTAAAAAGCTGGTCCTCTTTCGTGGTAATACTGTTTTGCAAAGATCCGGAATAACTTGTTGATATTTTTTCATACCAGCGTTCACGTCCCACCGCATCCTTTCGTTTAAATGGAAATATCCGGCTCATGGTAATCATCATGTTAGGCAGAGTCACATTCACCATAGAATCCTGCGAACGTTGATTTACACTCATCGTAGCGGATATACTGAAAGGACTGTTTGGAAACCGTTTACTTATATTTACGGTAGAACCCTTATTGTTTTCTGTCGACTGGGTTCTTCCTACATTATTGGGTAGATTTCGTTCATATTGGCCCATCGAAAAATTCACATTCGCCGATAAAGTCAAATACGGATTTGCTTTTGCATCCTGCGAATGCGACCAGACAACTTTAAAGCTCGGAGAAGATTTCTGATCAACTCCCTTAATACCTGTTTTTAGATTCATGTAAGACGCATCAAAACTGCCGGAATATTTATAACGTTTCCGATAAGACGAACGTGCATTAAATCCATATGTGCCTTTTGTATAAAGATCAGCCCTGAGTGCCAGATCCACGTAATCATTGATAGCAAAATAATATCCCCCATCACGTAAAAAAAATCCCTGATTCATGTCATCCCCAAAGGTTGGCATTAAGATACCCGACGAATACGTACTCGTAAACGGAAAAAAAGCAAAAGGTAATCCGATAGGATAAAGTGGTACATCCTCAATTACCAGATAAGCGGGGCCGGCAACTATATTCTTCCCGGGACGAGCTTTTGCTTTGGTCATTTTTATATAAAAATGCGGATGGTCATGTTCATCGCAGGTAGTATACATCCCTCCTTTCATATTCATTGCATCGTCCGGCATTTTTTTAGTTATTCCTGCCGTTAAATATCCTTCACCCTGTTGCGTAAGCACATCTTTGGCAAAAGCTTTACGTGTACCGAAATTATATTGCATAATCTTGGCTTCAATCTGCTGTTCTTTCTCTATAAACAATGGATAACCAAATTCCATTCCCACCGAATCTATACCATAATGAGCATATACAACACTACTATCCATACTGATTTCAATCAGTTCGGACTGTAATTGAATCTGTTGGTATTTCACATCCCCTTCACCATACAGATAAGCCATATTCCCGGCAGTTAAGACAATTGAATCAGATGCCTGATAAATAACAGGCGCTTCCAACGGACTTTTCTTTTTAGGAATAGTATCTGAAACAGCAATCGAATCAGTGGCTAATGTATCGACCTGCATATATAATGAAGTATCCCCTGGCAATGGCTCAAAAGGCATTGTCATTAAATCTTCGGATAAGATTTTTTCCTGAGCCTGTATGTAGAGACATCCACAAAAAAGACATAATAAAATAAAATGCAGTGCTCTAAGTCGTAACAACATTCTTTGACCCGTATATATTCCGGCACAAAAATATAATAAAATACTGACCAGACAGATTTTATTCTCCTAAAAAGAGTTTATACCAGTCATTAAATCGTAAAACCTCCTCTTCTCCATACTTACTCAGACTTTTCCGGATTTTCTCAACCGGCTTTTCTGTAGTCAGTTTCGTCTTACTATAAAACTTATCCGCAAAACAAATCAACAGCTCTTCTAACGATTGCGGTTGCATATCGCGATGAGGAAGCGGCAACTGTCGCTTTTCAATCATGTCCAATGAAATACCTGTTCCCGTATGTCGTTCGCAAACCAAAGCATGGCGGGGATACCCTTCGCTGCGCATCAGGTCAGCGCCCAAATATCCATGACAAATATATTCAGCTTCTCCATAGCAGCCGATATCCGGAGCGTCACAAAGAAAAACACCTATATCATGAAGCATCGCCGCCTCTTCGATAAACGGAATATCCAAATTCATCTCAGGATGTATTTTTGCTATCTCAACTGCTTTATCTGTTACCTGCCGACTATGTATAACCAGTATCCGATAGGCTTCAGAATCAACCGCATAATATTTTCGAATTATTTCCAACGGATCCATCTGCAATGTTCAATTTCATTAGTCGTTTTACGCGACTCGACATAGTCTGAATAAATTCCACTTCTGCCCTCGCTGCTTAAAACGTTCAATTTCATTAGTCGTACAAATTTACAAATAATTATAAAATATGATTAACATATAAGGACAGTAGATAGTTTTTTATATATTTACAAAATTTGTAAACAAACAGTGATTCATCATGGCACAAGCGCATAACAAACTAATAATTAAAAACATAAACAAAGTCAGTTTTAGCAGTATACTTGTCATTTTTTCGCTTATCAGTCAACTTTCTTATTCGCAACACAGTAAACAAATAACTCTGGGGGCAGAACGTGTTGACACCATAGTCGCATTAGTCGAAAACAAACGTGTAGGATTAGCCCTTAATCATACATCTATACTCGAAGATGCAAAAGTTCATTTATTAGATACCCTTTTAGCGAAAGGCGTTGATATCAAAAAAGTATTTGCACCCGAACATGGATTTCGTGGGACAGCCGATGCCGGAGAAGAAATAAAAGATAGTCGCGATCTGAAAACCGGTATTCCGATTATTTCATTATACGGAAAAAACAAAAAACCTACTGCGGCCCAATTAAACGATCTGGATGTGATCATATTTGACATGCAAGATGTCGGCACACGTTTCTTTACATATATCAGCACTATGCATTACCTTATGGAAGCCTGTGCCGAACACACAAAAGAGTTTATCGTATTGGATCGTCCCAATCCGAATGATTATATAGACGGGCCTGTTCGGAAAGCAGGCTACGAATCATTTGTAAGCATGCACCCGATTCCGGTATTACATGGATTAACCATAGGAGAACTGGCTGAAATGATTAATGGAGAAGGATGGCTAAAAACAAAAGAAAAAAAATGCCGACTAACCGTAGTCAACATGTTAAACTGGAAACATGGTGATCCGTATTGGTTACCCGCAAAACCATCCCCCAACTTACCGAATGAGCAGTCCATCCGGCTATATCCGTCATTATGCTTTTTTGAAGGAACAAGTATCAGCGTCGGAAGAGGTACATACTTCCCGTTTCAGGTATTAGGTTATCCTGATCCGGAAGGCGGAGATTTTACTTTTACACCGGTTGCATTGGAAGGGCTCGACACAAATCCCATGTATAAAGATCAGACATGCTACGGAATGGATTTAAGAGAATACCCATTCGAGGGAGGGCTATCGTTACAATTCATTCTCGATTTCTACAAACGACTCAATAATAACGAAAAAGCATTCTTTTCCCGTGCCAAATGGTTCGACTTATTAGCCGGAACAAATTCTTTACGGTTGCAGATATCCGAAGGCTTATCCGAAGATGAAATTCGCGCATCCTGGGAACCCGATCTCAACGCATACAAAGAAATGCGACAAAAATATTTGTTATATCCCGATTACCCGGAACATTAAGGATCCTCTGAACCCGCATTAATTTTCAATTTTCCACTTTGGCTATGGCCGATTTACGCTTCGCTCCAATTCAATTTTCAATTAGCTCAGGGACAAAGCTTTTAAGCATAACTATGCATTCCCCCTAATATAAAATTCACGCCAAAATAAGTGATAAGCACACTCAGAAAAGCCGCAATCATAAATATATGAAAAAAAAGCGGCCGACGAAACCATGGCAGTGAATCGGAATGAACAGCCATCGAATAAATCAGCATGGTTATCAAAGCCCACACTTCCTTAGGATCCCATCCCCAATAACGTCCCCAGGATATATTGGCCCACACTGCACCAATAAAAATTCCGATAATAAGACAAAACAATGCAGGATAAAGCATAATCTGGCTGAGAATCTGCAGACGTTCCACCTGACGTCCCCTATCGGCTGTATCCTTGCCGAAAAAAGCCATGCTTACAGCCATGATCCCGTTCAACATCATAAAAGCAAAAAGAGAATAAGCCATCATAATAACAGCAACATGTATGCTCAGTAATGGCGAAGACAACACCGGCATCAAAGGCGTTATTTGCGGACTTGATTCTCCCATTACCGAGACCATCAATGTAAGGCCACAGATCAGAAATCCGAAAGATAAAGAAACAGGCACCCTTTTATGCAGAAAAAAAGCAATAGGCAATGTTCCCCAGGCCATAAACTGCATGGTTTCATATCCATTGGATAACGGAACATGTCCGCTGATTATCCATCGCAAAGATATGTATGCTGTAAGAAATGCAAATATCCCCCAAAGAAATACACATAACATACCGGATATAAAAGGTTTAATACCATTTCCTGAAGCCATACAAAAACCATAATATATAAAGGAAAAAAGTCCGATAATAATACAACTGATAGCTAAAAACTGCGTATAATCCAATTGATTATATACTTTTTCCACTTGCAGACTAAACTTTGAAGGAAGCACTTCTGTCGCCTCTTTTTCCTGATATGACTTTATTTTCTGCAATGTATATTTCACTCCTTCATAATCCTTTTTCACAACCATTTCAAAAATATAATCCTGTGTTTTCCGGATAAAAAACCAGGTATCACTACCTACGTTATCCGGAAGTACATCACCCTGGGAAAACCATTGTACTTTTTGCGGATCATTTTCTATACGACAAGGAAACACCTTCATCATTTCCCCTGCATAAAACAACCTTAATATATTATATTTTTCATCCGCTTCCTGAATCCCCCTGCTGCCTTGAAGCTGTTCTCCGGCTCTGATTCTTTGTAAGGCTGATTCAAGCTTATATTCATTAGTCACACTAAAAAAATCGTCTAATGTTGCATACCGTCCGTCTATTCCCAATATACGACGTGTTTCAGCATCTTTAATTTTGATCATAGGCTGTTGCTTCCAGCTCGAATAATAAAACATCCAGCCGGTAAAAACCTGTTCGGCTGTAAAACCTTCATACCCGGGCTTGCCATATAACTTTGTCGTAAAATCTTTCGCCAGTGTCTGAAGCGGACAAATACGATTATTATAAAGCACATTCAAATCGCCAAAATTTGCAGCGACCTCTTTGGGCAATACTTTAACATCGGCAGACACCGAAGCGTTCGCTCCATTGTTAAAACATAGCAATAAAACAAAAGCCGTCAGACTATGTCGGATAAGCGGACTTTTCATCAGACGACGAAACTTACTTTGCGGTTCTATAAAAAACAATATAATCGACAATAACAATAGCCCGTAGCCAATGTAGGTAACTGCAATCCCATAAGGATCATGTGATACAGCAAGTGTTGTACCCAAACCATCATCATCATATCCGGACTGATAAAAACGATACCCTTTACAGGAAAATATCTGATTCATGGCGACTTCTCCCTGTTCTGTTTTACCGTCTTTATGAATAACAGTCAACGTACTTTCGTAATCCATTGGTGAAGGTGTTCCCGGATAATATATCACCTGAAAACGATCAAGTACGATATCGAAAGGTAACATTAGCTTTTCACCATCCTTATCAATAAATACAGATACCGTTTCCTTCTCACGTATATGCAACATACCCTGCTCACCCAGCAGATATGTAACAAAAGCGCCTGATAAAATAACTATGAACGACACATGAAACAAAAAAACGATTATTCTTTTCTGAAATCTTCGCCTGATCATATAAATCAGTCCTACGACTGATAATAACCCCCAAAAGAATACAAAAATCCACGAACTGTATATTTTATCCGCGACAAATGCCGTACCATACATCTTTTCTACAATAGTCGCTATAATCAAAATGAGAATAAGCACTCCCATAACAGAAAACGACAAACGCCTCAACAAGTTCATCTTCAATACAATATAAAATACAACAAATATAAACAAAAAGGGGCCGAACCCAAATCAGGACCGGCACCCCTTGAATATGCATTAAGCATTTAATTAACTAATGATTACGCCACAAAGACTATATCGCATTAATAAACTTCACAATAGCGTCACGTTCGGCTTTCGATAATACCCGGAATTTTTCAGTTGAAGTACGGGCATCACTCTGAGCATCCCCATGCCACATAATCGCTTCGATCACACTACGTGCACGGCAATCATGCAAACGGTCACTGGCACCGGTTACCAATTGGCTTAAACCACGTCCCCAAAGAGGCGTCGTACGGCACCAACCGGTACGGATATCATTTTTCATAAACAAACGATGCTGCACCATATCGGTATATGGCCAGATCTTCTGATACGGATAACGCGGTAGACGTGGATCATTATCTGCAAAAAATCCACTTGGATCAACTACTTTGTCCGCCCCTGTTGTCCATGATGGTTTGTGGCATGTAGCACAGCCAATCTCTGTGAAAAGTTCTTTGCCCTTTTGCACATCCGGATCATCCAGATCACGGGCAGCCGGAACAGCCAGTCCACGATGCCAGATCATAAAATTTTCATAATTCTTATCCGTCATTTCAATAGCCAGATCGGTCGCCATCAGATAATTATAAATATCCGTTTCCACATCACCCGTCTTATTATGCTCCGAAAAATATTTATAAAACGTTTCCTGAACATCCTTATCCTGCGAAGCTACTTTAGCATACGCAGCGGTCATATAATGATACCGCCGGTTCGAACGGGTTACATTTGTAATATTCCAGATCGCATTTGCTCCGGCAGCATCCTGAAGCGGACCACGACTCAAGGCGTATGTAAACTTCAACGGATGACTTGTTGTTCCATAAGTTTTCACCCAGTTCCCACCAGCAAAAATAGCCGGATTAAGCGAAACACCATATTGTTCCTGTCTTGTATACTCCGCTTTCAAATCATCAGCATCAATCGCATCCAGCAGTCCTGTACCATATACGCCGATTGTTGACTCCAACCGGACAATTACATTCTGATGAGGGACTGTCGTCGTTTCACCATTCTTCGTCACTTCCAGTGGAACATAATACGCATCTTTCGGAATAGTAACTTCCGGATAGATCAACTCGTAAGATTCTCCATCCGAAAACTTATTGCCCCATTCATCAACGTGTGTTAACCAATCGATTTTAATTTTCGTTTCATCAATCGGTGGTTTAAAAGGAGTAACAGCCATCGTCTGTGGCATACCGGTCAATGAACTCAGGTACGTATCTGTCTCATCGGTTACAACCAGCAAATAACCATTACCTCGCTGATTAGAGCGGTATTCCGTTTGTCGTTTGCCATGCCCGTAACTCGGATGACAATACAAACATCCGGTCCGTATCATCAATGGCCCTAAACCACAAAAAGCGCCACTCGGATTTTCATTAAAATCACGTTCAAACAGATACTCACCCATTTTAAAAGCATGCGACATTCCTGTATTTTCAACAGCAGGAGCAGGCTGTTCATACGCAAAAGAAGTAGCATTAAAGGTTGTTCCCAATTCACCACCTGAATACCATTCTTCTTCCGGAACTTCAACTACCGGTTTTGTATCAGGACCATCATCATCGTTACAGGATGTAAATACAAACAAGATCGATAAAGATAAAAAACAAATCTTCTTTAGCATTAGTCGTAGATATTATTTATTTTCTCAAAACTTTCTGTGCAGCTATTAGTGCTGTGTTCAAATCATCACAAGCCTCGATGGCTTCGCCGGCTCTTGGATCAGTAAAGTTCAGTACAAATGGTTTTGGCATTGCTTTTATCTTTGCTATTGCATTATCAAAAGCATCAAGCACTGCTTTATCAGCGGTAGCATCCATTTCTTTGATATAAGCTCCAATTGAGTTTGATTGAGCGGAAGTCGCTTCCATCTTCCCAAAGTAAGCATAACGCACACCTTGAATATTATCTTCGAAATCCTGTATCGAATTATACGCATGCGGAGATTCAATATATTCCGGATCTTCACCAGTAAAAGCTGATCCTATTTTGGCATTTCCAACTTCATCAACAATGTCCATAAAACCGAATATCAGGTTTTCGCTTACTCCAAATATAGAGCCCCAGTCACCTTCCTCCATACCTGCTACTTTTTGTGCTTTTTTAAAATGTTCACCATAGTTTATATCCGGTATTTGATTCTCTTCTGTTAATAAACTCTTCTTTTCGCCTGACACGTTATCTATCCCAGCCCAATAAGCTTCCAAACGATAACAACTAAGGACCAAATCTTCGACCACAGCCACAGCATAACGCATTTCAATAGGTGTAATATCAGCAGCCGGACGATTTTTCCCTTCCCTGAAAATTATGTATTCCAGGCCATGAAAACCTGCCAACATATCGCTACCCTCTATCTTCACTTTCATTTGCTCCTGGCTTAGATTCGTGTCTAATAAATCTTTCTGCAACGTCACTCTATTCAATGGCCATGTATCAATATGTGGATCAATACCTTCTATACCTGCTGCGCCAATAAGGAAAGCCTCACTCCATTCCCAGTATTTGCGGGATGTTTTCCATAATTCACATGCTTTTGCCACATTTGCATCTGTTATATCTTTAGATAAATCTGCTACAGCATCTTCCAAAAGAGCCGACTCATCCGACAACATTTTATAAGTAGGAACGATCACCTCATCTACATATGCTTCATTGATTGTTTGCAGTCGTTTTTCCTGCTCTGTCAATTCGGTTACTTTATCATCGTCATCGTCATCACATGATGCAAATCCCAAAGTAGTTAAGACTGCAACAGCCATTAACAACGGAAATTTAAAAAACTTTTTCATATTTATACCTATTAATTATTAATGATGAAATAAAAACATGTCTATTTTGTAAAAAATCCTGCATATGCCACACCTAACGATACAGAAGGCTCGTCATTATATTGACTTTTATAGAATCGTTTGGAATATTCAGCCTTAATTACAATATCCCGGATCGGATAGTAATTAATACCTGCCGCCATCCGATGTTTTCCGCAGGCCTTATTATCAATAATACCAGCCTCTACTTTTGCCATGGAATCATAATATTCATAACGGCCGAAAAGATAGAACTTTTGATTATCATTTTTTAGTTTTTCTATATGAGCAAAAAGATTATATCCGGCTTCTATCCCCATAGCCATTGCATCGGAAGCAACTGCGGTTCGGGTTGAGGGTGAAGCTGCCGGCATCGTTTTGTTGAACGCAGTAATCTCCTCGGAATCATTCAGATGCGCCCAGTCAAAACTTCCTCTCACAATCATATTGTAATTATTATAATGAAAATCAACACTTCCAATCATCACTTCGCCGTTACAATCCTTATATCTGGTACTTTTTGACAAAGAGTTCCTGAAACTATATCCGAAATAACCGCTTAATCCGATACGTAAACCCTTTACCGAATAATTATCCAACCGCAATGCCCCTGCATACTTATTCGCGATTTTAAATTCATACGGACTTCCGGACGCTCCATTAATAAAGCTAAAAGATCCGAACCGATCCGCATCTAATCCGGGCAGAAACTGTGCTTCATAGCGCCAATGCTTCGTACGCCCCCAAACACTGATACCTGTCTCATGCCATGTACAAGGAAAAATCGTATTTTCTCCCTCCGGACGATATACCGTGAAAAATTCTGTCGGCATATGATATTGATTGGTTAATCCCACCGGAACAATAATATGTCCCAACCGGATATTAAATGCGCGGCTAAAGCTTTTTTGAATCCAGAATTGTTCCAAAGCAACTTCTCCGCCCCGTTCAACCTCACTTTCATATTCACGGGCTTCTTCCGATTCTATCTCAATCGCACTTTCCGTTCCACCATGTTCAAATTCTATTTCGCTACTAAACGACCATCCTTTACCAAAATCATAGCCAATAAAAAACACCACATGCGGTAAATCAAAACGACCATGACTATCCGCATCCTTATAATTTGAAGGATTACTATAGCGCTGCCATTCGTCACTATAAAAATTACGGGTATATGCAGCTTCACCATAACCGCCTAAAGTCAGGCGTGAAAATACATTTGATAACGAAATAAGTTTATCCAGGTTTTCAACAGGTTGTTCTTCTCCATCTTCTTCTATAGTCTGTGCAGAAATGTGTACGGATGTGAATATAAAAAGAAAGAAAAGAGATACAATTCTCTTCATTATTTTAAAATATTTATAGAATATAGAGATGTAGCCCGGGCAAGATCGAAAGAAATGTTTTCTTTTTTGCTTTGCCTCTCACTTTTCACTATATTTGGTTAATGTTTATCAAAATAGCATTTGCAAAAGTATTCCCTATTTGCAGATCGTGGAATACCTAAAAATAATGATTTTTATCAAAAATATACCAACAAATAGTGAGAGCCATTTCTTCTGGATTTAACACAATATAAAGCAATGTTAACCCGGATGAATCCGGAATTAACATTGCCAAATAAATTCTTCAAATCACAAAAAAAGTAATTAATGCGTTTTTAGTAGCTTAGAAGATTGTTCTGTTCCATTCACATATATACTGATAATATCTCCCTTTCTTACAGCATTGGCAACGGATACAGAAAATTCTGTAGCTGTTATTTCCCGTTTCGCAACAAACGCATTCCGGGTAACATTCACAATATAAATCTCTTTACCTATCCACTGTTCATCTACACTTATTTTTACTGCTGATTGATCCGCATTATCCCAGAAAGCAGATAGATCAGACAAGTTCATTTGATCTATATCATCTATAAGCTCCAGACTTCTGAGACCAGATCTTTGTACAATAGTAGGAGGAGAAATGCTTTTTGAATTATTGGTTGTATTACTCTCGCCACAGCAGGTAACACAGTTATTTACAAATCTTACCTCCAAAGATTTATATTTTACATTTGGCATCGATGGCACCATATAATAATTACTTATTTTCTGACTACCTTGCAACAGTGTTACTCGTTGTGAAGTAAGGATGTTTCCTGCTCCTCCACCATCAGGATATAAAGTAATTGACATATTCGCATCTAATTGCTTCACACCTGTAAGTTCTACAGTAACCTCACCACTAAAAGAACCTCCAGGATATATTGATTCCTTACCAATCGTAAAATCACGAACATTAATATCACAGGTTGGCGTAGGTGTAACAGGCTTCTTTCCTATATAAATCTTTTTATTATTTTTCTCCGGAATCACAACGTAAGCACCTGACGTAGCAATTGTACCATCAGGCATTTTGACTTTTTTATATGTAGTAGCAAAAAGTACTGCCATATAATACTCACCATCAGGTATTTTAGAATTAGAATCTTCAATCATATTATTATAATACTTCGAACCGGGTTTGTCTTCTGGAAAAATCACTTTGTTTGATCCATATCCATTCATACGGCTATTTTCTACTAACTTAAAACAGCGACCCAAATTTTGTGCTTTGTAAAAATTTTTATTCTGATCCCCCAAATTGAAGTCCGATGTTTTAGATAATAATACATAACCATGACACGAACCGGTAAGATTAGACCAGTCACTTCCTTCAAATGTAAAAGTTACTGCTGCAATTGAATTTGCATTAGGAAAAGAAGTCGGACCATTATACGTAAATTTGATATTTGAGTAAACAATATAACCTCCGGCATACGCCTGATAAACGAAACTACTGCAAATCATTAAGCAGCTTAAAATAAATAATTTTGTTTTCATAATTTAATATTATCAATTTGTTTATAAATCATCTCAAAATTACATCAGTTTATTTATATTAAAAATACCTATTTATTGTGATTCTTATCAAAACGATACCTAAAAATCATGAGAAACATAACTCATAAACAACCTATATTAACAATTAAACATACTATAAAATCCATTATACCTATGCAAATTTCCCTTTTTTCCCTATTTTTGTTGCATGATGTTCATGAAGAGAGTTGCATTAAACCAAAAATCATTTATATTTTATATATTACTATTATTGATAGTAGTATCATGTCGTCCCGAAAAACGAATACCTTCGGATGATGAAGTTGTTATTGAAGATACCCGTACCTTTTTATACGATATATGTATTGACTCGTTAAATATAAATGAATATACAATCCAGCCGGGAGAAAATCCGTCCATAATCTTTTCAAAAATCGGGTTACCATATACAATTGGAGATAGCATAATAGAAGCCATCGCTGAATATCTCGATCCTAAAAAATTACGGGCCGGTCAAACGTATTGTACAGTTACAACCCAGGACGAAGACGAATCGATTCATTACCTTGTTTTTTCCAAATCATTAACCGATCACGTAGTTGTAGATTTAACCTGCCGTCCTATTCAGGGTTACTTATATCAAAAAGAAATAACCCTGCATCAAAAACTTTTAAAAGGAAGCGTAAAAAGTTCCTTATGGAATGAGATAAAAAAACTGGGAACAGATCCCATACTGGCAATTAAATTAGCAGATATATATGCCTGGCAGATCGACTTTTTCGGAATACAGGAGGAAGACTCGTTTCAGGTTCTATTCACAGAATCGTATATTGACGATTCTGTATATCTGAATATTACCTCTATTGACGGGGCCATTTTTATACATGGAGGAAAACCTTTTGCTGCTATACCCTTCGTTCAGGATAGTATATCGGAATATTTTGATGCAGAAGGACAAAGTCTGCGAAAAGCATTCTTAAAAGCCCCCTTAGATTTTTTCCGTATTTCTTCACGTTTTACAAACTCACGTTTCCATCCTGTATTAAAACGATACCGGGCCCATCATGGCGTTGATTATGCAGCGCCTTCAGGAACTCCGGTAAAAACAATCGGCAATGGGAAAGTAATCGCAAAAGGCGTTCAAAAAGGAGGAGGCGGTAACTTTGTAAAGATTCAACATAACGCTACATATACAACCACCTATATGCACCTTCGTGGATTTGCCAAAGGAATTGCCATAGGCAAACATGTACAACAAGGAGAAGTAATCGGGTATGTAGGTTCAACCGGTTTATCAACCGGGCCACATCTGGATTTCCGGGTACATAAGAACGGCAAACCCATCGATCCGCTGAAGATGGAGTCACCACCCTCGCATCCCGTCAAACCCGAACTAAAAGACAGCTTCGATATGATTAAACAGGATATTCTGCTGCAATTAAATGCCGGTCATCTGCCGGATTCAGTAAGTCACAACATGCCGGATTCGGTAAAGATTCCTGAATGATTCATTAAAAAAAGATTTTTTTTGTAACAAATCAAGCATGTTCATCGTCTTATTATTAAACAAAAATATTATCGTATGAAACGAAGCATGATTTTTGTAAAATCACATAAATCCATGATAATAAAAATCGTGCGAGTTCTATGCGACCTTAGTGTAAATAAATAATTATTACCGCATGAAATTTTTAGGAAATATAATCTGGCTTATTTTCGGGGGTTTTCTTACTGCAATCGAATACCTCATTTCAAGTATTCTGATGATGATAACAATAATAGGCTTTCCATTCGGTTTGCAAACACTCAAATTAGCAGTATTAGCTCTATGGCCATTCGGCAGTAAAGTAGTTGATAACGGTGGTTCAAGCGGTTGCTTATCCATTATTATGAATATTCTATGGATTATCCTGGGAGGATTGGGTATCTGCCTTACCCATTTATTCTTCGGAATATTATTATGTATCACGATTATAGGTATCCCGTTCGGAAAGCAACATTTCAAAATGGCCGGTCTGGCATTAACGCCATTCGGCAAAAGCATTGTCTGAATTCATTCTATTAGTTTGTAATTCGCCCTTGCAGCACTTCTCGAACAGGCATTAAAATGCCACCATTCACTGGTAACCGTAGTAAATCCGGCCTGACGCATTATACGGCGTAATAACAGACGATTCTGTAATTCATTCTTAGTGATTTTCCCTGATTCAACTAATGCCTTTTCATTATCTGTATGTGCTTCTTCTCCAAAAAAATCATACGAAGTACCCATTGGAAGGGGCTTTCCATTTTCAGCAACAATAGTTACATCTACAGCCATTCCGTAATTATGTAAACCGCCTCCTTTCGCCGGATTAGCTACATAATATACATTCTTTGTACCCCGGACCAACTGCCACATTTTCTTCTGCACTTCGAAAGGACGCGCAGCATCATATACCAACAATGAATATCCGGGATTCTCTTTTTTAAGCAACTGCTGCGCCCGTAACAATTTATTCGCACCATCAGGGTGTAACCACGCTTTCGTCATTCCGGTGTAAACCTTTTCATTCATAAAGTTATGAGGAGTCGCATAAACCAAATGAACCTGAATCGTAGGATCCAGTTGCCGGATGTCCACAAAGCCGGATGATTGCAAATACTGATCCCAGTCTTTCGTTTGGAAAGTAAACGAAAGAAATATAAAACAAACAAGTATTTTTAAATATTTCATGCGATAACTATCTGTTCAACTTCCACCGGATGTTTTAAAAAAACAGAAGCTGATTCCGAGAATTTTGCGGCAGATTCCGTTGTCTGAAAACGGCAGGTCGCGTGTTGTGTCAACCGCATCTCCATTTCCGGATGGCGGAAAAGATAATCCTTCAGACTATCTGCGACCTGTTTTCCCTGCGGGAAAACGGTAATTCCTGCCGGTAAATACTGTTTAATTTTATTCATTAGTAAAGGATAATGCGTACAGGCAAGTAAGATTGTATCAATCCGACTATCCTGCATTAATAAAGCATTCAGATGCTTTTGTATAAAATAATCGGCTCCGGGAGAATCGTACTCACGGTTTTCGACCAATGGTACCCACATCGGACAAGCTTCACTCACAACATGTACATCCGGATAAAGCTTGGCGATTTCAAGCTCGTACGATCGCGAATAAATAGTGCCGGATGTTCCCAGGACACCAATATGTTTTGTACAGCTCACCTGATCGACCACCTCCACGGTTGGTCGAATCACACCCAAGACACGCTTTGTAACATCAATCTGAGGCAAATCACATTGCTGAATCGTCCGCAAGGCCTTTGCCGAAGCCGTATTACAGGCTAAAATTATTAACGGGCAACCTTCGGCCAATAAGTGCAATACGGCCTGACGTGTAAACTGATAGACAACTTCAAACGAACGGCTTCCATAAGGCGTTCGTGCATTATCACCTAAATACACGTAATCGTATTGAGGTAACAAACTCCGAATCTCCCCAAAAATGGTTAATCCCCCGTATCCGGAATCAAAAATACCAATCGGTGCCTTTTTTCCTGTCATATTTAGCTAAAAAAGGATGTCTCCCCACATACTGGTGAAAGACATCCTCTTATAAATTATATAAATAAATCTCTTATTTCAAGCCTAATTTTGTTTTCACAAAAGGAGTAGCATCCACAGCATTATCACCCTGATAAAGCAATACCTGAGGATTCAGAATATAGGTATAACCTTTTTCATCACCTACAGCTTTAATAGCATTATGTATCTTTTCCTGAATCGGAGCAAAAAGTTCTTGTTGTTTCTTTTGTATTTCCTGTTGTGCTACCGGTACAAAATTCTGAATACGGGTTTCCAAATCCTGGATTTCCTGTTCTCTTCTCAGACGGATATTGTCCGTTAAAGAATCACGTTGCTCCACATATTCGGCAAACTTTTTATTATATTCATCCTGCATCACTTTAAATTCTTTTTCATATTGTTCTTGCAAAGCAGCTAATTGATTTTCAACATCGGATACTTCCGGCATCACATTGAAAATTTCCATCGAATTTACAATTGCGATTTTTACCTCCTGTGCAACAACCCCTAACGGAAGGAGCATTAGCAATAGAACTACAAATTTCTTCATTTTGGTTATTATTATAATTAAATATTTTCAGCTTAAAAAATCCATTTTAATGCGGACAAATGTACGCATTTATTTTGAATATCCTAACTTTATAAGAACTTCATTACTGATATCAATCTTAGGAGATGCAAAAATCAGACTCATGGCCGAAGCACGGTCTACGACAGCCTGATAACCCTTATCCTCCGCTATTTCTTTAACCGCATTATAGATCTCGTCCTGAATCGGTTTCATCAGGCTCGCCCTTTTCTGGTACAATTCGCCTTCTGCTCCAAAATACTGGCGCTTCAGATCCTGTGCGTCCTGCTCTTTTTTTACAATTGCTTCTTCACGTTTGGTCTTCATCTCTGCCGAAAGAAATACCAAATCACTTTGGTAAGTTTTATACATATTCTGTGCCTCTTCCTGAAGAGTTTCTACTTCACCTTGCCATTTTTTAGAAAGCTGAGACAGCTGTTCGTTAGTCATCTCATATGCCGGAATATTTTTTAAAATATACTCCATATCAATTAAGGCAAATTTCTGTGCCATCATTGCTACCGAGCAAAACAACACCATTCCTATAAATAAAATCCCTTTTCTTTTCATAATTGATTCTCCTTTTTTAGTTCAATTTCATTAGTCATTTGCTTAGACTGCAAATATAACAGAGAGTTTTATCCGTTCTTTTCTATTTATGTTAAATTAACATTAGAATTCCTGGCCTAATACAAAGTGGAACTGGCTTCCTCCTTTAGAGGACTGTCCATATGGAACATCAAAACCATAAGCCCAGTCTATCCCCATCATACCAATCATCGGAAGGAATATACGAACACCAACACCAGCCGAACGCTTCAAGTCAAAAGGACTGAAATCACTGATCGATCCCCATGCATTACCGGCCTCGGCAAACACCAAACCATAAATCGTAGAAGTGGGTTCAAGAATAAATGGATAACGAAGCTCCATCGACAAACGCGAATAAGCATAACCATACGGAATAGCATAATTCTGACCGGCCAGTGATCCATTATCATATCCCCTCAATGCTACCATCTCTGTGGCATAATAACTGGAGTAACCCGACATTCCGTCACCACCAACCTGGAAAGTCTCAAACGGAGAGATCTTATCTTTATTATAATATCCTAAGAATCCATATTCAATACGCGACATTAATACAGGCGTACGTTTCGGACCATTATTGGAAGGAAGAGGCGCTAACGGGAAGAACAGTTTGCCCTGGAATTTCCATTTATGATACTCTATCAATTTATGCTTGCCCTCATCCTGGTCAGTCATGGATGCATAATCTTTTCCATCAAACAATGAATAAGGAGGTGTAGCAGATACGGATGCCGTGAAACTCGAACCATAACGTGTATACAATGGGTTATCGATTGAACTGCGTTGTAACGACAAATCAAGACTGATTTTATGACAATTTCCATCCGTAACGATAAAATATTCATACCAGTTCTTCATACGGTACAACTGATAGTTCAAAGAGGCCATAAAGTAGAAATAATCATCAGGCCAGTTTAATCGTTTTCCGTAACCCACAGTTACACCTATCATCTGCATATATTTATCCGGGTCGTAGGAGGCCTCATACAGTCCTTCATACAGGCTACTGTTGTAACCGCCATAACCACCATAGCCGCCATAACCACCGTAAGAACCATAATAAGGACTATACTGAGAACTGTAAAAGTTATTATTTATACCCGTCATCTTCGCATAATATAAACTCACTGATAACGTATTCGGACGTTTTCCTCCAAACCATGGGTCCATGAATGATATATTATACGACTGGTAATACTTACCGCTTGTCTGACCACTTAACGTCAGCGTCTGGCCCTCACCCTGAGGGATAATGCCACGATAAGTACTCGGATTAAGGAAGTTCTTCATCGAAAAGTTCGTAAACTTCAAACTCAGTTTTCCGATCAAACCCGTCTGACCCCAACCGGCAGATACTTCCACCTGGTCATTCGCCTTCGAGACAAGGTTATAACGGATATCAACCGTTCCATTATCAGGATTAGGTATCGGTTCGGGAACCATATTCTCAGGATCAAAATGACCCATCTGAGCTAATTCACGGGCTGAACGCATCAGGTCCTCACGGCTGAATAACTGACCGGGTTTCGTTCGCAATTCACGACGTACCACATCTTCATATAAACGGTCGTTTCCTGCTACGATAACCTTATTGATCGTGGCCTGGGGACCCTCCTGAATACGAATCTCTAACGAGATGGAGTCATTCTGAATATCCACTTCCACCGGATCGGCTCCAAAAAATAAGTAGCCGTTATTATAATAAATATTCGCCACTGCATCCTCATCGGTCTGCAAACGCTCCATAAGTTTCTTTTGGTTATAAACATCACCGGACTTCATATTCAAAAGCATCTCCAATTGTTCCGACGGGTATTTCGTGTTACCGACAAATAACACATCCTTCAGATAATATTTCTGTCCTTCATCTACCGAAAGGAAAACAGAGACACGCTTTTCATTTACGTTCACAACACTATCCGAAACAATCACGGCATCACGGTAACCAAATTCATTATACTTATCAATCAGGTTCTTCTTGTCATTCTCATATTCTTCCGTAGTGAACTTTTTCGTACTGAAAGCTTCAAGGACACTCGTCTTCGGCCTCTTTAGCAAATTCATACGCTCGTTTGTCTTTTTCATCGCTTTCTTCAGCGTAAAGTCCGACAGTTCCTCATTTCCCGTGATCGTAATTTCTTCAATCTTCGTCTTCTGGTTCTTATTGATGTTGATATCGACAATTACCTCTCCCTCTTTCGACAAATCTTCACGCTGAACGATATCTACCTCGACATTCTTAAAGCCCTTTCCGTCGAAATACTTCTGGATTAATGTCTTGGCACGGTCAGATACGTTTGTTGTGATTGTATGTCCTTTACGCAATCCTAAACGCGATATCAAATCCTCACGCTCACCCTTCTTTACTCCGTTATAATTGATTTCCGAAATACGCGGACGCTGTTTTAACTGAATCTCCAGCCATACCTTGTTATCCTTCACACGTGTAGCAAGAATCTTTACATCTGAAAACAGACCATGACGCCAGAAACGCTTGATGGCATCCGTTATCTCATCACCCGGTACCGATACTTCATCTCCTACGGCCAAACCTGAAAAACCTATTAATACATAATCTTCGTAATTCTGAATCCCGGAGACCTTTATATCAGCAATCGTGTATCTTTTAGCAGACGAATAATTTATTTCGGGAATTTCTCCAGGCGGTATCGTATCATCAGCCTCCACTATCTGGATCGTTTCAGCAGGCTGGACGAGCGGTATCGTATCGGTTGTCTGTGCAAGCTGAATCGTATCATCCGTCTGTGCAAAACCCTTAAAAACAATTATGCCCATCAAGGCAATCAACAAGCGTATTCTTCTATGCATATACGTTTCTGTTTATCTATTTTAATTGCTCGCTTGTCTTACCAAACCGCCTTTCACGTTGTTGATAAAACAAGATTGCTTCATATAATTCGTTTTCTCTAAAATCAGGCCAATAAACATCCGTAAAATAAAATTCAGCATACGATAATTGCCATAAAAGGAAATTACTGATACGCTTCTCTCCACCTGTCCGGATTAATAAATCCGGATCAGGAAAATTCCTTGTCGTTAAATATTGCGAAAAAGAATCTTCGGTTATATCATCCAAAGAAATTCGTTTTTCACACACATCCTTTGCCAATAATTTAGAGGCATTCAACAATTCCCAGCGGGAAGAATAGCTTAAAGCCAGAATCAATGTTGTCCCTGTATTTACAGAAGTCTGCTCAATACAATCAGTGAGTGTTTTACGCACATCACCATCTAATCGGGACAAATCACCAATAACATCCAGACGAACATTGTTCTTCATCAAATCAGGAGTCTCGCGATGAATCGCAGTAACAAGCAAAGCCATTAGCGCCTGCACCTCTGCTTCCGGTCGATTCCAGTTCTCTGTAGAAAAAGTATAGACAGTAAGATATTTCAAGTCAATTGCAGCAGCAGCTTCAACAACTTTACGAACAGATACAACGCCTTCCTGATGCCCTTTAGTACGATCTTCTCCACGTGCTTTGGCCCAGCGTCCGTTTCCATCCATAATAATTGCCACATGTTGCGGCATTAGTGTTTTATCTATCTTATCTATCAACGTCATCAACGTTTTAAAATACTATTGAATTCGCATTGTTGCACTCCCGGTTACGAGGTCCGAAATCCCATGTTAATGATAACATCAAAAATGAGTACCAGTCTTTATTCTTAAACATACTACCACCTATTTCATACGGGTCATCCAACTCTTTATTATCCAGACCATCTCCGAATAATTTACGAAATGAAAATTCGCAACCCAAATTAAGCCGGTTCTTTAATTTATACTTCACACCTACTCCCATCGGCACATTCAAGCTAAAAAAAGCATCGTCACCCGGCGAGAATGTCGTGCCCAAACCAACAAGTACATATGGTGAAAACCGTTTAGTATTCAAATATGCAAACTTATCGCTATATGGGAAAAAATTAAATTCAAACTGTCCTCCCAATTCAAATAAACTTCTGTCAAACGACGTTTGCAGATTATTTGGAAAAACATTATCTAATCCATCCGTTGTACCGGTTACTTTTGCCCAGGCAAAATCACCTTTAAAAGCAATACGAAAATTCGCATTATAACGAAAAACAGCTCCTAAGCCGGGATTCAACCCTTTAAATAAAGCCGTTTTATTCACATCACCCATATAAAATGCTCCTCCGGCCATACCTCCTATTTCATACTTGTATTCCTGAGCATGAACACAAGTAAAAATAACTGAAAGCAAGAGAATCGTAAACCACCGTTGAAAAAAAGTCGAAGACATAACGTTTTGTTTTTTTGTCACTTCTTTCTTTCTAACGTGAAAAATATCACAAAATTATATCTACGATCAGTCTTTAAAGCCCAAACGATTAATTCGTCCCGACCATAACTCATCCAACATATTCGCAGAAGTATTTTCTTTTCCGCCGAAAAGAAGTATAAAATTATCATCATCAACAAGCACAGAAGAATAACCTCTCGCTTTATAAGCATCCGGAAAAGTAATTAAAGAGTCTACCAGTTCCCAGGTCACCCCCTTGTTCTTCGAACGATAAATATCTTTCTTTGCCGTATTAGAAGCATCAATGCCTCCAAACAGGTAAAAATCATCATCATATGTCGTTAATGCTATACCCTCACGTTTATTAAAAGAGTTAGCACGGTCATCCGTCAATTGTACCCATTGCAAACCATCCATTGTTTCCCATGCAGCATTATACAATTGATTATTACGATCCTTACCCGCAACAACCATTAATCGTTGATAATACATTACTTCATGACTCACATGACCAAATCCGCTCACAGGGAATGTCGTAGAAATTTCATTTCCGGTCTGCCACTGCAACTCTTTATTCATAGCTGCATAGTACCATTTATTATTATCATTAATAACAGTTGCCAATGCCGACGGACGTTTTAGTTGTCCGCTTTCATATACAACACCTAAAACAGCTTTTACTACCGGAGCGCCGTCCAACGCACTCCAATCTGTTCCATTTACCGATTGATATAATACACCTTCCGTGGTCGGCAGGTATAAGAAACCTTCATAACTAACCAACTGGGAAAGTATAAAGGTCTTTTCAGTAAGACCCGTTAAATTCGACTTTGTCCAGTCAATAGCATTTGAAGACCGGTATAATTCGTATCCATCCTGCCCCTTTACATACATCCAATAAGAGCCATTATGTGCGATTACTTTCTGATCCTGTACTGTTTTTCCCAATAATGGACTCTCACGGAGGGTCCACTCCATCGAATCAGGAAGCTGTTGGTGAACATTCAATTTTGCAATATATCTTTTTACAGCCTTGCCATCTACTGAATACACATCAAAACGAACAAAACTGGAAAAATTCAGTGAGTCAGAACCATTCCAGTAAGCAGAATCTTTTGTTGCATCCTGATAAACCTCCACGCTCAATGCACCGACTTCATAAGTAATCGTACAAACTACTTTTTCATCTATGACCGTTCCATAAGCCATAGAATCTTTATTATAAATCAACCCGTTTACCTGATCAATTGTGAATTTAACACTACTCAAACCTGATATTGAATCATTTTTTAATGTGAAACTTTTAATCTGGCAATTTGAATATAACCAATCTGCAGACTCATCATCATCACTTCCAAGACAGGAGGATAACAACAACAGCAAACTACCAGCTAAACATAAGTAAATTCTTTTTACATTTTCCATTCTCACAATTTAATAAGTGCACAAAAGTAGAAACATTTTTTACTTTACACCCCATCTTATCTAATATTTATAAAATTTTAGTGTCAGAAGGGTGTTTATTAAGAAATGCTTAACATGTATATAGTGCAATTGTATTTTCATTATTTTTATTTATTTTTTCAATTGAGACATTCATTTCCGAACAAGTAGACAAATACTGAATATCAGGAGATTTAACGCCATCAAACAAATCAAACGGAGCAGTTTCTATACGTATCTCATCAAACAATCCGGCTTCTAAAAAACTTTGATGTAATGATGCTCCACCTTCTACCAGTAAAGAATTCAATTTTTGCTCAAATAAAACACGTAAAACCTGTGGAATTACCGGTACGGAAAAATCAATCCCGATATAATCAACCTGTTTTCGGTTTTCTGCAGATTGTTCCGTAAAAACCAATGTACGTACCGAACCATCAAGTAAATGATGCGAAGCAGGAATACGCAAAGAACGATCCAGTACTACACGCACAGGAGAACTGCCTACCCAATGCCTGACGGTAAGTGAAGGATTATCTAAAAGAGCCGTACGGGTTCCAACCATAATAGCCGAAACTTCCGAGCGTAATTTATGAAGACTCCGGCAAGTAGAAGGAGTAGAAAATTGAACCGGAGGTTCAAATCCATCCGACCGTGTACGGTCCATAAAACCATCCCTGCTTTGTGCCCATTTTAATATTATGTACGGACGCTGTAATGTATATGCCTTTATAAAAAAACGATTCAAAGCCATCGCCTCTTCCTCCATCACGCCAACCATTACTTCCACCCCTGCATCCTTCAACATCCGCACACCACGTCCCGAAACTTCCGGAAACGGATCCAATGATCCGATAACCACCCGCGGAATACCTTCACGAATAATCATTTCGGCACAGGGAGGAGTCTTACCATAATGAGAACAGGGTTCCAGATTAACGTATAAAGTTGCATCCTTAAGTAAACGTTTGTCTTTTACGGAAGCAACCGCATTAACCTCCGCATGCACTTCACCGCATCGCTGGTGATAACCTTCTCCGATAATCCGGTCCTGATATACAATTACGGAACCAACCATTGGGTTGGGAGCAACCGAACATGCACCGGCTTTTGCCAAAGCCAGACAACGCATCATGTATTTTTCGTCAACCTGCATTTTGTATTATTCTGTTTTCGCCTTAGTAACTGTTAGGAATTTTTTCGTGAATTATTTTAGAGTTATTTTTTGATGGATTTTTATCATTGTTTACTGCATAATAGCGGGCTATTAAAAGTAAGCAAGGATGAAAATGCGCAAACGTTTTAAGTAGTGAGAGCAGAAGACAAGCTTGCTTGGATTATGCCGAGTCACGAAAAACGACTAATTAGATTGAAAAAGAGCCTAAAAGAATGCGAAAAATATGTCTTTAACTTTATAAAATTTATTATTGTAAAATTCTTAACAGTTACTTACTTTTGTAAAGTATAATTCTGAATGCTATATGCATCAAAACAAGATCAGGATCTTTCTATGAACGCAACAACGACATTCATACGGGAATCATTAAAGGAGCTATATCCAACGGAAGAAATCAATAGCTTTTCCCGATGGATATTGGAAGAAATATGTAATCTCTCACCTCAACAGCAAATTCTTCGCAAAGATACACAATTATCTCATTTTGATAAAGAACGAATCCGAACAATTGTTAAACGTCTTCAAAAAATGGAGCCACTCCAATACATCATTGGAAAAACAGAATTCTACGGGTTAAATTTTGAAGTAAACCCTTCAGTACTAATTCCCCGCCCCGAAACAGAGGAATTAGTACACATGATTTTACAAACCGAAAAAAAGAGCGGTTTACATGTATTGGATATTGGTAGCGGTAGCGGATGTATTGCTGTTTCACTGGCAAAACATCTTACCAATGCCACCGTTCATGCCATCGACATTTCAGAAAAAGCAATAGCTACCGCCCGGATAAATGCAACACAAAACAAAGCTACAGTAGAATTCATACAAGCTGATATCTTATCAGGTAAATCAACCGGAATTACACATCACTCATTAGACCTGATTGTCAGCAATCCGCCTTATATAAAAGAAAACGAAAAAACAACCATGCTTGATAATGTTCTGTTATACGAACCTCATCAGGCGTTGTTCGTCCCCGATAATGATCCGTTGCTATTTTACCGCCGGATTGCAGATATCGGTCGTGACTTGCTAAAAAAAGATGGAAGGCTCTATTTTGAAATTAATACTGCATGCGGAGCCATTACACTTGAGATGTTGAAAGAACAAGGCTATAACCATTTGGAGCTGATACAGGATTTAAGTGGCAGAGACCGGTTCATAAAAGCGATACATAAATAAACTCAATAAAATTAATTAACTCAGTAAACTCAATTTATTCAGTCTATTCAATTATTATATATGAAACAACGAAGCGAATCCGAACTCCTGCATCTGGCTGCTGCCTACTGTTCCACTGCAGAACGTTGCATATCCGATGTCAAGAAAAAAATTACAACTGCAGGTGGTCAATCGGATATGGCAGACCGGATCATATCATATTTACTAAAAGAGAAATTCATCGACGAAGCACGCTTCTGTCGCAGTTTCGTCAACGACAAACTGTTATTTAACCACTGGGGACGTGTACGGATCAATTATGAATTGCGGAAAAAAGAAATAAAACCAACTCTGATTGCGGAAGCAATTGACAATATTGACGAAAATAAATATGCAGACATACTATCCGAACTATTAATAAGCAAAAAACGAACAACAAAAGGACGTTCCGGGCAAGATATATTCAATAAACTCTATCGTTTTGCAGCAGGCAGAGGATTTGAAAGCGACATCATTCTAAAATACCTGAAACCCTTGTTTACCGAGAGCTATGAAGCAGACAATATGGAATAACTTAGTAAACCTGTTCTATCCGAATCTATGTCTGCTTTGTGAAAAACCCCTGATCGAGCACGAACAACAACTCTGTCTGCATTGTCTGTATGACCTTCCGCGAGCCAACTACCACAAGCGCCCGGACAATCCGATATTAAAACTTTATGCCGGCATTCCCCAATTGCAAAAGGCTGCCGGTTTTCTGCTCTATGAAAAGGAAGGGAAAGTGCAATCCCTCATCCATTCATTCAAGTACCGGAATAACAAACAATTGGCTAAACAATTAGGAAGAATAGCTGCCAGCGAACTTCAAACAGATAACTTTTTTAACGATATAGACTTACTGGTACCCGTCCCATTGCATCCGAAGAAAGAGCGAAAACGGGGATACAACCAATCAGAATGGATTGCACAAGGAATAGCCTCATTCACCAACAAACCGATTGTTTCGGATATATTATTTCGCACAATTCATACAACCACCCAAACCAGCAAATTACGTTATGAAAGACACCTCAATGTAGAAAAAATATTTTCATTACATAATACCAAATCATTCGAAAACAAACATATCCTGCTCATAGATGATGTAATTACTACCGGGGCCACATCACTATCTTGCATCGAAACATTAGCAAATGTTCCGGATATTCGTATAAGCCTGTTTGCACTTTCAATTGTTGAAATCAGATAGATCACGGCGTTCAATTTCAGTTCACATGTCATTACTTAAAACGTTCCTACTATTTGCCCGGGATTCAATAGTCGTTAATAACGAACTATATTCTATGTAAAAACGACACGAATTCGGTAATTTGGGTATTTACCTCGAATTTGTCTCGAATTTACCTCGAATTTGATCACCATAGAGATCTGACTACAACCCTTTTAACGGACAACTAATCAGAGAATTTCAAAAGCTTGGATAAAACAGATCGAACTATCACCAGAAAAAGTCAGAACATAAAAGCTAAACAGTTCTTAAAATAAAACATAAATCAACATAATAAGATTTGTCGGTTTAAACATCTGGTATATCTTTGTAACTATGAAAAACTTCTAAATAAATAAACATGAAACGAACAAAATTATCATGGAGTTCTACACTCGTAGCATGCTCCTTCTTATTAGCAGGTCTAACGGCCTGTGAAGAGAAAAAACAAAACGTATTAACCCCTGAAGAAACAGCCGAAGGATGGGTTTTGCTGTTTGATGGCGAAACGATGAACGGATGGCGCGACTACAACGGCACTTCATTAACCAAGCCCTGGCATGTAGTAGAAGGCTGCATACAGGCAAAAGGAGCCGGAAGTGATTCGGACGGTTATATTGTGACCGAAAAACAATACGAAAATTTTGAGTTATCATGGGACTGGAAACTATCCGAAGGCGGTAATAGCGGCATGCTATACCATGTTGTAGAACGTCCTCAATTTGCGGTTCCTTACGTTACAGGTCCCGAATACCAGTTGATTGATGAACCTAATTTCCCGGAACCATTGGAAGAGTGGCAAAAACTGGGTGTTGACTACGCCATGTATTTACCGAATAAAGATGTAATGAAGGTAAATCCGGCAGGACAATGGAACAATTCGAAAATCATATTTGACAACGGACATGTAGAACACTGGTTGAATGGAGCCAAAATACTTGAATTCGAGGCATGGAGCGACGACTGGTATAAACGTAAGAATAGTGGGAAATGGGAAAATGCACCGGAATATGGTTTAGCCAAAAAAGGTGTAATCTGTTTGCAGGATCATGGATATCCGGCATCTTTCCGTAATATTAAAGTTCGTGAATTACCACGTAAGTCCAAAGAAGTTGCATTATACAATGGTGTTGATCTAACCGGATGGGAAGCCTATGGTACGGAGTTATGGTATGTACAGGACGGTTTATTAGTATGCGAAAGCGGTCCGGATAAACAATACGGCTATCTGGCTACACGCGAATATTATGATGACTTTGATCTGACTGTTGAGTTCAAACAGGAAGCAGACGGTAATTCAGGCGTATTTATTCGTTCATTTATCGAAGAAGGCGTAAAAGTTAATGGCTGGCAGGTAGAAGTTGCTCCAAAAGGAAACGATACCGGCGGTATATACGAATCTTACGGACGCGGTTGGTTGGAGCAAATACCGGATGAAAAAGAAGAATTCCTGAAAGTAGGCGACTGGAATACACTACGTATCAAAGTGCAAGGCAATAATGTAACCACATGGTTGAACGGCAATGAAATGGTCAACCTGACGGATGAAAAGATCGGTGCCGGACAAGGACGTATTGCTCTTCAAATTCATGATGGAGGTGGCATTAAAGTATTGTGGAGGAACCTGAATTTAAAAACATTATAAAAGAGAAAAAGTCCCCAACAGCTTAAAAAGGGGACTTTTCTTTTTTTAGTGCTGCTCTTAATAAGATTTGTCGTTATTTTACATTTATGCACCTAGTCATTAATACGTTCAAACAAATCCACATATCAACGTATCAACAATTCTAATAACATCAATCACTATGTCCTGGCGATTTTGCAATAATTTTACTCCGCTCAACCGATTGCAAAGCCAAATACTTATCACCAAACTTTTTCAGGTTATCTAATTCCGTCTCAAATTGATCCTGATGAATTTCTTCTTCTATCACTAATCCTTGAAATAATATTTTTGAAGCGGCATCTAATTCCGCACTGCATTCACTGGCCCATGCATTATACTTATTTATACTGTCTGTTTCCTGGCGATATGCTTTTTCCAACATATCTTTCGGATCAACCAGTTTTGCTACTTTCTCTGACGGAACCATATCGATATCACCTTTCAGGAATAAGATCCGTTCTGCCAGCTTCTCCACATGTATCATTTCATGGATTGCGATACGCTTAAACATCTGGGATAATAACTCATAGCCCTGATCCTCACAACGGAAATGGAAATACATGTATTGGTGAACAGCCGATAATTCTTCGTTTACAGCTAAATTTAATAACTCAATGCTTTTTTCTCTTTTCATAATCGTATTTATTAGGTCAATTATAAAACAATTATCCGGCCAAAAAGGTTTACAATGCGGATATAGAATCTTTTTTCTGTCTCTTTTATACCGGATTTGAACGGTATTTTCAATGCATTTGGTCGATTTTCCATTGCAGAAAGCTGTTGATTGACCTACATTTGCAGAAACAATAATCCAAAAGAGACTGCGTAACTCTTTTATAAAAAGACACAAAAATGAGTACAACTAAAAACAAAGGAATCATATCCGCAATCTTTGCAATTATATTAATGGTTGGCAGCGGCATTCTGCTCAACTGGGCAATCAACACTTTATTCACGACAGCAACACCCTTTTTTGTTATTTCAATGGTCCTTTTATCTATTCTGATATATGTAGCAGGAGCAACATTGATGAGCCGAAGCGTAAGCCGGCATAATGGGAGTCAATCCTACACACACAACAAAATTGGCAACGGAGTTATATTTGCTTTATTACTGATTGGAACCGGCATACTTTTATTATGCTTCAATACCGGATGGTTAGCGCCTGTATGGAAAAGCGTTTTCTTTTCATGGCCAATGTTGTTATTAATTATCGGAATTATACACATTTGTAAATTTCATTTTATCTGGGGAATCATTCTTGCTGCTATTGGTAAATTCTTCCTGTTTTCCGAGATTTCAAAAATCTATCCTGATACACTTGTTTACGAACAATTCCTTTCCACATACTGGCCGGCAGGTATTATCCTACTTGGTATCCTGATTTTTTCATCACTCATAATTCGACCCACCCATTTCAGGAAAAGAAGCTCGAAAGGACACTGGAATGAATCGTACGTTGCTAATGAACAGGAGAATCAGGATGGCAAAATCAATTATCAGTTTATATTCAGTGGTACCGAACAGGTAATCCTGGATCCTGAATTTAAAGGCGGGAATATAGATGTTACTTTTGGCGGAATGGAACTTGACCTGCGACATACTTCACTTCCTGAAGGAGAAACTTTTTTGTATATAAATGCCCTATTCGGTGGCGTCGAAATTTCAGCGCCCGACAATTGGGATATTGACGTCCGTTCCAAATCATTCGTGGGTGGCGTAAGCGATTCCAGGATAAAAAACATAGATAAAGATCAAAGCAGAAAGCTTATATTAGTTGTAAAATGTACATTCGGTGGCATAGAAATCAAATAAATGTATCTATTAAACAATTATATGAAAAGCTATATTGCAGTCTGTTTTGCAACGGCTGCAATATATGCTCTCGTTACAGGTAGCCAATCGCTAATATACGGCATAACCGACGCAGTTATCTATGGAAGCATTCTTTGTCTTACAGGAGTTATGCTCTGGAATACATTTAAGTATGCTTTGCCAAGACATCACAATCCACTCTATCACAGCATATTCATATTAGCTCTTTCACTGTTAATAAGCGGATGCATAGTAGGAATGGAAACATTCGGAATTTTCCTTTTCCTGCCATCATTATTGACATTCCATGTTGCAACCATACCGGTCCGTATTTTTATAACGTTTCTGCTCATTATCATCTTCCGTTTATTTTATATGCTCTGCCAGCCTAAGGATTCTGAAACACCAAATGAGAATGTAACAGATAAAACTGCGCATACTACAGGGCAATCCATAGATCGCATAGTCGTACGCAACGGGCAAAAAATAAAAATCATTCCAATAAATGAGATCCTATATATACAAGCCGATGGCGATTACATTTCGATCCATACAACCGAAGGACATTGGCTGAAAGAGCAAACCATGAAGTATACTGAAGATATACTACCTTCCGACCTTTTTATTCGTATTCATCGTTCATATATTGTAAACATAAGCCACATTAGCCGGATCGAAAAATTCGGTGAACGACAACAACTCATTCTACACAATCGTGAAAAAATAAAAATCAGCACAGCCAGGTATCAATCTCTCAAACAACGACTCGGAATTTAAAAATACAAGTAGCTGTTACTTATTACCGGATTCCTCTTGCAATTTATTAACGCGCCAATAACATCTTTTAAAACCATGATTAATTTTATATTACGAAACATTCGTATGTTTGCGTTTGACTAGTAACAAAAAAAACATCATGGAAAAATTAACGCATCAGGAAGAAGAAGTCATGCTCATTGTCTGGCAAAAAGGAGAAGGTACCATTCGCGACTATCACGAATTAAGCCCCAAACCTCTTATGCCATATACTACATTTGCTTCTATCATAAAAAATCTGGAACGAAAGAAATATCTGAAAATGCGTCGCATCGGGACAACCAACCTTTGCATACCATTAATCGACGAAAGCGAATACAAACGTAAATTTATGTCGGGAGTCATTCGCGATTATTTTCAGAATTCATACAAAGAAATGGTTTCTTTTTTCGCCAAAGATGAAAAAATATCTGCCGACGAACTGAAAGAAATTATTAAGATCATTGAAAAAGACGAATAATACGCTTTGCCATGGAAACATTCAGCTACCTGATAAAAATAAATATCGCGATAATAATATTTTATCTTATTTATCGCACTTGCTATCGAAGTGATACGTTTTTCTCGCTCCGGCGCTATTCATTATTGAGCATGCTCGGGTTATCGGTTATCTACCCGTTTCTTGATTTCTCTACATGGTTCATACACAACAAATCAGTAACCGAAGCTGCAACGGTTTATGCACAATATCTTCCTGAATTTACAATTTCTCAACCGGTACACTCAACTGCATCAACGATCTCATTAATCGATTTTGTCTGGTGGAGTTATGCAATTATAACCTGTTTTTTCCTGGTAAGGTTATCCATCAGAACACTTCAGATTATATGGATAAAGCAGCATACCACCCAAACCGACATAGAAAATTATCCGGTACGCGTATTATGCACACAAACAATGCCATTTTCATTTTTCAACTGGGTTTTCATAAATCCCGGTATGCATAATACTACCGAAATACATGAAATCATAACACATGAATTAATCCATGTCCGTCAAAAACATTCCATAGATATCATTTTTTCGGAAATAATATGTGCATTTTGCTGGTTTAACCCGATGGTCTGGATGCTAAAAAAAGAGATACACCAGAATCTCGAATTCATTGTAGACCAACAGGTTGTAAAAACAGGCATAGATATTAAAAGTTACCAGTATCACTTATTACGACTGGCATATCATCCAAACAAATCAACTATTGCTAATCAATTCAATGTATCACCCTTAAAAACACGGATTATTATGCTAAATACAAAACAGTCTCCAAAAATAAAACTAATAGCCTACACATTGTTTATTCCTTTGGTTTTGTTATTTGTTTTTGTGAATAATGCCGGGGCTATTATCAGTAACGTAACAAACAATGGGGAACTTAAATCTGTAATGGAAAAAATTTCAGGAATTGTTCCTCTAAATGATACCCACTTACCATTGAATATCCAGCCTTCACCTTCTTCTATTCAGCCCTCACCTACTCTCCAGTCCCCACCTACTCATACGACATTACAGCCCAAGGATTTTGAAATTCAGGGTATACTAGTCGATAAAGAAAGCAATAAACCTCTGGCTGGCGTGAATGTTATCATTTGGGGTACTTCAACAGGTACCATAAGCAATATAGACGGTTCTTTCAGATTAAAAATACATGAAGGCGACAGTATCTTGTTTTCGCATATCGGATATACCGGATTAGCATATGCTGCCAAAAACAAGAACAATGATATCGGAACACTGCAAATGAAACGAAAACGGGAAGAACTCGATGAAGTAATCGTTGTTGGATATGGAATGTCAGAAAACCCGTTTCCCGGAATAAATAATCAACCTCGGCAAACAATCTTCGGAGAGGATGAAGTATTTATGGTCGTAGAAGAAATGCCGGAATTTCCGGGAGGACAGTCTGAATTGATGAATTTTATTGCAAAAACAATCAGATATCCGGTAGAAGCACAAGAAAATGGCATTCAGGGGCGGATTATATGCTCATTTATCGTTGATGCAAGCGGAAGCATTGTGAATGCTAAAATTGCCAGAGGTGTTGATCCCTCTTTAGATAGTGAAGCGTTGCGGATCATATATTCAATGCCTAAATGGAAGCCCGGAAGACAGCGTGGAAAAGCTGTTCCGGTAGAATATACAGTCCCGATTAATTTTCGTTTACAACAATAATTAAACGACCTGCTACGTTAAACAAACAACATTTCAATCCTTAAATAAAAAAAACAGATATTGACAATAACAAAGAACCATTAGATTTTCTACATATTCGCCAAAATAAACATTATAAAACAATCGTACATGAACAAAACTATTTTAGTAGGAATTTGCCTGATGATAGGTTTTCTTACTACGCATGCTGAGGAAAAAAAAGACCTGATTCAGGTAAAAGGACACGTATTAATTGAAGGAACCGACGAAGACATTCCATACGTCACCATTACTGTACAGGATGAAAATGCAAATGTCGTTACAAGGCAAGCATCCGATGGGACCGGGAAGTTCACTGTTCAATTATCAAAAAGCGGTTCCTACCAAATCGTATTGTCGGCAGTCGGATATGCTACTACAACTAAAGATGTGACAATCGGCGATACGGAAAAAGCAAAGGACTTAGGCAAAATCGGGATGAAAGAAGGCGTTGAACTGAAAGAGGTAAGCGTCACGGCACAAAAACCACTCATAAAAAGTGATCCAGACAAGTTAATTTACAGTGTTGAAGCCGATCCCGAAGCACAATCCAACACATTGTTGGAAATCATCCGTAAAGTACCCTTATTAACAGTAGATGCTGAAGAAAACGTTACACTGAATGGGCAATCCAACTACAAAGTGCTGGTAAACGGCAAAAGTTCCAGTTTAATGTCAAACAATTTCAAAGAGGTAATTAAAAGTATGCCAGCCAATTCCATTAAAGATATCGAAGTGATCACCAACCCTTCATCGAAATACGAAGCCGAAGGCGTAGGAGGTATCATAAATATCATCACAGCCAGGAATACCAATAACGGTTATACCGGAAGTGTGGGTATAAATGCCGATACCCGTGGAGGATATGGAGCAAACGCATATATTTCCGCCAACATCAACAAATTCAGCTTTTCGACCCGTATCTATAACAACCAATTCCGCCAGCCCAAAACGGATATGAATACCGAACGTGAGATCTATAATGATGATGAATACAGGTATTTGTATTCAGAAGGAAAAAGCAAATTCAAAGGAGGCGGAAACAGCATTGATTTCGAAGCCGGATATGAAATTGATACATTCAACCTGATCAGCGCCTCCGGATGGGGATATCTGGGAAATAACACATCCAATAGCTTTTCAGATATAAAAGAACATAATCTGAATCGGGTTCTCACACGTCATTATTCAAACGATATATATAGTAAAGGCAATTACGGGTTTCTCTCAGGTAACATCGATTACCAACGAAGTTTTCCGAAAAAAGATAAAACATTTACCGCATCTTACAAAATTGAATACAATCCAAATGACTCCAAAGACGAGAATAATCTCAAAGGCATATTAAACGAGATCTCTTTACTAAAAAAAGACGATAATGATGCTGCCGGACAAACCCATACTTTTCAATTGGATTATTTCGATCCGATTACCGAGAACCACCAGTTTGAAACAGGTATAAAAGGTATTTTCCGCCTAAACTCAAGTGAAACAGATCGTTTTTATGGTGATTCCGCAACGAATGAATGGGTTCAGGATATGGAATATATAAACGATCTGGATTATAATCAATATATTGTAGGAGCCTACGCAGGATACCTTTTCAAGTATAAAAAAATGAGTACGAAAGTCGGAGGGCGCCTGGAATATACCTTTAATGACGGTAAATACTGGTCAGAAGAAGGAAAAACAACCTTTGATAATAATTCATTTAATTTCATCCCCTATATCAATTTTACGTATGCACTAAAACCCACACAAACCATCAAAGTATCCTATACGCAGCGTTTGTACCGGCCAGGCATATGGTACTTAAATCCATATAAAAACAATTCAAACCCACAGAATGTCCGGTATGGTAATCCGGATCTCGATGCCGAAGTAGCTCATTCATTTTCAGCATCCTATGGACAATTTTCTCCTAAATTCAACTTTAATGTAGAATTAAACGGCTCAATAACCGATAATGCAATTGAATCTTATTCGTTTATTGAAAATGATGTTACAAATACCACCTATGGTAATATTGGTTCTAATCAACGATATGGAATAAATTTATATGCCTCCTATCGTCCCAGTGGGAAGATAAACATTTATGTAAATGGAAGGTTAAACTACATGACCCTGGAAGCAAACGATTTAGACAAAACAAACAATAAGATCTTAAAATTAAAAAATGATGGTTTTCAAGGTGGAGGTAATGTAGGTGGCCGTGTCACAACATGGAAAGGCGGTTCCGTTTCTGTAAATGCAGGTGGCGGTTCACCCTGGATCATGTTACAAGGTAAGCAATCCGGCTACTATTACACAAGTATGGGAGTTACTCAGAAATTACTAAAAGAGAAACTGGACGTTTCTGTGTATGCCATCAATCCGTTTTCCCGTAAAATTGACTACTGGCAAGAATCAGAAGATGAAAATTTCAGACAAAGAACTGAAAATTACCGCTGGGGACAAACATTCCGTTTGAGCGTTATGTATCGCTTCGGAAAAATGAATACGCAAGTCAAGAAAGCGCGCCGCAGTATCACAAACGATGACCAACGCGGTGGAGGAGAAGGCGGTGGAGGCGGCCAGGGAGGAGAACAATAAAAGACTTATCATAACTGAACATAATAATCAGACAAGAGACGGTTTAAATTTTGCTCACTGAATAAATAATATTTTCTTTGTGTAAAATTTAAATCGTCTCTTTGCGTCATGAAAAAATATATTACTGTATTTACTTGTATTTACCTGATTTTATTAAGTGCTTGTTCTAACAATAAAACAACTACAAACGAATATCCGCTATTCTGGACATGGTTAGATTATCGTCCTACGATGAACTTCGACTCCATCTGCCGGGTTTTAAACGAAACCGGGATTGATGGCCTGATCTTGAATGCCTCTTCACCCGATGAGTATAGGCAAGCCATTCCGGTTGCTAATAAATACGGCATTGAGGTATATGCATGGCTATGGACAATGAACCTTGAACACGACCGCGATTCGATTTTAAAAGTTCATCCCGAATGGTTAAGTGTGAACCGCAATGGGCAAAGCCTTGCCGATACAACCGCCTATGTAGGCTATTATAAATTCTTATGCCCGGCAATTCCCGAAGTCCGCGAATACATAAAAAATAAAATCCGGGCATATTGTGAGGTAGAAGGTTTAAACGGTATCGCTATTGACTACCATCGTTTTGTAGATGTGATTTTACCTACCACACTCTGGCCCAAATATGGTATTGTTCAAGACCGCGAATATGCCGAATGGGATTTTGGCTACCATCCTGCAATGATTGAGAAATTCATGCAAAAACATGCATACGATCCCAGGGAACTGGAAGACCCTTCAACTGATGAAAAATGGCTCCAATTCAGATGCGACCAAATCACTGAAGTAGCCAACGAAATTGCCGACGTAGTCCATTCATATGGAAAGAAAATGGCGGCTTCCCCTTTCCCTACCCCGGCTATGTCGCGGCAAATGGTCCGTCAGGACTGGAACAAATGGAACCTGGATATTGTTTTCCCAATGGTTTACCACAATTTTTATACAGAAGATATAAGCTTTATATCTGATTGTACTATCGAGAATGTGCAAACCAAAAACCCTGTCACAACGCTTTATTGCGGAATGATGGCGCCAAATGACCTTACGGTTATTGATTGTATGGATGCTGCACTAAACAATGGTGCGGAAGGTATTGCAATTTTTACGATAAATAACTTAAAAGATCCGAATGTACGTAAAGCTTTTAAAGCATATTCAGATAGCATCAAAGCGCACAAAGGACAACTTACGGAAAAAGCGACAGCTGCAAATCAAACCGAAGTAAACGATAGCCCTTTCGAGAAATCCGGCATCATGAACCTTATTTACAACAAAATAGCATCACAAATCGAACTTCCGGAAGATGAAATCGAACTGGACGAATTCAGACTGATTGATGAATATGGTGCAACAAAACGATATGAAGTAACCGAAAAAAACAGCAACACGACATTTGATGTTGCATTTTATTTCTATGGGGGAATTTTATCAGGCTGGGATGTAAAAAGGAAAGATGTTAACTAATGAAAAAAAACAAGCTTTCAGACAAAAGAGAATAGGCTTCAATCTGTTAATAAAACAAAAATAAACATTCAACGACTTAAACTATTTTCCTTTTGACCTGTCTATCTTCTCGTAATACAAGAGATAATAAAAAAAAATATATATTGTATGATACGAGAAAGGTTCCTTTTTCTGCTCTCTCTTCTTCTTTTATCTTTACCGGCAATCGCCCAGGTCGAAGTAAAAGGCACAATCATCGAAGAAAGTAACAAACAACCGATCGAACAAGCAACTGTGCGTTTGCTGAGCGTAAAAGACAGTTCATTAATCAGTGGAGTTGTAAGTAGTAGAAATGGGGGATTTTCACTTAAAAACGTAAAAAACGGAACCTATCTTTTATCCGTTACATTTATAGGACTCGATCCGATTTACCAGCCTCTTCAGATCACCGGAAAAACAAATCCCGTCAATGTAGGTAAACTTGAAATGACTGATGGAGGCATCATGTTACAAGAAGCTGTTGTTACAGCCAAAGCCGTAGAAGTAACCGTGCGCAACGACACGGTCGAATACAATGCAGACTCATACAAAGTAACTGAAGGCTCTATGCTCGAAGACCTCTTGAAAAAGATGCCGGGGGTAGAAATTGATTCGGAGGGAAAAGTCACTGTCAACGGAAAAGAAATAAAAAAAATCATGGTCGATGGAAAAGAATTCTTCTCTGATGACCCCAAAGTAGCATCCAAAAATCTTCCTGCAAAAATGGTAGATAAAGTACAAGTGCTTGACAAGAAAAGTGACATGGCCATGATGACCGGTTTCGATGATGGAGAAGAAGAGGCTGTAATTAACCTGACTGTAAAACCGGGTATGAAGCAAGGATGGTTTGGTAACGCCTTTGCCGGTTATGGAAGCGAAGACCGGTATGAAGGCAATTTCATGGTTAACAGGTTCATCAACAATGACCAGTTCACTGTTATGGGTGGTATTAACAATACCAACAACATGGGCTTTACCGATATGGGCTCTTCGATGTTCAGTGGCATGGGAGGCGGACGCCGCGCAGGTGGTAATTTCGGAACCGGAAACGGCATCACCGAGTCCGGTAATATAGGAGGTAACTTCAGCAAAGAGTTCAGTTCCAAATTAACATGGGGCGGAAATGTGCGATATTCGCGTTCGGACAATACGGCCGAAAGCAAGAACCGTATCGAAAATATCCTTCCGGGTGACAGTACCACACATGAACTCGGAGACAGTTGGCAGAATACGGTAAATGATAATATCGGCGTAAACTTTCGTCTGGAATGGAAACCGGACACATTGACCCAGATTATTTTCAGACCGGATTTCAGCTACAGTAAAACACAGACGAACAGCAATGAAAGTTCATATTCATTAGCCGGCATAGTAGATGGTGAATTAGATACGGTAAATATATCCAGTGCACAGAACACCTCTGATGGTGAAGGCTACAACGTATCCGCCCGTCTGGAATTCAGCCGCAAACTAAATAACCAGGGACGTGTATTCAGCGGCTCCCTATCCGGAGGGCTAAACGACTACTATACAAACGGATATGATCATTCCGACACACGCTACCTTTTGCTGGATTCAAGTGAAATAATCGATCAGTACGTCCGCTATGATAATAGCGGATTTAATTACCGTGCCTATCTTTCGTGGGTAGAGCCTTTGGGCCGTAACAATTTCCTCCAGGCCACTTACCGGATTAGCCAGAACAAACGCGAATCATTGAAAAACGCTTATAACGATGACGGCGCAGGTAACTATACAGAACTGGATTCGACATACAGTAAGAATACGCGGAACAATTCGGTTGAACAACGCGTCAGTCTGTCTTTCAAAGCCGTTCGTGAAAAATATAATTACACAATTGGTTTTAATGTTGACCCCTCATATTCCAGAACAGAAACTTTTATTGGTGACGAAACATTATATTCCCAGTCAAGGAATGTTACAAATTTTTCCCCGATGGCTCAATTAAATTACCGTTTCGACAAACGCACCAACCTCCGTATTGATTACGACGGACGTACCAGCCAACCGTCTATGTCGCAGCTGCAACCGGTACGGGATGTTTCCAATCCTTTAAATACGATTGTCGGTAATCCGGACCTGGATCCTGCATACACCAACAACCTGCGCATTCGCTTTCATCAGTTCAAGCCCGAACAGCAATCGGCCCTTATGGTCATGGCAGATGCCAGTTACACTTTAAACAAAATCGTAGATAATACGACTACCGACGTAAATACCAATAAAAAAGAAACTACCTACGAAAATGTAAAAAACGGTAATTACGGCGGAAATATCCGTATAATCTACAACACACCGCTAAAAAACAAGAAGTTCAGCATAAACACCATGACATGGGGAAGATATAATAACTCAAACGGATTTAATAATGGGCAAAAAAACACCAATAAAGCATTTACGCTTATGGAACGAGCCGGTATTAACTTCCGCTCGGATTATCTTGATCTCGGATTAAATGGAAACGTCCGCTATAATCAAACCAAAAATTCACAACAAGCACAAAACAACTTAGAAACATGGAACTATGGCGGTGGAGCTTCTACCACCATCTACTTACCCTACAATATTCAGATCGAAAGCGATATTAATTATTCGACCAACTCCGGGTATGCCGAGGGATATGACCAAAATGAGTTATTGTGGAATGCTTCGTTGTCCAAAGGCTTGTTTAAAAATAACGCCGGAACGCTTCGGTTTAAAATGTATGATATCCTGAAAGACAGAAGCAATATATCGTATAGCGAGTCGCCTACTAAAACCAGTTATTCAGAATACAATACATTGAGCAGCTATTTTATGGTATACTTCATCTACCGGTTCAGCATCTTTAGCGGAGGGGCCAGTGAATCCGATATACGAAGAGGACCAGGAGGACGCGGTCCGGGTGGACCAGGAGGACCTCCAAGATTCTGAAAACAGAAAAAACGAGAGAAGGCATCCGATGGATGCCTTCTCTCGTTTTTTAATAAGTATGCTCCTTCCCTTCCATCTCCTGCTCGTTGATCTTATGGATATCCAAAGCCCGCCAGGCATAAAAAATATACGCCAGCACAAATGGTATGAGAAATGAGACGAACATCATTACTTTTAAAGTAAAATAACTGGAACAACTATTCGAGATCGTTAACGAACTCTGTAAATCTGCATTCGACGGATAATAAGCTGTATTATTCCATCCGGCACAAAGCAATAAAGCCAATACGGTTAGTACGGTTCCCACTCCGGCAAACCAGATTCCTTTAGTTTGGAATTTAGACATAAGCGGATTGGCAATACCAAACAATACCAAAACCACACCAACTAACAGGATACCCAGTACAAGCGGTTGTTCAATCAGATTATGCCAATACTTAAAAGGAGCCATATAAATCTCCTGTGTCTCCGGGTTAACAGCAAATCCTTTCGACAAAAGAAGTTTTATTACAAAAGCCAGGAAGAATACTAAAAATAAACCGGCTTCAAGAGGTAATCGTTTACGGCATCTGGAATCTATTTCGTCATCCTGTATATTATTAATAAAGTAAAGCAATGCCAATACACGCGACAAGAAAAATACAGCCAGGCCCAGGCATACATTCCATAAATTTGTAACAGCTTCCAATCCATGCCAGGGAGTTGCCCAGCTCGAAATAACCGGCATACCTACTTCAGTTATCCGGGTTTTATCTACAAAGAATTCGGCTCCGTTAAAAAACGTGCCAACTGCAGTCCCAATCAAAATCGGTCCTAAAATCCCATTGATAATCAAAAAGACTTGGTACGTCCTTTTTCCTAATAAATTCCCTTTTTTCGCCTGGAATTCATAGGATATTGCTTGTATAACAAAACAAAGCAGTATCAGCATCCAGACCCAATAGGCACCTCCGAAACTTGTTGAATAAAACAATGGAAACGATGCAAAGAAAGCACCGCCAAATGTTACCAGCGTAGTGAAAGTAAACTCCCATTTTCTCCCCGTTGAGTTAATCAACATCTTTTGTTGCATCTCCGTTTTCCCGATAGAAAATATCAGCGACTGTCCGCCCTGCACAAACATCAGAAACACAAGTAAAGCGCCCAGCAAAGCAATCAGGAACCACCAATATTGCTGTAAAAAAGAATATGTAATTTCCATAACATCCAGATTTAAATGTAATTATTCTTGTATTTCAGGGCCTTTTTTAATAGCCTTTAATAATATTCGGATTTCAGCAATAAGAAGTATTGTGAAAAGCGCCAGGAATAAGAAAAACGTCACTTTAACAGAAGATGTCGGAAGTTTAGATATCGCCGCTCCCACCGGCATCAGGTCCTGGATTGCCCATGGCTGACGTCCGACTTCTGCAACAACCCATCCGGCTTGTCCGGCAATGTATGCTAATGGGATAGAAAGCAAACAAACCCATTGTAACCAACGGTATTTAACAAACCGGTCTTTCTTTCCCAGGAATAAAACAAGTATAAACAATACGATAAAATATCCTCCTAAAATGACCATTAAATGAAATGTATAGAATGTAAGAGGCACAGAAGGAATTAAATCTGCAGGATCTTTTATATATCCATAACCGAAATATTTAAAATTCTGATCTAAAATCATCCGGTGCTTTTCTGCTGCCAGTTCATCTTTTTCTTCCAGGGCCTTACGATAATCGGCCAAAGCTTGTATAGCTATCTTTCCCCTCGCCATTTTTTCCTGTGCCGAAAGAGCCACACCTTCACCTAATGGATACCCTCCATCAATCAGGTCTTCAATACCCGGAACATATGAATCTAAATCACGATTTGTCAAAAAAGATAACAATTTAGGGATCTCCAATTTGAATAAAAACGGATCTACACCGTCATCATAAGCTTTTTTATCCGGATTCAAAGCTCCGACTGCTATCAGTCCGACCCCCTCCTTTCCTTTATAAAGACCTTCCATTGCAGCCAGTTTCATAGGTTGATACTGCCCAACACAATAAGCAGAGCCATCACCTGTCCAAAAAAGGAAAAGTGAAGAGATCAGGCCAAATGCCGCGCCTATCTTTATACTCGCCAAAGCAAATTTCTGCTGGCGCTTTTTCAACAAAAACCAGCTACTTACTCCAATCACAAAAGCTCCCCCCAGTACCCATGCGGATAGTACCGTATGAAAGAACTTATTAATTGCTACAGGAGAAAAAGCTACCGCCCAGAAATCAACCATCTCATTGCGCACCGTATCAGGATTAAATGCCATACCTACCGGATTTTGCATCCATGCATTCGCCACTAAAATCCAGAAAGCCGATAATGTAGCTCCTAACGTTGTTAACCAGGTCGAAGCTAAGTGGGCGCCTTTGCCCACCTTATTCCAGCCGAAAAACATAATGGCGATAAACGTAGCTTCCATAAAAAAAGCCACAATGCCCTCAATTGCCAATGGCGCCCCAAAAATATCACCGACAAACCAGCTGTAATTCGACCAGTTTGTTCCAAACTCAAATTCCAGGATAAGCCCGGTTGCCACACCTATTGCAAAATTTATACCAAACAACTTCATCCAGAATTTAGCTGTCTGCTTCCAAAAGTCATCCCCCGTCCGGAAATAAATAGATTCCATTACGGACATTACAATCCCCAAGCCAAGTGTTAACGGTACAAAAATCCAGTGATAAATAGCCGTAAGTGCAAATTGAGCCCTCGACCAATCAACCAGAGAAGAATCAATTGTTTCAATCATAGTCGTTCCATTTTTTAAGGTATTATTGCGCGATCAATTAATTCGTTCGAAACATACTCCTGTTTTTCAGGAACACTATCGAACTGGTTTAAAAAACGGGGGAAAAAGAAAATGCGAAGCACTACAAACATAATGAAAAGTTTAATCAAAATTATGATCCAAAGCGTTCGTCCCCATTCCAGAGATTTAAACCCCTCCAAATAGAACTCAAATATCCGCACCGGAAGAATCTTCTTTTTCATATAAACTTTTCTTCTACTAAAGAAAAGCAAATATAAAAAATAAATTCACACGTCCATACCCTTTATATAATATTCACAATATTTTACACCTCAACAAGTCAAGACAGGCGAATATGTTAAAAAAAAACATTCTCATATTATCCTCATAATTCTATATTTCAAATTTACAAATCATTATAAATATTTTTGTTAAAAAAGACTATTTCGACAGAGAATGCAAATGATATTACTTGCCCTTCAAATTCTTATTTTTATATTTGCAAGGGTTTGTGAAAATTAGAAAACGTTTTCGTATAACGATGAGCAGGGTTCAACGTTTCCGAAGGTGAGAGCATTAACCGAACTTGTTCGGATTATGCCGGGACAAGTAAACGCACTTTTAAGAAATTTATTTGAACGATGCCATTGTGAAAATATGATTGACGAAATCAAACTAAAATCATTATATTTAATTTATTCATAATAAAAATTTATTACTATGTCAGACATTTCAAGAAGAGCATTCCTTCAACGAGGAGCAATGGCTGCGGCTGCATTTACAGTTGCACCCAGTAGTATTTTAGGAAAAAGCCACGGTTACACAGCACCATCAGACAAACTAAACATCGCCTGTGTTGGTATTGGTGGAATGGGTAACGCAAACCTGAAAGCTGTAGAAGGCACAGAAAACATCGTTGCACTCTGCGATGTGGACTGGAAATATTCAAAACAGGTATTTGACCGCCTGAAATCGGCAAAAAAATACTGGGATTTCCGTAAAATGTACGACGAGATGGGCAAAGATATCGATGCCGTAATCGTAGCTACAGCCGATCATACACACGCGATTGTTGCAGCCGATGCAATGACTTTAGGAAAACATGTGTATGTCCAGAAACCATTAACACACTCAGCATACGAATCCCGCCTGTTAACCAAATTAGCTGCAAAACATAAAGTAGCAACTCAGATGGGTAACCAGGGGTCATCCGCAGAAGGTGTTGATTTGATTTGTGAATGGATCTGGAATGGTGAAATCGGTGAGATCACAAAGGTAGAATGCGCTACAGACCGCCCAATATGGCCACAAGGTTTAAATACACCTGACAAAGCAGACAAAGCTCCTTCTACATTGAATTGGGATTTATTTACAGGTCCTGCAGCAATGCGTCCTTTCAATCATATTTATCATCCTTGGAACTGGCGTGGCTGGTGGCCTTATGGTACAGGAGCCCTGGGAGATATGGCTTGCCACATCATGCATCCTGCATTTAAGGCTTTAAAATTAGGTTATCCTACAAAAGCAGAAGGATCATCTACTTTATTATTGAACGATTGCGCTCCACAGGCACAGCATGTTAAATTGACATTCCCTGCACGTGAGAACATGCCTAAAGTTGCTCTGCCGGAAGTTGTTGTACATTGGTACGATGGTGGTATGATGCCCGATCGTCCACAAGGATTCCCTCAAGGAAAACAACTGATGGGTGAAGGTGGTGGATTAGTAATCTTCCACGGAACAAAAGATACGCTGATTTGCGGTTGCTATGGTGCAAATCCATGGTTATTATCAGGACGTGTTCCGAATGTACCGAAAGTTTGTCGTCGGGTAGAAAAAGCTATGAATGGTGGTCATGAAATGGATTGGGTTCGTGCATGTAAAGAAAGTGCAGCTAATCGTGTATTGACAAAATCTGATTTCTCAGAAGCTGGTCCATTCAATGAAATGGTGGTAATGGGTGTATTGGCTGTTCGTTTGCAGGCATTAAATAAAGAGTTACATTGGGATGGCCCGAATATGAAATTCACGAATATCGGAGCCGACGAAACAATTAAGACGGTCATCAAAGACGGATTTACAATTAAAGACGGACATCCTTCTTTTGATAAAACCTGGACTGATCCGGTTAATGCTCAAGAGTTTGCAGCTGAACTGATCAATCACAAATATCGTGCAGGTTGGTCACTTCCGGCTATGCCTTAATTATTTAATTACAGATATAGATTTAAGAGAAAATGAAAAAAACAGTTTTATTAGCAAGTGCAGTTGTTCTAATGGGATATTTCACTTCATGTGGAGAAGGCAAAAAAGCCGACTCTACGCAAGAGTCTGAATCTGCTACAACAGAAACGACATCAGCGGTGGCAGAGACTCCGGAATATACGCTGCTGAATTTGCCTACGGTAAATTTAGCCGATTTTCCAAAAGATGCAGATGGATGGATTACACTGTTCGACGGCAAAACATTCAACGGATGGAGAGGATACAACCGCGAAGATGTTCCTGCTGCATGGGTAATCGAAGACGGAGCCATTAAAATTAAAGGTTCAGGTGAAGGAGAAGCTGGCGCTAAAGATGGTGGTGACATTCTTTTTGCTCATAAATTCAAGAACTTTGAGATTGAATTCGAGTGGAAAGTTGCCAAAGGATCTAACTCTGGCGTTTTCTATATGATCCAGGAAGTTGAAGGAGAACCTTCGTATATCTCAGCTCCTGAATATCAGGTGTTGGATAATGAGAACCATCCGGATGCTAAATTAGGGAAAGATGGCAACCGTATGTCTGCTTCGTTATATGACATGATTCCGGCAAAACCGCAGAATTCAAAACCATTCGGTGAATGGAACAAAGGTAAAATCATGAGTTATAAAGGAACAATTGTTCATTATCAGAATGATGAAGCCGTTGTTGAATATCACTTATGGACAAAACAATGGACAGATATGCTTCAGGCAAGCAAATTCAGCCAGAAAGAATGGCCTTTGGCTTTCGAATTGTTGAACAATACCGGAGGTGAAAATAAAGAGGGATTTATAGGATTCCAGGATCACGGTGATGATGTATGGTTCCGTAATATCAAAATTAAAATTATGGATTAAGATCTGAAGATCTTTGAGTATAAAAAAACCGGGGTATGGAGTTTCCAACCTCGGTTTTTTATTAAAACAACATTATAAAATAAACAAGAACTGTTATTCCAATTCTGCAATATCATTTGCCGTAAAACTGTTACCCACATTTGTTTCCTTTGCAGCAGGATTATACTTAATAGTATACATCTTATCTCCTTCAAAAGTATTCACTTTAATTGTTAAAGTCACCTCTTCTTCAATATTCAATGATGAGAGATTAAAAGCAACTAATCCTTTCTGTCCCGAATTTCCTGTATCATCATATGCATTGTGGCGAAATTCAAAATAGTAAGGCGTATTAATATCCTGGCGTTGAACCAGATTCATAAAATGCTTTACTTTTCCACTATAATTAAATCCGAACCAGACATTCAGATAACCGTCGCCAATCCACATATCTAATATTTCTACCGGATCTGTACCATACTCTTCATCATTTCCTTCACTACCTAAATTTTCAGCCGGAAACTTCGTTAAGATATCAGATATATCACGAACCATAATTGCGTGATCATAACCCTGAAAATAATCGGATAAGATCGTATAGTATACAATGGCGCGTTGATTAGCTTTAGGTGTATACCAGGGAGCATGATTTGCAGCAGGCCATAAAGTTGTACCATCATCCAGAACCAATGAATAATTATTGGAATTTTCACTCAATGGTCGTACAGTTGCTATTGAGCCCCAAACATCACCTAAAGAATAACTATCGTCGTCATCATCACATGAATTAAATAAAAAAGCACTTAAGAGCACTCCTATTATCAACATTAAATACCTCATCGTCTTCATATTAATCTATCTCTATTATATTTATCTATTTATGAAGATGGGAAATCAGCCGGAAACGCTGCAAGTACTATTCAAAAAAAATGTTATAACCAAAAAATATACTACTTTTGCCCTCTGATTTCAATAAAAAATACATGCATTATTTCTCACACACTCTCTCTAATAATTTGCGAATCATACATTTGCCGACTAAATCACCGGTAGCATATTGCGGTTTTGCAATAAATGCCGGTACACGGGATGAGCAACCGAAAGAATTCGGACTCGCACATTTTGTTGAACATATGCTGTTTAAAGGAACAACCAAACGTAAATCATGGCACATTTTAAATCGCATGGAGTATGTGGGAGGCGAACTAAATGCATACACATCCAAAGAAGAAACATTTGTTTATTCTGTCTTTATGACTGAAGATTATGAAAGGGCAATCGAATTAATTACAGATTTAATTGTCAATTCAAAGTTCCCACCCAACGAAATTGAGAAAGAACGTGAAGTTATTCTGGACGAAATCCAGTCATACGAAGACAGCCCTTCAGAATTAATATTTGATGAATTTGAAAATGTTCTTTTTAACGGACATCCGTTAGGACATCATATATTAGGAAATAAACGTTCCTTACTCACATTTACTCCGGATTCCGGCCGTTCGTTTATCGAGCAATACTATACTGCCGGAAATATGGTCTTTTTCTCAATGGGAGAAATTGACTTCAAACGGATTATTAGACTAGCAGAAAAATATCTTGCTACAATCCCACACAATATGCCTGCATCCCAACGGAATAAACCTGAATTTACCACTCCCCGCCAATTAATAAAAAAGAAAAAAACACATCAGTCGCATGTAATAATCGGAGCTAAAGCCTACGATATGCACAATAAAAAAAGAGTTCCTTTATTTTTATTGAATAACCTGTTAGGCGGACCGGGGATGAACAGCCGTTTGAATGTTTCACTTCGTGAAAAACATGGGCTGGTATATAATGTGGAATCAAACATTACTTCATATACAGATACAGGTTTTTATTCAATCTATTATGGTACGGATCCTAAAAACAGACAAAAAACATACGACCTGATAGAAAAAGAACTGGCTAATCTTCGCAATAAACAGCTAAGTACCCACCAATTGACTGCTGCAAAAAAACAAGCTATCGGACAAATGGTTGTTGCCAGCGATAACAAGGAAGGGGTCTTCCTGGGGTTAGGAAAATCTTTTCTGCACTATAACAAATATGATTCATTACCGGAAATATTCAGAAAGGTAGAAGCGGTAACTGCTGAACAAATACAGGATGTCGCAAATGAGGTTTTTGCTCCGGAATCTCTGTTCAGCATGATATATGAATAATACCAACTAATAATTAAGGTAGTCATCAGTCGCATTGCTCCATAGTAGCTGTTTAGGATTAAAAAGAAATACAATCACCATCACTGTCGAAACCATTCCGGTATAATACAAAATTCTCACAAATCATGTAACTTTTTTATCAGATTCACGTCTTATTAATAAAGAATACGAATAGTAATCAAAGTAGTCATCACCTTCGGCTAATAATCAAAAAATTAATACAACGATTAATAGCCAGCGATCAATAAAATGCAGAAAAAACTTTTCTCTACGGAAATATACGATTTAACTACATTGCATTACATAGTATCTTGTATGAAAAGAACAAATAAATAAAGCCCAAACATGAAACGAAAATTTACCATCATCCTATTATTAAGCCACATAGCATTACAAGGAGTTTTTGCGTTGACTATTGATATTAAAGGACGTGTATTACATGCAACCAATCGTGAAGCAGTAGAATATGCAAACATTGTATTGCAAACGCCCGATTCTGTATTTATTACAGGTACCGTTACCGGACAGAAAGGTGATTTTTCACTAGACAAAGTTGAATCCGGAGATTATCAGTTAGTAATATCAAGCATTGGATACAAAACGCAATACATTGACATTCACGGCTATGCAAAGAGCCTTCAATTAGATGAGATATTACTGGAAGATGAATCAATAGATCTAGAGGGAGTTACCGTTACAGCTTCGGCCACGACTAACAAATCAGACCGTAAAATCATATTCTTATCAGAAAACCAAGTAAAAGCCTCTACTAACGGAATCGATTTACTCCAGCAACTAATGTTACCTAAACTTCAGGTCAATCCGCTGTTTAATGAAGTAAAACTTCCCGGTGGAGGAGAATTACAATACCGGATAAATGGTGTAAAAGTCGAAGTCCAGGATGTAACCGCACTTAAACCGGCAGATATTATCCGTATAGAATTTCATGACAATCCGGGACTGCGCTACGGCAATGCAGAAGTAGTTCTTGATTATATTGTATATCGTCCCGAAACCGGTGGAAGCTTCGGTATCAATCTGAATGATGCGGTTACAAGCGAATGGGGTAATAACTCTATGAATGGAAAAATCAATCATAAAAAATCCGAATTTTCTGTATATTATGGAATCAGTCACCGTAACTTTTATAATATGTGGCGTGACAATGAAGAGAAATTCGCATTTGAAGACGGCTCAACGCTTCACCGGAAAGAAATCGGAGATCCCGGTCATGGCGAAATGTATTGGCAAAACCTGAATGGGACTTATAGCTTTCAAGACGATAATAAAATGCTCAATGCCACATTCCGCTACTATACAAACAACCAGCCTCATTGGGATTATAAAGGAACCCTTTATAATATTGACAACACTGCAGATGCTGTCTATATGATTGATAACTCATCATTCAAAACCCACAGGCCGGCATTGGATCTATATTACCAGCAAAATATGAAAAACGATCAAACATTGGTATTCAACATGGTAGGAACTTATAATTACACAGATAACAGCCGTTTCTATCAGGAAAGTCGCGAGAATTTGATTCTTACGAATGTAGACAACCTGACTATAGGAAAAAAATATTCACTTATCGGGGAAGGTATTTATGAGAAAAAAATAGGAGACAACCGGATCAGCGGAGGACTAAAGCATACACAATCATGGTCGGATAACGATTATAAAAACGGTCATGATTATACGACAAACCTATACCTTTTATTTATTCTTTTAAGAATCAGCATTTTAACTTGACTAATATTCAAAACAGGTAACGGATAAGTAATGAGATAACTTCATCAATTTGCTCCACCTTGAGCAGG
>JAITVY010000073.1 GCA_031285565.1 Tannerella sp. | reverse complement strand
AAAACAAATATTCAAAGAGCGATGAAGGTCAGATCTACACCTGGGCTTCTGGTACATACGATGGGAAAAATCGCCATCGCATTCATTTATCTAATTTTTTAAATACTGATTCGCATTATTAATAATCCGGCGTTCTCTTTGTTCTTGTAAATAAAATTAATTTGACTCCATTTCTATCCAACGCATATATGCAAAATCCATACGGTGAGGAAGCTTGTCATTTACAGGATATATACGTATGCCTGCTTTCATATGGCCAAACCTTATGGAAGTTTCATTCAATTCAAAATAGAGTTTAGAACCTTCTTCTTTCACTAATTTGAATGGAATAGTACCCACAAACTCTGTTTTTAAATTTTCCGGATTTTCTTTTGTTAAGACTAATTCTACTCCCAACATGCTGTTTAATTTTTTCCGGTCAATGACAAGGTCTACTGTGTATTTTTCGCCTACAACCGGATGGGTAGCGCCATTGTCAAGTTGGAGAGATTCTACGACAAATGAATCCCAGTTGGCAGCTACTTCCCTTTTCCATGCTACAATTTCTTTCGCTTCAGCGAAATGATTGGCGGTAATCGATGAAGAACGTGCAGCCAGTTTATTATAAAAGCGGCTGATGTAGTCGTCCAACATTCTTTTCATCGTATAGTCGGGTGCAATTTGCGAAATAGAATTCTTGATGTACTGTATCCATTCGGGAGAATATCCTTTTGTGTTTTTTGCAAAATAAAGCGGAATAATGTCATCTTCCAGCATATGATAGATCGTGGCGGCATCTAATTGATCCTGGTATTGCTGGTTTTCGTAGGTACGCTTATCGGTTAACGCCCAACCGGCTCCTTCTTTATAACCTTCGTACCACCATCCATCGAGGACAGAGAAATTCAGTACTCCATTCATTTCTGCTTTTTCGCCGGATGTTCCGGACGCTTCCAACGGACGGGTCGGGGTGTTTAACCATACGTCTACACCGGAAATTAAACGGCGCGCCAGCCGCATATCGTAATTTTCGAGGAACAGGATCTTACCTAAGAATTCCGGGCGGCGCGAGATTTCTACGATATGTTTAATCAGGCCTTGCCCGCCACCGTCGGCAGGGTGAGCTTTACCGGTATATACAAATTTAACCGGATATTTCTCATTATTTACAATTTTAGCTAGCCGGTCCAGGTCAGTAAATAGCAGATGAGCGCGTTTATATGTAGCAAAACGCCGACCGAAACCGATCAATAATGCATTTGAGTCGATATTTTCGAGCAGGGAAACTACTTTTATCGGGTCACCCTGATTTTTCAACCAGTTATCCCTGTATTCTAATTTGATATATTCAATCAGTTTATTTTTCAGCTGTGTACGGATATTCCAGATTTCGGAATCCGGAGCAAGTTGTATGGCTTCCCAAATGTCCTTATTGGATTGATCATTCATGAAATTTTTGTCAAATTTCTTGTAATAATACTTTTTCCATTCGGTTGCCGTCCAGGTCGGCATATGTACTCCATTGGTAACATAGCCTACGTGCAGTTCTTCAGGGAAGTAGCCTTTCCAGACCGGAGCAAACATTTGTTGTGATACTATTCCATGCAATTTACTTACTCCATTGGCTTCCTGGCATGTATTAAGGGCAAATGTACTCATTGAGAATTTTCCCTGGCCTGGGTTTTCGCGTCCCATATCAATGAATTCCTGCCAACTGATACCCAATTTTTCGGGGAACTCGCACATATATTTGCCGAACAACGATTCTTCGAAATAGTCGTGGCCTGCCGGAACAGGTGTATGAACCGTATATAGCGATGAGGCGCGGACAACTTCGAGCGCTTCATTGAAATCGAGTTTGTCAATTTGAATGTAGTTGAGTAACCGTTGAACGGCGATAAGGGCGGCATGTCCTTCGTTGCAATGATATACTTGTTTTTTTATACCTAATTTGTTTAATAACAGGATACCCCCGATACCCAGCATATATTCCTGTTTCATCCGGTTTTCCCAGTCGCCGCCATAAAGCTGATGTGTAATGGAACGATCCCATTCGCTGTTTTCGGGGAGATCCGTATCCATTAAATACAGGGGCACACGTCCGACATTGACTCTCCAGATGTGCGCATATACAATTCGTTCCGGATAGGGTACTTCGAGCACCATCGGATCGCCGGATGCTTCCATTACTTGTGTAAGCGGAAGTTGTGAGAAGTCCTGTGCTTCATAGTTGGCAATTTGTTGGCCATCCATGGCCAGTGATTGTGTGAAATAACCGTAACGGTATAAGAAACCAACAGCCGTTAAATCGATGTTGCTGTCGCTGGCTTCTTTGAGGTAGTCGCCCGCTAAAATACCTAATCCACCCGAATATATTTTTAATACGTTCGTTAATCCGTACTCCATACTGAAATAGGCTACTGATGGTTTTTCCGTATTCGGTTTGGTATTTACATATTCTTTAAACAGACTGTATGTGTTACTTATCATATTCATCAATACCTTGTCTGCCAGGATTTCTTCCATTCGCCTGTGCGATAGTCTTTGCAGCAATTGTACGGGATTACCTTCGGTTTCGTCCCAAAGCTTATCATCTATTGCCCTGAAAAGTTTCGCTCCTTCATGATTCCATACCCACCAGAGGTTTGTCGCTATTTCCTGAAGTGGCTCCAGTTGTTTCGGTAACTTTGAGAGGGAATATATGTCTCTCCATATGGCTTCGTTTGATTTTTTGGATTGAATCTTCATTTGTGTTTAATTTTAAAAATATTTGTATTTATAACCAGACAAATGTATGAAAAGTTTGGTTATATAGAATTCTGTTTTTTGACACTTTATTCGACAAGTCCGTATAATACAGTGTCAATCGCTAATTTCTTATGAACCCTGAAATAAAACTTATATTCGGGGACCAAAGATGTAATATATTGAGGAATATCAACCAGGTCATCCTGTTTATGATAAATGCTGATACCCAGGATGGGTTTGTTTGCACGTATTGTTTTTTCAGCGCCTTTTAATGCCATCAGTTCTGCACCTTCAACATCCATTTTTATATATGTAACGGGATTACCATCTACTATATTATCAATGGTATCTACTTCAATAAAATTTCCGGCATCTTCGGAAATCATGGATAACATGCTTCCGGATTCCTGGAAAGGTAGTTTCCCGGCATACCCATAAATACCTTTATTTACAACATCAATATTTGTGAGGTTTTCTTTACGGATATAGTCCATCAACTGCCGGTAGTTTGATTTATCCGGTTCTGCAGCCCAAATATGGCGATACGTACCTCCGGTAGCTTTCAGGAAATCAGCAATGGTATCGCCGGTAAAAGCCCCACAATCAAAATATGACTCATCGCGGGATAATTTAAATATGCCGCCGGGGAAATATTGGATTTTTTCGAAAATAGGGGGCAGGTATTTCATATCCTGGCGTGTCTTACTCAACAGGTAAGCAACATATGAATCTTTTGAATACTGATCAGAGAGATGTTCGTAGAAATCTTCCAGGAAATCTTTATTTTCCAAAATAAAAGATGGCTCAATAATTTCCATATCAAATATTTCGGATAAATAGTCTACCGACCGGGCGTGCGCGAATTTATGTGAAATATGGTCAATCCGGGCATAACTTTTTACAAATCCAGGGATTATATGATAAGCCGGAAACCGTTGATCGATTGTTTCTACACGTGCAGTTTCTGTTTCGGTTAATAATTGGGTAGACTTTGTCATTAAGGGTGATTCATCATCAAAAGCAACCAGTGCAATTTGAATATTGTTTGCTGCTAATTTTTTCACAATCTGATCAGCGACATCGACGGTTGCTCCATATAGAATAACCGGGTGACCGGATTGTTGAAGCTTTTCGATGATGGCTACATCATTTGCTTTCTCATTTGTTTTTAACAGTTCCTTAAATTCCATAAGTCGTTTTGTACCATATATTAATAATTACCGGGCTGCCGCTTTTTCCAAAGCTATATCATAAGCAGTATAGTAGTATGAGATGAATTTTTCCCATTCGGCTTTTGCTGCCAGTTCAAAGCTTTGCTTTTTGATTTGGGTAACGGCAGACTTTTCCTGTGATAGTAATGTTTTTATTGTATGTGCAATATTATTTACAACGTCAAAATAGTTGTCGTCTGTCCGCCGGATTACTGCTACACCTTCTTTTATATCATCGCCCGAAATAATTGTTTTTGCCCATAGTCCGAAACCTGCTAAATCTGTTGTGATGGTCGGGATGCCAAAGGCAATGCTTTCTAATGGTGTATATCCCCAAGGCTCATAATAGGATGGAAATATAGTTGCATCCATTCCAATCAATAAGTCGTAGTAGGGTAGATTGAAAATGCCATCATTGCCATCTAAATAGCAGGGTATAAAGAATATATCCAGATTCTCGGATGACTGGTTGGTAAAACCTGCCGAATGAATAAAATTCATGACCTTGTCCTGCTCCATTTCATGCAACCAATGTGTAATGAAAGGTTCCTGCATGGGTATTTTATTCGGGAAATCTATTTTTAGCGCTTCCTGCAGATCAGCACGGGGTGCATATACCCAGGCCGGTACCATAACAAATGCATATATCTTACGGGATAGATCTGTTGAGTTACGCAGGTTGTTCATTACATCGATAAAGACATCGATCCCTTTATTGCTATATTCATAGCGTCCGCTGGTAGAGACAAAAAAAGCATTCGGGTCAGCCGGAGATCCGGTTAGCTTTTCAATAACTTTGAGTAATGCTTTGCGTGCTTTATTGCGCTTTGTCGTATATGTCTTGCCGGAAGGTACAAAATCCGGTTCGAAACCATTGGGTGTGACAATATCAGGCGCTTTATCCAGTAACTGTCGGCATTCGACAGCTGTGATATCACTGACAGTCGTAAAGCAATCTACATAATGTGCAGCCTGCTTTTCGACGGAATGTTTTGATACCATATTGAGTTCACGCGCCATCTGATCACCGTTATAGCCATTCATATAGCCATAGAGTGGTTTGCCGTTTCCGGCAATCGAACGTCCGATGGATGTGGCATGTGTTGTGAAAAGAGTTGCAATCCGTGGTTGGTGTTTGCGCAAATACAAAGCTCCCATCCCCAGCATCCATTCATTGAAATGAGCGACTACTTTTTTCTTCGTCAGCTTATGAAATTTGTAGAAATGTTCGATTACTAATCCGACAGCATATGCAAAAATGCATGATTCGTCATAATCGCCATACGACTGGGATGAGTCAACATGAAATGAATCCCACATTTCATAAAATAACTCGTTGCGTTTGCTGAAAAGAGGGCTGAAATTAATTAAAATAACAGGTGGAGTCCCCGGAATATTCCAGCGTCCTACTTTAACGTGGAAAGTCTGGTTCTTGTTAATCTCTTTTTGCCATTCAGGAAAGAGATCGGGGGCATCTGTAAAATCGTCATTCGGATTATTTAAATCAGGACCAATAAATATTATTTTGTCTGTAAATCTGTGTTGTAAAGTACGCGCTCTCGTTGAGAGAACAGTATAAATACCACCTACTTTGTTACACACTTCCCAGCTACTTTCAAAAATATAGTCAGGTGCTCTCATGTTTTATTTTTTTAGCACGCAAAGGTAATATTTTAATTATGAATTATGAGGTATTAATTGTGAATTTGTAGGAAGGCTATTGTTAGCTTCTAAAGGGAAAAGGATTCATTAATTGAAAATTGAATTGGAGCGAAGCGTAAATCGGCCATAGTCAAAGTGGAAAATAGAAGGATTACAGGATATCCTGAATGGGCTGAATAATTGAGTAATTGAATCATAAAGTAAACTGAATAGACTGAATCTATTGAGTTGATTGAATCTATTCAGTTCATTGAATTAATTATATTGATTTCTTTTATTCACTTATCGAAAAGCGGTCGGCGTCTTTCCATACAGGGAATTTTGTACGAAGTGATTCGAGGTTCGCTTTTTTTAATTTGCAGGTCCGTGTAACTTCTTCTTTTGTACCGGCATTGATTAATTTTTTACCTTTAGGAGTAAATACTAATGATTCGCCGATGTATGTAAAACTGCGTCCGTCTGTTCCTACACGATTTACACCGCATACGTATGCCATATTTTCGATTGCGCGGGCTTGTAACAATGATTTCCATGCTCTTTTCCGCGCTTCGGGCCAGTTGGCTACGTAAATCAGTAAATCGTATTCATTATCTACATTACGGCTCCATACCGGAAAGCGCAAATCATAACATATAAGCGGGCAAATCTTCCATCCACGATAATCTACGATCAGTAGTTTATCGCCGGCATCGAAAAACTTATCCTCACCAGCCATGCTGAATAGATGACGTTTGTCGTAATAGTGTGTATTGCCTTCGGGTGTAACGAAAAAAGCCCGGTTATAGAATTTTCCGTTTTCCGTAGCAATAAAGCTGCCAACGATTGCCATATCGTATGCTGCGGCCCATTTTTTTACCGAAGCAATTGTTTCTCCTTCGTTTGTATCGGCTAAATCGTTGACACGCATCGAAAAGCCGGTTGTAAACATTTCAGGCAGGACTGCCAAATCAGTTTTTCCACTTACCCGGCGTAGTAATTCGCCGTAATATGCTAAATTTTCGGATCGATCTTCCCATGTAATGTGGGATTGGATGACACTAAGTCGTAATGAACTGTTATTCATGGCTACTTATTATATTAGAGTGTGTTTGATCTCTGAATCTTTCTTTATGCCGCCCGCTGATACCCTGATAATACGAACGAATGTGATGAATATCTTCGTCTGCATTTCCGGTAGGATAAAATGTACCTAGAATGCCGATTTCTTTATTCACATAATCTAAATAAGCGATCTGAATGGGTACATTGGCTTTTAATGCAATATAATAGAACCCTTTTTTCCATTCGTCAACGCCTTTACGCGTACCTTCAGGAGCAACTGCCAGACAGAATGTATCATGCTTTGTAAATTCGTTGGCCATTTGCTCTGTCATTGATGTTTTTTTATCCCGATTGATGGGAACTCCGCCCATAGCTTTAAGAAGCAAGTTCATCGGAAAAAAAAACCATTCTTTTTTCATAAGAAAATAGGCACGTCTTCCGATGGCCGTATAAAATAATTCACCTAAAATGAAATCAAAATTACTTGTATGAGGCGCTACACAAATGACGCATTTTTTTAAGTTTTCACCTGCCGGACCGATAGTCCATCCCCACCATTTCAGAATACGCTTACAAATAGCTTGTTTCATTTTATTTTTTATCCGGACAAGGGTTTAATGCTTCTATATCTTTTGAAATTTTCTCAAAAGCATTGTCTAAATCCTGATAAAGTTTGTTGTAATATTGCTTTACTTGTTTTTTATTTCCTTTGGGTGAATGCTGCACCCGGCAGATAAATTCTTTATTAGTTGTACTAATATACGACATGATCGATTCAACTTTAGACTTGTCGACATCCGGTATGAAATGTTGACAGATCAGTAAGTCGAAAAAAAAGTCTCCGAATGTATAATCGATCTCTTTTTTTAAGATTCTTTTTTTTGCCATAACTTTGTCTATTAATGCATGTAAGTGTGACAAAGTTAATGAAATTTTATTCTAAATATTGCAATGTCTATTATTATTTGTACCTTGCACAAAGAATTCGATATTGTGCAAATTTTTGATTTGCAGGATTTTATTTTCTTACAGGTGAGCATATGAAGTATAAAAAGATCGTATATCCGGATATATCAGCTGAAATTTTGCTAAGTATTTTTGAGTTGCAGGCAGGTATATCCGAATATCACGCCATGATCCGGTTAACAGATACCATTGCGAATGTCTCCAGACAATATAAAGAAATTGAAGAGGCTATCCGGTTGCTGGAGGAAGAATTACGTGTGAAATTAATCTGGAAGCGTTATTTTGTGAGTGACGCTGTTAATCAGGTATCGTATCTGACAGAGACGGAACAAAATGCTGCTGTTTCGGTGGTTCAGCAACCACCCCTGAACGGAACAAAGGTTGCCGTATGGGCTTATTTACTGCCGGATGTACAGTTTGCAAAAGATATATCTGGTATAACGGTATTGCAACATAACGGATATCAGCATTTATATCATACGCAGTTATATTCGCCGGGTGAAAATGAATCTGAACAGACTACGGATATTTTTCATCAATATATAGAGCAGTTATCTGCATATTCGTGTACGCTGGCTGATAATTGTATCCGTACCTGGGTGTATGTACAAGGGGTAGATACACATTATAAAGGTATGGTAACGGCGCGAAGAACTTATTTTGAAGAAGAGGGGTTGACTCCTCAGACTCATTTTATAGCCAGTACGGGGATTGAAGGAAAATATATTCATCCGGAAACATTGGTTTTTATGGATGCGTATGCAATCAAGGGGCTACAACCCGGACAAATCAGATACCTGCATGCGCCTACGCATCTGAATCCGACACATGAATATGGCGTTACTTTCGAGCGGGGAACGGTGGTAGAATATGGCGATCGTCGTCATGTGTTTATTTCGGGTACAGCCAGTATTAATAACCAGGGGGAAATAGAGCATCCGATGGATATCATCAAACAGACTGGGCGTATGTTTGAAAATATCAGGGCTTTACTGGATGAAGCGGAATGCAGTATGGAAGATGTGGCGCATCTGATTGTGTATTTACGAGATTCGGGTGATTACCATGCGGTTAACGCTTATTTGGAACGTGTATATCCTGATATCCCATTTGTCATTTTATGGGCACCGGTGTGTCGTCCAGGTTGGCTGATCGAAGTGGAATGTATGGCTGTGAAAGCCGTTAAAGATGATCAGTATCAGCCGTTTTAATATTTAGCCCAGAGCAAAATTCCGGTATTTTGAATTGTTATTGATGCATTAATGTGTTTAAGCGCTTTTTTATTCACACGATATTTTTTGAAAAACACTGTAGTGCGTAGATGTTTTTTTCTAACGGAACGTTCAGGATTTTTAGGTTGAGTTATATCGGTGGTATTAACGTATAAGGGCCAGATTATAGATATCTGGCCCTTATACATTCAGTTGTTATTCTTCATGATGGTTTTTCGAAGTACTGATTTAGTTCATTGTTTAATAAAAAATGTTTTAAAATTTGGTATAAGACAATTGGTTTATAATGATAGATTGGGTTATAAAAACGTTCAAAATTAAATACTTTTTTACATATACCATCAAAATAAAAGGTGTTGTACAGCATGTTTGTTAATTTTTTAACATTTCTCCAAGAAATTGTTTAATATTGGGGTGTAAAATGCCTTAAAAAGGTATTGTTTGTGGAATATTGTGTTTTTTTGCATCTGTATAGACATGCAGGATAATTTAATGTGTAATATAGAAAATACTTTTTTATGAGAATATTGGATGAAATAAAGCTGGAGCTTTTTGCAGATTATTTTCAATTTTTTATTCAGGATGAGAATGCCGAAGATAATTTTGATAATGATTGGACGGACGAAGCGGTAGGTCGGTTGCTTATTGTAACAGATGGATTAATAGGGGTTGGGACTGTGCGAAATATGAATGTCCCTGTAATAATAAAGATATTTGATTCGGAACCTCCGATGTTGGCTGATGATCAAGGTGTAATCGGACAAATTAATGAATGTGATTTGAATGTTTTTTCAGGGAGGATTATGATATCGGGTTGTACGGATTATCTTCCGGATGCGCGAAGGGTGGATTTGGATAATGGCATTTATCGTGCACGGATTTATTATGCAAATTTAGATACATTGAGCGAAGATGGACTTGAAGGAGATGATTGCTATGAAATTCATCTCTGGAAAACAGATGAAGAGCGAGGGCTGCAAATAATTAAAAGCAGGAACTTTCTTCCGAACTGATTTCGAGTCCGAGAAGAGAATAGCAACATTCGCGATGCCCAAGTTCACATCCTTTTTCCAGCATTTTCATTGCTTCTTCCTTATGTCCAAGCATCAGGAAATAGGCGCCTAACTGTGCTATCGCATCCAATTCGTTTAACTCAATGGCTTTCATATAGTAATCAAAGATTTCTTTATCCGGGGCCATTTTTTGATTTTCTTCATCAGGACTGCGGAAAAGAGATGCAAGCGCAGGACTATTGAGCATTAAGGCATTTGCCATGGTGAGACATGCTTTAGGGAAACCTTCGTCGCAGAGTCTTTTCATGGCGGTATTTAACGATGAATCCATGTTTATGCTCATATAGGTGGATAGGCTGGGGGCATCTCTGTTTGTTAATGTATAAAATTCGTAGAATTGAGCAGCATAGTCCGGACCGCGGGTTTGCATCGGTGTAATTATTGTGTCGTTCTCCATCTTTCTGAAAACCTGATCTTTTACCCATGTGTTGATTCCGACTAATGTTTGTTCGTCTTTCTTTAAGAATACAAAAATACTTTTGTCGGGATATATTATGATTGTATCATCGATCTGGAGGAAATCACCTTTGGATTCGCCGAATGCATGAATGCCGGCTTTCCCGGCTCCATCAAATACAAAAGCATCATAGGGGCCTTTTTCGGATGTTGTATCAAGTTGAAATGTTCCTGATAAGGATACCGAATACTCTTGTGTATATGCATATCCAATGCAACATAATGTCAATAACAGGGTGATGGTGAGTCGTTTTGTGATGTTCATCGTGATATTATTAAAAATAATTTTGCAAAGATACTTTTTCCGAATGAATAAATTAGTTTATTGAAATAGATCTAATTTGTCATATAATGAAAAATAGTATACTTTAGCAGTGAATTATAAATCAAAATCATATGAAACGAAGCATGTAAATTAGTGGTTAATTGTTAATGATTATTGATTAATTAATCGTTGACCACTAACCGTTAATCACTATACATGCGAGTTCCATGCGACCTTAGTGTAAACAATTAATTATTATCGTATGAAAAACATTTTAGTATTAATGGCAAGTTGTATACTTGTATTGTCGGGTTGTGATACAAAAACGGATCAAACAGCCGCGGAGTGTAGTTGTGTTTCTGAAAAAGATGCAATGGAACTGACGATGAATATTCCGATTAAGATAAAACCTGAATATGTGTCGAAGTATAAAGAAGCTTTTGAGAAATGTCAGGCAGGAACGTTAAAAGAAGCAGCGTGTCTTGATTACGTAATTTTCCAATCTTATACGGATAGTACCGAGTTTCATTTGTTTGAACGGTGGACTAATAAACCCGGTCATCTGGCACATATGCAGACTGAGCACTTTAAGGTTTATATTGAGGAAACGAAAGGTTTTAATGATACACCTAAGACGAAAACGATCGAAGTGTATGCATGTCCGTGCGTTAATGAGTAAAAGATAATCGTACTAACAAAAAACAGGACATGTTATTTAGTAGCATGCCCTGTTTTGATTTTTTATCAGAAGTCTGTATTATAATACTCCAGTGTCTTTTAAGATCTGGTTTACTTTGCGTGTTGCAACTGCTGATGCTTTGAAAGCTTCTTTTTCTGCGTCTGTGATCGGGAAATCGATGATTTTTTCGCAGCCGTTTTCTCCCACAATGATTGGAACGCCAATAACCATATCGTCTTCCCCGTATTCGCCTTGTACTAATACGCCGCAAGGAATTACACGTTTTTGATCTTTAATGATTGATTCAGCCATAGATGCTGCTGCGGCTCCAGGTGCATACCATGCTGATGTACCTAACAGACCGGTTAGTGTTGCACCACCCACTTTTGTAGCAGCTGCCACTTCTTCCAGTTTTTCTTTTGATAGTATTTGCGAAACAGGAACACCTTTACAGGTTGCTAATGAAGTTAACGGAACCATTGTAGTGTCTCCGTGGCCTCCAATAACTGTTGCTTCAATATCATTCGGGTTTGCATTTAATGCCTGGCTCAAATAATATTTAAAACGTGAACTATCCAAAGCTCCACCTAATCCTAACACTTTATTACGAGGTAATCCTGAAATTTTTGCTGCAAGATAACACATTGTATCCATAGGATTACTAACAATGATTAAAGTGGCATTAGGAGAATGTTTTAATACATTTTCTACCACTGATTTAACGATACCTGCGTTTACACCGATTAGTTCTTCGCGTGTCATACCGGGTTTACGTGGAATTCCGGATGTAATAACAACAACATCGGAATTAGCTGTTGCTGCATAATCATTTGTTACTCCGGTTACTCTGGAATTAATGCCTACCAATGTAGCTGTTTGCATAATATCCATAGCTTTGCCTTCGGATACACCTTCTTTGATGTCAAGTAAAACGACTTCAGATGCTACGTTACGTGTAGCCAGAACGTCTGCACAAGTTGCTCCTACGTTACCTGCGCCGATTACTGATACTTTTTTTGCCATAATTGATTGTGTTATTTATAATTATGATATTGAATGATACCTAACTTTAGTGTATGCAAAAATACATAAGCTTTTTCTAATAAAGAAATTTTTCCGTATTAATTTGTTCGCTATAATGTATGCGTTTAAGTATGTGTAGATTGTTTTAATTTTTATATAATTAAAATACTCAGAATTATTATCCACACATTATTTTAAAAGGGAAGTCTTGATGTTACAAATTATTTGCTGTTTGTTTATTCGTATTTATTAACAATTTTTTTTGTGGAATTTAGCATGTATCCTCATCCTCATTTATGAAAATTAGTAATTAATGCGAATCAGTAGTTGAAACTGCTCGCCGATTATTATGTTAAAATATTAATTATCAATAAAATAAACGCATTAAATATTTGCTCAATCTTCTGGGAATCACTATCTTAAAGG
>JAITVY010000072.1 GCA_031285565.1 Tannerella sp. | reverse complement strand
CCTTTAAGATAGTGATTCCCAGAAGATTGAGCAAATATTTAATGCGTTTATTTTATTGATAATTAATATTTTAACATAATAATCGGCGAGCAGTTTCAACTACTGATTCGCATTAATTATAAAGAAATATGAAGTATTTTTATTTAATCGTGATGGCTGTTCTTTTGTTGGGGACGGCCTGTACAAAAGAAAAGCATCTGATAACTGATGAGGCAGCCCGGAAGCAAATAGAAGACGATTTCCAGTTTAAACAGGACCTGTTTCCGGAAAGTAAGGATTTGTTCTCTATATTTGATAAAGAATTGACGGTCGAAGAAAAAGAGGCATTAATGTTTTTATATGCATATATGCCTGTTGCTGATATTACAAATAATGATGGTGATTATTTTCTTCGTCAGGTACAGTCGTCTTTACAGGTTAAAGAAGAAATGGCCTGGGGAAAATCTGTTCCGGAGCAAATTTTCAGGCATTTTGTATTACCGGTTCGGGTAAATAATGAAGATCTGGATGAAGCACGGGCTGTCTTTTATGATGAACTGAAAGAACGTCTGCAAGGCTTATCCATGTATGATGCCGTATTGGAAGTAAATCATTGGTGTCATGAAAAGGTGGTATATACACCGACAGATGGAAGAACGATTGCCCCGCTGGCTTGTGTCAAGACTGCGCAGGGAAGATGTGGAGAGGAGTCGACTTTTACGGTTACGGCATTACGTTCGGTGGGTATTCCTGCCCGGCAGATCTATACTCCGCGATGGGCGCATACGGATAGCAATCACGCCTGGGTGGAAGCCTGGGTTGATGGTAAGTGGTATTTCTTCGGAGCGTGTGAGCCTGAGCCTGTTTTAAATTTAGGTTGGTTTAACGGACCTGCCTATCGTGCTATGTTGTTGCATACCCGTGTATTTGGAAAATACAACGGACCGGAAGAAATAATGACTACTACTGATAATTTTACTGAAATTAATGTCCTTGAAAATTATGCTCCTACTACAAAGGGGACTGTGACGGTAGTTGATTCTGAAAATAAACCTGTTGAAGATGCAGATGTAGAATTTAAAATATATAACTCGGCAGACTTCTTTACGGTAGCAACCAAACAAACCGACAGCGAGGGCAAATGTTCTCTTACTGCCGGTAAAGGGGAACTGTTTATATGGGCTTCAAAAAATGATAAAGTCGGATATGGAAAACTTTCATTTGGCAAAGATGAAAATCTGACCATTATTTTGGATAAAGCTCCGGGTGAAACAGTTGCTTTTGAAATGGATATTATACCGCCGGTTGAAGGAACGATTCCGGCTGAAGTAACTGATGAGCAAAAAGAAGAGAATGCCCGGCGGCTGGCAGAAGAAGATATACTCAGAAATACATATGTTTCTACGTTTTATACGGAAGATAAGGCGAAAGCTCTGGCCGGAAAATTAGCTTTGGCCGAAGATGCTGTCGCAGACTTTATGTTAACAAGCAGGGGTAACTGGCAGACAATTGAGCGTTTTCTGGAAGAAACGCCTGCAGAAAAAGGAAAGATGGCTTTGGCATTACTGGGTGTTATTTCGAGAAAAGATTTACAGGATGTCTCACTCGATGTTTTGAATACCCATTTGAATGAAACCATTGGAACTGATGATGAGCACTATGTCAGATATGTTCTGAATCCGCGTGTATCTACTGAACAATTAACTGTTTATAAAAAGCAGTTGCGGGAGGCATTTACCCCTGAGTTTATACAAAAAGCTCAGCAGAATCCTCAGGAGATCGTACTTTGGTGCAATAAAGAATTGACTTTGATCGACGAACAGAATCCGCAACGTATTATGGCACGGCCGGTTGGCATTATACATGCCAAAATATGTGATGCCGATTCGCGTGATCTTCTTTTTGTGAGCCTTTGCCGTAGTTTTGGTATTCCTGCGCGTATTGAACAGGCCACCCGCAAGGTTCAATACTTTGCGAATGATATCTGGAATGATGTCAATTTTACCGGTAAACAGCAGGGTAATGCAAAGCAGGGCTGGGTGACAGCTTCTTATCAACCGACTAAAATGTTACCTGATCCGGCTTATGGCAACCATTATTCGATTTCAAAAATTGTTGATGGTAAATTGCAGTCACAATATTACAGAGGCGCTCAAGGCAGATGGAGCCAATTACTGAAAAATCCGAAACAGATGGATGTAGGTAATTATATGTTAACAACCGGAACACGTATGGCCAATGGTAGTGTTCTGATCCGGATAGACTTTTTTAATATTGATGAGGATCAGACTACACAAACAAAATTGATCATGCGTGAGAGTGAAGATGATATTCAGGTAATCGGAAATATTGACGCTGAGGCTCTGTATCTTCCAATAGGAGAAGACACTCCTACTTCTGTTTTATCAACTACCGGACGCGGATATTTTATTATCGGCATTTTAGGAGCTCGTCAGGAGCCAACTAATCATGCCCTGAAGGATATTGAACATGTTGCCGCAAATTTTGAGGAATGGGGTCGTTCTATGATTTTACTTTTTCCTAATGAACAGAATTTACAGATATTTGATAAAGATGAATTTAAAGGTTTACCAAACACGATTGTGTATGGTTTGGATAAGGATTCGGCAATTTCGGATATGATTGTAAAGGCAATGAATCTGTCGAATGCATCTTCTTTACCCATATTTATAATTGCAGATACATTCGGCCGGGTTGTCTTTGTTTCTCAAGGCTATACGATTGGTCTTGGAGAACAGATGATGAATGTGATTCATAAATTATAAAAATAAATATAGAAAAAGGAGTATCATATTTTTGATACTCCTTTTCGTTTCATAACTTATTGCTCTTGAATAACCTAAATACGGATAATGCTACCTATCGACATTTATCCTTCTCTTTTTACCTGACTCTTTTGAGATACTATTATTGGTAAATACGAGTTTTTTACTGATACAAAAATAATAGCAGGCCGGTTTCTATGCAAACTAAATAGACAAACCGGGTTTATTTATCGACGAATGCTTTTTTTCTTTCGATGAATCGTTTTTTTACTTCCGGGGGAATACTATTTTACAATACCTGATTCATAATCAGCATTATTTAAGGTTTTCTTACCTGCTTCATATTTTCGTCCGTAGTTGATATTCCAGCTAAAGGAAAGTGTCAGCATATTTCCATTATCACTGATATAAGTCCATCTTTCTTTTTTTGCAATATCGGCAAGTGTTTTACCACCGGCGCTCCATCCTTCTGAATTTAACGGATACCACCATCCGGCGCCAATCCGGACCTCTTTTATTTTGTAACTAAGGTTGATGCCACTGTTATTCTCTCCATAATTGATGTTTTGTCCGTAAAATGAGTTATAACGGCTTCCGTACCAGCCTCCAAGCGACCAGTTGCCGAGTGAAAATTGTGCATTGCCTCCGCCAAACCAGGCCGTATAGTTATGTTTATATTGGTTACCTTCGCTATTGTAATGGTTAACTCCGAAATAGCCGCTTAATGAAAACATATCGGGAATAAGTTGATACTGAAGATATCCTTGTACTCCTAAATTACTAAAACTTTTCTGGTTATTTGATATGTATTCAAACAAATATCCATCGGTGAAATCTACCCGGTTAACATCTCCCATGATCGGATTTTTACTATAAGAATATGAACCTGTTAATTGTGTATTCAGATGCTTATACTGGTATTGAAAACGTAATTGGTTACGATAGGTTCGGTAGGGTTTTAAATGAGGGTTACCTACATTTACCTCGAAATCATTAATCTGTTGGCGAATATCGCTTAAATCTGATAAAGAAGGTAATGAGGGATTCACATTAAACGTATATCTCAAACTGGCTCCGCTGAATACAGGATAAGAAAACATAACAGAAGGGCGGAATGTGTAAAAATTGTATCCGGTATTGTTCTCATCGAAATGCTGGTGTGAGACTCCTGCTCCGATGATATATGATAATTTCTGTAGTGAACCTTGTAACTGACTGTAAATATAGAAATCCGAATTGTGCATACGTGTCACGGCATCGGTTGTTCCTTCGTAAATATTTTTTGTATATGCCTGGGTATACTGGATACCCGAAGATAGCTTGAAAGGTTTAAATTCTTTATCATAAATCGCTTCACCGATAAACGAGTATCTGTTACCATCGGTTGAATAACCGAATTCCTCAAGTGGAGTGCTATTATCCGGAACATATTCATTATAAGTCCGGCTATAGTCGGTACCTGTAAATGTGCCGACCACATTTACTGTTAGGTTTTGCTTGCGGGGTAGTTTTTTCATGAAATAAATGTCTAATGCCGGTTTGTTACTTTTATCTTTTGCTCCGGTATACGATGTGGTGCTTTCGACTCCATTCTCATAAATACGTTGTGAATAATCGCGGTTTGGTGCATCAAAAAAACTTTCTTTGAAAATTAAATTGAAGATATAATTATCCGGTTGAGTCAGGTTGTAAGAGAACTCCAGGTCATGAGTGGTATAATTAAACGGAACACTTATCCCTTCGAGTGTACGATTGCGGAGTTGGCCATTCTTTAAAGTAAATTGTTGTTCTTCATCTACATATCGATCATCATAGTCACGATATGTCATATAATAGTTTAGTCCGAATTCAGAACGTTTATGATTTGCCCGGATATACAGATTATCATTACCAAATCCTGTCGTGAAAGAATTTGTTAAATTAACGCCGGCGCTCAATCCTGATATTTTATAGCGTATGATAAAATTAATTATAGCCGATACATCTTCGTTTGCATAACGGACGCCGGGATTGTCAATGTACTCAACCCGGAGGATCTCATCCGGCTGCAAAGCTAATACTTGTTGAGTGCTTGCTTTAATATCATTAATACGTAACTGAACCGATTCTCCACCGATTGTTGAAATGGCATTCTGTACCAGGTCAACTTTAATACCGGGTAGCATCATTTTATTCAAAATATCAAATCCGGTACTTGAATTTTTTATCTGGTACTGATTTGGTAAGATAATTTGTCTGTCGGTTTTTGAAATGATATGTGATGCGGTAACCGTTATATCCTGTATGTTGACTGATTGTTCCTCAAGCATTACCGTTCCTATATTATGATTCTGTTTTAAATCTCTGATAGCTATGTGATTGTTGAGGTAGCCGATACAGGATATTTTTAATGTATAATTCCCTTTTTGTATATTGGATAAAGCAAAATTTCCTTTATTGTCGGTGATTGTTCCTTCTATAAATGTAGAATCCGGATGCATTAGTACAATATTTGCATACGGCACTGCAGATTTATCTTTTGAGTCAAGAACAATGCCTTTAATTTCAATTTGTTGTGCGTTTAATGATTCGGTGAGAAAAAATAATGTAAGAAATAAGGGTAATAGATACTTCATAATGATTTAACTTTTATAATATATTATATGCTATTATAATGACAATTTTATGAGACAATCGTAACATAAATGAAGATTTTTCTTCTTTAATATATGACGGAAAGAAAGTTTAAATGCTACAATCGCACACAAAAAAGGCTCCTTTCCGGAGCCTTTTTTGTGTGTATCTATTAACACTCTTAACATTAGTACCCGTAAATTTCTTCCTGACTTAGTATTTTTACGGGGCCGATTTTTTCCAGTGATTTGATATCGAGATCTTTTGTGTCACCCAAAATACAATATGTAAGTGGTTTGTTTTTAATATATTTTTCCTGGAATGCTTTTACCGTGCCAAGTGTCATACCGGGAACCTTTTCATATAATTCTTTCCGGAAGTCCGTATCATATCCGAATTCTTTTGCATTCAGATAGTTCCAAAGCACATCATCTCTCAGGATTCGTTCGGTACGAATGTTGGTCATTATACTTTCTTTTGCAATGCCAAATGCATTTTCCGATTCGGGCATATCATTTAATATGCTATTAAATGTATTAATCGCCTCCATCATTTTATCATTCTGAGTTGCAATAAAGGTATTAAGTGAATAAGAACGATCCGGTTTGCCGGGACGTTCGTAGCCTGCCCAGGCCGAGTAAGCCAGTCCGCGCGCTTCACGCATTTCCTGGAAAACAATGCTATTCATACCGCCACCGAAATAGGAATTGTACATAGAACGGTCAGCTTCAATGCCCTTTTCAAACCCATCACCTTTATGACGCATGGCCATATAGATTTGTGGTGCATCATAGTGAGCCAGTAATACTTTGTTTTCAGTAGTCGCCTGTTCGGTAAACAGGGTTGGTTCCGGAATTGATTGTAAGCTTTCACTTACTGCATGATTGTTATTGATAGCATCAGTGATTTGTTTTTCTGTTAACGGACCATAATACATAATTGTATGTTCGAAATTTTTTAGGTTCTTTGTCCGAGCCACTAAATCCTCAGGGTTCATAGCTTTCAATTCAGCTTCGGATAGTATGTTCGTCGCAGGCGATATTGGCCCCCAGACTGCATAATTATTCAATTGATTGAAATTGGAATACTGGTCGAGTTTGGCATCTGATCGTTGTTTCAGGATATCCATCACCCGGTTGCTATAAATTTCCTGATCGGCTTTAGCATCTGCCAGACGTTCTTCCAGAAGCGCCATCGCTTTTTCAAAATTATCGCTTAAACCACTCACATAAACGTATACCCGGTCGTTTGTGGCTACTACATTAAATGAACAAGCTAACTGGTATAATTCACTTCTGATTTCTTCTGCTGTCTTTTGCGACGTGCCTAAATAGCTTAAATAGCTGAATGCTGTTCCTAATGCTTTATCATGATTATTCCCCATTTCATAAACATAATACAAAGAAAAGATGGGATTTAATGTGTTTTGTTTATATAATAACGGAATTTCATTTTTTACTTTTGAAACGGATAAATCTTTTGAGTAATCCAGGAATACCGGTTCGATCGGTGTTATTTCGCGTGCTTTAATTTCTGCTAAAAACTTACTCTCCGTATCGCGGTTAGTCGGTATCGGTGTGATTTGAGGCTTGTCGATTTTTTGATCCTCCGGCTTCCCTTCCCGTTTATAGACAACTGCATAATTATCCTTGAAATATTTGTTGCAGAAGTCAACGATATCCTGTTTTGTTAATTTAGATTGGATATTGATTTTATTCACCTGGTCTTTCCAGTCTATGCCATTTATAAAACAATCTAACAGGATATAAGCAGCGTATTGATATTCCTGGCTTTGATAATACTCATTCAGTTTGAAATTATTAATAACGCCTTTGAGCAACCAGTCTTCGAAGTCGCCTTTCTTCAGGATTTCGATCTGTTCAAGCAATAAGTTGCGTACCTCGTCGAGTGTCTGGCCTTCTTTAGGTATCCCGTTGAGTTGAAAGATACTGTAATCAGCCATTTTGTTGGCATACGCATAAGACCTAAGGACTTTTTGTTTTTGAACCAGATTTAAGTCGATTAGTCCTGCTTTTCCATTATACATCATATAGCTGATTAAATCCAGCGTTGCGATGTCTTTTGAATTTGCAGGAGGCATTCGGAAAGCAATTGTTACATTGGCAGCTTCCAGTCCGGTGACTTCTTTTTCTATTGGAGCAGTAATCGGTTTCTCTTCAGATGTTTTGAGCTTTGGAAGCTCTTTAGGTTCCATTCCGCCGAAATACTGGTCAATGGTTTTAATTACTTCATCCGGATTAATATCACCAACCATACAAATCGCTATATTATTCGGTACATAGTAGGTATCGAAATATTTTTTAATATTTGTGATGGAAGGATTTTTCAAATGATCCTGCGTGCCCAATATCGTTTGTGTTCCGTACGGATGATGGGGGAAGAGCGCTGCCATGATAGTATCGCTTACCCGCATATCATCATAGGCAAGATACATATTATATTCCTCATACACGGTTTCCAGTTCTGTGTGGAATCCACGGATCACCGGATTGGTAAAACGGTCAGCCTGGATCATGGCCCAGTTTTCGATTTCATTGGAAGGAATATCTTCCATATAAGCCGTTACATCATACGATGTAAATGCGTTTGTTCCTTGCGCACCAATGGAAGACATCAGTTTATCATATTCGTTAGGTATGGATATTTTGGCAGCCTCCTGCGAAATACTGTCTATCTCTGCATAGATAGCTTTACGTTGATCAACATCGGTCGTCTGACGATATGTTTCAAATAATGCTTCAATTTTATCTAAGATCGGCTTTTCTGCTTCATAATCGGATGTCCCGTAATTTTTAGTTCCTTTAAACATCAGATGTTCAAAATAGTGGGCAAGCCCTGTTGTTTCGGCGGGGTCGTTTTTCCCTCCTACGCGAACACCAATAAAAGTTTGTATACGCGGCTTATCTTTGTTTACGGACAAATAAACTTTCAAGCCGTTATCCAGCGTATAAATGCGGGTCTGTAACGGATCATCTTTTACACTTTCGTATTTATACTTCGATTCTTCGCCACAAGAGGTTATTAGCAGAATCGCAAAGAAGGTAAATAGTAAATAGAATTTTTTCATAGGATTATTGAATTTAGAAGAGTAAATACTGGCGCTTAATTAATTGCTAATTAATATTATCTGGTAAAAATACGGATTTCATTGAATTAACAATAATTCTTTATGTTTATTTTTATTAAATATTTATGCCGGTTGATGATTGGGAAGCTATGTTTTGTCAAATAATTTGACACACCTGTAAAATAATTTGACACTTCAACTGAATGCGATTTTGTATAAATGGCTGTAATGCTATATTTTAATCATTTGGCATACACTTTGAAGTTCTATAAGCAGAAAAATAATGGAACTTATGAAACGAATGAATAAAATATTTCTGCTTGCAATCTTCTTATATACGCTTGGCTTACCGGTAATAGCTCAGGATACCCTCTGGACAATGGAAGCGTGTATGCGTTATGCAGTTGAAAACAGTCCGGTTGTTAAAAAGCAAATGCACACAAATGATACTTATAAGGTTGAATATGCTTCTGCTGTAGCATCTTTCTTTCCGTCGTTGTCCACTAATGTTTCTGCACAGTATAATTTTGGTCGTGCCATTGATCCGGAAACAAATACCTATGTAAATACGACAACTTTCAATAACTATTACGAAGGATATGCTTCTCTTCCTGTTTTTTACGGTGGGCAGCTGGTTAATCAGTTTCGGTTGGCAAAAGCCAGTCGCCAGTCGGGAATGAATGATCTGCAAAAAGCAAAAGATGATCTGGCGTTAAATACTTTGGAAGCTTTTGTAAATGTTGTCTATTATCAGGGTACTGTTCGTTTTGCCGAAGAGAAACTGGAAGAAAGCAACAAAACATTATACAAGATACAACGGCAGGAAGAATTGGGCATAAAAGGAAAAGCAGATGTTGCCCAGATTGAAGCACAGGTGGCAGGCGATGATTATAATTTAACTCACCAGCAGAATTTATATAGTACGGCTTTATTAAAACTGAAAGAATATATGAATTATCCGTATGATGAAGATATGAAAGTGGATACAACCTCTGTTGTTTCTGATTATATATTTACGACTGAATCGATCGAAGAAATGTATGGTTTCGCCCGTGAAACAAATCCGACTGCACTACAAGCTGAATATCAGGTGAAGACCAGTAGATTAGAACATCTGATTCAAAAAGGAAAACTTCTGCCTACTTTATCTTTATCAGCCGGAGTTTATACAAGTTATTATGAAAATCTGAAAGCAGAAAATGCTCCTACTTCCTTTAATTCACAGTTTAAAAATAATCGTGGAGAGTATGTGTCTTTAAATTTTAGCTTCCCGATTTTTAGCAGATTAACCCGTGTACGGGATGCACGTCGTGCCCGTAATAATCTGCGGATAGCCGAAGAACAACAAACCGAAGTACTCCGCCAATTACAAACAGCGATTGAGCAATCGGTACTTGAACGCGAAGGATTTGCAAAAGAAAGTATTCAGATGGAGAAAAAACTGAAGTCCGATGAAATAGCTTATCAGGTAACACTTCGTAAATTTGAAGAAGGATTAATGAGTCCGATTGATTTGCGAACAAGTGCGAATACATTGATTGAATCAAAAGCAAACTTGCTTCAAAAGCAATTGATGTATGTGTTAAAATGTAAACAGGTTGACTATTATAATGGGAAACCGCTTATTTCAGTTGAAAATTGAAAATTGAAAGTGGAAAGTTGAAAATGAAAACACACCATAACGGTTTAACAATTCATTAAACATTAGTAATTAATAATTAATCATTATATAAGATGGATATTCAATTAGAAAAAAAGAAAGGAATCCGTAAGAAACATATTCCTTATATTGCAGGTGGTGCGTTATTTCTTTTGTTACTTGGATGGATTATTTTCGGAGATCATTCATCTACACTTAAGATTGATGCACGGGGTATCAGTATCGGTACGGCAAAGTTTGATCAATTTAATGACTTCGTACGACAAGACGGTCAGGTACAACCGATAACAGTAGTACAATTAAGTCCTCAGGAAGGTGGCATTGTACAGGAAAAAGTCGTGGAAGAAGGAGCCCAGGTCCGGAGAGGTGATATTATTGTCCGTTTGAGTAACTCACAATTGGATTTACAGATACTAAGTGCGGAAGCCGATCTGGCTGAAAAACAAAATCACCTGCGTAATACAATGGTTGCAATGGAGCAGGATAAGTTGAATAATCAAAATGAACAGCTAACGTTAGAATTAGAAACGACACGTAAGCGACGTGCTTTTCAGCAACAGGAAAAGCTATATAAAGAAGATCTGATAGCAAAAGAAGAGTATATTCAAGCCAAGGAAGATTATGATCTTGCTATTCAGAAATATAAGTTGATTAGCGAACGTATTCGTCAGGATTCTATATTACGGACCGTACAGGTGGATCAAATGGAAGAGAACCTGTCTAATATGCGCCAAAATGTATTATTGGTACGTGAACGGAAAGAAAATCTGAATGTACGTTCGCAAATTGATGGCGAATTGGGCCTTTTGGATGTTGTACTGGGACAGAATATTTCTGCGGGACAAAAGATAGGTCAGGTTAATGATCTCTCTGATTATAAAGTGGAAGCATTGTTTGATGAGCATTATATCGACCGTGTGCGGCCGGATTTATCAGCAACATTTGAACGTCAGGGAAGTAGTTATGGCCTTTCTGTCCGGAAAGTATTTCCGGAAGTACGTGAAGGCAAATTCCGTACCGAACTGGTATTTACAGGAGAACGGCCGGATAATATTCGTAGTGGCCAGACTTATTATATTAATCTGGAATTAGGGCAGCCTACTGAGGCGATTCTTATTCCGAAAGGCACATTCTTTCAAAGTACGGGAGGTAGTTGGATTTTCGTATTGGATGCAGATGGAAAGAAGGCCCATCGGCGTAATATCCGTATCGGACGTCAGAATCCACAGTATTATGAAGTGTTGGAAGGATTGGAAGCCGGAGAAAAGGTCATTGTTTCAAGCTACGAAAGCTATAAAGATAACCAGGTTCTGATACTTAATGATTAAGCCTTATCCAGCTACTGCAAGGCGGCTCGGAAACGCTAAGCAGTGCTGGATACTTATTTTGTGAAAAACGACTGATTAGTTTAGTGGTTAAAAGATCTGACTATTAGTTTTATAACGACCAAACAACTTTGAATCTATGGATCAATTAAGAATACTATTTCGTTCTTTCTTTAGAAGAGGGAAAAGCCAGGTAATAAAGATTATATCTTTAAGTGTTGGGCTTACACTTGGATTGGTGTTGGTTGCTAAAGTATATTTCGAACAATCATATAACGATTTTTTCCCGGATAAGGAACGGATTTATTTGTTAATGTCTAATTATTCAACAAGTGAAGGTGCTAAAGCTTTTGGAGAAACACCCGGAGGTGTGGCGCCTGGAATGAAAGCCGAATTGTCTGAAGTAGAAGTTGCTACCCGTTATACAGACCTTTTAGAAGAAGCGGTATTTGTTACGTCTGATAAGAAAAAATATTATGGAGACGTTATCATAGGTGATAGTTGTTTGTTTGATGTATTTCCTCTTCCCATATTGGCTGGAAATGTAAAAGAAACATTATCCCGTCCGATGTATGTGATGATTTCGGATGAAATAGCTGAGAAAATGGGTGGTGCGGCAAACGTTGTCGGACAAACATTAGAGCCGGAAGTTATGCCGGGAGCTGTATTTACGATTGGGGGTGTTTTTGAGAAACTGCCAAATAACACACACTTAAAATATGATATCGTTCTTTCAATGGCTTCTGCTGATTATGTTTTATGGGAAGGCAGTAGTACAAATTGGGTTGGTAGTGAACGTTATATGGCTTATGTAAAACTATATCCCGGAATAAAACCTGAAAGTCTTGGCGAAGGAATAGATGCTATGCGGGAAAAATATTTGCCTCTGAAAGAACTGGAGAAAACCGGGCTTATAATTAATTATGATTTTAAACCTTTATCTGAAATACATACAGGCAATGAAAATACAAAGCGGATGATGTTGATTTTTTCCGTTCTGGCGATTGCTTTACTTTTTACCGCAGTGATGAATTATGTATTGATTGTAATCTCATCGTTAGTGAACCGGTCAAAAGAAATGGCCGTAAATAAATGCTACGGAGCATCCGAAAAAAATATTTATCTGCGTATGTTGTCAGAGACCGGAGTTGATATGGTTATATCATTAATCATTGCAGTTCTTTTGATTTTATTTTTCAGGGGAACGATCCTGTCACTGTTAAACACTACTTTAAATGATTTATTTACAATTAAAAGTTTATTCCCGCTACTGTTTGTCTGTATAATTGTTTTTGGTATCGCTGCTGTTATTCCGGGCTATCTTTATGCACATATTCCGGTAGCTGTTGCTTTCCGTAAGTTTAGTGAAAATAAACGTTACTGGAAGCTGGGATTATTGTTTATCCAGTTTATAGCAGCCGGATTTTTCGTAACCTTATTAGTTATTGTGGGGAAACAATATCATTTTATGGTAAATGATGATCCCGGTTATCATTATGAAAACGTGGCCTATTGTAGCTTAACAGGTATTGAGCCTGAACTTCGTCAAAAAGTATTGGATGAAGTATCCCGTATCCCGGAGATAACACAAGTAACGACCTGCGACAATTTGTTAATTGACGGTGCATCCGGGAATAATATCCGGTTGCCGGATGACGACCGCGATTTTTTTAATATTGCCGACTTATATTCGGTCGGGAACGGTTATCTGGAAATAATGGGGATTCCGGTTATTGAAGGACGGAATTTTATTGAAAATACCCCTTCTTCAAAAGAGGTGATGGTGAGCCGTAGTTTTATCGATAAACTAAGCAAATATACAGATTGTTCCGATGGTGTTACCGGTAAAGCGATTTACATATCCGAGCATAGCCAGGGTTTGTCGGATTTGTATACAATCTGTGGCGTATACGAAGAAGTTCGTTTGGGCACTATCGGAGCGCAGGATGCACGTCCCACAGTTATGTTTTATAATCAAAAGCCTTCCGATTATTTGCTGGTTAAATATAACAGGCAAACACCCGAAGCCTTAAGAATGACTGTGGATTTATTGCAGGAGATCTTACCGGATAAAGAAATAATTCTTCATTCGTATTCAGCCGAAATGATTAACCGTTATAGCGATTCGGCCAACTTCCGTAATTCGGTATTAGTGGCAGGTATAGTTACATTGATCATATCTTTGATGGGACTGATCGGTTATACAAACGATGAAATGAACCGTCGTAAAAAAGAAACTGCGATACGCAAAGTAAACGGCGCAACGACAATGGATATACAACGTTTATTCTTGAAGAATATTAATAATATAGCTCTGCCGGCCATAGTCGTCGGATGTGTTATTGCCTATCAGGTGGCAAATTCATGGCTTAAACGATTTGCCGATAAAGCAGATTTGGGCGTCTTCCTGTTTGTAGGATGTGCATTGGTTGTTTTATTTATTATTCTTTCGGCAGTAAGCATACGTAGTTACCATGCAGCCAATGAAAATCCGGCAGAAAGTGTGAAAAGTGAGTGATTGATTAATAATTCTGGTTTTTTTCATTTTCTTAAACGGCGCATTCTGTATATGTAAATATGAATGCGTCGTTTTATTGTCTAATATTTTTACATCAGTGTCAAAATATTGGACACATTAAAGAATTTGTTGATTTTCTATATTTCAATAAATAAGGTTGTTACGTTTTTGGCGCATGCTTTGCCTATGAAATATTAAAAAACGAGTAAAATGAAAACTAGTATCCGTAATTTCATTAGTGTTATACGCCGCTTCAAAATGGCGACAGTATTGAATGTGTTAGGGTTGTCGGTAGCTTTTACCGCTGTGATTGTGATTATGATGCAGGTGACTTATGACTTCAGTTTTGATCGTCACCATCCGGATGTGGATAATATTTACCGGATCAACACGGAATTTAACGGTAGCCGTCATCTGGCTATCGTCGGACGGCCGTTCCTCGAAGGATTCAAAGATTATTCTCCCTATGTTGAGGCGGCCACGATCAGCCAGCCTCTGGGCTTTCTGTCAAATAACATCATTCTGGCAGTAGAACGGCCCGATGGCAAGCATTATTTCGAAGAGAATGGAAGACAGGTGACTGAAGATTTTTACGATATATTCCATTTCGATATGGTGGAAGGACTGGCAGAAAGCATCAAAGAACCCAATACGGTGATTATACCCAAAAGCACAGCACAGCGTATGTTTGGTGAAGCATCGGCTGTCGGCGAGCAACTGGTGAGCGAGAAGTTTACTTGGATCGTCGGCGGAGTCTATAACGACTTCCCGAAGAATAGCTCAACGACAAATATGATTTACGTCAAAATAGGTGATGACGTGGAGAAAGACAATTGGAGTGCTTTGAATTACGAGGGGTATGTGCGTATGACCCCTTCCGTCAATGCCCAGGAGGTATTGGATGCTTATACGGGACAATTGGATCCGAAGCTATTTGAAGGTTTGCCGGGATTGACCTTTAGCATCATGCCGATTAAAGAGATACATTTTGCCACACATCTTGAATTTGACTCGGTGGAGAAAGCGAGCAAACAGACCGTTTGGGTATTGATTGCGATTGCTTTTGTGATCTTGTTGATCGCGGCTATCAACTTTACGAATTACAGTATCGCGTTGACTCCGTTACGTATTAAAAGCATCAATACGCAGAAAGTGTTGGGGGCGACAGAAGATAAGCTACGTAGTACGCTGGTTATGGAAGCGGTGATTACCTGCATTGTTGCCTGGTGTATTGCTTTGCTGATGACGTATTTATTGTCGTTGACCTCTATCACGCAGATTATCCACGCAGATATGTCGTTGATCCGGCACGTCGGTTTATTGGCAGGTATAGGATTGATCGCATTGGCTGTGGGACTGTTCGCCGGGATCTATCCGGCGTTCTATATGACTTCGTTTGCACCGGCATTGGTGTTGAAAGGCAGTTTCGGATTGTCGCCTAAAGGCCGGCAGTTGCGTAACGGATTGGTGGGTGTGCAGTTTGTGGCCTCTTTCGCACTGATTGTTGTCGCCTTGTTTATGTACCTGCAAATTAATTTCATGCAACGTTCATCACTTGGTTTCGACAAAGAGCAGATCATCATTACCGATCTGAATAGTGAGATCGTGAAAGCCCGGGGAGCATTAGCGAATGAACTGAAGTCGAACGCCAATATTGAAATGATGAGTTATACCGATGTCTTAATGTCAGTGTCAGATTTCTATCCGACCTGGGCAAGAAAGTTTGGCGACTCACCGCAGTTCATGTTTCAGGTTCTCTCGGTCGATACCGGTTTTCTTCAGGTAATGGGTATCCCGCTATTAGAAGGCAGGGATTTGAGAACTTCGGATGAAAGTAGTGAGGGTGCAAAATGGATATTTAACGAAAAGGCAAAAAAAGATTTCAACCTCTCGGCAGGTGTCAAAGGAGATTTCGGCGACGAGATAATCGGTTTTATCCCCGATATCCAAATCACTTCATTGCGAAAAGATGTGGAACCGATGGCTATAAGACTTATTAGGGAGGTTGATGGCACCGGACGCAACTATGCTTATATACGTACAAAAGCAGGTAGTAATCATGCGGAAACGATGAAATATGTTTGTTCCACACTGGAAAGACTATCACCGGGCTTCCCTTTCAATGTACGTTTCTACGATGAGGTGATTAATAGCTCTTATCAACAGGAGAATAATATGACGATGCTGATCACCTGGTTTAGCCTGATCGCCGTACTGATCTCTATGGTAGGGGTTTTTGGTTTGGTCGTTTTTGAAAGCGAGTTCAAACGCAAAGAAATCGGTGTCCGTAAAGTCTTAGGATCGAGCACAGGGCAGATACTGGCAATGTTCAATCTCCGATATGTACGTATCCTTACAATATGCTTTGTGATTGCTGCACCAATTGCCTGGTATGCTATCTCGAGTTGGCTGGAAAACTTTGCTTACCGAACGCCAATGTACTGGTGGGTGTTTTTCTTAGCGTTCCTCCTGATCACAGCCATCACTATGGCTACCGTCACCTTCCAAAGTTGGCGGGTAGCTGATGCTAATCCGGTAGATTCTCTGAAAACGGAATAAAGCATAAATACCATTATTCAAAACTTCGCTGGCCTTTTCCGGAGTATAACCGGACTAAGCGTCGGAAGGGCGGTCTGTCGGCAATATTGTGTAGAATTGTATTGGTTTATAGCTGTTTACTGTCGTTGTTCGTGATTTTGGTTATTACGGAGACTTTTCCTTATCTTTGAGCTCTCATTTTACCATATACTAATCCGAATGAATAAATTAAAATGTTTTCTGACCGTTATGTTATCTTGTTGTATAACATCGGTTATCTATGCAGGAGGAATCCTCACTAATACAAATCAAAGCGCCCATTTTGCCCGGATGATGGCCCGTGATGCATCTTTACAGATTGATGCGGTATATACAAATCCGGCCGGACTTGTAAAACTGAATGATGGTTTTCATTTTTCTTTTACAAATCAAAGCGCTTTTCAGACACGTACGATAACTTCTACATTTGCCCCTTTTGCCTATAATGGCGGAAATGCAGAAAAAGAATTCAAAGGGAAAACCTCGGTACCCATTATCCCCAGTTTTCAGGGCGCTTATAAAAAAGGGAAATGGGTTTTGTCAGGATCATTTGCCATTACAGGAGGGGGTGGGAAAGCCACTTTCAATGATGGATTGCCTTCGTTTGAATCGATGATTGCAACATTGCCGGTCGCTATATCTTCGATGGGTGTACCTACCAATCAGTATTCGGTTGATGCATATATGAGAGGGAGTTCGCTTATTTACGGCGCACAGTTGGGCGGTAGTTATGCAATTAATGACATGTTTTCAGCTTATGCCGGTTTCCGTTTAAATATAGTAAATAATCACTATGAGGGTTATCTTAAAAATATAAAGATTAATCCGCAGCATCCTTTGATTAATAAGGATGGAAAAATGATGCTTGCTTCTGATTTTCTGAATGCTGCGGGACAACCTGAATTAGCTGAATTAACAGCTGATAGGGCAATTGATAATGAGCAGACCGGATGGGGAATATCTCCTATCCTGGGTTTTAATTTTAATTTATAATTCTGGGATGGGTGAAATCCCCCGCCTTTAGGCGGAGAAATTATATATTTGCAAAAAAGAGTTTTATGCAAACGTATAAAAGTGGTTCCCACACCCGTTATGATAT
>JAITVY010000047.1 GCA_031285565.1 Tannerella sp. | reverse complement strand
AAGTTAAGCACCTGCAATTCTCGTTCCGATAAATAGTTCTTCGCAATCTTGACATCATCACGGGTGATGTAGTCACCTTTGAAATTAGTCATCCCCACCATCGGCTTATCGGCATCTACTCTATGATAAATTACTTCCGCTGCTGTATGTTGATGAGCGGCATAATGCATTTTGTTTTGCACAGTAGCAAAGAACAGGCGGGTAATATCGTTTCGAGGGTCGTAATCTATTGCTGTGGCATAAATATCGGTTACTTGTTGATACAGATTGCGTTCACTTGACCGAATATCCCGGATGCGTTGCAAGAGTTCCCGGAAATAGCGATTCCCATTTCCTTTTAAACGTTCATCGTCCATCGTAAACCCTTTTTGGATATATTCGTGCAGCCGCTGTGTTGCCCACTGCCTAAACCGTGTAGCCACCTGTGATTTTACCCGATAACCGATAGCGATAATCATGTCCAAATTATAATGCTCAATTTGCCTTTTCACAGACCGATCGCCTTCCTGACGAACTAACAAGAAATACTTGTGAGTTGCTCCTTTCGACAATTCGCCTTCGTCTAAAACACTATTGATATGCAGACTTATATTTTGTTGTGTGGTATCAAACAACAATGCAATCTGCTGCTGCGAAAGCCAAACATCCTGCCCGTCAAAGCGGACATTGACGTATGTTACACCGTTATCATCCTGATAGAGGATAAATTGGCTGTTTGTTGGTTGGGGGGTATTATTGGGCATGGTTATAATTCTTCCTTGTAATAAATCTTATAATATTTCCCTTTTTCATCGCGCCCTTGTTCTATCCTTGAATTCCAAGCGTCTGCTTTCGGGGTAGTTGATGATTTCTTTGATATTCATAAAACTTACTTCAAATATTTTAAAGCCAAATCCACCAATGCAAAACACCGTTGAAAAAAATAAGTGTAATAGTTGGTATCTGCTATCTCAATCTTACCTTTTTCGTGATGTCTTATTCGGTAATTGTTTCCGATAGTCGTCAATTTATTAAATTCATCATTTAATAAATTGAAATAATCATCATCTCCATTTGCCATTTTGCTAATGATTTCATTGACAGATGTCTTTTTGTTGCCTCCATAGTAAGTTTTCAATCGTTCAAATGCATCCCATAGCTTCTCGACTGCAATCTGTTTGTCCGATGCGTTGTTACTTTTATATAATGTTAGCGATTGGTCTCTTAATTCTTTAAGTCCCACTTCTCGAATAATTACCTCTGTTTGAAAATTCAATTGTGCAATTTCAATTTTTCCACCTAACAACTGGTGAGATAAACCTGCATTCCGAAACAAAAGGTTCAATTCAGAAACAAAGCTATCAGGAGCATTTCGTGCAAATATCTCAATAGCATCAAAAACACAGGCTTGACGATTATGTATAATAAACAAGTTCAAATCACTCGTTTCACTGTATTTTCCGTTCGGAGGGAGATATGCTTTCGGAGTGTAGTATTCTTCCATATCTGCAATAATAGCATCTTTAGCACTAATCGTATAATTACAATTGGTATCATCAGTTCTGTACAGAGTATCATCATATTTATTAAAGAGATTCAATAACTCTGTTCTGATATTTTGAGGGATTGTTGGTATTGTAATAATTCTATCCTTTAACTCATTTTTATGTCTGAGTGAAAATGGAAGAAACCTACCACTTGCAATTTCTTCAGGGGTTAATTTTCTCCATTCATATACAGCTCTACCAGAGATTTTCTCACTTTCATACAGTTCATATCCATCTACATAAATGAGGGCATTGATTTTTTTGAAATATTCATTCCAATATCCATCCTCCATCCTATTTTCAGGATGAAACACAGCACACAGAAAATTCAACAAAACAATGTCACTCCCTTTTTGCAGTCCAAATCTATCATCATCAAATATCCAATCGGATTCCCAATCATTTGCATTGACAACCGTGTGATGCCCAATTTCTTCTGCTGCATTTTGGCATCTCGAATCATACTTTGGAGTCATTTTATCTAATGGATATAGCTTCTCTAAAAACTCTATTTCGGTCAATCGTCCTTCGTAGGGATAAAAGACTTTCGTATCACCAAGCCATGTTGATTCTACATAACCTTTTTTGAAAAGATCAATAATATCTCTCTTTGTTATTTCAGTGATATTATTCATTTTATTGTTTTATAAATTTTACTTCTATAATTTCTAATTTTATCTCATCACATTTCCACTTTCTCCAACCCTTTCACTATTTCCACCGTCCTCACACTGACCGTTATGATACTCAGCAACAAATCAAGAATATACCTTGGTTTGTTGTGTTCTCTTGCCCAATCGTTGGGGTCGTTTACAATTCCGCTTTCTTTGTGAGTTTTGATTTGGTAGCTTTCCATAATCCACTCTATGCCACTCCGTCCGTTCACTACATACTCGTAGGCTTCTTGTGGTATGCCCGTAAGTGTGATGAAAGGGTTGTAGATAATGGTACTCTTGTCTTCTTTGGAAGCAAAGCGCATTTTTGTTACTTCAAAGTTGTCATAAACCGCATTGTTGATATTGATGGTTACTCTTGCGGCTTCGTTTGCATAGTCTTCATAATGCAAATGTAG
>JAITVY010000103.1 GCA_031285565.1 Tannerella sp. | reverse complement strand
CCTTTAAGATAGTGATTCCCAGAAGATTGAGCAAATATTTAATGCGTTTATTTTATTGATAATTAATATTTTAACATAATAATCGGCGAGCAGTTTCAACTACTGATTCGCATTAATCACTAATCATTAACAATTAACCACTAATTTACATGCTTCGTTTCATCTACAATAATTATTGCAAAGGTGCAAAAGTAATAGTTTTTTGCAATAAACAATAACAATAACAAATAATTTAAGCAGAAATAGTTATAATCTGTAGCAATGCTTGGCTTATGTGTTACAATAGTACATGGATGCACAAAAGGGGGGCATGAAAATTCTGTTTATTGTGTGAAGAGATTCTTTATCCCTCAACTTTCACTATATTTGCGTATAAATTGATACACCGATGGAATCAACAGTAAATTTTGTGACAGAAATCAATCGATTGCGAAAGGAAAAGAATGCGGTTATTTTGGCGCATTATTATCAGACGGGAGATATTCAGGATATTGCCGATTATGTGGGTGATAGTTTGGCTTTGGCTCAATGGGCTGCGAAGACTACTGCTGATATAATTGTGCTTTGCGGGGTTCATTTCATGGGTGAAACGGCAAAGATATTATGTCCTGATAAGAAAGTTCTGGTTCCCGATATGGAAGCCGGTTGTTCTTTAGCGGATAGTTGTCCGGCAGAAGAATTTGCTGAATTCGTCCGGCAACATCCGGATCATACGGTTATTTCGTACGTGAATACGACTGCTGCTGTAAAGGCTGTGACTGATGTGGTGGTGACTTCTACCAATGCAAAAAAGATTGTAGATACATTTCCGCAAGATGCGAAACTGATTTTCGGACCGGATCGTAACCTGGGAAATTATATCAATAGCATTACCGGCCGGAAAATGATACTATGGAATGGCGCCTGTCATGTGCATGAAGAATTTTCGTTGGAGAAGATTCTGGCTTTAAAAAAAGAATATCCCGAAGCAGATATTATTGCACATCCGGAATGTAAACAGCCTGTTTTGCAGGTTGCTGATTTTGTGGGATCTACAGCTGCTTTGATTAATTATACGGTACAATCTGCAAATAATCAATTTATTGTTGCTACGGAGAGTGGTGTTATTCATGAAATGCGTAAGCAGAGCCCATCGAAAACTTTTATTCCGGCACCGCCGAATGATAGCACATGCGCCTGCAACGAATGTAATTTTATGCGCCTGAATACGATGGAGAAGTTGTATCGTTGTTTGCGGGATGAGCAACCCGAGATCCTGGTAGATGAGGCAATCCGTGAAAAAGCAGTGCAGCCTATTCTCCGGATGCTTGAGTTATCCTGATGGTGGGAGAGTGCCCCACCAAACCTCCCCAAAAGGGAGGCTTAACGATAATACTCCTTTCGAGAGAGCGATGCCCAGAAAAGTGCACGCAATCTTGTTTTTTTGGTACTTTTGTGTTCAAGACAAAACTACAGAAAAATACAGAGTAAATAAACGGATAACCATTGTTGTTTTTACTTGATCCGGTCGTTGCAGTATGTTTTGCGTTTGCATGCAGTACAGTGTTTTCCTATCCAAAGTGTATCAAACTGGTTAATTGCTTTCTCTACAATTGCCGGTTGATTGGTCAGGATGCCGGCTTCAAAATTCCGGTTGTGAATCCCTTTCATGCCAAGTCCGGCACCGGTCAGGTTAGCTGAGCCGATATATACTGTTTCCAGATCGAAAATGATCAGTTTGAAATGAACGCGTGGACATAAAACCCGTTCTAAATTAGCCCATAGGGCAGGATATTTATCGAAGTCGGTACGGAAGTTAGTTCCCGGTTCTTTGGCATGGATCAGCCGTACGCAAACACCTCTTTTAATCAGTTCATCCAATACGCCCAGAAAAGGCATTGTATGGGTATTTCTTTTTACATATATATCTTTGATATCTGCCGTACCGATCCATAGGTCGTGTTTCACTTTTTCTGCACGGCTGATTACCTCGTCATAATGTGCTTTGTCTTCAATATACCGGATGAATTCAGTCATTAATTTTTTCTGGTTATTGAGACAAAATTAGTATTTTTCAGGAGTAATGCCAATCAGGAGTTAAAGAAGCCACATTAAACAGTAGATAGTAGCAAATAGTTGGTAGAGTTAATCATTGAAACGTAAACTTTGAACTTTATGGACTACTGATTCGTATAAGCAATCATAAAATCACAAAACAGTATATGAGTATTTAGGCCATTGCTGTTTGATATATTCTACTTTGTGGTCTTCTGTAGCAAAGAAGTCTATGTCTCCTAAGGAAGCTACGCTGTACGCTTCTGCAGTATTAAGTTTAAAGCTGTCTGCCAGAATGATCCTTTTTTGAGCCCGTTCAACCATCAACCGTTTCATCATTGCTTCTTCCCTGTCGGGTGCTGTAAGTCCTTGCTGTGGATGCACATTACTGATACCCAATATTAGCCAATCGGGACGGATTGTTTGCAATGTCTGAAAAACAGATATACCGACTGTCACCTGTGAAGACGAAAATACGGTTCCACCTATGAATATTAAATCTAACTTCGGATGATGCATAAGTGTATTGACAATCGGAAAGCTGTTTGTATAGATTGTAAGTTTCATGTCTGGCGGAATCTGTCGTGCAACCTCAAGATTAGATGTTCCTCCATCCATTAACAAGATATCTCCGGAATTAAATAACGGAATAACTTTAGCAGCCATTTGTCGCTTGGCTTCAATGCCGGTATTGATGCGGTCGGTAAATTCTACAGGAATGCCTGACCGGGCAATGGCTCCTCCATGTACTTTTGTGAGTAGTCCTTGTCTATCCAGTTCTATTAAGTCACGACGTAGTGTGTCGTCCGACACTCCCAGTTCGTTACTCAATCCTGTGATGTATATCCGGTAATTAAGACTTATTTGATTTAAAATGTATTGTTGTCTTTCTTCTTTTAGCATATTATTCGGCTTGATAATGTTGCATATATCTGCAAAAATAGTTATATTTCGAATGGATTAGCCTTTTTTTTGATGAATTTTATATATGCGTGCGGTAATTTGCGCTTTTGTCTTTTTGTAATTATAAAAACCAAAAGAATTTTTTGAATACCGCAAATTAAATTTGTCATACGCCTAGAGGAGAACGATGAACATATTATTAATAAAACGTAATTGGAATGGAAAAGCAAGTTTTGGTGGACATGGATGGTGTGCTGGCAGATGTGTATACTCAGTTTATTAATTGGGAGTATAACGATTCGGGTATTAAGTTAAATATAGAGGATTTATATGGAAAAATAGAAGCAGATGCTTTTCCTTCCTGCGATAAACATGTGCGCAGTGTGGGCTTTTTCCGGACTGTACCTTTGATATCCGACAGTGTTGAAGGACTAAAGTATCTGAATGATAAATACAAAGTGCTAATCGTATCGTCAGCAACCGAATTCCCCGACAGCCTTGTTGAAAAAGAAAAGTGGTTGAATGAGCATTTCCCTTTTATTTCTTGGAGACAAATGATTTTCTGCGGGAGTAAAGAAAGTATACAGGGGGATGTTATGATTGATGATCATCCTAAGAATCTTCAGACTTTTAGCGGACAAAAAATTCTGTTTACGCAACCACATAATGTATATGTGCAGGAGGAAAGTTACCACCGGGTTTTTGGTTGGAAGGATATTCTTGAGATTCTTTGAAAAATCATGGGGCTTTGGAAAAGTTTTCTTAGAATCTTTTTAAATTTTGTCCACGAAATGATTTTATTGAAGAAAATTTGAACAGATTCTTATATCTTTGCTTTTTGTCATATTTCTTGTTGAACAGAAAACAATATAATAATTATAAACAAAAAGCATATGAAAAAACAATTCCTGTTATTCTTATTTTCGTGGGTCATTTTTCTATTATCAGCAAATGTAAATGCATCGGATGAAGCGCGGTTACTCCGTTTTCCGACAACAAATGGTCGCGAAATTGTATTTACATATGCCGGAGATTTGTATAAGGTGCCTGTATCGGGTGGAGAAGCCCGGCGATTGACTTCGCATGTGGGGTATGAGATGTTCCCGCGTTTTTCGCCTGACGGGCAGACGATAGCCTTTACCGGTCAGTATGACGGAAATACAGAGGTTTATACTATTCCAGCCAATGGCGGTGAACCATTGCGTGTTACTTATACAGCGACCAATGCACGTGATGATTTGGGTGATCGTATGGGACCCAATAATATTGTGATGGGTTGGACGGTTGATGGCAAAGATATTGTTTACCGGAATCGTATCAGTAGTGGCTTTGACGGGCGACTTTATACGGTAAATAAGGAGGGTGGACTTTCCGAACCGATCCCGTTGCCTGAAGGAGGTTTTTGCTGTTATTCGCCGGATGGGAAGCAATTGGCTTATAACCGGGTGATGCGCGAATTCCGTACCTGGAAATATTACAAAGGGGGGATGGCTGATGATATCTGGGTATATGATCCGGAGAAAAAATCGGTTGAGAATATTACAAAAAATGATGCCCAGGACATTATGCCAATGTGGATCGGGGATGAGATTTATTTTATTTCCGATCGTGACTGGACGATGAATATTTTTGTTTATAATACGAAAACAAACGCAACATCTAAAGTAACTGATTTTACAGATTTCGATGTAAAATTTCCAAGTACGAACGGTAAGCAGATTGTATTTGAAAATGGTGGTTTTATTTATACCCTCGATCCGTCAACAAAGAAAGCTGAAAAGATAAACATCACACTTGCATCTGATAATATCTATGCACGTAGTGAGATCAAAGATGGCAGTAACTATGTAACTCATGCCAGTCTTTCACCGGATGGTCTGCGTATGGTAGTGACGGCTCGCGGCGAAGTGTTTAATTTGCCTGTCGATAAGGGAGTTACTAAGAATATTACGCGTACACCGGGAGTGCACGAGCGTGCCGCGCAATGGTCTCCCGATGGCAAATATATCGCCTATATTTCTGATGAAACGGGCGAGACCGAACTTTTTTTCCAAAAGGCAGAAGGTAGTAATCCTTTGCAGGCGACAAAGGAGAATGATACCTATATCCGTTCGTTTGAATGGAGTCCCGATAGCAAATCGATTGTATATACCGATCGTAAAAACCGGATAAACTTATTGAATGTACTAACCAAGCAAAAAACCGTTCTTATTGAGGACCCTGTAAGCGAGCCTCGCAATATTTCATTTTCACCTGATAGTAAATGGCTGACATATATACGTATGGCTGAAAATAATTATGATATTGTGTATGTCTACAATCTGGCTGAAAAGAAAGAATATCCGGTGACGGATCGTTGGTATGATTCCGGTTTGCCTGCATTCAGTACTGATGGGAAGTATTTGATCTTCAGTTCGTCGAGAGATTTTAATCCGATTTACGGATCGAAAGAATGGAATCATGTATACCGGCATGAGGGTGGTGTTTATCTTGCTTTGTTGAAAAAAGATACACCATCGGCTTTTTTGCAAAAAGATGATGGCTCTTCAGAAACAAAGAAGGTTGAAGTAACGGTTGAAGAAGGAAAAACAAAAGACACGGATAAAAAGGAAGATAAAATGGTAAAGAATGTCGTTATTGATATCGATGGTATTTCCGACCGTATTATTCAACTGCCGGTTGCTGCTGGACGTTACAATAATTTTTATTCGGATGGAACGAAAGTTTACTACGCACGTGGCAATTCAACTTATTTTTATGATCTGGATGCACAGAAAGAAGAACTGGTTGCAGAAGGCGCTTTGATGTCAGTTGGACCGGAACGTAAGAAAGCTTTGTTTTTCAGGGGTCGTAATCAGTTCTGTGTAACGAATATCCCGGTAGGAAAGGCTGATTTGAAAGAGTTCGTTGACTTATCAAATATGAAGATTACAATCGATTATCCGAAAGAATGGGCGCAAATTTTTGATGAGGCTTGGCGGGCTTTCCGTGACGGGTTTTATGTTGAAAACATGCATGGTGTCGATTGGAAAGCGATGAAAACAAAATATGCTGTATTAGTTCCTTATATAAAGAACCGGTTGGATCTGAACTATGTTATTGGCGAAATGATCGGAGAACTTAACTGTGGCCATGCCTATGTTACGACCGGCGAAATGGATAAGCCGGAACGGATTAAGACAGGCCTGTTGGGTGCTGAAATCTCGCGTGATAAGAGTGGGTTTTTCCGTTTGGACAAAATCCTGCCTGGTGTATCATGGAGCAAAAGCTTGCGTTCACCTTTAACTGATCCCGGTATAAATGTGAAGGAAGGCGAATTTATCGTGGCTATAGACGGGGTACCAGTTAATACAGTGAAAGATATGTATACGTTACTTGTAGGGAAAGCTGATGTGCCTACGGAATTATTAATTAATAGCAAGCCTCAGGCTGCAGGAGCGCGCAAAGTCGTTATCCGGCCTTTGGAAGAAGAATATTCGTTGTATCACTACCAATGGGTACAAAAAAATATTGCAGAAGTCGATAAAGCTTCAAACGGTAAAATCGGCTATATATACATTCCGGATATGGGTGTGGATGGCTTAAATGAATTTTCACGGTATTTCTATCCGCAGTTGGATAAAGAAGGTCTGATTATTGACGACCGGGCCAATGGTGGAGGAAATGTTTCGCCAATGATACTGGAACGTTTGGCTCGTGAGCCGTATCGCGTAACAATGAGACGTGGGTCAACACGTATAGGGACAGTCCCTGATGCAGTGCAGGTAGGACCTAAAGTTTGCCTGATTAATAAATATTCGGCTTCCGATGGTGATCTGTTCCCCTGGGGATTCCGTGCCTTGGGATTAGGAAAACTGATCGGAACACGTACGTGGGGTGGTATTGTCGGTATTAGCTCTTCACTTCCTTTTATTGACGGGACAGATATTCGTGTACCATTCTTCACCAGTTATGATGTGAAAACCGGAGATTGGATCATCGAAAATTATGGTGTAGCCCCGGATATCCAGGTGGATAATGATCCGGTTAAGGAATGGAATGGCGAAGATGAACAGCTAAACCGGGCTATTGATGAGGTGATGAAAGAATTGAAAAATCGTAAGCCGTTACCGAAAGTTCCGGCTCCGAGGGTCTGGAATAAGTGAGGAGAACCCTCTAAATCTCCCTAAAGGGAGACTTTGGAAAAGTTCGTTTTTCGTGGTTAAGCGTTTTGAGAGAAATAAAGTTTGTAATTATATAATCACCTCTATAAAATCCCCTTTAGGGGTTTGGGGTATATTTTTAATCATATGAAATTAAAACTAAAAATCCTGTTCCTTTTATTACTGGGTGGTCATCTGGCTGCCCAACAATTAACGAATCCTGTAATCCCCGGCGATTTAGCAGATCCCACAGTTATTCGTATCAATAATACGTATTATGCATGTGGAACCTCTTCGGAGTGGGCTCCCCATTATCCTATTTTCGAATCGATGGATCTGGTGAATTGGAATTATATCGGTCCGGCATTTGCTGAAAAGCCTGCATGGACGAAAGGATCATTCTGGGCGCCGGAATTATATGTTATAAATAATAAAGTTTATTTGTATTATACAGCCCGCCGTGCGTCAGATGGCGTTTCTTATATTGGTGTTGTAAGTACCGATGATATCAGGAAAGGATTTGAAGACCATGGTTGCCTGGTTGAATTCGGTACGGAAGCGATTGATGCATTTATTCTTGAAGATGAGGGCAAACTTTATCTTTCATTTAAGGCATACGGATTGGATCAGCGTCCTATTGAGTTGCTTTGTTCGGAACTGTCGCCCGATGGTCTTCAGTTGATTGGTGAGCCTTTTATGTTGTTGAAGGACGATGAACGTATCGGACTGGAAGGGCAGTATATGTATAAAAGGGGGGGCTATTACTACATCTTGTATTCCATTCGGGGGTGTTGTGGTGCAAACAGCGATTATGCTGTATCTGTGGCACGCTCCAAATCATTAAGGGGACCTTATGAGAAATACGAAGGAAACCCGATTTTACAAGGTGATGGAAACGTGACACAGTCATGCGGACATGGGACGGTTGTGGAAACACCTGAAGGAAAAATGTTTTACCTGTATCATACATATTTGAAAGGACGCGGATTTTACAACGGACGTCAGGGATTTTTGAAAGAACTTGGCATGAACGAGAATAACTGGCCTTATTTTATTACCGGTAACTATGCATCGATAGAAGAACCTATGCCTTTTGATAGTGTGAAACAAAAACCGATTGTTGATTTTCTGGACATTTTTGATGGCGATAAAATCAGGCCGGAATGGACCTGGAATTTTACGTTTTCCGATATAAAAACAGAGGTTAAGGAGCAAACACTTTTTTTGACAGGAACTCCAATGCCCGGTAATAAATATGGTACGGCACTATGCCTTCGTTCATTGCTACCTGATTATGAAATAGCTACCCAGGTAAAGGATCTTCCGGAAATATCTTCCGGACTTACTTTGTATGGCGACCAGGATAACCTGATATTCTTTGGAAAAGAGAAAGGTGATGTGGTGCTTAAACAAATAGAAAAAGGGGAAGAAAGAATCTTATTTCATAACCCAGCTATGGGCGATATTCATCTGAGGATTGTAGTAGCTGATGGTTGCCTGGCTTCTTTCTATTGGAGCTCCGACCAAAAGAACTGGCATCCGCTTCCGGCAGTAAATCAACGTTTGAACGTCTCTTACTTACCACCCTGGGACCGGGCTTTTCGTCCGGGCTTGATTCGTTTCGGTAATGAGGATATTCCGGCACAGTTTATGTATGGAAAACTAAATTATACATTCGAATAATTTTTATATTTCGATATTATAAATGTGAGGTGGCTTCCCCTAAAGGTGGTTACCTCGCTGATTTTTAGATAGGACCCTTGTTGAATAAGGTGGATATATTCTTAATACTTCTGTTCCTGTATTTTGCATGGATTTCAGATCTATGTGTTAATATATTGAAAGTGTCAAAAAAGTCTTTTATATTTGTTGTACAAAAAATTATTGCATGAAAGCTTCCAGCCTGGTCTATATACTGCTGATAATATCGTTACTATCGTCTTGTAGAAGTAAGCAAAGTATTACTTTGCCTGCTGACTTTAAAGGTCCGAAAGAACTATCCCGGTTGTACGGGGTTCGCCTGACTCCTGACGACAATATCTTTTTATATAATGAGGGTGCTAAATGGTTAGGGACTCCCCACCGTACAGGGGGTAATACAAGAAAAGGTGTGGATTGTTCCGGATTTGTAGCCATTATCTATCGCGAAATTTATGGTAAACAGCTGGCACGTTCTTCTGCTGATATACTTAAGGATAATTGCAGAAGGGTCAATCGTTCGGGACTACGCGAAGGGGATCTTGTCTTTTTTAATACCGGAAAAAGTAAAAAGAAAACACCCAATCATGTGGGTATTTATCTTAAGGACGGACGATTTATTCATACAAGCACCTCTAGTGGCGTTATGGTAAGTAGTCTGAGCGAACCGTATTATAAACAAACCTGGCTGACAGGTGGGAGAGTGAATTAATCTTATTTTACTTTTATTTTTTCAACCTGCCGAATGATCTTCCCATCTATTGAAAGTCCTTCAATTATTACGGAATAAGTAGTAGGGAAGTCTGAAGTATAAAACTCGAACGATGCTTTTCCTTCTTCAGGTACAATTATATCCGGTTTCCAGAAAATGGTGGTCCGGTAATCCGGATTTCCCAGATGCTTTGATTGCGGAGTTTCATATTTCGGTGAATAAAACTCAACAGGTTTCTGGAAGCCTAAGGGAGATAATGAAGTATAATTGAATCCGGATCTTCCGAGTTCCTCATTATTGTTTCCTCTGCGGGTGGTAATACTAATTGCTCCATTACTTCCTCTCATCCCGAAGATAGCGGCGCTTGCACCTTTAAAAACGTCAATACTTTCAATACTATGTACATCTACACTTTCTAGGGGAGAGTCAAAAGGAGTTAACATTACTTCAGGCCATTCCATAGGAATACCATCTATTAACACCAACGGATTTGTTTTTCCACTCAAAGTGCTAACTCCCCTTATCTGAATTTCCCCATAAGCTCCGACTCGTACTCCAGCTATGCCATGAAGCAATTGTGTTACTGATGTCGCATGTCTCTGTTCTATCTTTTCTCTGTCGAGGGTAAAATCTGAGCTGGCATTTGCCCAATAACTTAATCGGGCCTCATTCTTTTTATCGATCTTTTGGGCGGTTACTTCTACTTCTTTCAGATGGATAATCCGGATATTTTCGTCATATTTCGCCCGTTGCTCTGCTTTTTTTATGAACTCATTCCCCTTTTTTTCAACTTCTTCATCAACTGAATAGTCTGTGTAAGGATTGTATGATATATGATTTGGTACAGGAAATGATTCTTCCTGTACAACTAATTCCACATTGGGTTTCCCTTTTTTTCCTAATGATTGAACAAAAAAAGTTGTACTATCCGGAAACTCAAAATCGTAGAACAGGAATTTTCCCTGCTTATTTGTTTCAGCTTGTATAAGATCTCCTACTGTCGAAAAAAGTGTGACCTCACTATTTTCAACCGGTTTGCCCAGAACCAAGCTTTTCACTTCTCCCGAAATACTTTTTGTAACTTCAAACGATTCCTCGGGAAAAGTGTAGTTACCTATCAATGCTTCAGGGATAGCATATCTTCTCCAACCGTGTGTCATCATTAAAAGATCGAGAGCTGCCACCGCCTTATTATCATCTTGTAAATAATAAGCCGGAGCTTCGATATGTCCTTTTAATTCGGATGAAAGCAATAGAGTAGATAAAATGGTTGTTAAAGAATCCGCAATAATATCTTTATCATCTGTAATTGCTATCGATAAATTGCCGGCTAACGGATTATTCTTTGTATCATTTATTGAAAGGGTTGCAGTTACTTTATCCCTGATTTCATAAGAAGCTTTATCCGTAATAAAACCGGCATTGCCCTGATCCTCATTCTTATTGAATATCAACCGTTCGCTTAACGGATTCATTTCTTTGTCTAACAATAAGATTTGTATTACCCCCGAAGGAAGCTGGTCATCTGCAAAAGCGATGTGCTTTTTGCTTTTATCCCATGGTGAAAAATGAAGTAAATGACCTCTGCAATGAATCAAAATATATAGTGGGATATCTGGGCTATTTATAGCTTTTTTGGGATCTATATAGATCATCTTATTGTTCCTGCCTGTATGAATTGAGTATGTACCGGTTTCTGCTGCAGGTATCTCAAACCGCTTATTAAATTGGTTGAGGTTTTGACATTCCAGGTAATATTTTTTTCCTTGTTCGGGGATGAGTGCAAATAACCCCATCCCGGCATGTAGCGTGCTGACATTGGTTATCTCTTTCCCTTCTTCATCAACAATTTTGCCGGATATATACTCCGGATAACCGTTTATATTTAATGCCTTAAATCCAACCTTGCATAAGGTTTCCTGTAACAAATACCCTCCCTCGGGAAAAAAAGATACATCATAATCATCTTTTATGCGTTTTTTCTTATTTCCAGTTTGTTTGTCTTTCTCTTGTGGATCCGGAAGTTTGCCTATCCATATATTTTTCTTAAAGAAATATTCGTCTCCCAGGTTTTCCATATATCGCGTGTAAGCCCGGATTGTATAATTGCCTTCCGGTATAACTTCCGAAAGAAACAAATGTCCATAATGAAGGTTATCGACCGGACGAACCATTACACGACTCACTATGGAGTTTAATGAATCAATTAGTTCTACATATACGTAATGGCTATACGTGGGCATTTGGTGTGTGACAGCATCTGTTACGTAGGCTTTGAACCATATTTTTTCACCAGGGATGTAGACGTTCCGATCCAGATGCAGATGTATTTTTTCCTGTGGATAGAATGCCAACTGACGCGATATACTGTCTTGTATTTCGTCGAAAGATATATTTCTCTGTGCCAATCCGGAGAATGGATAGAGAAGAATGGAACAAAGTATCAGTATAAAAACAGTTTTCATGGGGTGGCTGTTTTACATCGTAAGAAGTCATAAATATAATTATTCAGATTGAAATAAAAAATAAAAATGTAAAGAATCATTTTTGTTGGAATGTGTAACCTTTTTAATCTGTTGCAGTCTTATTTTTATAAAGAGATAATTTAAATCAAGGAAATATGATCCGAAAAAATAGCACAATAAATTACATTAAAAACGTTGATGGATTACGGAATATCGCGATTCTTTGTCGGATATGCTTTTTTTCGTTGTTACTTTTTTCATCGTTGAATCAGGTAAAGGCCCAATCGCCGGACGTGACTGTTGAAGATATCAGATTTGAGAGTGAGGGAGTTACTCTTGCCGGTACGATCTACACACCCCGGCATTCAGATGCAGCAGTAGTTTTGGTACATGGTTCTGACCAGACACCCCGGATGGGAGAGTTTGCATCGCTTTTGGCTGAAAATGGCATTTCAGTGTTCACCTATGACAAACGTGGAGTAGGCGAATCGGGTGGGGTTTATGCTGGTCCCGAAGTAGGCACCAACAACATTGATCCGGCCAACCTAACCCTATTGGGCGAAGATGCAAGCGCTGCAGTAAATGTACTTTATCAGCGTAACAAAAGTATACCCGTTGGTTTGGTAGGTTTCAGTCAGGCAGGGTGGATAATTCCTATTGCTGCAAACAAAAATCCATTGGTGGATTTTATGGTGTTGTTTAGCGGATCTTTAATTCCAACTCTGAAGAACCGGTAAATATTGCTATTCACTGGATTAAAGATAGGAAGAAGCAAAGCAGGTAATAACCGCAACTAGAAAGGCTACATTCAAATATTCTGATCATTTATGGGCGGCTTCAAATGTTTTGCCGGTAATGGTTTCTAACAGATACTTGGAGGATGTTTAAATTCTGCTGTGAACGAAATTTGAAATTATTTGCATAAATATTGAAAAGGATCCTCTTTATGTATGTGTTCCTTTGTATAAAACTTATAAATAGCCATGGAACACATAAAGAAAATATGCTTGTTGGCAGTAATAACCATCACTGCCTGTACAGCAAAACCGGATTTCGAAGTATTACTGGTTGACCGGATGCCTACTGATAAAAAGAATCAGCATTATGTAAGTAATCACGATCCTTTACAACCCCAGCAACTGATTAAATTACCTGTCGGGAGCATCCATCCTGATGGATGGTTAAAAAGACAATTGGAATTGCAGAAAGACGGACTGAACGGACATTTGGGTGAAATCAGCGCCTGGTTGCAGAAAGATGATAATGCCTGGTTAACAGCAGGTGGAAAATGGGGATGGGAAGAAGTGCCGTATTGGTTACGTGGATATAGTAACCTCGCCTATTTAATGAATGACGAATCGATGCTCAAAGAAACGAAATTCTGGATCGGGAACATATTAAACAGTCAGCGTGAAGACGGTAATTTCGGACCGGTTGTATTAAATGACGGTAAGCAGGATTTCTGGCCGAATATGATTGTACTGTGGATCATGCAGTCATATTATGAGTATACGAATGATCAGCGCATAATCGATTTCATCAGTAAATATTGTAATTATCTGCTGACAGTTCCTGATGAGGATTTTTTGTATAGTTATTGGGAAAACAGCCGCGGAGGGGATAATTTATGGAGTGTAGCATGGTTGTATAATCGTACGCACGATGATAAATTACTGGAGCTGGCCGAAAAGATCCACCGGAATACAGCCGATTGGACGAAATCCACAGAACTACCGAACTGGCACAATGTGAACATTGCACAATGTTTCCGTGAACCGGCTACTTATTATCTGTTTTCCAAAGACTCGGCTATGCTGGCAGCCAGTTATAATGTGCAAAGCCTGATTCGTCGTGCTTTCGGGCAAGTGCCGGGAGGAATGTTCGGAGCGGATGAAAACGCACGGATAGGCTTTTTTGACCCACGGCAGGGAACGGAAACATGCGCTTTTGTGGAACAGATGGCTTCCGATGAGATTATGTTACTCATTACCGGCGATACGTACTGGGCCGATCATTGCGAAGATATTGCATTTAATAGTTATCCCGCTTCAATGATGCCTGATTATAAATCGTTGCGGTATATTACCAGTCCGAACCATGTAATCAGTGATGCTAAAAACCATCATCCCGGAATTGACAACCGGGGGCCGTTCTTAGCGATGAATCCGTTTAGTAGCCGTTGCTGCCAGCATAACCATGGGTTCGGATGGCCTTATTATGCCGAGCATCTGGTGCTGGCAACACCCGATAATGGTGTAGCCGTAGCTTTGTATAATGCGTGTAAAGCCACATTAAAGGTTGGAAACGGATCGGAAGTCAGCATACTCGAAGAGACGAATTATCCTTTTGATGAAAAGATACGGTTCATAATTGAAACACCCAACCAGGTAAGTTTTCCCTTTTATTTACGGATACCATCCTGGTGTAAAAGTGCATCCGTTTCCGTTAATGGAAATCGTATACAGGAAAAACTGGCGAGTGGTAAGTATTTAAAAATTAACAGGGAATGGAGTCAGGGCGATGTGGTTGAATTAACGTTCCCGATGGATTATGCAATCCGTCAATGGCAGGTCAATAAGAATAGTGTAAGTGTGGATTATGGTCCGTTGACCCTTTCGCTGAAGATAGTCGAAGACTATAAAAAGATGGACAGCCGCGAAACAGCTATCTGGGATTCAAAATGGCAGGAGGGAGTTGATGCGTCGGCTTGGCCAACCTATGAAATCTTTCCCGGAAGCTCATGGAACTACGCATTAGCTAAGGACGTACCCCTGACGATAGAACGTAAAGCATGGCCATCGGATAATAACCCGTTTACGTTAGAAAACGTACCGTTTGAATTTAAGGCTAAAGGGCGTCTTATTCCGGATTGGGGAATAGATGAATATGGTTTATGTGGCATTTTACCATACGAAGATGCAAAGAAATCAGGAACATTGGATGAAATTACACTGGTTCCGATGGGAGCCGCCAGATTAAGGATTACTGCTTTCCCATATACGGAAGATAAAGACTGATCAATCCTACTTTTGTCTTTTAACTAAAATATCAGCGATTTAACCATTCCAGGTGGATTTGGAGGCTTTCTGTTTTGCGAAAATGCACTATTTTTGTAAAATGGAAAATGCAGCACTCATTGTTAACATTATTATTGCATGTGCCCCCTTTTTTTCTGCACTTACCTGGGAATTGGTTTTATTGCTTTCTTTTAAAGACAGTCTTACCATTAAAGAGGTACGTATAAAACAAACACTTCTTTCTTTTTTCTTTTTCTCTGCCATAGGCTGGGCTTCTACTTTTATTTATGCATTTCTACCACAGTATTTTATCTATATAAATTCCTTGGCCTATTTGTCCATTCTTATGGCACCCATCTTGTTTTATAAATTCATACGGGTGATAACAGTACAAAGTCGCCATGACCGGTATTCATGGCTGCATTATGTGCTTCCCATCCTAATCAGTATGACCCTTTTTATCTGGTCGTTTTTTGTGCCGGCAGATGTGCAACACTCCTTAGCCCTGGGTAGGGGGCTGTTTATCCCGGATGGGAAGTCTATTCCCGGTTCTTTTTGTCCAAGCCTTTGATGCGTTTCGTAATTACGTTCATTTATATGGTGCTTTCTTTTATTAGTTTGTATAGGGATTACTATCGTATACATCCGAATCAGGAGAATGCTAAGCAAATTAAGCATTGGTTGATTCTGTTAATGGCTTTCACAGTTACTTTATTTTTAGCTTCACTTGTTACTTTTTTTTCTTTGCGTTCGGATATACTCCGGTCAGCAATTTATTTTGTGATAGTTTGTTTTTTTATTTGTCAGCATATTGTACTTACTTATATGGTAATCGGGCGCAAATTCTTTACGCTTATTACAGTACGGACTTTCAGTAAAAACTTACTCTCAAAAAACAGGTTAGAGAGATGGCTCCGGAAATATAAGCCATACCATGATCCGGATCTCAAACTGGCAGATCTGGCAGAGAGTTTGCATATGGATGCCGGTAAACTATCCGGATTTATCAACCGTACATATGGAATGACTTTTTCGCGTTATATCAATCAACACCGTTTGCGCGAAGTGGAAAGACTTAGCCGCTTACCTTCAAACACCGGGAAAAGTTTACGCGAATTGGCAGAGATGGCCGGATTCTCTTCTTATCGCAGTTATCTGCGGGCAAAAGATATTTTTGATAACCCTCAAAACTACGGGAAAGAATAATGACAGATACACAAAATATATTGCAGGTCCTGACTTTTTCAGCACCTATGCTCGTCTCTTTTTTCTGCTGCCTGTTGATGCTCTTTGCTCACAGGAAAAATCAGAAACACACAAAGCCCAAGGAAGTATTACTTGTGATAGCTGTATATTTATGTTCTGTGTTCTTTTGGTTAAGCATGGTGTTTTATGTAGCCCTGCCTGTAGCTTTTGCATATGTACAATCTTTTACTTACCTATCCATGCTCTTTTCGCAGGTAATTATTTATCATATAGCTTTTTTGTTGACCACTACACAAAAAAACGAACGGTTTTCTTTTGTACATTATCTGATTCCGTTACTTATTGCCGGAACACTTTTTATCTGGTCGTTCTTTGTCCCCTTCGATATACAACTGTCTATAGTAATGAACCGCAGTGTTGTACCCGAAGGATATGAAGCTTATACTGCTCTTTTTACTTCCAAGCCTCTCGTATTTTTCCTTTATAATATTATCTGTTCATGCTTGTGTTTGTTCCGGATACGCAACTACAGGAAAACTGTTATAAACTATTCAGCTGATGAACACCGTTCTTCTTTACGATGGTTTTACGTATTGTGTATTTTAACATTAGGAACTCTACCTGTTACTATTTTATTCTTTTTACTGGGTAGTGATGCATTTATGCAGTCCGCATTAACTTTTATGACTCTTATTCTCACGATATTACAGGATGTTATCTTATGTTATAACCTGTTTGCTATCAATTATATCATCATTTCACCCAATGATGAAGAAGTAGAAAGTAGTAATGAAAAGCAAACCGGACTTTCCAGGAATGTTATTGAACAATATTTCCGTGAGGAAAAACCATATCTTAACCCTGAACTTAAAATTACCGACCTCATCGTGGTGCTGAATACCAATCGTACGTATTTGTCTGCTTTTATTAATCAGGAATACGGTATGAATTTTCGCCGTTTTATTAACTATTGGCGGTTGAAGGAATATGAGGAACTTGGTTTTGAATCGAAAGGTACTCATTTTGCTGGTAAGGAACGGGCTTTTAAAGCCGGATTCAGTGATTACCGGGGGTACGTAAGGGCAAAGAAAGAGTATGATAAAAATCCTGTTTCATTCAAATAGTTTATTATCCTAACTCTTTCATAAACTCCGATGGAGATTTACCGTATTGTTTCTGGAACGAGGTAGAGAAATAAGCCGGGGAAGAGAAGCCGGTAGCAAATGCAATTTCATTGATTCGTTTTTCTCCCGAATGCATCAGTTCAACGGCTTTTTTCAGGCGGATAATCCGTATGAAATCAACAGGCGAGATCCCGGATATACCCTTAACTTTCCGGTACAGGCTTGAATTACTCATATTCATGTTTCCGGCAATCATTTCGACACTTAAGTGTTCGTTCGTAAGATTTTCCAGGATATATGCGTTTAATTTTTGAAGAAACCGGTCGTCAACGGGAGATGAGGCCAATGATTGCGTTGAAGTCAAAGGCTTTTCCACGTATGCTTTGCGAAGTATTTCCCTGTTCCGCAATAGGTTCTCTATTTGGGCTGAAAGATGTTCCAGCGAAAAAGGCTTTTCCATATAAGCGTCTGCGCCCTGGTTAAGACCTGTCACACGTGATTGCAGGTTATGCTGTGCCGTTAACAGGATAAAAGGAATGTGGCTAAACTGTACATCATTTTTTACTTTATCGCATAGTTCAAAACCATCCATTACCGGCATCATGATATCCGAAATAATCAGATGCACCATGTTGTTGCCTAATAGTTCCAGCGCTTCTTTTCCGTTTTCAGCCTCCAAAACCTTATATGTAGCACTGATTTCATCTACTATAAATTTACGCATATCCGGCTGATCCTCTACAACCAACAATACTGGCTTACTACCCGTATCGGCCGCCACTGTTTTAGCTGCAGGATCCGGTTGTACGGATTCTTCCATCAGGTCAAAACTATAATCGTTTTGTTTAACCGGCAGCGTCAGCGTAAACTGGTTTAATCCGTCCTCTGTGGCATGAAAAACGAGAGTGCCATGATGAAATTCGGCCAATGTACGCGAAAGGGATAACCCGATTCCGCTTCCCTGCCTGTTTTGGGTCTCTTCTAAGCGGTAAAAGGGTGTAAAAATGTTTTCGCTCTCTTCTTCGGGAATTAAAAAGCCGTTATTTACTATGGTGATACTGAATGTCTGGTTTACTTCATCAGAAGCCGTCATCTGTAAATCAATCCGGTCAGTCGCATATTTTAATGCATTCGTCAGGAGATTGGTTACTATTTTAGTGAATGCATTTCGGTCGATATATGCAAATACATGTTTTTCGGGCAAATGGGCGGAAAAGTTTTTCCCCTCGTTCCGGAAAATCGTATAGAAAGGGGTTAGTATGTTTTCCAGGACGACAGATACATTTGTCTTAACAAAATTCAGGCGAAATCCCCGGCTTTCTGTTTTTCTAAAGTCGAGTAGCTGGTTACTTAAATCCAGCAAACGTTGTGTGTTTTTCTCTATGACTTGCAGGTTCTGCCTGGTTTTTTCCGAACCTTCATTTAATTTCATAACCTTTTCGAGCGGAGCCTTAATCAGGGTCAACGGAGTACGGATCTCGTGGGTGATAAATGTAAAAAACTGTATTTTGGCATCATATAACTCTTTCTCTTTTTCTGCCTCAAAAAGCTCCTGGCTACGTTGCACCTTTCTGAAGAACTTCTGTTTTTTATACCTGTAGAAAAGGATCACTATACCGATTAGCAATAGTCCATAAAACGCAAATGCCCAACCTGTAGCCCAGAATGGAGGGGTAATGACGATTTGCATAACTTGTTCATTATTCTGCCATGTATCGTTGCTGTTTGTTGAACGTACCTTAAATGTATATTTCCCTGGCGCCAGGTTTGCAAATGTAACTTCTTTATTCCTGCCCATATTTACCCATTCGTTATCACTTCCTTCCAGCATGTAGGAATATTTGACGGCATCGGGCGAAGTATAGCCCGGCGCAATATAAGAAACCGTAAAAGTCGCTGAATTATAAGGTAATTGAAGTATATAAGGATTGTCGGGGTTGTTATTCAGCAAATACGTGTTTTTATCCGGGCTGTCTGCAACCTGGATACGGGTAATGAAAAGTGGAGGTGTATAAGAATCTTTGGTGAAATTCCGGGGATGGAAAGATATCATTCCATTGATTGTACCCATATAAATGCGGCCTTCCGGAGATTTGTATGACGATGAAAAGTTGAATTGAGTCTCGTGCAACCCATCTGTATATGTAAAAGTCTGCATTACATATGTTTGAGGATTGAATTTAACCAGGCCATTGGCAGTTGATATCCAAAACAGTTCGTCATCATCTTCTACAATACGGTAGATGATATTACTTGGAAGACCGTCTTCCGTTGTAATCCGGTTGAAAGAGTCGGTCTCTTTATTATACAAGGAAAAACCATATACGGTGGTAACCCAGATACGCCCTTTTGAGTCTTCAAATACGGATGTCGTATTTGAACTACCCAATCCTTGTCCGCCGGATGCCGGATCCGATGTATATCTGCTGACTTCTTCTTCTTTTTTTTTGCCATCTGCTCCGGTATGGGCTGGTATATATTTATACAATCCGTTATCCGTAGCAGTCCATATATTCCCCTCTTTATCTTCCAGGAATTGCCTGACCAATCCATTTATACCTTTCCATCTGCTAAATGAATTCCTCTTTTTGTCAAAGGCAACAACACCTCCGGATGTCCCAACAAGGAAATCACCTCTTTTTGTTTTGAGAAAACTAAGGATAAAATTAGAGATAAGCCCGTTATTCGTATTGGATTGTGTATACTGCTTAATCACCTTACCGGTAGGGATATCCAGCAATTCGATGCCTTTATTGAATGTACCGACCCAGAGTGTATCTCCATCGGCAAACAGACCATGAATATTGGTGGCAGTTAATTTCCGTTCCGTATTCAATAAAGAATAGTTTACCATTGTATTGTCTTTGGGATTGAAACAATTGATCCCGTTATCTTCCGTTCCCAGCCATAAGTTACCATATTGATCCGGAACGATTTCACGTACGGTATTACCCAGCATTCCTGTGTGTGTTTTACCACCTATATAGTACGTAAAATGGTTATGATTTTTAGGTAGGTAATTAATCCCGCCAAAAAACGAACCGATCCAGATGCCCCCTTCCCGGTCTTTGGTAAGTGAATAAGCGGCATTGTCGGCTATTGTATATTCGTTTGTCAATGATTTACGGATATTGACGATTGATTTATCAAGTAAATTGTATATATAAATACCCGACTCGGAAGCTATCCAATAGGTTCCGGCAGTATATGGTATGATCGTCCTTACATAAATATCAGGAATGATTGTCTCCGTATCGCTGGTTTCCGGACGGTACAACAACAAACCTTCCAGGTCGGTGCCGATAAAATAACCCGTCTGCGGGATTTCAAACAATGTCCGTATGACCGTCAGGTTATTTTTCAGGCATGATTCAAGAGAGGTGATTTTATTAAACTTTTCATTGTCAGGATTGAAAGTGAAAAGGGAAGAAGCATCGGCAAACACAGGAGTCCCTTTTTCCGTCATGGTCATTGTTACGGAATGAAAGCCGGACTCTTCCGATGGATAAACCCTGAAATCCTTGCTTTCAGGATTATACCGGGTAATGCGGGAGTAAGCCCGAAACCAAAGATTACCATTGTTATCTTCTGCTATCTGATCTGCATAATATGGAGTTGCTGCCTGCTCAACCAGTCTAAACGGATGAAAAGCGTCAGTCTCGTAATCATACCAGCAAACACCAGCGTTTGTACATATCCAGATTTTTCCCGAAGAATCTTCAAAAAGACTTATGATCCGGTTATGTAAAAGCTGATTTTCTGTGTTCGAACGTGAGTTATACCGGAATACCTGAAACGAATAACTGTCGAACCGGTTCAAACCATCGTCCGTACCGAACCACATAAATCCTTTCTTGTCCTGCAACGAACAATATACGGTATTATGCGAAAGGCCATCCTTGTTTGTATAATGCCTGAAATAATAGTTCTCCGCATTTTTTGACCATGCAGCACCTACAATTAACAGATATGAAAAAAGAAAAAGAATAGCTCTCATATATTTCGGGTTCGATTTCATCAGTTGTTTCTCGCTACTCGAAACATTCTGTACCACAAAACTACAAAAATACCTGTAATAAAAATATGATCTATTCAGTTATGCCAGACAATATGAAACAGAAGGTTGTCTCAGAGATAAAAAAATAGTTGATTATTAAGAAAAAGATCACCTTTGAAAATATGAATAGTAATCAGACGTTATTCTATTAATTGTTGAGATAGATATTATAACCTATGTTGAGGTTATAAATTATTTGACAGAGTAACAGGTTGTGAAATAAAAGATTGAAAATATTTGACGTTTATTAATGAGAATGCAATGAATCTAAAATTTTATATAAAGGGCACCATAAAGATTATCATAAGTTGTTTTCTGATATTTTTAGTATCTCTTGTTGTATTGTATGCTTTATTTGTGGGATTAATGTTTTATACTGTTTATACACCTCCGCATGATTTGGTTTATATTCGTTATATGGAATATTATGCAGAGGATTCACTCCCATCATGCAAAGTTGTTTGTAAGAAATATCATGAAGCTGAATATACAACTGCGATTTATCGGTTAAATCATTCAGATTTTCTGAAAGTATTGGAAAAAGTTCAATCACATAAATATTTAGACGATTCGTCCTGTAATTACTTTAATGAAAGAGCAATAGAATTGATGTGTAAAGAAAAGATTCATCCTGCGTCAGATATAAATTACTATTATACTCTTTTTAGGGGTGATCATCAAATTGGTTTTAAATCGCCGGATTTAATCATTTACTATAGTAAGTTACATGATTAAAATGCCATATTTTATTTGAAATAAATACCAGAATAATACGTTGTAAATATCTATACAAAATAAATCTGATATGATACAAAAGAAATACTACCTGAACATACTATTACTCCTTTTCCTGTTTGCCGTAATAACATCCTGTGACGAAGATGAAGAAGACCGGATATACAGTTATCCTACAGATGTTACTTTAGGAATAATGAGTGGTTATGGTGTTTCAATTGATCCGAACCACCAGGATTGGAAAGTAGAAATTAATAACCCTGAGATTATTGATGTTACAATGGATGAGAATAGCCTGAATATAATTCCGAAAAAATTAGGAGCTACAAGATTTTTGGTGTTTGGAGGAAATAATGAAGAATTGTTTAGGGTGAATGTTGAAGTTGTGGTTTCTGAAATATATTATTCTCTTGATCGTTTATCTACAATTGTAGAAGTAATAGATGAATCGTACAAAGAAGTAATTGAAAAAGAGATGGAAGACCTATATCCACATGCTATAGGTACAACATATGTGTTGACGTATTACACAAGAAGTGACGGAGAGCTATCTGTACACCCGGCTGGAGGGGGGGATTTAATAAAGGGTACGTTTTATGAAGGAGAAAACGATAGTATAGTTTTTCGCTATAATGGGTTGGAACAGCATTATTTAATGGATATTGTAGTTAATGACTCCAAGCCTCAACCAAACATTGAAGATGTAGATTTTTACTTCATCAAAGACTATACCTTATATTTCAGGGATAAATATCCTGAAGCCGGGGTTTTCCGGGTGAAAGGACAGCAAATTACAAAGCTGATAAATCCGTGGAAGGTTGATGATTAAGTGCTTTCCTGGCAAGTCTGTATCACACACAATCTCCTTATTACTTGAATGTTTTAGGGGGATAATAGTTTCTGCTTGTCAAAGATTGGTTAATTTTACAAACTGTAATAAATTAACTAACTAAGGATTTTGGTCATATGCCACAAACTAATAAGATGAGGATAATACTTTTCTGCTTAGCATTGCTCCCGGTTTTTCTAACCAATCAGGTAAAAGGGCAAACGACTAATTCGCAAAGTTTTGTAACTACTCCCTCACAGCCAAAGCCCAAAGCAGATTATAATTATCTACTGTATTTACCTAAGGACTATGCAGTGCAAACCAGAAGTTATCCCCTTGTAATCTATCTCCATGGCGGTTCGCATAAAGGGACTGACTTAAATAAGTTGAAAGAGTATGGATTGCCTTATTTGGTGGACCAGGGGAAGGATTTCGATTTTATCCTCGTATCACCCCAATGTCCTGATAATAAATATTGGTCAATCGATGATTGGTTTGAGCCGTTGTATATAAAATTACTTGCTGAATACCGGATTGATATAGAGAAAGTTTATCTTACAGGCATAAGTATGGGAGGGTATGGCGCATTTATAGTTGCAATGGATTACCCCGATAAATTTGCCGCGATAGTACCTTTGTGTGGAGGTTGTAATGATAGTGATACAATCCGTATTTGTAATCTTAAAAACATTCCGGTATGGACATTTCATGGAACTGCTGATGATCTGATACCTATCTCTGAAACAGAACGGATTGTGGACGCACTGAATCAATGCAAAGGGAAAATAAAGTTTACAAAATTAAAAGGCGAAGGCCATGGTATACAGTATCTTTATGAGAAATACCCCAAAATCTATAAATGGATGCTTAAGCAACAGAGATAGCCTGTGTATAAATGAATATGTTGTTCGAGGGCTTAAAAGAGAAAGGATCTATGGTTATCGTATCCAGTTCGGCATTGGATAATACCATGAATCTGGGTGCCATAGGCGGATTGGTGTTGTTGGCAAAGAGCAACGAAACATTTCCAAACGAATAATTGAGATTAAATCCGGATGTATGGGTATGCAAATAATGTTAATCATTTTTCGCTCTATTTGTAACTAACTACAATAAACACTATATTTGTAGTTAAAGGAAAACCTTAAAATACATGGATATGGAATATGAAGTTTTAGGAATAGGATCTCGCGTAAAACATAAAGAATATGGCCAGGGAGTAGTTATTCAGGTAAAGGCCAAGAGTTACCTTATCACATTTATGGAATTTGGAAACAGGGAGATTCTCCGGAGTTATGAAGGACTGGAGATCATTGATCTACTCGAGCCAGACGACGATCTGGTTAGTCTGGAAATGATTGAAAATTCGCTGAAAAAGATATTACGTGACTATTCCGACATTCAGGAAGTTGTACCGATTGCTGAAAAATGGTCAGGTGGGATGTTGATACTGAAACCATCGAACCCGGAATTGAAACCCTACGAGATACCCATCTCAAACTTCTTTAACAAGATCATTATGATTCGTGACCGCTTGCGGGTACTTGAACAGAAGGTGAATACCAGCAATCTGAGTGACGAAGAAAAGATTGTCTTACAGCAATACATCACACGTTCGTATGGTAGCCTTACCTCTTTCAATGTCCTGTTCAAAAACAAACACCAATCATTTGTAGGAGAAGGCAAAGGAGGGCAATAATTTTCATTAAAATCAACTATAGATAAATATAATTCAATTATCATAGCAATACTGCTATTTAGCTTTGTTTTTATTTAAGATGTTGATAAATAAGCACATCATATCTTGTGCTTGCATGATTCATGAAAGATTTTGAAAGATTTTTGAATGTCTTTCCGAATTAGTCAGGTTATATTTGTATAATGATTTTTATACACTTATTCTATGATATCATGAAGAAATATAGCTATGTACTATTCGTATTGCTTGGTTGCTATTTATGTGGATGTAATAATGTTCCCTCTGCAAACAACTTGTTTCAACCCACAAAAAATAATTCACTACGTGCTCCGGCTTATCCGTTGATTACCATTGATCCCTATACCAGCGCCTGGTCGTTTACCGACCGGTTAAACGAAGATATGACACGTCACTGGACAGGCAAAAAGTTCCCTTTGCTTGGGGCGCTTCGTGTAGATGGCGTATCGTATCGTTTTATGGGAGTGAATGAGATACCGTTGATTACGATATTGCCTACTGCTGCTACTGAACGCTGGGAGGCTGCCTATACCGAAAAAGAGCCTTCTGGTCAATGGACAAATGCGGATTATAATGACCAGTCGTGGGAAAAAGGAAAGGCTGCGTTTGGAACAACCGATATGCCCAATCTGTCTACACCCTGGGAAACGAAAAATATCTGGGTACGCCGGTCTTTTGAACTGATGGAAGACCTTTCCGGTAAACCGGTGATCGTGGAGTATTCGCATGATGACGATTTTGAACTATATCTGAATGGCGTTAAAATAGTGGAAACGGGCTATGCCTGGAATAATAATGTCCTGCTGGAATTGCCGGATGAGGCGAAAGCTACCCTGAAACCCGGTAAAAATATCCTGGCGGCTTACGGACAAAACCGGGTAGGGGGTGCGTATGTCGATTTCGGACTTTTTGTTAAAGATGAATCTGTGAGCCAGTTCGAAACGGCTGCGGTTCAGCAATCGGTCAATGTACTTCCTACGCAGACTTATTACACGTTTACATGTGGGCCGGTAGAACTGGATCTGGTTTTCACGGCTCCTTTATTGATGGACGACCTCGATTTGCTTTCCACGCCGGTGAACTATATATCCTATCAGGTTCGCCCGGTCGACGGAAAAGAACATGACGTACAGTTGTATATCGAAGCGACTCCCGACTGGGCTATTAATTCCCCGGGACAAGAGGTTGAGACAACGTTTTCGGAAGACGGGAACCTGATGTTTGCTAAAACGGGTACGGTTGAGCAACCGATTTTACAAAAGAAAGGTGATAATGTACGGATAGACTGGGGGTATTTTTACCTGGCTTCGGGTAAGAAAAAGAATGCAGCTATACGTATCGGCGAATATAATGATATGAAAGCGCAGTTTATGGATACAGGAAATAATGTTTTGCCCCATTTCCTGGAAACAAAAACACAGAGTAGTTCGGCTGTATTGACTTACTGTGAGAATTTAGGCAAAATATCCAACCCATCCGATGGATTCGTAATGTTGGGTTACGATGATATTTATGCGATCCAGTATTTTCATGATAATCGTCAGGCATACTGGAAACATGATAGAACGGTTGATATCATGCAGGCGTTTGAAAAGGCAAATAAGAACTATCTTTCCGTTATGCAGCGTTGTGCTGCTTTTGATAACCGTATGATGGACGATGCCGAAAAGGCAGGTGGTCAGGCTTATGCTGAACTATGCGCACTGGCATACCGGCAGGCCATTTCAGCCCATAAACTGATTGAAGATAAAGAGGGGAACCTGTTGTTCTTATCGAAAGAAAACTTCAGCAACGGCTCCATCGGGACTGTCGATATTACCTATCCATCCTCCCCGTTATTCCTCATATATAATCCTGAATTATTGAAAGGAATGATGAACCCGATTTTTTATTTCAGCGAGAGCGGTAAATGGAATAAACCGTTTCCCTCACACGATGTAGGCACGTATCCGATCGCCAATGGGCAAACTTATGGAGGTGATATGCCGGTTGAGGAATCGGGAAATATGCTGATCCTGACAGCAGCTATTGCAATGGTGGAAGGGAATGCCGACTATGCAAAGAAGCACTGGGAAGTGCTGACCACCTGGGCAAATTATCTGCTGAAAGAAGGACTCGATCCGGAAAACCAGCTGTGTACCGACGATTTTGCAGGTCATTTTGCACATAATGCAAATCTTTCTATTAAAGCCATTATGGGTATTGCAGGATATGGAAAGCTTGCCGGGATGCTGGGTGATAAAGAAACGGCAGATAAATATACCGGTGAAGCGAAAAATATGGCGAAGCAATGGATGCAGATGGCGGATGACGGAGATCATTACCGGCTGACATTTGATAAACCCGGTACCTGGAGCCAGAAATATAACCTGATATGGGATAAATTGTTTGGATGGGGTATTTTCCCGGATGAAGTGGCTCAAAAAGAAGTGGCTTATTACCTGACGAAACAAAATGAATATGGTTTGCCCCTGGATAATCGTGAAGATTATACAAAATCCGATTGGATCATTTGGAGCGCTTGTCTGGCTGATAATAACAACGATTTTGAAGCAATCATGTTACCTGTACATAAATATGTAGATGAAACGATTTCGCGAATTCCGATGAGTGATTGGTATGATACGAAAGATACTCATTCCATGAATTTCCGTGCACGTTCGGTTGTCGGTGGGTACTTTATGAAAATGCTTGAAAACAAAATAGAGAAGAAGTAATGCATTTAGTAACAAAAAATAGCTCTAAAATAGTTCACGATAAAATTCCAAACAGTTACTTAGACCCGGAAATGAAAAACAACTTATTTATATTTTTAGCTATTGGTATGGTATTGTTTTCATGTACACATACCGATAATAAGAATAACCAGGTGCAGCAGGTTCCGGATAAAACGTATAAGAATCCGGTTGTAAACTATAGTTTACCAGATCCGACAATTATAAAAGCAAACGATGGATATTTCTATCTGTATGCTACTGAAGATATTCGGAACACGCCCATTCACCGTTCTGCGGATTTGATAGATTGGGAAGAAACAGGCACCGCGTTTACCGATGAAACGCGACCTGCTTTTGAATCTAAAGGCGGTATTTGGGCGCCGGATATTAATTATATCAACGGGCAATACGTACTTTATTATTCAATGTCCGTCTGGGGTGGCCATTGGACGTGCGGCATTGGCGCTGCTGTTGCTGAAAAGCCGGAAGGACCATTCACGGATAAGGGGCCTTTATTCATCAGTAAAGAAATCGGGGTGGAAAATTCGATCGACCAGTTTTATATTGAAGAGTATGGGCGTAAATTTCTTTTCTGGGGCAGTTTTCATGGTATTTATGCCATTGAGCTTGCTGAAGATGGTCTTTCTGTCAAGAAGGATGTGGAGAAAATCCAGGTTGCAGGCAATGCGTATGAGGGTGTGTATATACATAAAAAAGACGGATACTATTACATGTTTGCTTCGATTGGTTCGTGTTGTGAGGGAGTGAATAGTACGTATACGACCGTAGTTGGCTGTTCGGAGAATTTATTCGGACCTTACCTGAATAAAGAAGGAAAACCAATGATGGAAAATAACCATGAAATACTGATCCGTGGGAATGAGCGTTTTGTAGGAACCGGACATAACTCCGAAATCGTATCGGATTCGGAGGGAAACGACTGGATGTTGTATCATGCAGTAGATAAGCAGAATCCGCAGGGACGTGTCTTAATGTTGGATCAGGTACATTGGAACAATGGCTGGCCGGAGGTAAAAGGGGCATCACCTTCGTTGGAAGCCAACGCCCCTGTATTTTGAATAAATCATTATTTCAATACTTATATTATTTAAAATTTTAATGATCATGAAAAAAGTAATTTTAGCCGTTTGCGCGCTGGCAGTGATGTTCAGTGCACAGGCACAATGGAAACCAGTCGGTGATAAACTGAAATCGGACTGGGCAGAGAAAGTGGATCCTAAGAATGTATTACCTGAGTATCCGCGTCCGCTGATCGAGCGTAATCAATGGACAAACCTGAACGGACTTTGGGAATATGCTGTTGCTCCGCGTGGAATGGCAGAACCTGCCTCATTCGATGGGCAAATATTGGTCCCTTTCTGTATCGAGTCTTCTCTTTCGGGAGTAATGAAAGAAGTAGGTGATACCAACGAATTGTGGTACAAACGTGAATTTACGGTTCCTTCGAACTGGAAAGGCAAAAATATCGTGTTGAATTTTGGCGCTGTAGACTGGAAAGCCGATGTTTTCGTAAACGATATCCTGATCGGTTCGCACAAAGGCGGATATACCCCTTTCTCTTTCGATATTACCTCGTTCCTGGGCGGAAAATCGAAACATAAACTGGTAGTTCGCGTATGGGATCCGACTGACAAGGGATATCAACCACGCGGAAAACAGGTGAATAATCCGGAAGGTATCTGGTATACACCGGTAACAGGTATCTGGCAAACCGTTTGGTTGGAGCCTGTGTCTATTAACCATATTACTGCGGTTAAGACGATTCCCTGCATTGATAGCGGTTCGCTGAACGTAACGGTTTCTACCTCAAAATGCGGAACAAATGATATTGTTGAGGTGAAGCTATTGGATAAAGGTCAGGTGGTTGCATCGGCTAAAGGTTTGGCTGGTAATGAACTGCGCCTGGGCGTAAAGAATCCTACTTTATGGGATACCAGTAATCCGTATTTGTATGATATGAAAGTGTCTGTATCTTCTGCCGGAAAAGTAGTTGATGAAGTGAAATCGTATACTGCTTTCCGTAAGATTTCGGCTAAACGTGATGCTAACGGATTAATGCGTATGCAATTGAATAATAAGGATTACTTCCAGATGGGTCCTCTGGATCAGGGATGGTGGCCTGACGGGCTGTATACTGCACCTACGGATGAAGCGTTGCTTTATGACATCAAGAAAACAAAAGAATGGGGATTTAATATGATCCGTAAACACGTGAAAGTTGAACCGGCACGCTGGTATTACCATTGTGATAAAGAAGGTATCCTGGTATGGCAGGATATGCCTAGCGGTGATATGGGAAATCAATGGGCTCCTCATCAATATAATGGCGGTACGGATAAGAAACGTACGCAGGAATCAATTGATAACTTCTATCAGGAATGGAAAGAAATCATGGATTTATGTATCTCTAATCCTTCTGTCGTTGTTTGGGTGCCGTTTAATGAGGCATGGGGACAATTTGATACCGAAAAAGCGGCTGAATGGACAAAAACATACGATCCTTCCCGCTTGGTGAATCCGGCCAGTGGTGGTAATCACCGTGCTTGCGGAGATATTTTAGACCTGCATAACTATCCGGGTCCCAATATGTTTTTATTCGATGCAGCGCGTGTAAATGTGCTGGGTGAATACGGAGGTATCGGACTTGCCTTGGAAAATCACTTGTGGTGGAATAAACGCAACTGGGGATATATCCAGTTTAAGAATGAAGATGAAGTAACGGCTGAATATGTGAAGTATGCCAAAGAATTGCAGGGTATGGTGAAACGTGGCTTCTCTGCTGCTGTTTATACGCAGACTACTGATGTTGAGGGTGAAGTAAACGGTTTGATGACCTACGACCGTAAAAAAATCAAGATCAACGAAGCCGCTGTACGTAAGGCTAACCAGGATATAATTAATGAACTGACGAAATAGTACTAACCCCAAACCCCTGAAGGGGCTTTAGAAGAAAGGGGTAAGGATTCATTAATTGGAAATGAAGGATAGTTAAAATAAAGGTAAAAATTAGAGGGTGTGTCAAAAGCAAAAGGTGATGCACCCTCTTTTAATGCAAAAAATATTCCCAGACAAAGAATCTTTGTTAATCTGAAGTTAGACGACAGTCAGTCTTTTTTCAAATACCGCGCTACGTGTTTCTTTCAGGGTAGATCCAACAGCATATTGCGTAATAATCTCCAGCTGATACTCACCGCTTGCTAATGCCGGTATCACTACAATCAGCTCCGAAGGATTATTCGTCACAATATCCGAAGCATCTACTTGGGTACTGGTATTCGTATCCAGGTTATGGAAATAAACACCAACCGATGCATCATCGCCAGCCAGTTTGATTTTATAGCCCGAAATCCTTAGGTTGCGATCCGGTGTAAGCTGGTCATTAACCGTATCATTTTTTACATCGGTAACCTGTGCGATACGTGATCCATTTTCGGCTACACCCATTACCTGCACTTCGATATATTCTAATTTTGGGACAATGATTCTGGGCAGTAATTGATATTTCCTGATAAAGCAGTTGGTTTGTCTGTAAATAATTTTCAAGGTATTAGAATGTATTCTATGAATATAATCTTTTGATCAGTGATTTAATTTGTTAAAATCTTGTATCTTTGCGCTTTCATAAACATAATTACTAGATACATTTATGTCACAACTATTTCCTAACAATTTGCCATATAAAGTGGCAGATATCCAATTGGCGGATTTCGGACGCAAAGAGATCGAAATCGCCGAACACGAAATGCCGGGTCTGATGGCCCTACGGAAAAAGTACGCTGGTCAGGAGCCTTTAAAAGGAGCCCATATCATGGGGTCCTTACATATGACGATCCAGACAGCAGTACTTATCGAAACATTGGTAAGCTTAGGTGCAGAAGTGCGCTGGGCAAGTTGTAATATCTTTTCTACGCAGGATCATGCGGCGGCTGCTATTGCAGCAACAGGAGTGCCTGTTTTTGCATGGAAAGGAGAAACGCTGGAAGAATACTGGTGGTGTACCGACCAGGCGCTTCGTTTTGCTGACGGAAAAGGCCCGAACCTGATTGTGGATGATGGCGGAGACGCTTCTTTATTGTTCCATTTGGGTTATAAAGCGGAAAATGATCCATCGACCATTGACCGTAAAGGGGGTAATCATGAAGAGCAGGTTATCCTGGATACATTGAAATATATCCTGGAAGAAGATCCGCAACGCTGGCACCGGATGGTTGGCGAAATGAAAGGTGTTTCGGAAGAGACTACAACAGGTGTGCATCGTTTGTACCAGATGATGGAACGTGGTGAATTACTTATTCCGGCAATTAATGTGAATGACTCTGTCACCAAATCGAAATTTGATAACCTGTATGGTTGCCGTGAATCTTTGGCCGATGGTATCAAACGTGCAACGGACGTGATGATTGCAGGAAAAGTAGTCGTAGTAGCCGGTTACGGTGATGTAGGTAAAGGCTGCTCGCATTCGATGCGTTCGTATGGAGCACGTGTTCTTGTTACGGAGATCGATCCTATCTGTGCGTTACAGGCTGCAATGGAGGGTTTTGAAGTAACCACCATGGAAGAAGCCGTTAAAGAGGGAAATATCTTTGTAACGACAACCGGAAACCGCGATATCATTACAATCGATCATATGAAGAGTATGAACGACCAGGCTATTGTTTGTAATATCGGTCATTTTGATAATGAGATTCAGGTTGACCAGCTGGTGAACTTTCCCGGTATCCAACATGTCAATATTAAACCGCAGGTGGATAAATATATATTCCCTGACGGGCATGCAATTTTCATGCTGGCTGAAGGTCGTTTGGTGAATCTGGGTTGTGCGACCGGACACCCATCATTTGTGATGAGTAACTCGTTTACAAACCAGACGTTGGCGCAGATTGACCTGTGGCTGAATGATTATGAGATTGGGGTATATCGTCTGCCGAAACATTTGGATGAAGAAGTAGCCCGTTTGCATCTGGAACGTATCGGGGTGAAACTTACGAAATTAACAAAAGAACAGGCTGATTATATTGGTGTTCCTGCAGAGGGACCGTATAAGGCGGATCATTATAGGTATTGAACCCCTAAGACCCTAAATCCCTAAAGGGACTTAAGAGGGAAAAGGAGAAAGGGAAAAGTGGTTAGTTAAACCAGAGACTTTTCCCTTTTCCCTTTTTTCGATGCCACCCTTTCAGGGTTTAGATCAAAGCATTAAATAAACTTTTCTATAAAAATATCAGCCCTTTGAACTCTCTTTAAATTAACAATCTACGGTTTAATAAATTTTATCGTATTCTTTTCTTCCGCAAACAGCATTGCCGTATTGATTAATGCCAGGTGCGAATATGCTTGTGGAAAGTTCCCGAGCAGGCGCTTGGATTTAAAATCCAGATCTTCGCTGAAAAGCCCTACATGGTTGGCGTAGGATAATAATTGATTGAATATTTCGTGTGCTTCATCTTCCTCTCCAATTACATGAAGTGCACGTACCAGCCATAAAGTGCAAATCGTAAACGCAGAAGAGGGCAAACCAAAATCATCATTCCTTTTATATCTGTACATCAGTCCGTTGTGGAAAAGTTCATCTTTAATTCTTTTAACCGTCTTGACAAACCGTTCATCCCCGGCATCTATAAAACCATACTGTTCCATCAATAACAGCGATGAATCCATATCGGTATTATCGTAAGCCTGCGTAAAACTTTGTATATTCTCGTTCCAGCCATTGGTCAAAACATCTTCTTTTATTAAAGCAGCTTCTTTCTTCCAGGCTGTTTCATAATCTTTCTGACCTAAAGAAACAGCAACATCGATGGCTTTGCTCAATGCTACCCAGCACATGATTTTTGAAAATACAAAGTGTTTCTCCGCATTTCGGAATTCCCAGATACTTTGATCTGTATTCTTCCATACCGAATAGACGTTCCTAACGATTGACTTCACAATTTCCCACATTTCTTCTAATTCGCCTAATGTCCCGGGAAAACGGAAATAGTAACTGTGTATAACGTCCATCAGGTACCCGAATGAGTCGTTTTGTTTTTGGTTATAAGCTGCATTTCCGATCCGCACAGGCTGCGAATTCTCGTATCCTGCCAGATGAGGCAGTATTTCTTCTGTCAGAGTGCGGGTTCCATCTATGCCATACATAATCTGCAGGGAATCGGTTTTTGATTTCAATGTATTTTTAATGAATCCCATAAATCTTTTAGCTGTCATTCTGTGCCCTGCTTTGATGAGCGTTTCGATTGACATGGATGCATCTCTTATCCAGCAAAACCTATAATCCCAATTGCGACCCTCTCCGATTGTTTCCGGGATGCTTGTTGTCAATGCAGCGATGATTGCACCTGAATAGTCATATGACATTAATTTCAGTACCAGTAAACTACGGGAAATAATGTTGTTGTATTCCCGGAACTTGCGTGAACGGTTATTCCAGTTCAACCAATATATTTTTGTGCGCTGGTATTCCAGATAAACCCTGTTTAAATCAATGTCTGCCAGTTTTTGATTGTAAGACAGCAATAAATATTCATCTTTATCCAGAGTAAATTCGGTGTGGTTGAGTATGGATTCGAGATTCAGGCTGGAATATAAATACATATTGTGGTTTCCATCGACCAGAGAGAATGTCCTGATATAATCGGGGAATATCCTGTTTACAACAGCTTCCTTTGCATAATTCATAACCGGATCGTAGTTTATCCGGAAACGGGGTGTTCCTGAAATATACCTGATATAGCGATAAATCTCGGAAGGTGTATAATATACATCAAAAGCCTGGTATCTGGGCATAAAGTCCAGCACTTCGAAAGTTCCTTCTCCGGAGGCAAAACGGGTAGAAAGGATGTTGGTCTCTTTAAAGTATTTTTGTGAAATCTGATAATCATCCGAAACCTCTATTGAAAAACTCCCCCCTTTGTCTTTATCCAATAATTTGGAAAAAACGGAAGGGGAATCAAATACAGGAAAACAAAGCCAGTCAATGCTTCCCTCTTTTGAAATCAATGCGGCTGTTTTACAATTACCGATCACACCATAATCCAGATTGTCCATAACTAAGGTTTTATATTATTAAATTATTCAGGAAAGGTATTATTTGCTGCTGATTGGGTATATTATATCTTGCTATCCGGGATATTGTGCCGACTTTTATTGTAATGGCATCAGAGGGTAACATGGCAAACATTTCTTCGTCCGTTGTATCATCGCCTATAGCCATTATAAAGTCGTATTTGCCTTGTTCCATTAACCGGAGGGCTTCTTTGCCCTTGGAGAATTCGCTGGGTTTGATTTCAACGATTTTATTACCTTTCATGATTTGCAGGCTCTGTATCGAACAAAGATTATTCAGTTCGTTTATCAATTGGGTAACGCGCAACTCGGCAAGCCAGTTGTCGACATCCCTGTAATGCCAGACAAGCGTTGTTTCCTTAATTTCTAATTTTGAACGGGGCGTTTTTCTTACTACCTGCTTTAGGATATTTGTTATTTCGTTGTCCCATTCTATTGTTTCTACTTTACTATGCCATTGTCCATTTTCCTTATAAAAAGCGCCGTGTTCGGCAGCTAAACCTATAGGCAGATACCCAAACCACTCTTCAAGAGTCTGCCGGTTCCTGCCGCTACTGATCACTACTTTATTTGAAGCGTCATCGCTTATTGCTTTTAATAATTCCAGTATTCCGGGGGTCGGATATGCTTTCTTCGGATTAGAATGGAAAGCGGAAAGTGTTCCATCGTAATCCAATATGATAAGCCGTTTCACAGACTGATCATAAATGAGTTTTATGTGGTCAAAATTAGTTTTGTTGATTATTTTTTGCTGGAGGGCTTCATTTTTTTTATTTACGAGTATCAGTTCATCTATGAAATCTTTTGCCCATTGTCCGATATGCTGTGTTCTAAGGGATTCCTGCATATTTTCCAGTGCAGTAGCCTGTTCCTCTTCCGGCATCTCCAGCGCTTCGTAAATGGCATCTTCAAGGTCTTTCATATTGGTTGGGTTTACTGTGATTGCATCCGACAATTCGATGGACGCTCCTGCCAGCTCGCTCAATATAAGAACTCCTTTGCCGTCGCGTTTTGCTGCTACATATTCCTTAGCCACCAGATTCATTCCGTCCCTGAACGATGTTACCAGACCAATATCGGAAATATGGTATAAGGCGACTATTTCTTTAAATCCGAATGTGTGGTAATAATAATAAACCGGTTGCCAGCCGACAGTCGCAAATTTCCCGTTTATTTCACCGACTCTCCGGTCTATTTTTTCTTTCAGTCCGGCATATATATCGACTTTATCGCGCGAAGGAGATACGATCATGACCAGTGAAACTTTTTTATGGTATTCGGGGTGGTTCATCAGGAAATTCTTAAAACTCTTTAACCTCATAGGAATTCCTTTACTATAATCAAGCCTGTCAACGGATATTATAATCTTACAATCTCCAAACTCTTTGCGGAACTCATCGGCTTTTTTTCTTATCGTTGGATTCAATATGGCATCGTGATACATATCGTAATTAATACCCATTGAAAATGCGTCTACATTGACAATCCTGTTATCAGAATATATTTCATTAAGATGGCAATCTGATTTTATGATCCGGCTTACGGCATTGATAAAATGGTATACATAGCTGTGTATGTGGAATGCCACAAGGTCTGCGCCCAGTAAACCGTTCAGGATCTCGGCTCTTTCAGGCAATGTCCTGAATAACTCGTAAGATGGAAATGGAATGTGATGGAAATAACCAATGATAGCATCCGACATCTTTTCCCTTAACATCCGGGGTAATAACATCAAATGATAATCCTGTACCCATACAATATCGCCCGGCTCGATGATTTCCAGCGCCTTTTCACAAAATAGTTTGTTCACTTCTTTATACGTATTCCAATAGGTATCCCGGTAACGTACAAAACTGAAAAAATAATGAAAAAGCGGCCAGATAACACTATTGCTGTACCCTTCATAGTAATTTTCTATTTCTTCGGGAGTAAGGTAAACCGGATGGAAATGTGAGGCGGATAGCAGGGCGTCAACTTTTTTTCTCTCCTGCTGGTCGGTAATATATATGCCGGGCCAGCCTATCCAATGTTTTTCCAAAGTTATTTCAAGTGAGTTTAATCCGGTAGCAAGCCCTCCGGCACTGGGCGTTACTTTGTATTCATTGTTCTCTTCAACAATGGTTAACGGCAATCTGTTTGATATGATAACCAGTTTCATAAATTCAATGCATTTAAGTCAAACAAAACCGGCCAGTATGGATATGCAATAAATCCCTATTTTTTTATGTTTACATACTGGAGCCGTAAAATATGTTCTGGGATACCCTAAACAATCTGAATTAAAGCTATCTATTTCTAATTGAAATAAATTTCACCCACAAGATACCTATCCAGAACAGGCTACATAAAGATAACGACCTGTTTTTCATACGATAATAACTTATTTTTTATACTAAGGTCGCATGGAACAAGTCTGTCGAGTGATTAACAATTAACCACTAATTTACATGCTTTGTTTCATAATAACACGTGTAAACTTAGCAATTTTTTCGGCAAAATCAAAAAGAAGGTTGCCAAAAAATACTTATCCATTTGTGATAATTAGTTTATCTTTGCCGTGAAGCTGTTTTTGAATTCCTAAATTAAATCCAATGAAACGAATTATTTGCATGCTGATGTGCTCGGTTGTTTTTCAGGTTGCAGCACAGAAGAATTACACCCCGGTTGATTATGTCAGTACCCTGGTTGGTACGATGTCTAAGCACAGTTTATCAACCGGCAATACGTATCCGGCAATTGCCATGCCCTGGGGCATGAATTTCTGGACGCCCCAGACCGGGAAAATGGGTGACGGATGGGTATACACGTATGATGCCGATAAGATCAAAGGGTTCAAACAAACGCATCAACCCAGTCCATGGAATAACGATTATGGTCAGTTTGCTATTATGCCGGTTACCAATAAGCTGATTTTTAATGAGGATGAACGGGCCAGTTGGTTCTCGCATAAGACTGAAACTGCCAAACCGCATTATTACAGGGTGTTTCTGGCTGATCATGATGTAACGGTTGAGGTTACACCAACCGAACGGGCTGCGATGTTCCGTTTGACTTTTCCCGAAAGTGATTCCTCTTTTGTAGTGGTAGATGCCTATGATAAGGGTTCGTATATCAAAATTATTCCCGAAGAAAATAAGATCATTGGTTATACGACACGCAATAGTGGAGGAGTGCCGGAGAATTTCAGGAATTATTTTGTGATCCGGTTTGATAAACCTTTTCTGTATACGGCTACGGTTTCAGAAGATTCTGTAATTCATAAAGGGCAGCCTGAAGTGCTGTCCGATCATGCCGGTGGTATTATCGGTTTCTCTACTTCGCGGAAAGAAGTGGTGCATGTCCGGGTTGCTTCTTCTTTTATCAGTTTTGAACAGGCGGAACGCAATATGAAGGAACTGGACGGAACTACTTTTGATTCGCTTGTAACCAAAGGAAAAGACCGCTGGAATGAGGTGTTAGGTCGTATAGAAGTGAAAGATGATTATGTAGATAATATGCGTACATTTTATTCGTGTTTATACCGTTCATTGCTTTTTCCGCGCATGTTTTACGAAATAGATGAAAATGGAAAGATCGTTCATTATAGTCCGTATAACGGAGAAGTGCTGCCGGGCTATATGTTTACCGATACGGGTTTTTGGGATACATTCCGTTGTTTGTTTCCTTTCCTGAACCTGATGTATCCGTCTATGAATGTGAAGATGCAGGAAGGTCTGGTGAATGCTTACAAGGAAAGCGGCTTTTTGCCCGAATGGGCCAGCCCGGGTCACCGGAGGAGTATGGTGGGAATAATTCGGCATTGGTGATTGCAGACGCGTATCTGAAAGGTTTGCGTGGATATGATATTGAAAAGCTGTATGAAGGGTTATTGTACGGAACGGAGCATGTACATCCGGATGTGCATTCGACCGGACGCCTTGGACATGAATATTATAATACGTTGGGTTATATACCGAATGATGTACGGATAGGTGGTAACGTAGCGCGTACACTGGAATATGCGAATGCGGACTGGGGTATTTATCAGTTGGGGAAAGCTTTGAACCGGCCTGATAAGGAATTAAATGTATTTGCCGAGCGTGCGATGAATTATAAAAAGTTGTTTGATCCGGCGCACAATCTGATGCGTGCACGCGAGTCAGACGGCTCATTTTCCGAACCTTTTAATCCGTATAACTGGACATATGATTATACTGAGGGGAATGCGTGGCATTATGCGTTTACGGCTTTTCATGATCCGCAGGGATTGATCGACCTGATGGGAGGGAGGAGTGTTTTCAACCGGATGCTTGATTCAATGTTTACGATGCCACCGTTGTATGATATCGGCGGGCGCCGGAATATCATTCATGAGATCCGTGAGATGCAGATTATGGATATGGGTCAATATGCGCATGGTAATCAGCCGATTCAGCATATGGTTTATTTGTATAATTATTCGGGTGAGCCGTGGAAAGCGCAATATTGGGCACGTGAAGTAATGGATAAATTGTATTCGGCTGCTCCTGATGGCTACTGCGGGGATGAGGATAACGGGCAGACATCGGCATGGTATGTTTTTTCGGCATTAGGGTTTTATACGGTTTGTCCCGGTACGGATCAGTATATCCTGGGTGCTCCTTTATTTAAACAGGTTAAGCTGCATCTGGAGAATGGAAATACCATTGAGATTAATGCTCCTGACAATGAAGAAGACCGGCGGTATGTTTCCTCTTTGAAGGTGGATGGAACGATGTATGATAAAAACTATCTGAAGCATGCGGATTTGATAAATGGTCTGGTTTTGGATTATCGGATGTCGTCAGAACCTAATATGAAAAGAGGTACGGATGAGGCTGCTTTTCCGTATTCGTTTTCGAGGGAGTAAAACACCCCTAACCCCTGAAGGGGAACTAAAAAGGTAAAAAGTAAAAGTTGTAAAATGATCTGCGGTTATAAATAAACGAGAGGTAGTCTATCACAGACTGCCTCTCTCTTCATGAATAAATTACTAAATAATAATCACTGGTATCATTTCAGTACGATTTTGTATGTACTGCCGTTATTTAATTTCACAATATAAAATCCTGCGGGTAATGATACACTTGTTGTTTCTCCGGCTGATATAATCATTGATTTTGCTAATGCTCCTGTTGACTGATATATATTGGCTATTCCGTTTGCAGAAACCTGAATATACAACTGACCATCGTTTGCCCAGACTCTGTTTCCGTTATTGATTGATTCGTTGCTGGTAGCAAAATCTACAGAAAGCGTAATAGATTGTTGTACACGTATAATCGTAATTGTATAACTGCCGTCTGCATTGTCTTTGATTTTTACTCCTTCTGAATCCGGGATGCTTGTGCGATTGGTTTTCACAAGAGGAACAAGTCCCGCATTTGATCCGGTGGGTTGGATGGTAAAGACAAAATTATCTGTACTGGCTACATAATAAGTTCCTTCTTCGTGGCTAAGAATTGCATCTGCAATATAAGGCATAGTAATTGTACGTGTTATTCCGATTCCCGGTTCTCCGGGATCGCCTATATTGCCATGGCTACCGAACGGGATGGTTGTCAGCAGACAGCTGTTCGGCTCTTTAATGTATATAACTCCGGCTTCAAGAGCTTTGTCCAGGTAAGAGCCTGTAAATTCGTCTTGCGGTTTAACCCAGGTATATCCTCCATCGAAACTGCAAACGATTTGTGGCGTAGCTCCCTGGATGTTTAACCGGATGTATCCTTTATGAAGGGCAGTCCGTGCACTATATTCAACATTATATGTATAGCGGTTGAATATATTTATATAGTCGAATGGGCTCGATGAATAGTCGCTGCCATCAGGTCTTGTAATAACGCCTTTGACCCCTATTAAACTTCCGTTTTTGTCATCCGGCATATGTTTAACCAGATAAGGTACCTCAAAGTAGGTTACTCCATGAGGAATAGGTACGGAATCCGGAATTGTCACAAGATTCCGTACATTTATATCCTGGATAGAAGTTGTAAATCTGAATTTCATATAGATCGTGGTATCATCCGAAATAGGATTGCTTATTCTGATCCTAACTTTCAGATCATCACATCCTTCAAATAAACGCATGGGAGGATAGGATGAATTTTCAGGTGCTTGTTTAGCAGCTCTGTCTATTGCGATGGCATTCGCGACATCTGTATTTGTCGGCCAGTATTTACCAAAATATTCTTCACCGGAGCTACTGTAAATGTACGTTTGATAAACGAGCGGTAATTGTGCATGTACTGTGTTGGTTTGCATAGTCAGAACCAGGAAACTGAAAAGAAGTAAAAATTGTGTTCTCATAAATACGAGTTTTTTTGATTTATTTTATTTGAAATGCTTTTGTAGTCTGGTTTTTGTCAAAAGTAGAATGCGGAAATTAAAGTGGTGTACAAAAAGGTACATTTGTTGTGGGACAAAAAAAATAATTAAACGGATATATGACAAATTTGTACGCAAAAAGATGTAATTGCTTGTTGGTTAGGCGTTAAAACAGGGTGATTTGTGCTGAATTATTATAAAAGCGTATAATGGTTTTTTACGTTTTGAGACATCCGAAGGTGGAGAAGACATTGAATGTTTAATAGTTCCCGAAATATGTTTTATAACTATATTGATTTTAACTAATCGTGTTGATAACGTTTTTTTGATTCTGGCTATTTTTGTATGAGAATTGCTAAACGGAATTTATGCAGCATGACTGGTATTTTATGTTGATCTTTTTCAGTTATTCACTGAGGGCATTTGCTGCTTTATTCTGGGGTATCTTCCAACTTGCTATTTACCGGCGTTCTATACAGAACCTCCCCTTTGGTGTCATTTTTACGGTTATTGGTCTTTTGTACCTGCGTAATGCTTTTATCAGACTTCCGGCTTTGGAAGCTTGTGACGTATATAATCCGTTATCATATCTGGTTCTTATTTTTATTGCTCCGTTTGCCATTTTTTATGTTTGGTTTGCTTTTGAGGAAGTACATAGTAAAAAGGACTATCTGATACATTTTATACCTTTCGTATTGGTGGTATTATTATGGGGTGGCGTTGAGTTATCTGCTGCACCGCATATTCCATTTTGCTATTCTATCAATGAATTATTGGGGTATATGCAACAATACCCTATATATGTCATTTTTTTCCTGCTATTGATGGTTGTTTTTATAGCGCAGGTAATCACTTATTTCAGTATAGCTCTGGCCAAAATTCTTCAAATACGGAAGATTTATAAGTCGCACGGACTTTCCGTACGGCCGCAAACGGTACTGATTGTTATGGATTGTATCTTTCTGATCTATCCCTTGGTTTGTGTTGTGTTTATGTCGTATAACAATGTGTTGCTTTTCGGGGTAATATTCAGTTTTGTGATAGTAGCTGCAATAACGACAGTATCAGTATTGAACATCAACCTTATATTACCTTTAAAAACTGATTTGGGATTTATTGAGGATTACCAGTACCAGAATATTACAATAGTTCATACGGAAACGATAGATGCAGAGCAAAAGAGTCCGGATGAAGAACTAATAGAAAAGATAATTACTCTTTTTGAAGAGAAGGAAATATATCGTTTGCCGCATCTTACCTTACAGGATGTAGTTGTCGAATTGGGAACAAACCGTACCTATGCTTCTGCCTATATCAACCGGCATTTCGGATGTAATTTTAAACAGTTGTTGATGCGTTATCGGATTGCAGCTTCGAAAAAACTATTGCAGCACTCTTCGCTGGATATAGCAACAATTGCATACGAAGCCGGCTTCAATACCCGTACCTCATTTTACAGGGCGTTTAATGAGCATGTAGATAAGGACCTTTCGCCTTCGGAATGGAGGAAAGTGAGGGTAAAGGAGCAAGTACAGATATCATTATAGACCTGTGTTGCTATAAGAATGGACAAGTTCTTATTTATACAATAAAAAGTTATCCCTGGTCTGATGCTTTTTGTTGTACGATCCGGGAATGTGGAGGTACGCTGTTGGTCAACCAGATATTTCCACCGATCACGGAGTCATGCCCGATTGTAATGCGGCCTAAAACCGTTGCATTCGAATAGATAACTACATTGTCTTCAATAATCGGATGCCGCGGGATATTAATGGGATTTCCGGATTCGTCCAATACAAAGTTTTTGGCGCCCAAAGTAACACCTTTATATAAGTTTACGTGATTACCAATGATTACGGTTTCACCGATCACTACGCCCGTACCATGATCAATACTAAAGTATTCTCCGATTTGCGCTCCGGGATGAATATCAATGCCGGTGGCGGAGTGTGCGAGCTCCGTAATGATACGTGGTAGAACAGGAATACCTAACAGCAATAATTCATGGGCAATGCGGTAATGGATCATTGCCTGGATGCTGGGATAGCAAATGATTACTTCGGCACAGGTAGAAGCAGCGGGATCGTTGTCGAACATGGCCTGTACATCGGTGCATAATAAACGCTTTATTTCAGGCAAGCGTTCCATAAAGGCCAATGCCAGCGCAGCGGCATCATTATCTGTTTTGCCGTTTGCCTGTTCGGAAAAGAAATGTAATCCATTTGCGATCTGTTCTTTTAACAGGGTGTTTAATTGTTCCAGATGGATGCTCAGGTAATATTGTTGCATTAAGGCATTGGTGCCGGAATCGCTGAAGAAACCGGGAAAGAATATTTCTTTTGATAATGAAACAATCGTTTTCAGTTTATCCGTATTGGGGAAAGGACGCCCTTCTTTCAGCGGAATGCATTTGTATTCCGCCATTTCACTTTTAATGAGTTCCTTTTCTACTTTCTTTAGTGTATCGTCAGTCGAATGTTCCATTGTTCTGGGAGTTTAATAAATACAAAAATAGTGAATTAATCCGGAGATTGTCTACTCTTTTTTGTAAAATGCTTCTACGCGTTTGGCTTCCTTATCGAACAGGGCTTGTACTTTCTTTGTTGTGTCAACGAAATAGGTCAGATCTACCTGTGCTCCTTTTTTTACGGTTTTCTTTTTCCATTTCCCGATGATTTCTCCATTGAGCATCATGGTAGGGTCAAAAAGCCCGTTTTTGGTCATTACTTTGTTGTAGTGGACATCTTCGACTATTTCGGAACGGTTTTTATAGCTTACAACATATTCATCAAAAGGAGGGAGAAGCAGGACGGATGGTTTTTTGATTTCAGGTATTTTAAAGTCGTTTTTTAACCAAAAAGTCCGGCCGTTTATATCTTCGCTTATAAAATCATCTTTTATTAATTGGAGCGCCTGCCTGCACTCGGTAATTGTTAATCCCGACCACCAGGCAAAATCTTCTACCGTAGCAGGACTATGGCTTGTGAAGAATCGTCGGGCGAGCCGTTCGAGCGATTCTTCTTTGGATAAGGTATATTTTTTCGGGACCCATTCATGGAGTAGTGTAAAGGTTTGTTTACTTCCGCGCAATTTGCCATTGCATATAATCCCTTCCATTTCGGCACGGCTTATTATCATATTGAGCCAACGGTCGTCGGTTTTGATTCCGTGTTGTTGCAGGATTTCCTGTATTTCCGGTTTCGTGAAGTGGTTGCCTCCGGCAAATGTTTTTTCAATAATCGGATATGTACTTATAATCGTTTGCTCGTCTGCTTCGATGAGTTTGCAGTAGGAAATATAGATCGGTTTAATTCGTGGGTTTGAAAGATCGAACATCCAATGGATGTCTTTGGCGGAAACGAAATGCCACGTTGGGCGCAGGATATGTGTGCGTATGATACGACCATTGTTGAGGGAGTCTTCAATATCATTAACGGTTGTGCCGGGCAGGCGCACTCCGATTGCCCATTTCGCCATTTCGAGGGTTTGCGATTGCATGGCTCCCATCCATGCGACGATTTCGGCAGGTTCCTTAAACCGGTTGTTGGTTATGAGTTGTTGGTTGTAGAGACGGAGTGAAAGGATGTCGGATGTGTTCATAGGTCGTTGTTATTCTTCTGATTTATGCATTCTTTTAATTCTCAATTATTAAGCCCCTTCAGGGGTTTGGGGGTTAGCTGATTAGTCCCCAGCTCATTTTTTTACTGAAGAGGGTGGTGAGGCGTTCCCTGAGCAGTTTGTTTTCGGGTGTTTCGAGGTTGGGGTCTTTGTCAAGTATTTGCTCTGCCAGGTTACGGGCATATTGCATAATTTGTCCGTCGGCTGCCAGGCTGGCGATTTTCAGGTATAATCCGTCGCCGCTTTGTTGGGTTCCTTCCAGATCGCCATGACCACGCAGGCGTAGGTCGGCTTCGGCAATCTCGAATCCATCGTTGCTGTTTACCATAATCTCCAGTCGTTTGCGCGTTTCGTTGCTTAGTTTATAGGATGATACGAGGATACAGTAGGATTGTTCCGCTCCCCGCCCTACACGTCCGCGTAGCTGGTGCAACTGTGATAGTCCGAAACGTTCGGCGCTCTCAATGACCATCACGGAGGCATTCGGGACGTTTACACCTACTTCAATTACGGTGGTTGCTACCAGAATGTGTGCTTCACCTGATACGAAGCGTTGCATTTGGGTTTCTTTTTCCTTTGGTTTCATTTTGCCATGTACCATGCAAACGGTGTATTCGGGAAATGCTTCGGTAAAGACTTCGAAACCGTGTTCGAGGTTTTTGTAATCGAGCTTTTCGCTTTCTTCGATTAAGGGATAGACTACATAGACCTGACGACCTTTCTGAAGTTCCTGCCGCAGGAAGGCATAGAGTTCGGCTTTTTTGTTGTCGTAGCGGTGTAGGGTTTTGATGGGTTTACGTCCCGGAGGGAGCTCATCGATTACGGAAACATCGAGATCACCATAAAGTGTCATGGCTAATGTCCGGGGGATAGGGGTGGCGCTCATGATCAGGATATGGGGGACAAGTTTGTTTTTTATCCAGAGTTTGGAGCGTTGTTCTACACCGAAACGGTGTTGTTCGTCGATAATGGCTAATCCGAGTGATTTGAAAACAACGGTTCCTTCGATCAGGGCGTGTGTTCCGACCAGGATTTGTATTTCGCCGTTGGCAATGGCGGGTAATAGTTCGTTCCGCTCTTTCTTTTTGGTTGAACCGGTGAGGATTGCAACGCGAATGGGCATGTCTTTCAGAAACTCCAGTAGTGTGACATAGTGTTGTTGGGCGAGGATTTCCGTTGGAGCCATCATGCATGCCTGGTATCCATTGTCTATGGCAAGTAGCATGGACAGAAGGGCTACGAGTGTTTTCCCACTACCTACATCGCCTTGCAGGAGACGGTTCATTTGCCGTCCGCTACCGACATCTGCACGAATCTCGCGAACTACCCGTTTTTGTGCGTTGGTTAATTCGAACGGAAGGTAGTCTTTATAGAAGGTATTGAAACAATCGCCTACTTTTGTGAATACAAGTCCTTTGAGTTTCTGTTGCCGGACTCGTGCGGTTAGCAGTATATTGAGCTGGATGAAAAATAGTTCGTCAAACTTGAGCCGGAGTTTGGCTTTATTGAGTAAGTCTACCGATTGTGGAAAGTGGATATTCCGCATTGCTTCGGATAAAGGAAGCATTTGGAGTTGCTTTAAAATATAATCAGGTAGGGTCTCAGGTAATGTCCAATTGATTGAAGAAAGCAATGCGAATTGCAGGTTTTGAATAGCGCGCGAATGGAGGAAAGATTTTTTCATCCGTTCGGTGGTATTGTAGAAAGGAGTAAGTCCGTTGGCTACCTGTTGTATATCTTCGATGGAGTCGATATCCGGGTGAACGATGTTAAAGCTCCGGCCAAATTCGGTTGGCTTGCCGAAAATGATGTATTCGGTGTTTGTTTTATATTTGTCGGTAATGAATTTGAGTCCCTGGAACCATACCAGGTCGATGGTTCCGGTTCCATCGGTAAATTTGGCGATAAGCCGTTTGGTGCGGAATTCGCCGACAATATCAAATAAGACAATCCGTCCTTTGAGCTGGATGTATGGCATATTGCCATTGATTTCGCTTACTTTATAGAACCGGCTACGATCAATGTATTTGTAGGGGAAATAATATAGCAGGTCTTCATACGAAGCGATATTTACTTCGTTTCGTAACATTTCTGCTTTTTTGGGGCCTACGCCCGCCAGATACATGATTGGGCGGTTGCTAATTTCTATGTTCAAGATTTTATATTTTTGTCACTTTGTCGTTTAAGTATGTTAGTCCTTTCTCCAGCTTTGTTTACGATAGTAATTTCTCAGCAATAATCAGGTCAATCGGATTTGTTATTTTTATATTTTCGGTGTTACCTTCGACCAGATATATTGTTTTTCCATTGTTTTCAATTACCGAAGCATCGTCTGTAAATCCGGGTATATAGTTTTGCCGGTATGCTTCTACTAACCAATCATACCGGAATACCTGGGGTGTTTGTACGTTTACATATTCAGCTCTGTTGACCGAATAGCTGTATTCTCCATCGCGTTTACGGATGGTTTCGGTTAATGGGATAACCGGGATGACTGCTCCGGTTTCTGCCGCTTTCTTGAAACAGTTGTCAATAACTTCGCACGAGACGAGCGGACGAACTCCGTCGTGTACGCCAACCAACTCACAATTGGTGAGTTGCATTAATCCGTTACGTACAGAATGAAAACGTGTCTCTCCACCATCTACAATCTGGTGTGGTATCTCGCAATTTAATTCCCGTACTAACATTTTCCAGTAGTCCTGATGTGATTTGGGTAAAACCAATATTAATGTGGCGGCTGTATTCCAACTATGGAATAACTCGAGTGTATGCATCAGAATGGGTTTCCCATGAATCGGGATGAATTGTTTTGGTAAAATGCTTCCCATTCGTTCTCCCTGACCGCCGGCTACGATGATTACTCCGTATTTCATTGTAATTCTTCGAGTATTTTCTTTACTTCTTCGTCGGCTTTGAATAGTTTGTCTTTACAAACTTTAATGAGACGACTGGCTTCTTTTACTTTCTCGGAAAGGATATCTACATCCAATTCTCCACTTTCGATGTCAGAGACGATCTCCCGGAGTTTAGCAATTGATTCGTTATATGATTCTGTTTTTTTCATTCTGATGCAATTTTTACCCCAAACCCCTGAAGGGGCTTAAGGCTGTTCTGTCTATTTTAACTTAGTTCTCTGTTATAGCGCATTTATTTATTTCTTAACGACTAATTAGCACAGATTATTTTACAATATTCTTTTAAAGCCCCTTCAGGGGTTTGGGGTTTATTTAATTACCGCTTTCTGTTTACCATCGCTGAACTGTGTTACTATTTCGTCTCCGGTTTTTAATTCAGAGGCTTTTTTGACGATTTTGCCGTCTTTTAATGTGAGCGTGTATCCGCGTTTTAGGATATATGCGGGTGATGCGAGCCTGACGAATTGGTCTAATAGTTCAATAGCTTGCCGTTTTTCAGCCAAGAGTGACCGGGTAGTGTTCAGGATCGTTTGCATTGTTTCTTTCAGGATGTGATTCTGACCGGTGACAAGATTGGACACCGTATTTTGTAGCGATTGCCTTATTTCAGAGAGCAATGACTTTTGTTTTAATATCAGTAGATTGACTCCAGATAGATCACTTTTTAATGCAAGCAGTTTATTCCGGTTCCGTTCGAGTTGATATGTGACGGATACGGGAAGTTTTGTTGTCATCAATGTTAATTCGTTCTTATGGGAAGCGATTATTTCGGTGGATACTGCACAGAGTGTTTGTTGCAGTTCGTCCAACGCTTCGGCTTGTTCGTCTACGAGGCTGATGAGGAAAGCTGCAACGGCTGTGGGTGTTTTCATCCGGGTGTGGGCTACCATGTCTACGATGGAGTCGTCGCGTTCGTGTCCGATCCCGGTAATGACCGGAATGGGGAATTGTGCGCAATGGGCTGCCAGCATGTATGAATCGAAGCAATTGAGGTCGGAAGCAGAACCACCGCCCCTGATGATGACTACTGCATCGAAATGGTCGGAATATTGCCAGACCTGGTCGAGCGCCTCTATGATTGATTCTTCTGTTTTCTCTCCCTGCATGATGGCGGGAAAGAGTTTTACGTAGAAAGCGTATCCGGCTTTATTGTGGATTAACTGGTTGAGAAAGTCTTCGTATCCGGCTGCTGTCGGTGATGTTATGACGGCGATCCGTTGAGGTAACCCGGATAAAGGGAGCTCTTTATTGAGATCGAAAATCCCTTCTTGCTGCAGGCGACGAATTATCTCCATTCGTTTTTGTACGAGATCGCCCAGCGTATAAGACGGGTCAATGTCATGTACGGTAAGGCTATAGCCATACAATTTGTGGAACTCAACAGATACTTTTACCAAGACTTTTAGTCCGGATACGAACGATTGCCGGGTTGTCTCTTCGAAGTATGGTTTTAGTATATGAAACGTGCGAGCCCAGATGGTGCCACGGGCTTTTGCTATGATTTGCTCAGTTCGCGGGTCTTTTTCGACAAATTCGAGATAGCAATGGCCTGATGATGCATTGATCCGTACATCGCTTGTTTCGGCACGAACCCAATAGACTTCGGGAAGTGATTCGGAAATCGCTTTGTGTACCTGTTCGTTTAGCTGAGATAACGAAAGGGCATCTGAAGAGTCTATGTTATTAAATAGGTGCATTCATTTCCTTTCTGTAAGCTTTCTCCATATCCGGGATTCCGTATCCCTTTTCTACATCAGGTTGACTGGTTTGTGAAGCTGTTTGCCGGATTAACTGGATCAGTTCTTTGTTTGTGAGCCATGTCAGACCTTGCCAGAGACAGGCTCCAAGACCGGCAACGATGGGGGTAGAGAAAGATGTGCCGTTTGTATATTGTATATTTCCGGTTCCGTTGATTACGCAAACGCCGGTTCCTAATGCAACGATATCGGGTTTTATCCGGTAGTCTGCCGTAAATCCTATTGAACTGAAAGTACTGCGTTCTTTTTCGGAAGTAATAGCTCCAACAGTCAATACATTTGGTGCATCGCCTGGAAATGTAATTTTTTCCCACATATGGTTTCCTTCATTTCCGGCGCTGCAAAAAAGTAACATACCTTTTTCAGATGCTTTTTCTGCTATTTGTGTGATGAATGCGGTCCGGCCGTCGAGGTCGGAAGTTGTATATACGGAATCATCGGTATCGAAGCGGAAGTATCCTAATGATGATGTTACAATATCTACGCCTATGCTATCGGCATATTCCAGAGCGGCTGCCCAGTAGTCTTCTTCGATGGGAAATTCGGACCGTACATCTTCACTTTTAATTAACAGGTACGAGGCTTCGGGCGCTGTCCCTACCATTACACCCGGTAAATTGGCAGCCATACAGGATAGTACTTTTGTTCCGTGATCGTCGTCGCAAAATACATCCTCATCCGGAAATACGATGTTGTGAGTACCTATTAAGTTTAGATTTTTGAATGCATTAATTCGGTTTACATTCAGGAAGCCGGCGTCTATAACAGCGATGCGTATGCCCTGACCTTTCCGGCCTGACTCGTGCAGGTAGGCACCGTTGAGCATTTCAATTTGTTCCTGTGCATATCCGTATTCACCGGTTCGTTTTTCATCGGAAGGGGAAAGCTCAGACTTGTCGTCGGGACATCCGTTGTGCTTTAGTCTGTCGGATCCTTTCCATACGCATTTAATGGAATCTACTATCGGCAATGCTTTGAGTTTCTCAGAAAGGAGGCTGTCTTTGCCCTCGATGACGACTGTTTTCATCCATTTACTTTGCGTAACGAGTTGCCCTCCTGCGGATAAAATGGAGGTGATGTAAGAAGGGTTGATCGGAATATCCGATGTGTTTATTTCGACACCTCGCTTCGTACGCCGTTCGAATGCTTCTTCCGAAATAATACCTTCGGGAGAAAGGATGACTTTATCTTCTACACCTTTGTCTTTTAAGTATACGCGAAAACAAAATGTTTCGTTGGCAGATGCCGGAACCCATGAGAGGGATATTCCTCCGCATATCAATAGTATATATATCCGGGTTTTTAATTGAAAATTAAAATCCATTTTAGCCATTTTATAATTTAACTATATTCTACTTAACCACTAAGCCCAATGAGCTGATAACTATTCTGATTTCTTTTGATTACTACGAAAGTTGCGCTTTTAAAACCTGCGTATGTATGCTATTGCAAAAATAGTAAACCTTTTGCAAAGTAGAAAGGTAAAAACCCATGGACAATTGAGAGTTGACAATTGATAATGAAAGAATAGTCAGTTTTAATGATTATTGTGATTTGACGGGGATGTTTTGTCTTTCGATGGTCATGGTAGTCGCTATAGCCCATGTGTAGTCTATGGATCACTTGTAATGTGTCCATAGCGCATTCATAAATCATTTCTCTTTTTATTTCTTTGTTCCGATCCAGGTTGCTTTTTTCCAGATGTGTTCCAGCGGGCCGTGGCGGTGCGTTTTCATCCACCATTTGGCAAATATGTATTGAATCATGAATATGCCTATTCCGACGAGGAATGAATAGGTGATGCCCAGTTTGTCGTATAATCCGAGTCCCCAGTTATAGAAAATGAACGATCCTATGATGGATTGGGTGATATATGCCGTGAGACTCATTTTGCCGATGGGGATTAGTTTGCTTAACCATTTTTTTCTTTTCGTTGAGGTATAGAATGCAAGGATTACCAGCGACATGAGGAATACCATGAATGAAAATTTGGCAAGTGACTGGATGATTAATGTGAGCGGTTTGAGTATGGCACGGTTTTCAATAAAATGGGGTATGGTACTTATCAATCCGTAAAGAGGGAAGAAGCAGATAATACTGATAATGAGTAATTGTCCCCATTTCCGGATGTTTTTCTCGCTGTAAGCGAAGAATTTTGTCCGTCCGATGACAAATCCGAATATAAATAATGAAATGACTTGGAAACAGCGTCCGTTTTCCCACGCCCAGGCGAGGCTAGCTAATTGCCCGTACCACAGGTTTACTTTTGCCATTTCGAGGAAGCCTGCATTTTTTTGAGCATCCATAGTAAATGCCCAGAATGCGGAGTCAAGGCTTTTGCCGATTTGGTAGTCGGGATTTGCCAGGGCGTAGATTACTTTTGCCCATTCGACAGGTTGGATTATGCAGATGGCTGCAATGATCAGGAGGGTTTTGTTTTTTAATTTATAATTCTGGGATGGGTGAAATCCCCCGCCTTTAGGCGGAGAAATTATATATTTGCAAAAAAGAGTTTTATGCAAACGTATAAAAGTGGTTCCCACACCCGTTATGAT
>JAITVY010000065.1 GCA_031285565.1 Tannerella sp. | reverse complement strand
GGAAGTAATCTAACAAACCCGATGGTAACAGTAAACTATAACCGTCTTTTTGCATATATCTTTTTTTCTTGCAAAGATAAAGTTATATTTTTTGCCCCTCAAATTTTTACGGTGATCCGATTTTGTTTTTAATTCACTTATAATATGGGTATTTAAATCGGTCGAAAAGTCGGTTCATTCAGTTTCTGTTTGCTATAATCTACTATTTATGTAGCCCAGGTATAAACAATAGCGTTAGAGAAGTATATTCTTTGTCTGGATATAAGGTCTTCTAAGGTTTTCACATCCTATTTTGTCGAGCAAATGTTTTGCCATGTCTTGCATCTCTTTAATCCTTTTTTGGATTTCAACATTCTTCAACAATCTTTGTCCTATAGAGTAGGCTGTATCTTCTGAATACCCGGCTCGTATAGTATTTTCTTAATTCGGTTTTGAATGTTGAGTTTTGTTGAGTTCTGACATCCAATAACACGAGTTGTTTTTTCTTTATACTCTGCCTCATGAGGGAGAGTGCTGGATAAGTGAGGGAGAGTAATAGACATCACAATTTGTGATCTCAAGTTGATATCTCGGTATATTATTACCACTTGACTTGATATCGAACTATTTTCAAAAAAATGAAGCATCCCTATCTAAAAATAAGCTTTTCGTCTAATCATCCGTCTTCCTGAATCCAACCGGATTACGGGGTTTACTTACTTGCTTATGTTTAGCTGCGAGTTCTGCTAATGCCAAATAAATATCATCAAACTCTTTCCGATTATCTTCTGACAGATCATTTATTGCAGCCAGTGTTTCTTCACTAATCTCCTCTAACGCCTTTATACGATCTATTAAAGTAGGCAGCAGATCACTTTCTTTTGCTGCAGCTAAAACATTCCGGATGGCAATAAATGCACGCATGATACTGATGTTTACATTTATGGCAATATCACTATTGAGAAGTCCGGATAACATAGCAACCCCTTGTTCTGTGAAAGCGTATGGCGTAGCTGACTTTGGTCGTTTTGTCGGATATGTCGTCACAATTTGTGATGACATATTATTCCATTCATCGGGTGACAACCGGAACATGAAATCTGGGGGAAACCGTTTCATGTTACGCTTGACTGCTTGATTTAATGCCCTTGTTTCCACTTGATACATTTCTGCCAAATCGAAATCCAGCATCACCCGTTGACCTCTGATCTCATAAATCTTGTTTTGGATTACTTGTAGTTCCATAGGTGTTTTGTTTATGCAAAGATATAATTTTTGATTTCATTATTATCGCATTATGATTCGACGGCGTTCATCCGGCAAACTTCACCCCAAATTTGGAGAATAATAAATCATAATTCGTAATCTTGCTGATTCTCTGCTGCTCTTAGCAATTCGGTCATTTTAAACTCAATATTCCTTTTACCCTTGTAGTGGGCTTTTATTTTCCCCGACTTCTTCCACCGCTCAACATTAGACCGACCAAAACGTTTGCACGCTTGGTATTGTGAGATGTATAGTTTACTCTCCTTTTTTTTCGAGAAACTTCCTAACCTCTTCAATAAGGAATTCTCCATACACTTCAAGACCTTTTTTTGCTACTCTCATTGATATACTCTTTTAATTGCAACCTATTCAACTTTCTCCTTAACCTCCAACTTGGTACCACACTTAGGGCACACGATAACCGACGAATCCGGCTGTTCGAATAATTCCGAAATGGACACGTTTAAAGAAAAATTAAAGGAGAATAATAGGGTTAGTAGGAGTTTGGTTATTAGTTATAATACTTACAATACAAGGTTTATATTTTATAAATTTAATTAGTGCTATATTATAAAACGATCCATATAAAATGAGTCAAACTCATCTAGTCCAAAGCATCTTCTCATAGAATTAATCATATTTTTCTCATATTCACTAAGTTGAGCTTCATTAAGCGGCTTTTTTACTAACATACTATTTATCAGATAATCATATAATTCCTTTACAGCTTTTGAAGTATCATTATCCCCATAGAGACATACACTATTAAATTCATGTTGAAATTGTGGGAATTTATCTCCCGGGTGCTCTGCGTTCTTAAAATCTTGGTATACACGCAGGAATTTTAGATAAACCTCTTTTTGCTTTTCCTGAATTTTTTTTACTGAATCGAGCTTTTTATTGAGTATGTAATTGCATATAGCTGTAAATATACCACCAATTATTGCACCCAGACAACCTACTAATGCAACAATTATTCTTATATCTATTTCCATAACAATTCATTTGTTTATTCACAAAAATCATAAAGATGAAAAAGGAGTAGTTACCAATCGTCTTTTTTGACCATTTCTGAATTAAGACTGTTTATAATATCCTTTTCAACTATTAATGCGGATTTTAGTAAATTTTTAGGCTTTAAATCATCATAGGTATATTCATCTTTAATAAATGAATTCCAAGAATTGTTAAAGTCCCATCTTGTTTCATCGTCAAAATATTTTTTGGATATCTCCACAACATCTTCCAACTGTTTTTTCAATGCCGTTAAGGTAGGAGTTGACAAGTTCTTTGGGCTTTCCCCTCTTTTAAGTAAACTTTGAGATTGTCTTGCTGATACTTTACATCTGTATTTATTGTCTTTACAATCAACCTGCAGGGTAGCATAATATAAAAATTCCAGATAGCCGGTACGTTCAGCATCACTTTCAGCTGAAATCTTTTTTTTGATTTGAATATAGATGCTACCAATATCCTTATTTTCACTAATAATAGACAAGTCATATTTTTCTTTATTTAAAGAATACCAATTGAAAACATTCTTCCAAAGTTCATCTTTTCCATTAGCGACATCATATGTAAAGATCTGGCCATCTTTTTCCAATAGATCATCAACGGTTAGATTGTATTCCACTGTAGATTTGACGGAATCTTCCACCTCTTCTTGTGCAGTTATAGTTAATGACGCTAGTGATAAAGCAAAAAACAGGATAAATTTATTCATGGCAATCAGTTTTATAGTTTATGATTGCAAATATATGATAAATTTGTTTTAAATGCATTTCCAAGAAAAGAATATGCGCAAGTCACTTTTCTTTTTTCTTTGAATTTTCCTGTAAAAACTTTTTTGCGAAAAAATCACTCCTTTCTTATTTCTGATAAAAAAAGACACTGCCATACATATAATGATTAGATATACAAATATAGCTAATAAGTTTTACATGTGCCCACATTTTCTTTACTCCTCTTTATTTAGTTTTATCATCAAAACAAACAAATTAATAATTATCAATAATTCACCAACTTTAATCTTTTCTCAACAAGTAAATAAAATCAAGAAAAAGTGGTACAAGTGGGACCACATATCAAAATCGTCAAATTCTTGATCCAAAAAGATTTGACGGTTTTTGTTTTTAGAAACAATTGCGAAATAGTACTACATTGTGCCCACATTGGTGAAATTTTATCTATTCACAAACATTATTAAAATCATGAAGATAAAAAAGACGACCTTCCGGGTCGCCTTTTGATATTTGCATTTGTATTATTCTTATTTCAGTAAATCATCCGCTATAGCCTTGAATGAATCCATATCCATTGACATTTTCATAGACTTTTTAGTTGTGCCGCTATAAGGTACGTATAAAACGGTCCAATATGAAGTGTTGTATAATGATACTGCCAGCCCCATAGTTGCCTTATCTTCGTCAAGATGATCGAATCCCACCAGCGCCATATTTCCAGTTCCTTCCAGCATAACATATCTTTCTGCTAAAAATGCGGCAAGTTCTTCCGTATATGTAGTTCCAATCATTACGCCAACGCCACTTACCTTGTTACTCGCATCGAAAGTGTATATGATTATAGGGGCTTTAGTGGAATATCCATCATACAAAACTGCATCATCAGTTTCAGTATCTGGCGTTCCATGTTTTTTGATTACATTACTCCTTGTTTCGCCGAACATAAAATCAGGGTCGGGGTATGTTGTGTACTTTGGAGAAACAATCACGGAAACTTTAGCTGCTGCTTCGGCATTCGTTACTATAATATTAGTTTCTCCAACTCTCTTTGCTGTAATTACACCTGTACTGCTAACAGTTGCATAATACTCGTCCTCTGATGTGTAACTCAAACTTAAATCGGAAGTTACATTTATTTGTTCGCTATCTCCCGCGACCATTTCAATTTTAGAGTTTTTGATTTTGATTCCGTTATCTTCGTCATCATCATCCGAACATGAAGTAAATACAAATGGCAAAGCCATTAACATAAGTAAAAATAATTTTTTCATTAGTTTCAATCGTTTTGATTTATCGGATGCGAAATTATAAAATAAATCAAAATAATTGCAAATTATTTCTCTTTTCTCTTCGAATTTTCTCGCAGGAACTTTTTCGCAAGAACTTTTTCGCAAGAAATATCCGGCTTTTCACAGTGCCAGGAGGTAGGTTTAGTTCTTTAGAGCTTGTATGCGATTTGCATACAAGCTTCATTCTGTTTTTATACTATCCACAGGATTGGCATTTGCTACCCTCCAGCTTTGGAAGGTTACAGTTGCAGAAGTTAATGCTGCAACTAATAAGAAAGTAACAGCAAAGACCCACCAATACATCGGAGTTTTATAAGCAAAATTTTGCAACCACTGATTTACACCATAGTATGCCAAAGGAGCGGCTATGACAAAGCAAATAATCAATAAATAGACGTATTTCTTATTCAATATTCCAAGAATCTCTTTAGTTGTAGAACCGAAAACTTTGCGTATTCCTATCTCTTTCCGCTTATACTCACTCTCAAAAATAACCAATCCGAATACCCCGATCATAGAAAGCAGAATGGCCAAAAGACTGAATAGAGTGATAAGTATCATAATATTCTTTTCATAACCATACGAATTATTCGACACATCATCCAATGAACGGATCTCAAAGGGGAAACCGGGTGATAAAGCTTGCAATTCCTTTTCTATCTCCTGCATGGCGGAGTATACATTTGCCCCCTCTTTGGTTCGAATATACGCAAAACGTCGGGTTGGGTCAAGGACAAAGCCCATCGGCTCAATCTCTTTACGAAACGAAGTATAGTTGATGTCAGGGATAAAGCCCACGATAGTGACCATTCCATCGATCTTATCTCCCACCTGCAAATTATATTCTTTACGAGCGTGCTCATTAAGGATAGCAAAAAATCTCCCTTCTGCCTGTGTATCCGATTGGGTAAAGTATCGACCTTCAAGAATAGGGATATTCATAGCTTGCAAAAAGTTTGCATCAGCACGTACAGTGTTGAGTATAACAGGTGATTCTTTTACTTTCCCCTGATGGACATCAAAATGATCTCTGCCGGCCAATAAAGCTTCCGAATAGCCAACGGCTTCAATGGAAGGCAAAGAATTAAGTTTTTCTGCAAACAACTCATGTTGATTGGAAAATTGCTTATTGGTTGTAACAACGATCATTTTACTCCTGTCGTAGCCGGGATTTTGATGTTGCATATACTTTGTTTGTATAAACATAAATAATGCGGCAACGATCAATACAAACGAGGCGACATATTGAATACCTACAAGCGTACTACGCAACCGGCGTCCATGAAGCGACAAGCCGAAATTTCCTTTTAATACCACAGCAGGTGCAAATGAAGAAGTATACAGAGCCGGATATATACCAGCAAAGAAACCTGTTAGTAAAGCTATTCCCCCTACAACAAATAACAAAGGAACGTTTTTTCGCAAAGCCAAATCACTCGACAGCAAGCTAGTAACCGAAGTCAAAGACAATAAGTACACCAGCAACAAAGCAATTCCAAAAGAAGTCAAACAAACCAATACAGCCTCTATAGTCAATGATATGCGGAGTTTTAGCTCGTCAGCTCCTAATACCTTTTGTGTATTAAGGCTTCTGACACGTAAAGGAGCCAAAGCAATACTATAATTCGTAAAATTAATCGCGACAATCAGCAAAATAACCAAGGCGATACCTATGAGTATCCAAAGCTGTGTTTTCGACGTTTTCGCAACAGTATCAAATCCTATAGTCGTATCAAAATGTAATGCCTTAACCGGAGAAAGAAAAAATTCCACATTGTTAAAGCCGACACCTTTAAACATTGGCTCAATCGTTGATATATATTCACTAAAGAGGGCAGCTGCATCTTGGGAAGAATCAATAGAAATGTATGTTTCATAATTTATAGCCCAATGTTCGTGCTTGTCCATCTGCAAAAGGATAAAATTATGAGCGGAACTATTTTTTGGAAAGTCTTTATATACACCACCCACAGTCCACACAAAGTCTTCACCACGAAGAAGTTTTCCAATCGCAGGCTCTCCTTTGAAGAGACGTTCCGACAGACTTTGAGGGATTAATACCTTATCAGGATCCAGTAATGCCTGTGCATCCCCTTCCAGCATTTCGGGCTGAAAAATATCAATATAACCCGCAGTCGTTTCCATCATCTTCTCTGCATAAGTCTGCTGTTGGCTGGAAGAATCATCAGAATCTATCGTAAAATACCTGTCAAATACCGTTGCATACATCGCATTGTTTATAGCAACCGCTCTTACGTAAGGAGAATAGGCCGCAAAACCATCACCCACAGGGCGAGGCGTTGCTGCTATAGGCGAACCTTCATGAATTAAATTTATTCTGTAGACATGATCTGCATCAGGTATAGAAGAGTTGAACCGAAGATCATAACTTACCTGAATCATTATTACGATAAAAGCAGTAAAGGCAACAGACAGTCCTAACAGGTTTAACAAAGTAGCCATTTTAAAACGGCGAAGCGTATTAAAGAAATTCCGAATGACTGTTTTCATAATAATTAAGCTTTATTTCTGTAAAATAAACAAAAATTATACCACCATATACAGCTTACTGATAATAAGCCTATTGAAAACATGCGCCTTCTGTCAATTGTCTAATTACTTGACAGATCTGTCCATTTATTTGACAATAAACTGTCTCTTTTTTTCGAAAATTAGATTTTTTTGCTCCTCTATCAAATAGCACTTCTACATTATCCGCTTTGAACCGTTGGCTGTGTTCACTGGAATACAGTTCACCTGTGAACCGGACAGTTTATATATCAAACAAGGATTCTTATTTTACATCTTACCGACCTTACCTTTTAATAAATTTATCACTTCTTATATTCGAGTAATACTATATCAATTTTGGCTGTATGATTTAGTAATGATATTGGAATATCAATTAAGTCGATGGAATAAAACCATAAACCATCTTTACCGGTATCAGAAATCCTATTATCCGACCTAAATGAGGTTTCTTCTGCCAATATCTTGTCATTAGAATCATAGAAAGTGAATTGTAAAGTAAACACAGATGAACGATTCTGGGTTATGGTTGCTAGTTTTCTATTTGTTACAAATTCCAAATGGTAAGATTCATAGCCATAACCATAAGTTCCATCCTGATAACTACCATATGATTTTTCCGCATCTTTAATTATAAACTGAGTTTTAACCTCTAAGTCAACCATATTAGAATAAATTTTAAACTTTGTTTTTACTCCGCCTAAAGATTCAAATAATTCTTGTGCGTATAACTGGCTACTTATTGTAACTATAAGGGTCAAAAATATTAATACTTTGTTTCTCATGGTATGAAGATTTTAAAATTGATATAAAATCAAAGATATAAAAAATCCCAGTTCTATGGTTCAATATTCATAATGAAATCCTATATCAACATTTCTGTTAAGCAGGTAAATAGAAGCAAAGTGCATTTTGCTTCTATCCGCAGCAAAAGCATCCCAACAACTCACGAATCAAATATCCTCAAATAGTTTTAAAAAACCAACAAAGATCGCAGACTTTACAGTACTCATACAAACATCCGAATGAGGATCTGAAAATCTCTATAAATACAAAAATGCAACCTCCATTTTAAATATAAAAATAAGTGTACCAGAATGATACACTTCTATACCATTCTGGCACACTTCATCTCAGACGGTTTCTTCTTTCAGTCGAAAAAGAATCGTTTCTCTGCTTGTCATATTAAGTGCTCAGCCCATAATTGCAAAAATATGCATTCAAATGTATATAATCATAAAAACAAAAATCGTATGAGAACCTTATACGATACTAATACGATCCTTATACTATTGACGCAAAAAAGCCCATCAAAAATCAAATAAAAACAGTCCAAAACAGCAAATATTCGTATCTTTTTGCAAACGAAACAAAATAAACAAAGAGACTTTTTTACTTTACCGACCTTATCCCAGCCTTTATTCTCAAAAATAAACCACTCCGCATTTTGAATTTAATCACAATTGCATTAAAAAAAACAAATCATATCGCAGTTAGCTCACACTTCATTTTTTTAGATGGATATTTTCCGAAAAGCAGAAGATACATCATTGGATCATAAAATAAAGATGTTTTTTCTCTTTCAATAGAACCTTTGATCTCAATAGAGTAAATCCCAGGATCCCAACCCTCGACATCAACAATGATGCGTAATGAAGGTACAGTAAAAATTTGTAATTCATATACGAGATCTCCAAATTGATCCTTAAGATATATTTCCGTATCACCCAGCTCTTTTAAAAACTCGATCTCCAATGTTTGGTTTTCATAAAGCCATATTTCCCAATGATTTTCTAAAATATTATGATAGAAACCTTCCTCATTTATTAAAAGCAAAGACGTATTTTGCAAACTGCCTGTTAAGTTCTCATTCTTTAATGTTCCCCCAAGCCAGGTTGTGATTGTATTTAGTATTATACTGCCCATTTGGATGATTATTAAATTTATAAATAAAAATAGCTCATCTTTGTACGTATATAAAGTCTCAACAAATCCGTTTCGTTTAAACAATTGTCTCTTTTTGCAACCCGATGCGATATTTTATCGATATAAGAAACAATTCAATGATTCTTACATCATAATTTACTATATTTGTATATGTTTATGGTTACAGAAATTGCTTTATTCATCTAAATTTTATTTTTTTGAATTATGGACAATCCCTCATTAGAAGTAATTAAAGAGATCAAACAACGACTTCCTAATGGTGTAACGCTGATTGATTTTTTTACAGAAATCATCCCGATGAAAAAAGAGGCTGCCTATCGGCGTCTTCGCGGAGAAATACCGCTTACACTTAAAGAAGTCCTGCAAGTTGTTTCCTATTTTCATCTTTCCCTGGATAAAATTTTTAAAACAAAAGAAGAAGGCACCTATACTTCGAGTATCGTTAGAATGAGTGGAAAAAATCTGACGGATGCTTATTGCAAAACAATAGAAAATATTATTAACGCCATGAGATTCATGAAAATGGATCCCAATGCTAATATGTATGGGGCAATCAATGTATTACCAGCTTCTCATGTATATAAATATCCGACCATTTGCAAATTCAGATTTTTTAAATGGGCATATCAGTGTAGAAAAACCCCGAGTCCTTTAAAGTTCTCGGAAATTGAGATTCCTCCTCATATAAGAAGCCTTGAAAAAATATACCTGGAAGAACATCAGCAAATTGCGTCACATTTTATTTGGACAAAAGAGCTATTTCGTCCTATTATCAATGATATTCATTATTTCTCAGAGATAGGCTTGGTTGCACACGAAGAAGTAAAAACATTAAAAGAAGAGATTTATATGTTATTAGATGACCTGGAAGAAGATATTTCATCCGGAGAAACAAAAGCCGGAGCTCCTTTTTGGGTTTATCTGGCAAATACTTATTTTGATGCCAACTACATTTATGTAGAGGGAAACAACTTTAAAGCATCTTCCATTAATGTTTTTGGAATAAATTATCTTTCATCCATAGAAGAAGAAATCTGTAATGATACAAAAGAATGGATAGAATCATTGATGAGATTTTCCACATTGATATCTAAAAGCGGAGAAATCGAAAAGGTAAACTTTTTCAATTTACAACGAAAACTCGTAGAGAAGCCTGACATAACAAATATATATGACATCTACACTTGAAAAATTTTTAAACCTTCTTAAACAAAAAACACCTGAAGGAGTTAATCCGGTTGATATGTTGATAAATATCATCCCCATGAGTAAAGAAGCCGCTTATCGCCGATTACGGGGACAGATTGATTTTACATTTGAGGACATTGTGAAAATTGCTCAGAAATTAGATATTTCCTTAGATAGTTTGATTAAGACAAATAATGAAAAGAATGCTTACCAGGTAAATGTGACCAGTATCGGAAACGGTGATTCTTTTATGGATGATTATATTAAATGGGGAGAAAATGCATTAGACTCTTTAAAAAAACTAAGGACAAACCCCAATCATTATTCACTTTCCATAAAAAATCATGTCTCTATTTTATATCTGTATAAATATAAAATGATTTCCAAACTTCGGTTGTATAAATGGATGTATCAGCGAAATTCAAATGTCAAAACAATTAAACTATCAGAATTTATTGTTGCACCAAGAGCTCTGACTATAGAAAAAATGATATGGAAAGAGTTACGACAAACACGAATATTTTTTATTTATAGTCAGGAACTAGTGAAATCATTGGTAGACAACATTAACTATTTCAGGAATTTGAATCTGCTATCCAAAGAAGAATGTAATCAAATGATACAAGAAACATTCATGCTGTTAGAAGATATGGAACATGATGCCATTTTAGGAAAAAATCAAGAGATGCCATGTACCATTCATGTCTCAAATATTAAATTTGATAATGATTTTACTCTATGGAACAGCGATAACATTTCAATAATAACATTTCGTCCTTTTGGGGTCAATCACTACTCAATTAATGATCCGCGGGTTATTTTTGAAATGGAAAACTGGGTGAAAATGTTATTAAAAACGTCCACATTAATTTCATTCAGCGGCGAAAAAAAACGTATTGAATTTTTCCAGCACCAACGTAATCTTCTGGAGATTTTATTGAAATGAGTAATCCTGAGATAGTTCAACAAAAAAGAGATGCCTTTTTACGACATCCCTTTTTCTCATAAAATATCTGCAAAAAAAACAGCCCTTTGACAGGACTGTTTCCTATAATTATTTTACATGTGCTTTAAATGTTTTATTATCAACTTTCACAATATAAATACCACGCGATAACGGAATACCAGTTGTCATAAGTTCCGTTTTACCATGATATCTTAACTGACCATTAATGCTATAGACCTGAATCTGTGCTATTGTCGGAGTTTCAACATATAACATGCCATTTACCCCGTATACTTTAACATTTTCAGTACTAATATCCATATTACCTACATCACCGGTCTTAATTTCAACATTAATATTTTCTTCTATATCCGTAATCATCACCTCATACTCATTATTACCCAGATAATAAGGTGTTACTACTTCTCCGTTAACCTTAACTGTTATTTGCTGAGGAGGATCAACAGTTATATAAAATACAAAATAATTACCATCAGTTACATCATAGGTACCTGCAGGAGGATCGGTCGTAACTCCCTCAACCTGAGGAATAGTAACCGTATAATAGGTTTCCGGTGCTTCCACAATTTCAAAACTCTCAATCACCGAACCGGTCAGATTGCCATTCGCCACAGCATCGACTCTTACATTATATGATCCTTCTTCAATATAAGCGCCCACCTGTGTATCCGGATAAGAAACCGTATAATTCGAATTGGATAGTATAATATTTCCCAACTTAACAACCGGTTGCGGTCTGATTATCCCACCTGTATAATATCGATTCAAAACAGTAACCATTTCAGCAGTTAATGCAACAGGAGTAATGGTAAAACTAACAGGAACAGTCGAACCTGTATAATTACCTTTTCCATTAAATACAACCGCAGCCGTTCCGGCATTGATATTATGGTCATATGTCCCAATTGTATAATCCGTATCGTAAACCAATGAACTGGTAATATCCTGTGCTGTTAGTTCAACAGGCGCTCCTGTATAAGCTTTACTGGCTATTGTTGTAAACAAACTTGCGGTCAGAGGTATAGGCGTAATCACAAAAGGCACAGAGAGAGAGGATCCGTTATAATTACCAGCTCCGTTTATTACTACAGTAGCAGTTCCGGCATTGGTATTATTCGTATATGTACCCAGAGTATAATCTGTTCCATAAACCAGGGTATCTTCATAATTAACAACAGTGATATCACTGGCTGTCAATGCAACAGGACTTCCAGTATATGCTTTGTTTGCGATTGCAAACATATTCGCAGTAAACGCAGGAGCACTGATATTAAAGTTAACCGTTACATCCCCCTCAAAATTTCCGGTACCGGAAATAACTACGGAAGCTGTACCCACATTGGTGTTATTCGTATATGTTCCCAATGTATAATCCGTTCCATAAACCAACGGCGTAGAATTCAGAGATGCTGTAATGTCTGACCCGACAAGCTGTACAGGATTTCCTGTATAGACTTTATTGGCAACTGTAAACATATCAGCTTTCAATGCTGCTTTATTAATCGTAAAATTTACAGGTACGGTTCCCGAATAATTACCTTTACCTGTAAAGATAACAGTTGCCGTTCCCGCATTCACGTTATTAACAGCGTTTTGAATTACAAAATCAGTCTCAATTGTAAGGGTTTGCTGTTGAGCATCCTTAGCTGTGATATCATTAGGAGTTAATTTAATCGCACTACCGGTATAGGTCGTATCTGTAATTGTAAACATATCGGCAGTCAACGGAGCCTGCTCTATTTCAAACGTTTTCGCTACCTTTCCGCTAAAGCTACCTGCCCCCTCAAACGTAACTGTGGCTGTACCCAGCGCCGTATTACTCTGATAGCCTGTGATCGTGTAATCTGTTCCGAACATCAATGGTTTTGAACTATATGAAGTGGCAATATCTGCAGCATCTAATGTAATTGCTGCACCGGTATACGTTTTCGATGCTATTGCGACAATCATATCGTCCGTAAGTGTGGCACCGGAAATGCTAAAACTTTTCGATGCTGAACCGGTATAATTACCTGTCCCGCTAATCATAACTGTTCCGTTGCCAACGTTCGTATTTGTACCGGCCGAAGGTATAGCCACAGTATAGTCTGTGTTCATGGCTAACGTACGCCCGCCTACTACCACAGATTGTATTGTTGGTGTAACCACTGAACCTGTATAAGCATACGATGCCGGATTTAATGTAATCGTTGCTGTTGACAAATCAGCATCCGTAATTGTAAACCGCTGTGAAACCGTTCCGGTATAATTACCCGCTCCGGTGATCGTAACTGTCCCGTTGCCAACGTTTGTATTAGCCCCGTTTCCCGGACTACTTACCGTATAATCCGAACTGCTTAACGTTTTTCCATCTACGGTTACTGATTGAATGGTCGGAGTAATTATTGAACCATTATATACATAAGATGACTGACTCAAAGCGACAACAGTTGTTGCTGTAGAAAGATTAACCGGAGCAATGGCAAAATTAACAACTTTTTGCCCTGCAAAATTTTTATTATCAGAAGGAGTGAGCGTAATGGTTCCACCATCAGCAACAGTTGTATTATCTCCATATGTCAATGTATAATCAGCAGATGTTATACGCTGTCCGTTTAGTGTAACACCAATGGCAGGAGCAATCTGGGTTCCTTCATAAGGATAAGAACCATTTACTCCGCTAATAACAACATTATCCAGATTTGCCGGAAGAACCGTAAACTCCGGATTAAGTCGTCCTGTATAATTACCGATACCAGCCACAACCACCTCATAGATTCCGGCATCTTTTACCGTACTGACCTGATTTCCGTTCAGCGTATATGAAACCGTATAATCAGTGCCCTGATTCAGCGTTGCATTTGTTGTTTTATTTACCAATACGATACTAGGTGTAAATACATAACCTCCATAAACACCACCTCCAATGCGTACAGACGAAATTACCTGAGTGGAATCCGAAATATCCGTAGCTCCGAATACCATTGAGATGGATATAAGGAGCAATCCCAGAAAAAGTAGTTTTCTTTTCATAAGCTTTTTCTTTTTAATTATTATACTATCACAATTTTGTATGTGCATAGTATAACATTTGGATTTTAGAAAAGGTTGACTCTCCTCATGAAATAAGATTAGTTTTGGCTTATGCTTTCGAATAGAAAGGTCATCATAATTGTGCACGTTATGGAAATGCAAGAAACTTCCGGAATATAAATGTATTCCTACTTAACTCCTAAGTTGCAAGGCAACTGATAACTACTTGACTACTTTGACTACTGATTCGTATAAATAATAATAGTTAACTCGTGAACATATTCATTTTCCTTTTTGTTCAAAAAGAGTAGGAATAACAACCTACATTTTAAATGATAACCTTATGTGTCGAGATTTAAAACAAAAGGCTATAAACTGGGGTAAAAGACCGGGGATACTCGATTTCTTTACCTAGTTCGATCAACAATATTTTGGTACTATCTGAATATCCCCTCCCCCTACTCCCCCTGTGATATAAGACTCACCACAGTTAACCGGACGATTTCAATAAGGATGCTTTTTTTAAGGCATAATGATTTCATTCAGTTATGTTATTACTAAATTCTTAATCAAAAAAACAAAGACAATGGAAAAAAAAGAAAAAATCAAAGTACATAGTATTTGGGACGAAGCCGAACTGAAGAAAAATGGCTTCGATAAATTCCCCGCACTATGGGAAGATGGTATGAGAACCTCAGGTGAAAAAGGCACTTATGAATGGTGGTATATGGATGGGCATCTGGACGATGGTTCCACGATAGCAGTGATCTTCTACACAAAGCCGCTGGCAGAAATCAATAAACCATTGTATCCTGAAGTCGAAATTGACTACACGGCAGCTGACGGCTCGCAGTTCAACAAGATTTTCAAGTTCCCCGCCGAAGAGTTTTCCGCATCAAAAGAACAATGTGATGTCAGGATTGGTAAAAACTACTTCAGGGGTAACCTGAAAGAATATGAGATTTTCTTTGAAGACGAAGATGAAGGTATAAAAGTCCATTTGAAAATTACCAGGCAAACAGAATCGTGGCGTCCCGGCAATGGGTTCAGTTACTACGGCGACACCGGTAAGTATGTTGGTTGGGTAATAGCCGTGCCACAAGGGAAAGTAGAGGCCAGTTACACGATAAATGGCAAAACCGTAAAAACAAAAGGTTCAGTGTATCACGATCACAATTGGGGAAATGCGCCCATGCAAGAACTGATCAACCACTGGTACTGGTCGCGTGCCGAAATAGGACCTTATACTGCTATTAATGCCTATCTCTGCTGTCCAAAAGCATATGACCTGACGGAATGGGGAAACGTCTTACTAGCCAAGGATGGTAAGATTTTGATGGACAATCCCGATTGCCAGACGTTTTTCAGGAGTACGCCCCACGTACAGCCTGTTACCGGCAAACTCGTGAGCGATGTGGTCAAATTCTTCTATGACGACCAGGGAAATGGTTTTGAACTGACCCTGACCAAAGACCACAACATCCTGAATCAGGAAATGATTGCAAACAAGTTCATCCGTGCACTTGGGAAAGCCTTGCAAGGGGTCGACATCGGCTATCACCGGATGGTAGGCAAAGCTGAATTGAAAATCATCAAAAACGGCGTTGTAACAGAAAAACTCGAAAACGATGCCGCCGTATGGGAAATGATGTCGTTTGCCGCACCTGAATAACGATTTTGAATGTCAATAATAAAGAGGGTGTGTAATAAAAGATGTTTTAATTCGTTCAACACAACGATATGATCGCAGTTTTTACTTTTCACACACCCTCTTTTATCCAACCATTTTTTTTTAAACCTTTGTACCAGCAAAACGAAATCATCTTTTTCTTGTAAAGGAAACTCTTATTCGTTTTTAATCTTTTTCACCAAATCACGAATCTTAGTCCTTATTTCCTGGAAAAATTTGAAACGTTCAAGTTTGGAGGATTTACTAATATACAGCGATCTTTCAACAATTCCATTAAACCATTTTTCGGCTTTTGTGCAAAATGATTCATTGGAAGTCGTTACTCCGTTAATCACAAATACATTAATAGTTGTAGAAGTTATATCTCCCCATTTTGTCATCATGAAACTATTCTCCAGACAAATCAAACTTAAATACATTTTATAAGAAATATTGCTCTTGTCACCTTTAGACCCGGTTTCAGCCCATTTCTCTATGTTATTTATCATTTGCAAAAGTTGATTGCACAACAGAAGACATGTGTCAGGAGTCCTGAACATATTCAATTCATAGTAATATTCCAATAGCTGCAAAGTAGCATCTGCTGTATCTCTGACCCAGATTTCCTTAGATGGTATTTTATTATAACTCAGAAGCATTCGATGGTAATAATCCATTATTTTTTTTCTATCGATACCATCCAAAAACTCATCATAGGATACATCATTCTTCGAGTTCATTTGATAGCATACAAACACCCTGAATAAAGCAAGCTCAGGATACGGCGTAAGATGAAAAAAAGGAATCTCTCTGGCAAGATAGTACATTTCTTTAGGTCCGGATAATGTAGAAATTAATTCCAACCTTTCGGTTACATCTTTTGTATACAAATAATATTCATCCAAATCATTTTTTTGGTGATAAAGTTTTTTAAAAATGATATTATTTGATCGATGATTAAGTATTGCATCCACAGAAATATCATAATGCTCGCATAGTGTACTTAACTCAGATATAGAAAGTTCTTTTTCACCCCGGATTCTTCTGTATGCAGAATCTACACTAATATTTAACAAATCAGAAACTTCATGGGCCAGAGATATATGAGAAGGTAATTTTGATTTAAGGGTTTCAAAAAAATTCTTTTGGATTTCCATATTCTATTGTAATAAAAATTAGTAATAATAAGACTTTTCTTTTCCCAAAAATACAATATTACCACATTTTTCGACTCAAGATTTTATTAAGAACTAATACTCAAAGACCTTTTTCATCTAGTAATTAAATCCGCTTTTAAGTAATTTCCGTTTTTCATATCTTTCACATCCAACAACCTAATCCACACATAAACAATAAAATAATGCCGCAAAATATTCAAAATACTCAGCATTCGCCAGCAAACTATTTATAAAATGAAACTTTCATTAGTTTTCAAGCCTTTTCATCAGATCACTAATCTTAGTTCTCATTTCCTTAAAAAATTTGAAACGTTCAAGTTTAGACGATTTACTAATATACAGCGATCTTTCAACAATTCCATTAAACCTTTTTTCTGTTTCTGTACAAAATGATTTATCAGAAGTGGTTACTCCATTAATCACAAACAAATTAATAGTTGCAGAAACAGTATTTCCCCATTTTGTCACAATAAAACTATTATCCAGGGAAACCAAACTTAAATACATTTTATAAGAAATGTTGCTATTATTACCTTTTGCTCCGGTTTCAGCCCACTCCTCAATGTTATTTACCATTTGTAAAAGTTGATCACACAATAGAATGCACGTTCCGGAACTCTTGAACATATTTAACTCATAGTAATATTCTATCAGCCGCAAAGTAATATCCACAGTCTCTTTGACCCAGATTTCTCTGGAGGGTATTCTTTTATAACTCCGGAATATTCGATGGTAATAATCCATTAAGTTTTTTTTATCTACATTATCTAAGAACTCATCATAGGAAACATCACTCTTTATGGACATTTGATTCCAAACAAACAGCCTGAATAAAGCAAGTTCGGGATAAGGTATAAGATGAAAAAAAGGAATATCTTTAGCGAAATAACACATTTCTTTAGATCCGGATAAAGCAGCCACTGATTCCAATCTTTCGGTTATATATTTAAGATACAAATAATATTCATCCATATCATTTTTTTGATGATAGGATTTTTGAAAAGTAACATTATTGGATTGATGATTCAGAATTGCATCCATAGAGATATTATAACGTTTGCATAATACACTCAATTCTGATATAGAAAGTTCTTTTTCACCCCGGATTCTTCTGTATGCAGAATCTACACTAATATTTAACAAATCAGAAACTTCGTGAGCCAAAGATATATGAGAGGTAAGTTTTGATTTCAGAATTTCAAAAAAATTCCTTTGAACTTTCATATTTTTAGTAATAAAAATTAGTAATGACAAGACTTTTCTATTGCCAAAAATACTACATTATCATATTTATCTCTTAAGATTTTACTAAGAACAAATAATCAGAAACATTGTTCATTTAGCAATTAGTACAAATTGCGAAAACAGCATATTTGGTCACATAAATCCGTTTTAAGTTATCCCCATTTTCTATTTCCTTTGCCATTGCGTGCAACCTAATTCGCGAATGAACAACAAAATAGCCTATGAAATGTTTTAAAAATTATCGGAGAGAGATGATTAAACTAAAAAACATGATAATTAATTTCTTCTCTGCCATCAAAAAAAATCAGTATCCGGAATTCAGGTATATACAGAAAAAAAAAGATATAAACCCATGGAATTTCACACAAGAAGAAAATGAACAAAATAAACATTTCAAAGTAAATGTTTCATTTGCAGATGAAAATACGCTGAATATAGAATTCTTTGATGAAAAAGATAATATTGAGATTATAATCTATAATCAATATATTCACAAAGAAGTATATAAAATATCCATTTCTACTGCACCTAAATTACACATTATTGTGGATATGGAAAGATGGCTTCCGGGATTTTACTATCTGGTTATTCAGGATGAAAACTGTATTTTTCTTGAAAGAAGTTTTCCACTGCGTATAATCTTTTTTCAGGAATAATTCAATGACTCCGATATATAAACCCCCAAATTCAACCGATACAATTATCTTTGCAAAATACATTGAAATGCGATGGAACGAAACATGAACCTAAAGGAAGTTTAAAGTTTCAAGTTACAGGTTCCAAATAAAACCATTGAACTTTGAACATGAAACCTTGAACTTACACATACATCCTTAATGTAAAAAATGAAATATCGTATGAAGATAACAGATAATAAACCGGAGTTATTTCAACGGTCAGACTATAATATCTGGACTGAACCTTATATCCAGCAGCAAATGCTGTATGAGCATCTGAACCCTGAATCCGATGGCGCCAGCCGCAACCGTAACTCTATCCTTAAAATTGTCGGCTTTATCAATGAACACATCAAACCGGGCATTCGGCTGCTTGATCTGGGGTGTGGTCCCGGATTGTATGCCGAATTATTAAAAGACCAGGGTTACGAAGTAACAGGTATTGATTTTAATAAAGTATCCATCAATTATGCCCGCCAACAAAGAAAAGATATCTATTATATTCATGGAGACTATATCCGGCAGTACCCCAAAGGCACATACGATATGGTAATGATGATCTATTGCGATATGGGAACCCATTCGGATCATGATCGTGATACGCTTTTAAGAAATATCCATGGTTCGCTTACTACAGGTGGCAAACTGATTTTTGATGTTTTTACCGAAGAACTGATCAATGATAAACAAGAAGGTAAGAATTGGGATTACAATCCTTCGGGAGGATTTTGGAGCAATGATGAATATGTATTATTAAGCCAGACATTTCATTATCCCCAAAACCGTTGTTTTGCATATCAGTACAATTTACTGACAAAAAACAAAGTAAAACATTTCATTGTTTGGGAAAGATATTATTCGGAGACGGAAATAATTTCAATTCTTCGGGAAGCAGGCTTCAGAAAAGTAACTATTCATCCGCATATTTTAGACGGTAATAACTTCACATCAAACAATGAAATGTTTATTGTAGCAGAGAAATAAGTTACAATGGTTTCACCGGAATACAGATATCAACAATATGCTTCTTCTCCGGATGCGTGTTATAGTCATTATGGTATAACTCATACGTACACCCATCACCCTGCTGCCAGCCACTTTCGGTAAACCATCGGCACATCGTATTCCATGCTTTTTCAAACTCATCCTGCGCTAGTTCAAAACGTCCAACGGCATACTTCCCACTGAGAATCGTCAGTTTACCAATCTCACCTTCCACTTTTACGTCCTCATCTACAATGATACAAGCGCTCTGACGTATTTTCTCCAGTTCGGTCACCGAAGGATCATCATGGGTCACTGTAGCGGTCTTAGACACTCCCGGAGTAAACAACCCACGCGGAACTGACCATTTCATCACTTTTTCATACGCCTGACCGATCAGGTGGAACGGACCGATATGACGGCAATAAACCGCCTTCATTTCCGGCATTTCTTTTACTTCAATCTTTGTTTGCATAAAATAAAACTGATTTGATTTAACAATACAAAGGTCGGTATCCGTAGCCTGATCGCTTTTCAAATTCTTGCGCAGCGCTTGCCCATTCTTGCTATATAGCTTTCCATCCCGCGAATAAACCGGCTTTTCCGTTTTTGCATATAAACTGGGAGTTATTCCAAAATACTTTTTAAATGTCCGGCTAAACAACGAAATACTTCCGAAACCACAGTCGTAAGCTATTTCAGTGACAGATTGTGGATTCTCTTCGCGAAGCTTCCAGGCAGCCTTTTCAACCCGGAGACGCTGGATATAATCAATAGGAGTCTCACCGATCATATACGTAAAAATCCGGTGAAAATGAAAAGGTGAAAAATTGGCTATATCGGCAATCGTTTTCAGTTCTAACGACTTGTCGAGATGCTCATCAATATAATCCATTACCCGGTTAATCCGCGAGCGATATTCTATTCGGCTTCGTTCCTGTATATCCATTCGTAATTATTTAATCTGCGAATATATATCGTATACAGGAAAAACAGTTTACCATTCTTGCTAATCTATCCCTTATTAATAACTTTCCGGGATATAAAATATCCGCTGCCCATTAAAATGGCAGCAATAAATACCATCACAATCCATACCCATGCTGCAAGATTCGATAATGCAAAATAAATACCCGAAACAGCAAATAAAAAACAAACCAAAGCAAGTACTACCGAGATCACATTATTTTTCACTAATGCTGATAAATTCGCAATAAGAAACAACGTAAACATACTTATGTACGAATATTCGAGGAATAAACCAATATTCCATTTCGAAGCGACAAATATGGCAGTAGGACCATCTGCACCACCAATAATGCCGATAGCGGCAGCATTATCATGCAGCAAATAAGCAGAAAGACGGATTAACAAATAACCCGACAATGTAAATAACAAAGTCTGCAATATGGATAAAGCCAGTATCTTTATGGTTTTCATTCTTATATCTTTTTATTGATTAACTTTCTACTATTATAACAATATTCCTCCCGAAAAAGATGCGATTTTCTATATTACAACTCATTACTTTCATGGTATTCCTCTTTTTGGCGATTCCATTCAGAAACGGTACAATTAAGATCATAACCAAAAACAATATAAAAAAGATACCGCCCTAATCTGATAACAGGCAGTATCTTTTTACATCTTTATACTATGTTTCTTTATATCTCCGACCTTTCGTTACAACTTAATCGGTTTGTATTTGGGAACCAGCACCTTCATGATCAACCATCCGACAATATATGCAACCGCACAAATCGAAAAGATAATCATATATCCGGAATTGATACCATTGACAACCGGTT
>JAITVY010000063.1 GCA_031285565.1 Tannerella sp. | reverse complement strand
GGAAGTAATCTAACAAACCCGATGGTAACAGTAAACTATAACCGTCTTTTTGCATATATCTTTTTTTCTTGCAAAGATAAAGTTATATTTTTTGCCCCTCAAATTTTTACGGTGATCCTATACTACCTTAGTACGAAATTTTAATAATAAGAGAATAAGTAAATTTTCATTGTAGAAAAAAGGTATTTTATTTGGATATTGTTTCAAAAATCATTACTTTTGTAATAGAAATATGTTACTACGCGTGTAGTTAAAATATTTGGACTGGGGTGTCCCCGGTCGGAAAAGGGTTACATCAAGTAACTCTTTTTTTATGGGAATATTTTTAGGCCGTGCAGCTTTCCTCCTTGTGAATATATTTTTTCATTGATTATGTCGAAAGCTATGTTTACGGCTTGTGGATCTAAAACATGCCGAGTCAATGGATAAGCCACTAAATCTGCGATTTGAAGACCAATAATATTATCTTTCTTATCCTTGAATTCAAAACTCCTAAAGTAGTTTTTTATTCGTTGCGAATTAACAAAATATGTTCCCCGGTCTAAAACCTCATTGTAATAATTGATTAAGCAAGCGTCTTCTTTTTTTCCTCGCTTTTCGGCTAATACGTGTAGTTCAACCGATCTATCGTTCTGACTATCCAAATAGAAAACAACCCGTTCAATAATGAAAGAAAGAGACAAACCGTACACATCGCTTAACCTTCCGTATTTCCTTATATAAGGTTCTTTTTGTATACTGCATGAAACAACGGTATAATCACTATCTCTCATGATTGAGTTAATATCTTCATAAAAAGATTTTTTCAAATCAAGGTTAAATAAGATTTCAAATCCTTTTTCACATTTACGAATGTCTCGAGAATGTAGGATTATCTTTTTCTCTCCCCAGTATTTTGTTTTCATCTGAATTACTTCCAATCCCAATTTTTGATAGTTATCTTCCGACATCATGATACCGCATAATGTAAATATAGGAAATGAAGCATCAAAATTGGCTAGATTTTGATCCCCACATTCATCTAAAAACAAAAAATATTTCATATTCTATATCTGTTATTCACTTGTTTTCTTTTTCATTCTCATAGTTGCTAAGATACTGATATTTTTCGAAATCAAAAATACTGTGTCACAAATGCAGTCCGGATTAATTTATTATTTTTGCAATAATTAGACTAACTGTTACCAAATGAATAAATCCGTTATAAAAATCATGTTGCTGCTATTATTAGCATTGCCGGTAATTGCAGAAAATTATCCTCATCAAAGTAATCTACTTTGGGTTACAACGCCTGACCATCCGGACTGGATTTATAAAACCGGTGAGAAAGCAATTGTAACTGTGGCGGTTTACGAATATGGCATACTGCTGGATGACGAGGTTATTTCGTACGAGATTGGGCAGGACTGCCTTGATCCGGATGCCAAAGGCAGCATAAAGTTAAAGGGAGGTAAAGCCGAAATTGAAATAGGGACGATGGATAAACCCGGGTTTCGCGACTGCCGGATGAGCATAGAGTCAGGTGGCCGTACGTATAAACACCACATCAAGGTAGGATTTTCACCGGATGAAATACAACCATATACCCAGATGCCACAGGATTTTAAGACATTCTGGAAAAATGCCATGAAAGAACAAGCCCAATGCCCTGCGATACCCGAAGTAAAATATATAGAAGAGTACTCGTCGGACAAAGTAGCATGTTATTTAGTTAAACTCCAATGTTTCAAGCCGGGCCAGTTTGTGTATGGCTATCTGACAAAGCCCCGAAAAGAAGGTAAATATCCCATTGTGGTTTCTCCTCCCGGAGCCGGAATAAAACCCATGAATCCGCTTAAGACCATCTTTTATGCGGAAAACGGTTGTATACGGTTTGATATGGAGATACATGGCATTGATCCGTCTTTGGATGCAGAGACATATAAAACCATTTCCCAGGCATTCGGCGAGCATAATGCAAACGGATATCTGGCTTCCGGTATTCAGGATCGTGAGACTTACTACATGAAGAAGGTTTATTTAGCTTGCGTACGGGTGGTTGATTACCTCTCCACACTTCCTGAATGGGATGGAAAAAATATGATTGCACAAGGTGCAAGCCAGGGAGGAGCGCTCGCGCTAATACTCACCGGACTCGACCAGCGGATCACTGCCTGCGTAGCCAATCATCCGGCTTTATCCGACATGGCCGGTTATGCCGAAGTAGGACGGACAGGAGGTTATCCTCATTTCGGCCGTAAGTACAAAGATATCCGGCTGACTGCAAATGTGATTAAAACGCTTTCTTACTATGATGTGGTCAACTTTGCCCGCGGCATAACCGTTCCTGTTTTTATGACCTGGGGATACAATGATGATGTATGTCCTCCGACAACAAGTTATGCCGTTTATAATGAACTTACTTCTCCCAAAGAAGCATTAATTACACCGGTCAACGAACATTGGGTATCTTTCGATACACGCTACGATCAGTTGGAATGGATTAAAAAGCAATTAAAATAACACAGCATATTGTGATACCGATAATGACCAGTAGAAGCAAAAAAATGAATAATTGCAAATCAAATCATTATATTTATTTTTTTAGGTAAGACGGAACATTTTCAAATTTGTTCTTCTTTTTTTGAAGAAGAAGTTTGTTTGTTTTTATTTAAGCCCTTTCCCATGACAATATTTATATATTCTCTCACTTACTCAGACTCTAATTATTAGACAGTTTTTTTGTTGTTCTTTCAGTTTTACTCTCTTCGTTTGCAACTTTTCGCTCCAACTTTTTAATGCTGTCTCCTGTTGGCAAATTTTCAGGCATGGTTCCACCTAATTCTTGAATGGTTTTTCTTACTTTTTTGCCTACTTCAAAATGTGTTTGATTGGCTTTTTGCTTTCCTTTTATATTTTCTCTACGTAACTTCTCTTCAGTTTGAGTAGCCCGAAAAAGATTTGCTGCCAACTCGGTACTTCCCATATGGTCGAGTATTTGCTGGCTTTTCTTTAGTCCTTTCTTTGTATGTATGGCTTTTGCATCTAATCCACCATACAAACCCATATAACCATGATTTTTGAAATATAGCATAATCCAATGGTTCAATCACACCGGCGTCTTTTGCCGCTGCAGCCAAATGTGTGTTGTGTTTTGCCATCTCGTTGCGGAGAAACAATCGTTTTTCGTCTTCGGTATTCAGTCGATTATATTCATCCATTTGTCGTATCTCTTGCAGACGGGTTTGTATAGCAAAATAGGTTTGTCCCAATGCTACAACTTCTTTGGATGGATCGGCATTTTGCACAATCAAATAACAGGCATAACGCGAAAATTTCACACTGTCTACTTCTCGTTCTGCATTAGAGCCAATCATGACCATTTCGAGGATATCCTCGAAATGGTCAGCTATTGAAAATCCGCTATTGTAGCATGCTTCTTTGGCCCGTTCGATAACTGGCATAAAGTGGCGGTATTCGGAATATTCTAATACTTTCGCCATATCACGAGCGCTCCAATACTCATTGCCTTTATCGTCTATCTTTTTAATTTGCTCAAAGATGCTTTGACCTTTCTTTTGAATACTTTCTTTCATTGTTAGTTGCTCGTTTTTATCTTACGTATGTATTATTTTGCAATTTCAACTTAATTTTAATGTACCATGTCAAACTAATTGTTTATAATCTCCTTTAATCAATTCTTTAAATTTAAGTCTCCGAATGTTATTTTGCAAAATTAAATTAAATCTTTCATTTATTGATAAGGCGTGTGTGTTATATCTGAACGTTTGAGACATTCTTCTCACAAAGATTCCCTTAAAAATCACTTCCTTTCTGCCATGGAATACTTCCTGCCTGGCGGATATGCTCCATTTGGCTTCGAAACAACGATTCATAAAGCGATTGATGTTGTTTCTGATCCAAAGGTCGCCTTTCGGTAGGGTCTTCTGTTATATTGAAAAATTGTACCGGCTCCCAGGGGGTATTTTGCAATATCTTATAATTGCCTTTACGCGTTGCATAATAGGCCATTCCGCCATACCACATATTTCCTTCACGCCGAACCCAATGAACCGTACGGTCATCAGTAACCTGTTTTTTCCCTAATAAAGTTGGAAGTATACTGATCCCGTCAATCGGATGTGTATACCGGGCGCCGGTTATTTCGCAAATGGTAGGAAACAGATCGGATAACATTGCAAAATTATCACTTTTCCGACCGGCTTCTATTTTTCCTTTCCAGTAGAATCCTCCTGCTACACGTATGCCGCCCTCGTACATATCCTGCTTAGCTCCTCTGAATATTCCATTATTTGCTCCGGCATCTTCCTGACCTCCGTTGTCAGAAGTAAAAATAACAATTGTATTATCCAGTTGTCCGTTTTTTTCTAATGCATCCCATACACGTGCTATTCCGGCATCAAGATGCTCTATCAATGCTACTATTTTCGCTCTTTTATCTGATATTCCGGACTCGCGTTTTTTTACTTTATCAACCCACTCTTGCGGAGGCTGAATAGGGGTATGCGGAGCATTATAAGCCAGATACAGGAAAAAGGGGTTATCCTGCTCTTTCCGCTGATTCAGGTAATCAATCGCCCAATCTGAGAATAAGTCGGTTGCATGTCCTTCCGGATCAATTATTTCATTGTTTAAACGCATATAATTATTTCCCCAACGCAAATGGGTGTAATAATCATCCATCATATCGCCCAGAAAACCTTTAAAATAATCAAAGCCCTTTTCGTTGGGAGTATTGGGTGATTCCAGTCCTAAGTGCCATTTACCAATTATCGCTGATTCATAACCCGCTGATTTCAATACTTGCGGAAGCAATACGGCATTGAGAGATAAATATCCCCAGCTATCTTGTGGGTCTGTCCGTATCACGCCCGGAACGCCAACCAAGTCTGGGAACCGTCCGGTAAGTAATGCCGCCCGGCTGGGAGACGAAACCGGACAATTGGCATGAAAATTCGTAAAACGTACTCCCTCATTCATGATACGGTCAATATTGGGTGTCCGGATATCATTTCCTCCCTGGCAAGAAAGATCGCCATAACCCAAGTCATCCACCAGGATGCATATAACATTCGGTTTATCTGAAGTCTGCGCCAGACAACTTCCTGAAATGAATAAACCGGCTGATAAAGCCGTATGTATGTATTTTGTTTTCATGTTTCGTTTCATACGATCAAAATGATTGAAAAAACCTAATCAAATACATTGCCTTCTACAACTTCATTGGTAACCCGTTCAAAAAAGAAAGGTTCCTTATTCCAGTGAAATGCCGGGTAATCTTTGTTATGTTTAATAATATTATTCCTGATTACAAGGCCATCGACAGATTTGGCATATACAATAGGCTCATCTCCTCATAATTGTCAATTGTCAATTCTTTCCTTCACCGCCTTTGCCAGCGCATCCAACGCTTTAAGCAGAATCGATTTGGGGCAACCTACATTTATACGGATATAGCCAATACCCTCTTTTCCAAACATAGCACCATTATTCACGGCTAGTCCTGCTTTATCCTGAACAAGATTTATCAGATTATGCTGGCTGAGGCCTAATTCACGACAATCAAGCCATATCAGGAATGATGCTTCCGGTTGATAAACTTTTATTTGCGGTATATTCGCCTGAAGATATTCATCTGTAAAACGGACATTTTCCATCACATATGCCAGCATTTGCCGACGCCATTCCGCACCATGTTTATATGCAGCTGTAGTTGCTATATAACTGAATATAGTCCCCTGCTTATACTCGCCTGCTTCCAGAAAACTATAGAATTTTTCACGTAATTCATCATTTGGAACAACAGCATAAGACGATACAATCCCTGCAATATTAAACGTTTTGCTGGGTGCTGAAAAAGTAATACTACAAGAAGCAGCCTCATCCGAAACTGCCGGAAAAGGATAGTGGGTAAATCCTGGATATACCATTTCAGAATGGATTTCATCCGAAATAACAAGAATATTGTGTTTTGAACAAATACGGGCCAGTTCCTGTAAAGTTTCCTTTTTCCATACAATTCCTGCCGGATTATGAGGATTCGAAAGAATCAGAACCTTACAATCCGGATCAATAACAGATTCTAATTGCTCAAAATCCATCTCATATTCACCATTGACCATTTTCAATGGATTATAAACGACTTCGCGTTTCATTTTTTCAGGCACTAAACGGAACGGATGGTAAACAGGCGGCTGGATAATAACCTTATCTCCTTCTTTGGTAAAACAGTCCAATACAAAAGCGATCCCCCTGACAATACCCGGAATATAACTGAGCCACTCTTTTTGAATCTTCCATCCATGAAGTTCATCTACCCACTTAATAATGCAATCATAATATTCATCCGATGTAAATGTATAACCGAATACCGGATGTTCGCAGCGTTCTTTTATGGCATCAACAATAAAATCCGGAGTCCGGAAATCCATATCCGCCACCCATAAAGGCAATAAATCACTACTACCGAAAATGTGCTGCAAAGCATCGTATTTTACACAATCGGAACCTCTGCGTTCAATAATCTCATCAAAATCGTAAGTTTTCATTCGAATCTATTTTATTTTTCAATACCCTCAATGTATAGTGCAAATCGTAAGAATCCCTATTGTTGAATTCCTAAGAGTTTTTATGTTTTTCAACTGACAAAAGTAAAGAAAAAAGCAATTCAACAATCCTAAACATTTGGTTAATTCAGACTCCATTGTGTTAAAATCAATACCGACACTTACATTTTGATTATTTCATTTAATGGTTAATGTATCCGCCCACCTGGTGGAAACCGAAAGAATGACCCGACTTTCTTCCGGATCATAACGAATATCAAGTGGCGTTTGTTCGTAAATGAACTCTTTATCATAGATTTCCTCACATACCGGCCATTCAATGAATGGCAACCAGAAAAAGGTTTTATGTATTTCGATTCTTTTTTCATTGGAATAGTCTATAGCATTCCCCATTCCATACTCCCTGTAAATAATATTTTTGGATATTCGTTCTTCATAATCCGGGACATCTTTCTCTATACTAAGTCCAAGCCCAAGAATACCAATTGTACCCATCATATATCCCAGACCAAAAAACAAACACATACAAGAAATACCAATAATTTTATAGATGTATCCTTTCAGAAAAACAATTTTCCACAAAAAACAACATATTGTCAGGTAAATAACAGATACTAAAATCCAGTCTGCCACAAAACAGGTTGTAGAAATATTTGTCCGCAACCCGAATAAAGTAATCACTGATAATGAAGACAAAGTGTATAGAAGTATTTTCTGAATGTCGTTTTTCTTCCTTGTCAGTAATATCAGGAGCAGACCCAAGACCGGATATATTAGCAGTCCGGTTAGAATTATAATAAATGCTATATCACTCATAAATAAAGAACGAAAAAATAACCTAATAATTATACATGTGAAGTAATAGCCAAAGAAGTCAAGTAGTTATCAGTTGCTTCGCAACTTTGTTGTTAAGTAGAAATGCATTTGCATTATACTTAACTTCTTGACTACAAACGAGCGTAGCGAGTGATAACTTCTTTAACTACTGATTGGCATTAATTACTAACCATTAATCATTAAAATACATGCCTACAAAATCATTGTCATTCATTCAACCGGGAAAAACCAAAACGGTTCTAAAAAAGCATCTGTTTGGGTAAAAATGTTATAAAATTCGATCAAAATGCGCATTTTCCTTACAGTTATTAATTTTTTTTGCTTTTTTTCATCGAATCATTTGGATATTCTAAAAGAACACCTACCTTTGCAAATGTAATTTTAAAAGTATTAAAAGACATGTTTGCATTAAACAACCTTTCAGTCGTGCATTTGATTAGCCTCGTGGTGATTACATCAAGAGCGTGAGAAAGGTATTTATGTAATAATTGTTGGAAAATATCATTTTAAGCCTTTCTCACATAAGTGGGAAAGGCTTTTTGCTTAAAAGGAAATAAATTATGCAACACGCATTACGCAGTTCGATCAGTACGCAGGGACGCCGGATGGCAGGAGCACGGGCCCTTTGGATGGCAAACGGGATGAAGAAAGAGCAGTTCGGCAAACCCATTATTGCAATCGTCAATTCATTTACACAATTTGTGCCGGGTCATACACATCTGCATGAAATCGGTCAGGTTGTAAAAGCCGAAATCGAGAAATCAGGTTGTTTCGCTGCTGAGTTTAATACCATTGCTATCGACGATGGTATCGCCATGGGGCATGATGGTATGCTATATTCATTGCCATCACGCGACATTATTGCCGACAGTGTGGAATATATGGTCAATGCACATACGGCCGATGCCATGATATGCATCAGCAACTGTGATAAAATCACACCCGGTATGCTGATGGCAGCCATGCGGGTAAATATCCCGACAGTCTTCGTTTCCGGAGGTCCGATGGAAGCTGGACGCTGGGGAGAACGAAAGCTTGACCTGATAGATGTAATGGTGATGGGCGCTGATGAATCCGTATCAGACCAGCAAATGAAAGAGGTTGAATTTTCTGCCTGTCCCACCTGCGGCTCATGCTCGGGAATGTTTACAGCAAATTCCATGAATTGCCTGAATGAAGCAATTGGTCTGGCTTTGCCGGGAAACGGAACAATCGTTGCCACTCATGAAAACCGGATCCAATTATTCAAAGATGCAGCTGCCCTTATTGTAAAAAATGCATATAAATATTATAACGATGGAGACGAATCCGTTTTACCCCTTTCAATTGCAACACGAACTGCTTTCCTGAATGCCATGACGTTGGACATTGCCATGGGTGGATCAACCAATACTGTTCTCCATCTGTTAGCTGTTGCCAACGAAGCAAATGTCAATTTCACTATGGATGACATTGATATGCTTTCACGTAGAACTCCGTGCCTCTGTAAAGTTGCACCCAATACGCAAAAATATCATATTGAAGACGTAAACCGTGCCGGAGGCATTTTAGGTATCATGGCCGAACTCGACAGAGGAGGACTGATTGATACGTCTGTACCCCGTGTTGATGGTTTAACACTGAAAGAGACAATCGAACAAACTGATGTTATGAGTTCACATGTTTCAGAAGAAGCGATTAACAAATACAAAAGTGCAGCGGCAGGAGTATTCAACCTGAAAATGGGATCACAGGCCACAAGCTACGATACACTCGACACAGATCGAACAGAAGGTTGTATACGAGACATGGCTCATGCCTACTCAAAAGACGGTGGCCTGGCCATATTAAAAGGTAATATTGCTGCAGATGGCTGTGTAATAAAGACAGCCGGAGTAGATGAAAGCATCTGGAAATTCAGTGGCACAGCAAAAGTGTTCCACTCTCAGGATGACGCCTGTGAAGGTATTTTAAAAGACAAAGTGCAGGCCGGAGATGTGGTTGTGATTATATACGAAGGACCGAAAGGAGGACCCGGCATGCAGGAAATGCTTTATCCGACATCGTATATCAAATCAAAACACCTTGGCAAAGCCTGTGCATTAATTACTGACGGACGTTTCAGCGGAGGTACTTCCGGGCTAAGCATCGGACACATTTCTCCTGAGGCAGCAGCCGGTGGTGCTATTGGCTTATTGCGCGACGGAGATATAATTGATATAGATATACCCAACCGTTCAATCAATGTGCGTCTATCAGACCAAGAGCTGGCTGAACGCAGGAAAACAGAAGAAAATAAGGGAAGTAACGCATGGAAACCCGTTCGTGACAGACAGATCTCCAAAGCGCTTAAAGCATATGCTTCGATGGTGTCATCGGCTGACAAAGGAGGAGTAAGAGTAATTCCAAATCCTTAAAAGGATTTTTAGGTAAAAGTAAAATGGTAAAAGGAGAATGTAGAAATGGATCCTTTCTACAAACTACTTACCACTAGCTACAAACTACTTATATTAAAGATATGAAATCAGGTAAAATAACAGGTTCCGAGGCGCTTTTAAAAGCGTTAATAGCGGAAGGGGCCGATACCATCTTTGGGTACCCAGGTGGTCAGGCTATTCCGATTTTTGATAGTTTATATGATTATAAAGAGCAATTAAACCTGGTCCTGGTCCGCCATGAACAAGGTGCTGCACATGCTGCCCAGGGATATGCCCGTGTTTCCGGGAAAGTGGGGGTAACGATTGTAACTTCCGGACCCGGAGCAACAAACACAATTACAGGAATTGCTGATGCAATGATGGATAGCACACCAATCGTGGTGATTGCCGGACAAGTCCCTTCTACATTACTAGGAACAGACGCCTTTCAGGAAATCGATGTTATTGGTATCACACAACCCATTACCAAATGGGCGTATCAGATACGCAAACCGGAAGAAATTGCCTGGGCAATCTCGCGTGCATTTTACATTGCTTCGACAGGACGTCCCGGACCGGTTGTCATTGATTTTGCAAAAGATGCACAAATAGGCTTAGTGGATTTTGTACCAGAGAAGGTGGATTATATACGTAGTTATCAGCCAATACCTACTATTGACTCTGAGCAAATAAAAGCTGCTGCCGAATTGATTAATCAGGCAGAAAAACCATTTGCTTTAGTAGGACAAGGAGTCATTTTAGGGAATGCAGAAGCAGAATTGAAAGCTTTTCTTGAAAAAGCGGATATTCCTTTCGGATCAACCATATTAGGATTGTCGGCTTTACCAAGTGATTATCCGTTAAATAAAGGGATGTTAGGTATGCATGGAAATGTAGGTCCTAATCGTAAAACAAACGAATGTGATGTATTAATCGCTATCGGAATGCGTTTTGATGACCGGGTAACCGGTGACCTGAAAACATACGCTAAGCAGGCAAAGGTTATTCATTTTGATATTGACAACAGTGAAATCGGAAAAAATGTACCGGTTCATATACCGGTTCTTGGCAATGCCAAAGAAACATTAAAGGCTGTGACAGGGCTGCTTAAACCCAACAAACACACAAAATGGATAGAATCGTTCCAAGCATCGGAACAGGAAGAAAATGACAAAGTCATACAAGAGGAAATTAGCCCGGCAAAAGGCCCTTTAAAAATGGGTGAAGTAATCCACCGAATATCGGAAGCAACCGGAAATAATGCGGTATTGGTTACGGATGTGGGACAAAATCAGATGATGGGCGTTCGCTATTTTAAATATAATCAAACGCGTAGTGTTGTCACTTCCGGAGGTTTGGGAACGATGGGTTACGGACTTCCGGCCGCTATCGGGGCAAAATTAGGCGCTCCCGACCGCACAGTTTGCCTGTTTATGGGAGATGGCGGCCTGCAAATGACGGTTCAGGAATTCGGGACAATTATGCAGGAAAACCTGAATCTAAAAATGGTTGTATTAAACAATAACTATCTGGGAATGGTTCGTCAATGGCAGGAACTGTTCTTTGACGAACGTTATTCGTGTACGGTAATGGAAAACCCCGATTTTGTAGCAATCGGTAATGCATATAAGATCAAGAGTCGTTTGATCGACAAACGTGAGGAACTGGATGAAGCTATAGCAGAAATGTTATCGCACGACGGAGCCTATCTGTTAGTTGCTGATGTTGAGACGAAAGGGATGGTTTATCCAATGGTACCGGCAGGCAGTAGTATTTCAAATATTATTATGGGTGAATAAGCAGTTGAGATATGGAAACAAAGAAATTATATACGGTTATTATCTTTTCCGAGAATACAGTTGGTCTATTAAACCAGATTACGATTATCTTTACACGCCGTCAGCTGAATATTGAAACATTATCAGTCTCACCGTCAGCAATCAAAGGTGTGCATAAGTTTACAATCACGACATTTGCCACCGAAGATGAGATGGATAAAGTCGTAAAACAAATCGATAAACGCGTCGATATATTAAAAGCTTACTATAATACCGATGAAGATCTGGTTCACCAGGAGATTGCGCTTTATAAATTAAGTACGGAGCTATTTCTGAAAATGAACAGTATCGAAGATTTAATACGGAAATATAATGTGCGCGTACTCGATATTAATGAAGACATAGTAGTACTGGAGAAAACCGGGCATTACGATGAAACGCAAGCGCTGTTCAAAGAACTAAGCCTGTCTATCGGTGTTCTGCAGTTTATTCGCTCGGGACGGATTGCCATTACAAAAAGTAAAGTCGAGCGTTTGAGCGATATGCTGGCTGAAATGGAAAAGAAAATTGAAAAAAAGAAATGACTAAATTCGAAAAAGTAGGTGAATTTCATTTTATAACGGAATCCTATTTACTTGACTTCCGGGGTCGTGTAACAATTCCTATGATCGGTAATTACCTGCTGCATGCAGCCTCCAATCATGCATCCGTACGTGGTTTTGGTTTCACGGATATGACTGAGAAACAAACAGCATGGGTACTCTCACGATTAGCAATTGAGATAAACCGATATCCGGAGATGTCAGAACCGGTCACGTTATATACATGGATTGAAGAAGTCGGCCGCATTTTTACCAGCCGTTGTTTTGAATTAGTAGATGGCAATGGGAAACCTGTCGGCTATGCACGGTCCATATGGGCTGCAATTGATATGCAAACACGTCGTCCGACACCTTTGGATGTCGAAGCGTTAAGCGTATATATTTCCGATAAAGTCTGTCCAATCGAAAAACCTGGAAAAATCGTTCCGGTAGAAGATGAAACAACAGGTGTTCTCTACCAGGTAAAATACAGCGATCTGGATATAAACGGACATTTCAATAGTATTAAATACATGGAACATCTGCTGGATCTTTTTGATCTGGATTTATTCCGGCAGAAAGAAGTCAGCCGTTTCGAAATCGCCTACTTACTGGAAGGAAGATATGGCATGCCGCTTACGCTTCATAAAAAAGAAACAAATCCGGACAATTTTACAATGGCAATTTGCCATGAAGGAAAAGCCATTTGCCGTGCAATGGCAAAATGGGCATAAAGAAAAGAAGTTAATTATTTTATTCATATAAAACTAAAAAAAATGGCAATAATGAATTTTGGCGGGGTAGAAGAAAACGTTGTTACCCGCGAGGAATTTCCTTTGGAAAAAGCAAGAGAAGTATTAAAAGACGAAACCATTGCAATTATAGGTTATGGAGTACAAGGCCCCGGACAAAGTTTAAACTTACGGGACAATGGATTCAACGTAATCGTAGGTCAGCGTAAAGGTGGTAAAACATGGGATAAAGCCGTATGCGACGGTTGGGTACCGGGCGAAACGCTTTTCGATATAGAAGAAGCATGCCAACGCGCCACTATCATCCAGTATTTATTGTCGGATGCTGCACAGATTGAAGTATGGCCACGCATCAAGCAATACCTCACTCCAGGCAAAGCGCTGTATTTTTCCCATGGTTTTGGTATCACTTACAAAGAGCGTACCGGCATTATACCTCCGGCAGACGTTGATGTTATCTTAGTTGCACCGAAAGGTTCCGGAACTTCATTGCGCCGCATGTTCCTGCAGGGACGCGGATTGAACTCATCCTTTGCTATATTCCAGGATGCAACCGGACGGGCTGAAGAACGTGTAATTGCATTAGGTATTGGCGTAGGTTCGGGCTACCTGTTCGAAACAACTTTCAAAAAAGAAGTATATTCGGATTTGACCGGCGAACGTGGAACATTGATGGGAGCTATACAGGGTATATTATTAGCACAGTATGAAGTATTGCGTCAAAACGGACATACACCTTCGGAAGCATTCAACGAAACAGTTGAAGAATTAACACAATCATTGATGCCGTTATTTGCTGAAAACGGAATGGACTGGATGTATGCCAACTGCTCAACTACCGCACAACGGGGCGCTTTAGACTGGATGGGTCCTTTCCATGATGCTACCAAACCGGTATTTGAAAAATTATACAGCGAAGTAGCTTCCGGAAACGAAGCACAACGTTCAATTGATACAAATAGCAAACCTGACTATCGCGAAGGATTGGAAAAAGAACTGAAAGAACTTCGCGAAAGCGAAATGTGGCGTGCAGGAGCAGTAGTTCGCAAGCTACGTCCGGAGAATAGTTGATTGTCGTAAAGTCAGATTGACTGTTTTATCAAAAATAAAAGAAACCGATAGATTTATATTTATCGGTTTTTTTATTTATTATAGTTTAAGTAATTATATTTGCATCTGATCACTTAATCCTTTCCTTTATGAAAAAAAATATTTTATACCTGTTTTCATTCTTATTCGCACTTACATTATTAACAGTTGTAAGTTGTAATGATAACGATGATCCGTCACCACTTCCGGTCACTCCGGTACAAAAATCCAAACTAAGTGGTTTGATTGAGAAAGGCCCGTTCATCAACGGATCAAGTGTATCTGTATGGGAGTTGGATGGTGCATTATTGCAAACGGGCAATTCTTTTAGTGCCACAACTAATAATGAAGGCTTTTTTGAGATTAACAGCGCTATGGAATTTGCATCAAGTTATGTTAAATTATCCGTGAACGGTTTTTATTTTAATGAAATAACAGCCCAGCAATCATCTTCACAAATCAACCTTGAAGCTATTGCGGATATCAAAGACAAGAATAGTATTAATGCAAATCTGATTACGCACCTGGAATATAAACGCGTACTCTATCTGATCAATAATGAGAAAAAGAGCTTTGCCGAAGCAAAAAAACAAGCAGAAAAAGAATTATTAGCCTGCTTTTTAATCACAGATAAGGAGATTATTCCTGAAACAGCTAGTATTACAAACGATAACGAACAAGCAAATATACTGATTGCAATCTCATCTATTTTGCTTCAATCAGTAGAAAACGAAAGCGCAAAAGATGCCAAATTCACAGAGTTAATTAATAATTTCAGAGACGATTTAGAGAAAGACGGAGAAATAAACGATAATCTTAAAGAGTTAATCAAAGAGGCCAGCTACAGATTAAATTACAAAAAGGTCAAAGAAAACATAAAAAACAGATACAACGAATTGGGCAAAACCGTTATGGTTGGCAATTTCCATTACTTCATTGACGGTGATGGTGACGGGGCACTAGCCGATGAAGACTACGAAATTGATGAAGAAAACAATATTCTGGAGCCGGAAGAGTATTTCAAAACAGAAGAACAGTTCAAAATTGCACTCACAGCTATGGTGTCTCAGCCTGTATCAAGAGCCGCAAAACAATCTTATCTTTTTGACGCATTATTTACGCATAGCATCAATGATAATCTTGCAGATTTCAGCTTACGCGAGATCTATAATCATCAAATCTATTCAACAAACTCCATGGCTAATGATCTGTGGACGGCATATTATAGAGCCATAACCCAAATCAACATAGTGATTGAAAAGGGAGAGAAAAAAGAAGAATTCCTGAAATACAAATATGCGGGTATGGTGTATCGCGCCTATTGCTATCTGAACATGGTGGATTTATGGGGAGGCGTACCACTTATTGTAATGGCTCCTAATATCGACGCAATAAATTATTACAGAGCACCAAAGGAAGATGTATATGCATTTATTATTGGCGAACTATCAGAGGCAGAAAAACATTTACCGGAAGAGGGAGATGGAGTAATCTGTTCGAAATATCTGGTTGAAGCATTATTAGCCAGAGCCTGCATACGGCAGAACCGTTTCTCTGAAGCATTATCACATACATCAAAAATCATCGAAAGCAATAAATACCAGCTTTGCACTAATTATAACGATATTTTCCGGACATCTAATAAAGAAACATTTTTCTCTTTCCCTGCTACTGAAGAAGAAAGTCCGGCTTTTAGTCAATTAATCCGCAAGGGAGAGGAAACACCCATGATCCGGTATGCTGAGATATTATTAATTGCAGCAGAAGCAAACCTGGGACAGGGAAACCTCTCGAAAGCTATTCAACTGATCAATCAGGTTAAAGCACGAAACGGCAGAACATTAATAAACGAAAGCGCATCAACAAAAGACATCCAAAACGCACTGCTAGAAGAATATGAAAATGATTTAACAAAAGAAGGTCTGTGGTTATCTGTTTTAAAGCGATTCAGCTTAGCTGAAAGCACTTTACAGATTCCGGAATATATGACCTTATTACCGATTCCTCAAAGAGTAATAGATACAGATCCTTATATCAATCAAAATTCCGGTTATTGAATTATAGAGTAAAAAAGTTATTTCAAATATATATACCATGAACAGACGTAATTTTTTAAAGACAACCACACTGGCAACGGTAGCATCTACAGTAACACCGGGTAGTATGTTATTCGCATCATCTTCGAATGCAGTAACATCCAAAAAGAAAATAGGCATTCAACTTTATAGCTTGCGCGACGATATGGCTAAAAATGCCGATGCAACCCTCGAAGCTGTGGCTAAGATCGGATATAGTTTCATTGAGACATACGGCTATAGTGAAGGTAAATTCTTTGGAAAAACGCCAAAAGAATTCAGCCGGCAATTAAATGATCTAGGCATGAAAATGACCAGTTCGCATACCGGATTCGGCATATACCAGAACGATACACCGGAAGCATGGGATGCCGTGAAACGGAATATGGAAGACACACGCGAAGCAGGCAGCAAGTGGATTGTACAGGCAGGATATCCCGGAGGGGGATATACACAACTGAGTCAGGTTGAAAAATTAGCCGGAATATTTAATAAGGTCGGAGAACTGGCGAAAACATTCGATTTAAAATTTGCCTATCATAATCACCGCGAAGAATTCAGGGCCATCGAAGACCAGATACCCTACCAGAAATACATTGAATTGACTGATCCTTCACTGGTTACATTTCAAATGGATATCGGTCACGTGGCCAATGAAATGGCAGACTATCGCGCCTATCTCAAACTCTATCCCGGTCGTTTCGGGAATTTGCATATCCGGGATACCAATGTGAAAACCAAAGTAGCTACCGAATTCGGACATGGTGATGTTGCGCTTGAAGAAGTCTTTAATCTTTTTCAGCATGCCGGTGTAGAAGATTATTATGTAGAGCAGGAAGAATATAACTACACACCTCTTGAATCGCTGAAAATGTGTTACGACTATCTGGCAAAAGCAGCTTTCGTTAAATGGTGATTAATTATGAAAAAAATTATCGGAATCCTGACCCTATTCTCATTATTTATCTCATGTAAAGAAAATGATATAGAAGAAAAAGACGAATTTCGCGATCCATACCTTTGGCCTTTCTCCCAAACATCGATCTGGAATATGCCTATCGGCTCTGATGCCGAATATGTGCCTGCCCTGTTCGAAGATACAGACAAGTTGCGTATGACTGTCGACGAAGATTATATCGTCATGAAACCGAATGCTCCGCTCACCAAAGTCTATTATAGCGAAGCAGGATGGAACAAAAATAAAGATCGTTGCGAACATAATGGTACGCTGCTGTTTGAAGCGCCGTTTCCACACGATTGGATTATCAGTTCCGACACATGGATCGGAACGACACCCAATTCGGGGCTGGCAACTCTGATGCCCGATGGCGAAACCATCAAACAAACACAACCGTTCGCTCATTGTCAAAACGGAGATATTGCTACGTCCAAAGTACTGTGCAAGGATGTCAATATCTACGGAGAAGGGATAACCGGAGCGCATGGTGGCTCCCGCATGTCGGCCATCGGCGGCGCCCTGCGAAACCACGAATTAACGCCAACTTCGGGCCCGATACGACATGTACTTAAAGTGAATGTCTATGCCAACAAAAACCTGTATTATGACCAGGTAACCAAAGGTTATCGCTGGCCGGCCGGGGGTGCAGACAGCAGTGCGGCAGGTCTCTACGGCACAATACGTAAAACGCCCCCCAATAAAGAATGCCGGATGGGCGCCCTATTGGCCTTGCCTGCCTCGTTAGATATTGCATCATTAGAGCTTAAAACAGAACCCGCCCGGATATTGGCAGTTGCTTTTCAGGATTACGGCGCTTACATTGTTGATAACACTGCCTGGGATGTTTTTGCAATTATAACGGAATGGAGTCCTGACGGACGTTTCATTGATGAATTTAAGAAAAACTGGGGGTTTGCTTTCGAGACTACCGGTACAAATAGCAATGACGACTGGCGAGAAGACCTGAGAAAGATTTTTTCGAAAATGCACATTGTTATCAACAACACAGAAGCCACAATCGGAGGTGGAGGAACGCCACGACAAAAATTAGCGCCTCCGTTCAAAAACTAACATTGACATGTTATTTATTCTAACTAATAAAAGCCTTTGGGATTTCCTTTTTTTAGTCAAATAAAACAAGGTTTTGTACATTTTTCAAACCTGTGTCTAATCTGTTGAAGTAGAAATAACTTTATTATTTACAAAAAGAGACTCCTGAATCTTTTTATTGTATATTTGCAATAATTAATTTACTGTTGGATCATAAATCACACTTCCATGGAACATCCATCATATCCCCTGTTTAGAGTCCTTAAGGTCTTTACAATCTTTAATGCTCTTATAGTACTCCTTGCCCTTGCACCGCTCACACCCTGCTCTGCCACCATCCGTTATCTCAAACCGTCTGGTACCGGCATCGGCACTTCCTGGTCCAATGCATCCGGCAACCTTCAGAACCTGATCAATGCATCTGCTCCGGGCGACTCCATTTGGGTGGCGGCAGGAACCTACAAACCCATGTACAACCCTGCCAACAGCTCCGATCCCCGTGACAATGCTTTTCTTCTGACTCCCGAAGTCAGGATATTCGGAGGATTTCCGGCATCCGGCAACCCGGGATGGTCCGACCGCAACCCGGCAACCCATCCCACTATCCTCAGCGGTAATACCTCCAGTGGTAATGTTTACCATGTTGTAATCTGCGTCGGTGCGGGCAACACCCTCCTCGACGGTTTTACCATAACCGGAGGAATCGCCAACGGCAGTGGCAGCATACAGGTCAATAACTACCCTATCGAACGCAATTCAGGAGGCGGTATTGCCGTGTGCAATGCCTCACCCGGATTCCATAACCTGGTCATTACCGGCAACGAGGCTGTCAATGGAGGTGGTATTTTCAACTCCGAAGCCTCTCCCACCCTGACCAATATTGCCTTGACCGGCAACACTGCTAATGCCGGTGGAGGGATCTGCAACCATCATTCCAATCCCATCCTGACCAATGTGACCATTGCCGGAAACAAAACAGTATCGGCTACCGGAACCGCTATCTTCGTCGCGCCCAATGGCAACGACCAAAATACCGGAGCCAAAGAATCCCCGTTAGCCACTCTTGCTGGTGCAAGGAATAAGATCCGGAACTTAAAATCAACATCCGGACTGCCGGCCGGAGGAATAACCGTTTATTTCCGGGAAGGAACTTACCAGACAACAACCGTAACGGAACTCAGTAAAGAAGATTCCGGTACGGAAAACAGCCCCATCGTATATAAAGCATATCCGGGGGAAAAACCTGTTTTCAACGGGGGTAGTTATATCAAAGGAAGCGACTTTAAAAACATTACAGACGCTTCGGTACTGTCCAGACTATCAGGTAATGCCAAATCAAAAGTATTGTGTTACAATCTGTTTGAAAACGGATTCACCTCCAACGACCTCGATTACAGCAAGGATTTCTGGGCAAAAGGCAACCTGCAGGAATTTGAGGATCCCGGCACACACGAGATACAGTATCTAACCAAACGGATGCAGGTTTATATTGACGATGATGCAATGCACCTGGCAAGGTATCCCAATAAAAAAGCAGGACAATTTGCAGATAATCCTTACGATGTCTACCTGTCGATACCGGAAGTGTTGAGCGGACGGGGAGAAAACAACAACGATGCCATGATATTCCGGACAGATGAAACAAGGATAAAGAACTGGAAAAGCTATGACGATATTGTTATATTCGGAATGCTTGGCTATCAATTTCTTCATAACAAAGTGATCGCTGAAAAAATTGATCCGCAGGACATGATAATCACCCTGAAATATCCGCTTCACCATGGTATAGACGAAAACATGCGGTATGCTTTTGAAAATGTACTGGAAGAACTGGATGCACCCGGCGAATATTACATAGATAAGCACACCGGTATCCTGTACCTTTATCCGGCGAAAAGCCTGGACCAGTCAACCGTCAAGGTTTCAAAATCAGAAGCAAACTATATGATAAAATCCATCGATGCATCCTATGTAACTTTCTCGGGTTTGACCTTCGAACTGACAAAAGGCTCCTGCTTGTGGATAAAAGGTGGAAGTAACTGCAAAGTTGAAAACTGTACATTCAAAAATTTCGGCGTATGTGGTATCCGCCTGGGAGAAACAGCAGTTGCCACCCGCGATATTGCTTCCGAATACCAGATAGCAGGCAGGTTCAATACGTACCTGAACGATTTTCCGGCTTCCGACAATGGCTTTAACCATCAGGTTACCGGTTCCGACTTCCTGAATACCGGATTTGCAGCCTGCATTATATTTTCCGGAAATGCGGCAAACCGGGAGAGAGGCAACATGTTATTTGAAAACAACACGATCAGGCATTCGGGCTTGCTGGGCTCTACATACAACTCGGGTCTGGTATTGAACGGAGTTGGAATAACCATCAAGAACAATGATTTCTTCTATTGCAGGGGACAGGCAATCAACGGCAACATGATCGATACCGAAATAATCTACAACGAATTTTGCGATTCTCCCAGCGATATGGCTGAAGACACCGGTACAATATACCTGAACTATATCTGCAACAACGATGGCATGAAAATACGGTACAACTGGTTTCATGACGTAAGTACCGAAGACGACCGTTATACCCAATGGGGATTTCCGGTCAGAGCGGCTGTGGCTTATGATAACACATTGCCTTTTCAGGATTTTTCTTACAATGTGGTTTCCAATGTCCCCATGGGAGTGTATATGCCGCGGGTAATATCGCCGGCGTCATGTATAAACAATGTTTTTATTGATTGCCATACCCCCACCCATTACGACGGCTGGTGGTTCCGGGAATGTTACGAAAACAAAACCCCGACCGACATGCTTTCGGGTACTGCCGACGGACAGCCCAGCTGGTGGTTTTATTCCCGGGGAATATACAAGGACGAAGTCTGGAAAGTCAAGTATCCGGATCTGTATCAATATTTTAATTATATGGCGAACGAAAAGGAAGACCTGTTCCAGCCGATGGATCAGTTTTATAACAACCTGGTCGTAAGCATGAAAGTGCCCGCGCTCCCGGATGAATACAGGTTCCATGTTCCGGATAAAACAGATCCGAAATACGGCAGGCTCGAGAATAGCCAATGGATCGAATCCGATCCCGGCTTTGCCAACTATCAGGGCAAAAGCTTCCAGTTGTCGCAGGCAAGTTGTAACCAGTTTGGTATCGAACGGATCGATATGAGCCTGATCGGAGCCAAAGCTTCTGCCGGAAACAACGGTAACTCAGAAAACACAGATGGCGAAGGAGGCGGAATGTATAATGTAGCATCTTCTCCCCGGTTCTGCAATTCAATTATCTGGAATAATGAAAACCGTAACATTTACAACAATGAATCTACCCCGGCATACTCATTCAGCCTGATACAAGGTATCAATCCTCCCGGTGAAGGTAATTTAAACGGGACCTCAATTGCCAGCAACCTGCTGTTCACCGATGCCTCCAATGGCGATTTCAGCCTGCAACAAGGTTCACCTACCATTGATGCCGGAAATAACCGGACATATCTGGATACGAGGGGCATCGACAGTTTTGACGGAGAAAAGGATCCGGCAGGAAATCCCCGGCTTTCAGAAAAAAACATTGATCTGGGAGCTTACGAATACCTGCAATCCGCATCGGCAACCGGTAGCATTACCGGGAAAACTGCAGTTTGGTCATACCGGGACAATGTATATTTCCGTTCGGAACATACCGGTACTGCAGCTATCTACACCATTTCAGGACAATTATTGAAACAGATAGTCTTGCAGGAAGGAATCACTTCCATAACGCTGGAACATGGGATCTACCCGATCGTTATAAGTGATGGAACTGTAACTAGAATAGCTGTGCAATGACTCCACTTTTAATAAATGATCCGGGTGCTATTTTGCCGGGTGGCCTATAAAAAGCAGGAACTAACTTTCAGGGATTAATTCTACTTTAATAAACGAATAATGCCAATCAGGAGTTAAAGAAGTTACTTTAAAAAGTAGATAGTAGCAAGTAGTTGGTAGTTAGTAGAATTAATCGTTGATTCGTGTATTCGTTAATTTGTTTAAACGCATAAACGTCTAAACATTAAACATTGAACTTTGAACATTGAACTTTATGGACTAATAATAAATAAACAGATGAGAAATCGACACATATTCATATCCATTGCATGTATTTTCACATATATCTTACCAGGTAAAGCACAAGTTCCGGTAGTCCCTCCGGCAGAGGAACTGAATCGCCCTTTCGGGACGTATGATACCGAAGCATTCAGGCAACCGCCTAAAGTATATGCCCCACAAACCTGGTTCCACTATATTGGTGGAAATGTAGCTGCTGATGGTATTACGGCCGATCTGGAAGCTATTGCCGGAGCCGGTATTTCGGGTATCCAGCTATTTCATGGACAGTTTGGCGGTCCCTGGCCCGGAGTAGAACAACAAATTGCATGTCTTAGTCCATTATGGGACGATGCAGTAAAATATATGGCTGAAGAATGCCGGCGGCTCGGACTGCGCTTTACCATGCAGAACTGCCCGGGTTGGGCCATGTCCGGGGGACCATGGATCGAGCCATCCAATGCAATGCGGCATCTGGCATGGAGCCGGACCGACGTAGAAGGTGCGAAAACAATTAATGCCGTACTACCCGTACCTGAGCCAAATACGGAAGAATGGCGCGATTACCGGGATATTACGGTACTGGCCTTCCCTACTCCGCTCGGCGATACGGGAGAACCGCTCAAACCGGCATCCGTAACCGGCAATTGGGATATTAAGTGGGAAAACTGTCTTTTCGAAACTTTCGAAGAACCGATTAAACTTACCCCTACCACGGCAAATAATCCACATTGGGTGGAGTTCACCTTTCCGGAAGAAGAGGTAGTTCGTACAATTGAATTCCCGAGCATAAACAGCATGAATCATGGGTGGTGTTATGTGCCCGGTGTAAATGTAACGGTAAAAGCCTTTTTACCGGATGGAAAAACAGAAACGGTCTTGCATGCCGATCTGCCTCAAAGTAGCTGGCAGGATGAATCTCCCATCTCTTTTGCCTGTCCGGAAGTACCCGGTGTTAAAAAATACAGAATCGAGATTGTCAACCTACATGATATAGATATTAAATCACTCCGGTTATTCTCGGCGGCTCGCAAAAACAGCTGGGAGTCGGAAGCCGGATGGACATTGCGCAGTATCGAACATACAGGCGACCACTCCCGGCAATCGCCTGCAGCCTTTATACAAGCAGACCGAATCCTTGATATTTCAGCAATGATGGATAAACAGGGAAACCTGACATGGCAGGTCCCGGCAGGCAACTGGACCATCCTGCGCATCGGCCATGTAAACACAGGTATGCGTAATGCACCTGCCCCACCCGAAGGAACCGGATGGGAATGTGATAAGCTTTCCGAATCAGGCCCCGATGCTCATTTTGCAGGTTATATCGGACGCATTTCCAATGGACCTTTAAACGGTGGATTATTGAACGGGATGTTGCTGGATAGCTGGGAATGCAAGACACAGACCTGGACAAACAATATGGAAGATGAGTTTCAACGCGTAGCAGATTATCCGCTCCGCAAATGGCTTCCGGCCGTATTTGGTTATGTAGTTAATGATCCTGAAACAACAACCCGTTTCTTATTGGATTGGCGTACCACACTTGGAGACCTTTTTGCCAATAAATTTTACGGCCGTATGGCAAAGCTGGCGAAAGACAATGGATTGTCCATTACTTACGAAACAGCGGCAGGTGATATATTCCCGGTAGATATACTCGAATATTACAAACATGCAGATGTCCCGATGTGCGAATTCTGGCATCCCTTTATGGATGGATTTGTCGGTTCACTCAACTTTAAGCCGATCAAACCAACCGCATCAGCAGCCCGAATGTACGGAAAACCACGTGTTGCCGCCGAAGCGTTTACATCTTTCAACCTCACCTGGGACGAACACCTGGATATGCTCAAAGAAGTAGCCAATATCAATAGCATAGAAGGTGTATCCCATATGATATTCCATACCTATACACACAATCCGCGTACAGACTTCCTGCCTCCGGGCACCTCTTTCGGGTCAAACATTGGTACTCCTTTTCTCCGCGGACAAACCTGGTGGAAACATATGCCTGAGTTTACAACATATCTCTCGCGCTGTACTTACCTGCTCGAACGTGGCAAACCGGTATCCGATGTCCTTTGGTATCTCGGAGATGAAATCAATCATAAACCGGATCAAAACGCACCGTTTCCCGAAGGTTTTAAATATGATTATTGTAACCCGGATGTCCTCCTGAACAGATTAAGCATAAAGGATGGCGAATTTATTACTCCCGAAGGAATTTCTTATCGTGTATTATGGATACCCGATGCACTTCGTATGCTGCCGGAGACACTTGAAAAAATCTATTCGCTTATCAGTGAAGGAGGAATCGTTATCGGCAATGCACCCGAAGGATTGGCAACACTTACGGGAGGAGATGATTCGCAGAAGCGCTTTGATACGGCAGTCGGAAATATCTGGGGTGGAAAGAACGGACAAGGCCTGCGTAAAGTAGGAAAGGGCACAGTCATATCAGGTATGACATTGGAAGAAGCGCTCAGTGAATTAAACATGGCTCCCGATGTAAAAGGGGGTGATGCACTGTGGGTTCATCGTAATATCCAAGGAGCCGACTGGTATTTTGTATGTGCACCCAAAGGTGGTGGATTCAACGGGACACTCGATTTCAGATGTGAGGGGAATGTTGAATTATGGGATCCCGTAACAGGAAACGTCTTACCCATCGAAAACAAAAAGAATGGCATCTATACTTCGGTAATACTCGATCTGCCACAGGCAGGTTCCTGTTTTCTGGTATTTAAACCGGGCGACAGCAAAGAGACCATAAAGAAAAATAAGACCGTACTCGCTTCCGTACAATTAACAAACCCATGGACGATTTCATTTCCTGACGGCTGGGGAGCGCCTGCTTCTTTAAAACTAAACGAACTGAAAGCCTGGAAAGACCTGGACGTATCACCCGAAGCAAAAGCATTTTCCGGAACGGCGACCTATTCAACAACATTTAAAATCAAAGATATAAAGCCCGGCATGAATTTCTCACTCGACCTTGGAGAGGTTGATATGATTGCGGTCGTATCACTCAATGGTCAAAAGCTTCAGACACTCTGGACACCACCATACCGTCTCGACCTGACAAACGCCATTAAGAAAGGTAAAAACGAATTGACTATCGAAGTAACCGGCACATGGTTTAACCGTCTGGTTTATGATGCCGGTCAACCGGAAGCAGATCGTAAAACCTGGACGATAAGCGGCCCTTCAAAAGAAGAAGAACTAAGAAACAGCGGACTATTAGGACCGGTTGTTCTTACATCCGGGCAAGAATAATATCCGTTTTAAACAATTGAAAGCTGAATTATGACAAATATCTTACATTGAATTAAAGCTGATCTGTAATCTGCATCGATCAGATCAGCTTCATTTCATATCCTTTTCTAATTAAATCAGCCATATTTTTGGCATCGAGTTTGAGAAATAGCTTTTTCCGGTACTGCTTAACCGTTTCCATATCCCGGAAAATCACATCGGCAATCTCTTTTGTGGTGCAGCCTTCGGCTATGTATTTCAGGATTTCTTTCTCACGGTTAGTAAGCCAGATGGCTTTCGTGTCCTTTTTATTTTTTAGCAACAGGTCGATATCTTCGCACAGGAATTGTTCACCTCTGCTTACCGTTTTAATACCTGTAAATATCTCTTCGGGATCAGCGTTTTTCAGAACGTAACCGAGAGCGCCGTTGTGCAAGGCGTGTTTGGCTATGTTAAATTCCTTGTAACTGGTTAGTATTATGATTTTCAATCCGGGATAATCTCTCAGTAGTGTGGCACAAAAATCTACACCGTTGCCATCGGGGAGTTCAATGTCGAGCAACAATACGTCTGATGCATCCTTTACCAGGCCTTCACGACAGGATTTCAAATCGTAATATTTACCCGTAACACGTGCGATACCCGATTCGTCAATCATCCGGCTCAAGCTCTCCACCACTAATTTATGGTCATCAACAATTTGTATGTCTATCATAACATTATGTACTTTTCGTATACAACTCAATATTCGTTTCAGTCCCCCCACCCGGTGAAGAGGCGATATCTATATTTCCGTTAAAAGCAGTAACCCTGTCGCGTATATTTTTTAACCCGGAACCTTCCGCTACGCTTTGTTCATCAAAGCCGTAGCCATCGTCCTGAACGGTAAGGGATACCAAACTACCATCCTGCACCAACTGAACATTGATATTTTCCGCACCGGAATGCCTGAATGAATTATTTATCAGTTCGTAGGCGCAGTAATAAACCGTAAGTTCCAGTTTTTCATCGACACGCCTGTCTTCTCCAAAGAAATGGAAATAGACATTGGGAAACAGGCGGCAATAATCCTCTAAAGCAGCTTTCAACCCATAACGTTCCAGCGAGCCGGGCATCATGCCACGGGACATACGGCGGATTGTTTCAATACAGTCGTCGAGCTGATCGCGTACGTTTTGCAGGGGTTCCACCGCATTGAGTTCAAGTTTCATTGCCGACAGCATACCATTGATACCATCGTGCAGGTCGCAGGCGAAGCGTTTCCGCTCTTTCTTTTCCCATTCGATGATAGCATTTGCTGCGGCGAGTTGTTTTTCCTTTCGTTCGTTTTTTATTTTCTGACGGAAAATCACCCACAGAGCCACCGACAGCAGAACGCCGACAATACAGATTGCGATGTACAGTATTTTCTGCCGTTCCAAATCGGATATACGTATTTCCTTTTTCTCGGTTTCGTACACGACTTCCATTCCAGCCATTGTTTCCCTGAACTGCTTGTCAGTATTTTCTTTCATCTGCGCGGAGTAGAGGCGAAAATGCTCATACGCATCTTCCCTATCACCGGCAAATAGAGCCGCGGCTGCTATATTAAACTCTGCATCGGGATTCTGTTTCGGATAATCGGGAAACAGTTCCAACGCTTTCCGTGCAAACCATCCACTTTCCTCATAATTTCCCTGCGCCTGATAGATATCCGAAAATGCAAACAGCATCCTGGCTGTTATAGCAGGGTTGCCATTTTTATCGGCATATTTGACTGCTTCGGTGGCGTATTCCAACGCTCCCGCATAATCCTTCTGCGCCAGTGCCACCTGTGCCAATCCTTCCAATCCTTGCGCAATATGCATGTACATTCCGAGCGCATCTCCGCTATTTTTTAGAGTAACCTCACAAAGAGATTCCGAAAATTCGAGCATTTGCCGCATTGTTCTTTCCGCGTCGTTCCATTCACCCCTGTCCAGATACACCGAACCTATGATGTAAAGATACTGCGGAGTGATGTAGCTCCACCCCTGCTCTTCATCTATCGCTTTTGCCTGCTGTGCATAGCGAAGTGCCTGTTCGTTATTACCCATCAGATAATACATTCTGGCAGCACCTGCCATCGCACGGACGACATTTAGCCGTTCCTGACTTCCATCGCTCTTCTCTACAACCGATTGTTCACTCCACCTGAGAGCCTCCATGTAATATTTCAGAGCCATGGCATATTTTCCCTGAGCGGCATACGAATTGGCCAGATTGGTGATGAACCGTCCACCCTGATACGACATGCCTCCAGGCATACGCAAAGCTCTGTTCAGATAGACGCCGGCTGAGTCGTATTGTCCCATCGCAACGTAATGTATGCCTAATTTCCCACTGGCTATCATTTCTTCTTCGGTCGTCATTTTTTGCATCTCCAACGCGTGCCTCAACGAATCGACAGACCATCCGTCGAACAAACTCAATTTTTGATCTGTCGGAGTTGTACAACCGGTAAACAATAGTGCAAGCAGGAATATATGATAAATACGGGAACACATATCTATAATCTTGATAATAGGTTCAGGACAAAGTTACTGTATTTTATTCCGATCTCATATTACCCTAAAGGGTAAAAGTTCCAAAACATACTAAAAAACTACCCCAAAAGATAGAGTGTTCGGCAATGATCGTTCACCTGTATCATATTAGTGTAACATTTTTTGTGAAGATGTTTCTTGTTATTTGTTTGCTATAAAGGAAATATTTTCTTCTTTTGCATAAAAAAAACCTTAAACCACCCAAAGTCGGTCAGACAGTGTTATGTGAAAGAAGTTAATCTATTGACTATAAAAGAAAAAGTATAACAAAATACATTCAAATGAAACCGATAAAATTAATTACAATCCCCCTATTATCATTAATTTGTTTCGTGCTGCATGCAACAGATAACAAACCATACGGTCTGTTGACTGATCTGGTCGAACATACAGACTATACCTGGAATAACGGATATCTCTCAAATTTACCGGTGTGGCAAACAGAAGGTGCAATTGAATCACTTCAATATGTTGAGATCAGGTCTGCTTATCCTTCTTTCAGCTGGATTGTTCCGGGCAAAGCAAATGCAACCCGGCAGACTTCATACCGGATTGTAGTTTCAGATAATATGGAAGATGCCGTTTCGGGTAAAGGAAATATTTGGGACAGCGGGATTGTTGATAGCCGCAAATCTACTTCGGTATCGTATGAGGGAAATGCTTTACAACCGAAAAAGAATTACTTCTGGCGTGTCAAAACAGTAACAAATACGGAAGGAGAAAGCGATTGGTCTGATGTGAAAGCATTCCGTACGGCAGATAAAATGCAGGACTATTCAGCCGGTTTCTATCCGCAGGTAAAAACAATGGAACATCCGGTTTCCACTAAGAAAACCGGAAATTCGGCCACATTCATTGATTTTGGAAAAGCAGCTTTCGGACAGTTAATTCTGAACCTGACATCTGACAACGACAAAGACAGTGTTATCATACATTTGGGGGAACATCAGGTCAATGGAAGAGTAGACCGGAATCCGGGTGGTACTATCCGATATCAACGGTATGCTATCGGTCTGTTGAAAGGAACACATACATACCGCATAAAAATAACTAAAGACGAACGTAATACAGGTTCTGCAGCCGTTTTAATACCGGATTATATAGGCGAGGTTTTGCCATTCAGATATTGCGAAATTGAAGGTTATGAAAAACCGGTGACCGTTTCCGATGTCATAAGAGAGTCGGTTCATTATCCATTTGATGAAACCGCTTCTTATTTCGAATGTAGCAATGATACGCTGAACCAGATATGGGATATGTGTAAGTATTCGATCAAAGCAACTTCCGCTTTGGGTATTTATATCGATGGCGACCGCGAACGGATTCCTTATGAGGCCGATGCACTGATCAATCAACTTTGTCATTATGGAGTAGATCGTGAATATTCAATGGCGCGCCGTTCGCACGAATACCTGCTTGAATATCCCACATGGCCCACAGAATGGATATTGCAGGCTGTATTGATTGCATGGAATGACTATATGTATACAGGTGACAGCCGTTCGTTGAAAGCGAATTATGATATATTGAAAGCCAGGACATTGATGCAGTTAAGGGAGAAAAACGGCCTGATAAGCACTACAACCGGCTTGCAGACTCCGGAATTCTCTTCCTCTATCCGTTTTAACGGAAAAATACGGGATATTGTAGACTGGCCACATACGGGTATTCTTGGCTTAAACAAGCATGAAGGCGGTGAAGCCGATGGCTTTGTATTCACCGATTACAATGCGGTAACCAATGCATATCACTACGAAGCATTGAAGTTCATGGGACAAATTGCTGATATACTGAATAACCAACAGGATGCGTCATACTATAAAAAAGAAGCAGCGTCTTTTCTTTCCCGGTATAATAAAACATTCCTGAATAATAAATCAGGATATTATGTAGATGGTGATACAACTCTCCATGCCTCTTTACACACCAATATGTTCCCGGTTGCTTTTGGGATGGTACCTCCGGGCAAAATGAACAAAGTGATCGATTTTATACATAGCCGGAAGATGGCATGCAGCGTATATGGTTCACAGTTCCTGATGGATGCCCTGTATGAAGCTTCCGATGCAGAGTATGCCCTGTCCATGCTGACTAAAACAGATGACCGGAGCTGGTATAATATGATACGTATCGGTTCAACGATTTCACTTGAAGCATGGGATAATAAATATAAGCCTAACCAGGACTGGAATCATGCTTGGGGAGCAGTACCGGCTAATATCATTCCGCGGAAACTGATGGGAGTTGAGCCGTTAATGCCCGGATTCGATAAAGTCCGTATCAAACCCCAACTGGCATCCTTACCATGGGCAAAAGCTGTTGTTCCTACAATAAAAGGGAATGTAAGTCTGGAAATCGAAAACAAAAAAGGTGAATACCATATGCAGATAACCATTCCGGCCAATATGGAAAGTGAAGTCTATCTACCTTTGTTATCCAATAAATACGAAGTGAAGAATAATGGAAACATCCAAAAGACAATACGTGTAAAAAATGCTCCTTTTATTTCTTTAGGAAATTTTCCATCGGGTACATATACAATAATAATGACATATTAATAGCAACAGGGGAAATATATTATTATATTTATTTTTTTGCTCCCGACATAATACCGGCATCCGTATCGGAGTTGTTAAGCCTACGGTTGCTTCCGCTGTATTGGCGGCCAAAATTGATATTGAAAGATGCTTTTAAGAATACCATTGGTGTCAGGTCATCTCCTATTAATTGAGATGTGCTGGTAGCCGGATAAGACCTGTTTTCATTTCTTGTTTTATAATCAGTACCAAGGGGATTCATAGCTCCAAGCATTATGGAATACGCGCCTCCGTTATATCCGAAAGATAACATCTGAAAAGCTTCCCCCTGGTTCATTGTTTCTCCGTAAAACCAGTTCTCTGCCGTAGTAGCCCAGAAATTGAGTATCCATTTTTTGTACATAGCATCTATATTGACACGTGTATAAACATTCGTATATGTGTGTTTGTAATTGTTGCCGGTGCTTATATAATGATTTATACCAGGTGAAAGGGCTATAGACAAATGCTCTTTAAAAAGCCGTAGCCTGAAAGTAGCCTCGGTATTAAAGCGTTGATATTTTTTCTGGTTTTCAGGTGTATGTATAAATTTATTGCCTTCCTGAAAAATGCTTTCCATAACAGGCCGGTCCAGATATTTATATTCCGACCTGAGATCAATACCAACGATCCCTTTGTTATATCCGAAAGTAATATTCCCTCCATAATCATAATAGGATTTTAAATAGGGATTTCCCCTCCTGATCTGTAATGAATCTATGGCCTGCTCCACATTATTCAAATCTGCCAACGATGGATTGGCTCCCCAAATGTACCCCCTTGCCCTTAGAAAAGTATACTCGTTGATGTTGTAAGCAAGACTAATACTCGGGCGGAATGTGTATTTATCCTGCTTTGAATTATCCTGGCTATAGTATGTCCGCATAACACCTATATTGGCTACCGAAGTAAATTTTCCTTTCTTCCACAGGTATTCAGCATACCCATATGTTTCAGCCATATTCATGCCGACGTCAGCTTTTGTGTTTCCTGAATATACATTATGTGTATAACTTTGATTATGTTTTAATCCTCCAGTAAACTTACTGTTTTCGAAACTCTTTTCATAGATCGCTTCTGTAATAAGTGAATACTTGTCTCCCGAAATATGGGAATATATATCAGTAAGTGGTATATCTTCCTGATATTCCTGGTATAAACGGCTGGAAGATGAATTAATATAGGTACCTACTACATTAAAAATCAGAAGTTGCTTGTTTTTAAGATGCTGCTGATAATACAAATCCAATGCAGGAATATGGTTTTTCATGCTTTCATGATCATATATTTCCATTGGTTCAGGATTGACGGAAGTAATCAGCGTACTTCTGCGATCGGTATACGAATTGGGGTGATCCTGAAAGTTATATCTGATTCTGGCATTAAAAAAGCACCTGTCTTTCTCCAGGATATTATAGTTGAACGTTGTATTAACATCATCGTTCTTGAATTTAGTAGGTATGCCTTGTTCTATGCGGTGTATCTCATTATCCGTAAAACGTAATATTTCGTCATTTTTACGTGTCCAATCCATATCTCTCCCCATCCAGTATACATTTGCAGCAAATTCCGATTTCTTATGATTGTATTTTGCCGACAGGTAATCGTTCGTAAAGGTAGGCCCGCTGATTACATGCATTGCGTTTCCGTTAATATTCCCTCCGGATTCGTTGCGTCGTGTAATAAAGTCAATAACTGCCACAGCATTTCCATATCTGGCGCCCGGCTGGTCATGAAATTCTACTCGTATGATTTCATTCGGTTGTAAAGAAACTATTTCCGCATTGGTAACTTCTACTCCATTCAGGCGCAACTGAATCTCCCCATTCCCTGCAGCAATGATACGGTTATTTATAAGGTCGATACTTACACGTGGAAGATTCAGTTTTTGTAACAAATCAATGCCATTGACAGAAGCTTTGACTTGCTCTAGTGAAGGAGTTATCAGTTTGCGGTCTGTTTTGTTAATAACGGATTGGGCTTTAATGGTTATCTCACTTAACTGGATCGAAGAAGGCTGAAGTTCTATCTTTTCAAGATTGATATTACCTTCCGTTTTTTTTATTTGAGTAGCCGAAGTTTCATACCCTATGGAAGATACCGATAATATATAATCGCCGACTGTTACTTTTGATATGATAAAATCTCCATTTATATCGGAAGTACATCCGGTAATTAATACTGAATCCAGATCCATTAATACGACATATGCAAATTCAACAGGGGCTACATTAATTTTATCAACAATACGACCGGTAATATTAATTTGCTGGCTAAAGACAGGTATTGAAAAAAGAAGCATACAAAAAATAAAATATCTGTTCATTGGTTTATTATTTCAATTACTTATATGACTATTAAAAAAAAATCAGGTTACACAGAAACTGTTAGGAATGATTAACAGCCTGAACTTAGTTGCCTTAAAAGTGTTATAACCTAAATGATTAAAACAATAAAATTATGGACAAAAAAAATATTGTAATAGGTAGTGCTGTAGGTACAGCCATTTTATCCTTAGGTACGGTTTTATATTTAACTAAAAGAAGTTCCATACCCAAAGGAGCGGAAGCTGTTAAACCGTTTGATGTCAAAAAATATATGGGTAAATGGCATGAGATCGCACGCATGGACTACCTTTTTGAAAAAAGCCTGGATAATGTTACCGCAGAATATAGCCTTAATGAAGATGGTTCCGTAAAAGTAATCAATACCGGCTATAATTATAAAAAAAGCGAAAAAGAAGAATCTATTGGAAGAGCAATATTTGCCGGCGATCCTACTGAAGCAAAATTAAAAGTTAGCTTTTGGGGACCAATCTATGGAGGCTATAATGTCATAGCCATTGATAAAGCATATAAATACGCATTGGTGGTCGGCAGAAACCGGAACTATATGTGGTTGCTTTCAAGGGAAACATCTATGCCGGAAGATGTTAAAAATGAATATCTACAAAAAGCGAAAGAACTGGGATTTAAAATTGAAAAGCTGGTCTGGTCTGAGCATAAATAATAAGATCGGACGCGAGACTTTCTCTAAATCAGACTATAAAAGTCAATTATATGCTAAAATCAAAGCAAGTAAAGCGGCAAAGGGAAGTAATTCAGATAAGGGAAAATCCTGCTTAATTACACAGGAGTAAAATACGAATCAGATAATACGTTTGTAAAGAAAGGGTTAAATTTAGTAAAAGACCAGTCAGTCATGTCGGATTTTATTGTAAATTTGCAACAATCAGGTCTGAATCAGGTAAATCATGTATATAACACTTCGGGTATAGTGCCTGATATCAGAAAAGGGAAACTGATTATAAGGAGAATAAACCGGGTATATAGCCGGTTCATTCCGAACTCTGGTTAACTTCTAAATACTAACTTTACATCTTATGAAAACAAAAAATGCTATTAGATTGAAAAAACTTTCCCTGTCATTCATTGCAGGGATATGTATGACCACATTGTTAACCTCTTGTGCTGAACGGGCACAAGTTGAAAAGCAGCAGAGTAATCAAAAGAAAAACGAGTATTATGTAGCTGCCTATATCTGGCCGTCGTGTCATCACGACGAACGTTTCGGCGATATGCTCTGGCCGGAAGGAACCGGTGAATGGGAAATTATAAAAAAAGGGAACCCCCGTTTTGAGGGACATTACCAACCCAGGCTTCCTCTTTATGGTTATGAGATGGATAATAATCCCGTTACTATAGAAAAATGGATTGACATGGCTGTTGAACATGGCGTAAATATTTTTGTTTACGATTGGTATTGGTTCGATGGAGGTCCTTTCCTTGAAAGCGCCCTGAATGATGGTTTTCTGAAAGCAAAAAATAACACGAAGATGCAATTTTACATCATGTGGGCCAACCATGATGTAAAACGGAATTATTGGAATGTACATAAGTATAAGGATGATGAGTCTCAGCTTTGGGATGGTGCAGCAGATTGGGATGACTTCAAACTGATCGTAGAAAGAGTGATAAGGCAATATTTTAAGCAACCTAACTACTTCAAAATTGATGGAAAGCCCGTATTTTCCATATTTAGTATCGAAAACCTGTTGGAAGGTTTTGGCGGAAGCATAGAAGAAGCCCGGAAAGCACTCGATTATTTCAGGGAAGAAGTAAAAAAGGCAGGGTTCCCTGATTTGCATATTCAATGGAATCAGGGCGGTGGCTCTGTTATGTCTGAAGAAGCCGCAGCAAAATTCTCCAAAAAAGTATCCGATATGGGCTTTAATAGCGTGGCAATGTATAACATGGGAGGAATGAATGAAGATTACCTGAAGTATGGCGATAACTCCTTAAAAATAAGAAAACAAATGGATGGAATCTTAGACGTTCCTGTGTTCCCTTGTGTTTCTGTCGGTTGGGATGATACGCCACGTTTTCCGGCAAAAGGAATCCATGACGTAGTTCATTATCACAACACACCGGAAAGCTTTGCAACCCTGCTTTACAAAGCCAAACAATATGCAGACAGCCACCCGGAACAACCTCCGTTAATTACCATTAATGCATGGAATGAGTGGGTAGAAGGCAGTTACCTGTTACCCGATATGCAAAATGGATTCGGCTATCTTGAAGCCGTCAAAGACGTCATCCTCGATGGGAAGTATGAACGTTTTAAGTAGCGAGTGCAGAATCTAAAGTTTGCTTTAGTTATGCCGAGTCACGCAAAACGACTGGCGTAGCTGAACGTTTTAAATAGATAACCTTTCTTTGCCTTGATGCAAAGAAGCAAAAATCAAGGCTTAGTACGTTTCACTCTGAAAAGCGGCGCTTGCCGGCTAAAATCTATGAACTCGCTTCTTTTAGAAGCTCAAACAGCATAGATTTCTTAACGCCATCTTCGCTGCTTTTCAGGCTCACCGTACAAGGCCGGGGGTCAGTTGTTTTGGATGCTGGTTGTTCTAACAATATGTGGGTATAAAGCAACTATCATACAAAAGCACTTTCTTCGACCTAGGGTGGTGAACCGTAAAACAAGTGAAATGACGTCAAAATCTATGCTGTTTTGAGTGCTTTAGCACGAGTTCATAGATTTTAGTCATTGAACGCAGCTTTTATATGTGAAGCACACGTAGTCTCGACTTTTTACGACTTTTGTGTCTAGACAAAAGTCGGGAAAGGCATAATCCAGCCAAAAAACAAATCCTCATATGATGATCCAAACGACGAGACTTTTTAAAGAGCACTGCCCTGGGTTCAATAGCTATCTCCTCAGTAAATGAACTAGCATCGCTAACAAACCGTAAAAAGAGATTCGTTATTAAACGAGTCTCTTTTTTCCCTGGAAAACGATTAAATGCAACCGGCCTTAATTTACATACCATCGAAGATGGGAACTATGGCTTCCGGACGGCAGAGCGCATTAAATATCCGGCTGAGTATCCTGAAAATAGACCTTTATATCCGAATTTTAACAACAACTTTCCTCACTTTACCAGCCGCATCTGTTTTTACACTTGGCCTATGTGCATCTTCAGGAAAAAATATAAAAAACGATTCCGGAGTCGCTAACCGATACTTATATTGGCTTGCTTCTGAAAATACGACATCATTAGCCCTGTTATAACCCGTCAGATCCGCCATATTATTAATATCTGTAATTCCTATCTTTTCTTCCCCATAAACAATGTATTGAACATCTATATACTGTCTATGAGCCTCAAAGCGTGTATTGATCTCATCACGGGGATTATATTCATCAATATTTACAAACACTCTATCCCCATCTATTTTGTATCGCCCGGGACTCATATTAACCAGATCTGCATTCTTCAGAAAATAAAATGCTTTATCCCACATTTTTTTATTTTTCATATAGTAAACAGCCACTGACCTCCGGTTTACAGACTCATCAGGAGATATTTTCCAATTACATTTCCATATACCTGACTCAAACCATTTGTCAAGTTTCTCCTTACTCCACTTCTCCGGAGTCGCCGATTCATTATAATTGCAGGAACACGACATACATATCAATATTATAAAATAAATCAATTTTTCTTTTCTCATGATTTCAGTTTTCATATGAAATAAGTTCATCCTTATATGGTATAGCAGATTGAGCACCCAGTCGTGTCACAGATATGGAAGCAGCTTTATTTGCAAAACTCACAGCTTTCAACAGATCATTTCCGTCTAATAAAGATACAGCCAAAGCACCATTAAATGTATCTCCGGCACCTGTTGTATCTATCGCCTGTACTTTTTCAACAACAATTAAACCTGTATATTTATCAGAAGCAACATAAGCTCCTTTTTCACCTAAAGTTATGATAACATTCTCTACTCCTTTCTTTTTTAATATATCGGTTGCCTGTATTACAGAAGAATGTCCTGCAATCTTTATTCCTGTCAATATTTCAGCTTCGGTTTCGTTGGGAGTTATCATGTATAACCCATTCAATAATTCATTTCGTAAATCAGTAGCCGGGGCAGGATTTAAAATAACTTTTTTATTATAAACTGCAGCTATTTTCAAAATACGGGAAATTGTTGCAAGCGGGATCTCCAACTGCACCAATATCATCCCGGCATCCCGTATCAGAGGTTTTATACCATCTATATCCTCTGCATTCAATGACATATTGGCGCCAGGAGCTACGACTATACAGTTTTCACCATCCTTATTTACTATAATCTGCGCAACCCCCGAACTATTATTCAAATCTATTATTATAGATGCCATGTCTATACCCTCATTCTCCAAATTATTAATTGTTTGATGCCCAAATAGGTCACTCCCCAGTTTACAGACAAAAACAACTTCAGCCCCTAAACGGGCTGCCGCTACAGCCTGATTAGCTCCCTTGCCTCCCGGATTCATCAGAAATTTCTTCCCTAATATTGTTTCTCCTTTTTGAGGAAAATGATCCGTATAAATCACCATATCGGTATTAGAACTTCCTATTACTAATAATTTATTTTGATTGTTCATTTTTCTATATTTTTTTATTCGTTTTTTTACCTACAAAAAGTGACACCAGAAAACCTGAAAAGAAAATGACCATCGTTCCAAATACAATTGTCAGATAATTGTGGAAAGGACTTTTCAAAGCCGACATATTCCCTGTAAAACATATCGGAGACAAACTCATCCAGACAATAACCAATAATCCTAATGTCACACCTATTGCCGCGGATATATTATCCACACGCTTCGAAAAGAATCCCAATAACAATAGCCCGATCATGCCTCCACTGAATATACCGGCCAAACTCCAGTAAAGGCTTAGAATGCTTTCTGTTTTTATCATAAAAAAAGCAATTACAATCCCAAGCAATATTATTATCGCTGATGTTATGTATAATACACGGATAGAAGATTTTTCACTGGCATTCTTTTTAATCCGTTTATAAAAGTCTGTCAGGAAAACGGTTGAACCACTATTCAAACTAGTAGAGACAGTACTCATACCTGCCGCAAATATAGAGGCAATCAGCAGACCTGATAATCCAACAGGTAATATTTGAACTATATAGTAAGGAAATACACTGTCACTCATACCAGGTTCCCTGAATTCTACGGGTAAAAGTTCAGGATAAACCTGAAAATAAACAAATAATCCAGTACCTATCATGAAGAATATCAGCGAAACAGGTATATACAATAATCCACCTACGATAACAGAGGATACAGCTTCCTTGAAATTCCTTGCTATCATATATCTTTGCACATAATTCTGATCTATACCATAGTTTTGCAGATTGATAAAAAGTCCATAAACAAACACCACCCAAAACGTAGATTCAGAAAGGCTTGTACCAAAACTTCCCAAACTGAACTTGTCATTTTGGCATCCTATATCAATATACTGCCCTACTCCTCCAGGCAATGAAATAAAGATATAAATCAGTGTAATAATTGCTCCAGCAATCAAAATGATAGACTGAATCGCATCTGTCCAGACAACAGCCTTAATTCCTCCCATATTGGAATAGAGCAGGACGCTCATCCCTGTCAGCAGAATAATCAGCCTCATATCCCATCCAAAGAAAACATATAAGGGTAAAGCCAGCAGATACAGAATCGTTGCAGTACGCATAATTTGTGTCAACAAGTAGCACGAAGCTACATAGACTCTAGCCCAAACACCAAACCGTTGCTCCATATACGCGTAAGCCGATGCACTTCCGATATTTCTATAAAGAGGAACAAAGAACTTTACTGCAACTATCAATGCAAGTGGTATTGTAAGGCTATTAACAAATGTATTCCAGTTTGAAGAAAAAGCAATACCTGGAAGTGCCAGATAACTGATACTGCTAACATAAGTCGCAAATATAGATAAACCTATTATCCAAGAAGGCAACGATCCTGTCCCTGTTGAATAATCGGAAGCCAACCTGTTTTTCTTATAAAAAGAAGTACCCAGTAAAATTATCCCAACCAGATAGACTATAAAAATTAACAAATCAATTGTTCGCATAACCTGAGATAATTTTCTTTCAACATAACAATCTCATTCTCTTCCAGATGACATAAAGGAGGAAGCAGAAAATCCGGACATAACCCAAAAAGGTGTAATGAATATTTCAAACCTTTCAGGAAACGGACATTAGAATTGCCAACCTGATAAATCAAGGTTGACAATAACATTACTTTTTTCTGAAGAACCGATACCCGTTCCATATCTCTATCCAGACAAGCTTGATAAAGATCTGTAAATAAATGAGGAAAAAGGTTGGATCCTGAATTTACACCTCCATGCCCTCCCATCAATACAGTACTGGCCATCATTTCGTCCGGTCCGACCAATACAGAAAAAGATTCATTTTCTTTTAACACACTTAACAAGGTATTAAAATGAGGTGCATTTCCGGAACTATCTTTAATTCCTGTAATATTAGGATGTGATGCAAGTATTTTCACTGTTTCAGGATCGATCATTATTTTCGTTTGTCCCGGGATATTATAGAGAAATAAGGGTAACATAACACTGTCTGCCAACTTCATATAATAATATACTAGTTCTTTCTGGCTTAATCCGAAATAGAATGGAGGAGCGGCAACCAGCGCCGAAACTCCATTTTCCGCAGACACCTCAGCCAATAAAACACTATCTTGCAGCGAATTGTCAGTCACACTCACAAAAACAGGAATTCTTCCCTTTACGAATTTAACAGTCAGTTCAATTAGCTCAACCTTTAACTTATAGGACAAACTAATGCCTTCACCTGTTGTTCCAAGTATAAATATACCATGTACTCCTCCTTTAACAAGATGCTCGACCAGAGATTTCAGACTTTCTGTATCCAGGTTCTTTTCATCTGATAATGGAGTGATCATAGGTGTAATAATCCCCCTGAAAGGGGTTTTAGAATCAAAGAATGTTGTCATGATTTTCATAATTTAGGATATTTAACAGCCTGTTGATATGCACTTTTTCCTTCCTGATCTATACCAGCATTAAAGCCTGGACCGCCGGCTGCATTAAATCCTCGGCTTGCTCCCGATTGATCCGGACTAACCCAGAATGCATATAGTTCCCCATTATTGAGATAAAAGCGGAATCGTATTTTTCGGTTTTTCAATACTGAAAGATTTTCTGTTCCTTTCCATATTACCTGTTGTATAGTACTATCTACAGAAACCGGAACATTATTAATTTGTGTAAAAGGTTTTATCACTGTATTATCCTGATCAAGTATCTCAACTTTCAGTTGCCCGTTCGGACAATTCACATTAACAAACAGATCGCTACCGTCAAAAGACAGAGGACGTGTAGTCAATACACCTCCCTTTTTGTCAGCACACATGGATGCAAAACCATCCCTACGGAGAACTGCAATCCCTGTGCTTCCAAACGAATGCATACCATTCATCACGTAAGTAGAACTGAGCTTCGTTTGATCACCTTTATATCCAATATAATAAAACCTTAGTTGATCACCGACAACTGTACAGATTCCTCCAACAGACTGCACATAACCACGATCCCAGAAACCATGTTTGCGTTCTGACGGAATGAAAGCTTCTCTATCCGGCCTGTCCCAATGGAATCCATCACGGCTATAGGAAACCATCAATTCTGTTATTTTCGGTACTCCGAACTCTAAACAACGTTCATTGGTCGGTCCATGATGTATTTGATGCAATCCAAGCAGGATACTCTCATACCCGACGGCTGAAAGATTATATAATTGAGGTTTCTCTCCGATATATGGATCAGGAATATCCATATCATCAGCTCCTGTCCAGAAAACAGGATCTTTGCTATCCCATTGGCATCCTTTCAGAAAATCCGAATGTTCGTGATAATATCGGGAACGACCTATGGGAGAACGTCCCAACTCTCCTGTATTTCGGATACTATATATCCACTTTTTCCGGAATGGGTTATAAAATATTGTACTACGGTCACCACAAAACCCAGTTTTTAGCGGTTTACTCCAGTGTATACCATCAGGAGATGTCATGCAATACCCATAATTAAAATGCTCTTCTACATCAGGAATTGCATTGGGACAACGAAAGAACATTTTAAAACGTTCATTAAGATTATCCGTAAAATGGTCTAACCAAACAGTTGTTGAATCAGCCACCAAATCCGGAAGCAACCTGTTTGTTCCCGGCTCAATATCCAGTCCGGGTCTCTCCCAATGTATTCCGTCTTTACTGGTTGCATAAGCCATGGAATGTAACCAACCAGCCTCATACCACATTTTAAACAGTTTTTCTTCTGGATCCCACCAAACTCCGCCATCTTTGGGAGATGCTCCCGGTATCCCATAAAGCCCCTGTTCCAAATCTGTCTCCGGTTTAAATATGGGATTTAAATCTATTTTACGGGCTTTATACATTTTACGTTTCAAATCCGTCGATTCGATTAAAAAATCATCAACAAACAACTGTCGTCCTATGTTTATCGGAATAACTTCCGGACGGTTTTCAAGATAAGGAACTGGCATAGGGCGGTATGCATCTGATTTCATGTATGTAGGAGGCCAGATATCAGGTAATCTGATTCCATTATATAATAGTTCTCCTTTGGGGGGATGCGGCAAGTTATTTAAAGATGCGTAACTTGTACCCGGAAATAATATCCCTGATAATCCTGCAAGAGTTGTATTTCTAATAAATGCACGTCTTTTCATAATATTTCTTTTTATATATTTTTTATAAGCATTCAATTCTTCACAAGAGAAAAGTTAATCAGAAAAACGAATTTGTTCAACAACATTTTTGCAAGCAGATAAATACAATCCCATATCGACTGAATAAGATAAATAATGTACCCCTGTTTTTTTCCAAAGCAAAGCATTCTCCAATGTATCTGTAAAAATCCCTATATATTTATTTGCTTTATTTGCCTTCAATATCAGCTCTGTAATCTTCTCTACCACTTTCGGATGATCTATCTCCCCGGGAACACCCATTGATTGTGATAAATCATAAGGTCCAATAAAAAGAATATCAACTCCTTTTACTTCAATAATCTTATCAAAATTATCTATTGCCTCCAAACCTTCTATCTGTATGATTATTGAAGTTTTATTCGCTTCTTTGAAATATTGTGTTCGTTCCATTCCTGAATAATTTGCTGCCCGTACAAAACGGCAAACACCCCTGTTACCCATTGGATAGAATTTGGCAGCTTCAACAACCGAAACTGCATCTTCGACTGTCTTTATTTGAGGTATCTGGATAGCAGATGCACCAATATCAAGAGCCTGTGAAATTGATTCGGCTTCCTGGTCCCTTGTCCTGATAACAGGAATAACATTTGACAAAACCGCAGATCTGATCATATTCTGCATTTGTTGTAAACCGACAGACCCATGTTCCATATCCAAAACAACAAAGTCAAAACCGGCACATCCGGCTATTTCCACCAGCGCAGGATCAGACGATTTCATAAAAGGTCCAATAACAAAACCTTTGTCACATATAATATCTGTTAAATGTTTCATGATTTCTCTATTTGAAAATGTGATCGATTAGAATATTTTTTCTGTGTCAGAAAATGAATAATTACCCACGTAAAAAGATAAGTGAATCCGCAGACTGTGAAGACAATATTATATCCAATGGATATATTCCCCTGCGACTTATATGCATCCAAAAGATATCCGATAAACATAGGAAAAAAAATCCCTCCAACTGCCCCTGCCGTACCTCCAATTCCAACAACCGAACTTAATATATGTTTGGGAAACATATCAGAAGCCAATGTAAATATATTGGTAGCCCATGCCTGATGTAAAGCCACAGCCAGGCTAATTAATACTACTGCAATCCATTTACCTGATGCAAATTGTACAAAAATGACGGAGATCTCTAATATTGCAAATACAAACAGGGATATTTTCCTTGCTTTTATAGCTGGCCATCCCCGTTTTATCAGGCGGGATGAGTAATAGCCACCACCAATACTCCCAATAGTCGTAGCAAGATAAATTATCATCAACTCCAGACTTGGCTTTGTCATATCCAAATCAAAGGTTGATGAGAAATAAGATGGTAACCAGAATAAAAAGAACCAGAAAATAGGGTCTATAAACAATTTGCCGGCGATAAAAGCCCAAGTCTGTGGGAAAGTGAAAAGTTTGACCCATTTAACCGGCTTACTTTCTAACTCATCTTTATCCTGAAGCTGTCCATTTTGAATAATATTCAACTCTGTCTTACTTAGCCATTTCTGCCGAACAGGAATTTCATAAAATAGCCACCAGAAAATAAGCCATATAATTCCCAGTCCTCCTGTAATCCAGAAAACGCCATGCCATCCATAATGTGATAATATATAAGGAACAATAAACAGAGCCGCTACCACTCCCACACTTGTTCCCGAGTTAAATATCCCGGTTGCAAGTCCTTGTTCTTTTTTTGGAAACCATTCTGAAACAGTCTTCATTGCAGCCGGAAAATTTCCTGCTTCTCCCAGTCCAAGTCCTATACGTACTCCAATAAAACCTGTGACTGATCTTACTACTGCATGCAACATACCTGCAACACTCCATATTATTACGCAGATAGAATAACCGGCTTTTGTTCCTATCACATCAATGATTCTTCCAAAAATTAATAATCCTATGGCATAAGCTGCTGTGAAAGCCATAACAATATGGGCAAAATCGCTTTCCGACCAACTGAACTCATTTTCCAAAATAGGTTTGAGCAAACCTATAACCTGCCTATCTATATAGTTGATTGTAGTCACTAAAAAAAGTAAAATAACAATTAACCATCGGTAATTCTTTATTATCATCTTACTGGCCTCCTTTACTTATGATTCTTCTCTGATTGAAAACTTCAATAATTTTAGAATCATAATTTTCAGACAAAATATCTTCTTCTTTGAATTTTGTGTATAGAATCAATTGTTCCCCCCTTCTGCTGTAATCATAAGTGAGATGAATATACCCGTCAGCGGTTTGTTGCCCATCCGGATAGGATATCTGAAGTCTTTCATCCAGTAACAACCCTCTCGACCATGTCTTTCCATCATCCTTAGAGATAAAAGCCATCAAATGATTTCTTCCTGTCTTTTTCTGAATAGGTCCATGTTTAACAAGAAGTAAATTACCAGAAATCAGTCTTCTTATAAAAAAACGACTACTCGTATGTTCAAACAACGAAGGCATAAGTTTGCTCCAAGTCTTTCCTTTATCTTCTGAGAAAGATTCTCCGATACCGTATGTTGTGCGGACCAGCATCCACAAAGAAGAATCTTTCTTTTCAACAAGCATATGTTCATCAAATATCCTGTACTCTTCCGGAACGTCACATGCTCCCCTTATCACCCAAGTCTTCCCATTATCGGAAGAAGCTACAACTTTTGCACTTTCATTTGTATAACGCCATGTGGAAACAGGTAAGAGCCAGTCTCCATCCGATAAAACAAGTGGTTTACACATCATCACACCATCTGTTAAACGCATAGGAGATGACCAGTCTGGGGATGCATTTTCTATATCAAATGTCCTGATAGCCCAGACACCAGCTTTGGACAAAGTTTCTTTGGTATGTTGAGCCCAGAAAAGCCATAGAGAATTATCCGGAGCAATCCAGATCTCAGGATCAAATGCCCTGACAGGGCCTCTTCCGTCAGGATCAACAATGAGGACTTCCTCCCAACTATCTCCTCCATCTATACTTGTTGCCAAAACTACATAATTATTGGCGTCCTCATTCGGAGTTATTCCTGCATACCATGTAACCCATATTCTTCCACTTGGAGTGACTGCCAGGCTTGAAATTCCGGAAAACCGACGGCTATGAGGCGAATATTTATAGATATTTTCCGGATTACTGATAATTTGAGGTGGATCAAGAATAGATTTCGCCTGTCCGCTTACTTGAGATGCATAAAACAGTAATATGATAATGAATAATAGATTTATTTTTTCCATTCCATTGATTTTTTAATAAGATTTTATTGACAAAAAGGGTATCCGGCAAAAATTGATTTTTCCTGCCACACTAATTCAAGAGATACCCTACCCTTAAGTTTTACAGTCTAGTATACTATTGATTATCTGTTATTTCAACAAGAGGAGTAACATTCTTATCTACGCCATTATAACCTATATTCTGATTTATTCTTCCTTTATTGTTTGCATCTATAGCAGTCTGAGGAATGGGCCAAAAAACATGATATGGACTGATCTTATATTCATATAACTCCCAAACGATACCTCTATTATATAACTTACCTTGATTTATAACTCTATCAAACCAGTAATTATTTTCACTAAAATTATTGACAGAATATCCTCTCTCACCACGTTTCGCCATTATCAAAGCAACACGAGTCAATTCTACTTTGCGGGGTTCTTCCAAATACAATTCCCGGGCTCTTTCATCCAGAATATAATCTATCGTTACATTTTCCTGCTTGACAGCAGGGGCTTTTGACCTTAAACGTACAGCATTCAAATCAGCTGCCGCTTTATCCATTTCCCCTTTCCAGCAATAAGCTTCAGCTCTTAATAAATAAGTTTCAGCCAATCTAAAAACATACCAGTCACTATTTCCTCCACGCGGCTTAGATCTCTGAATCTCATCGGGAATATATATTTTATAATGGGGCCATGGAAAAAGAGCTCGCATTGAATCTATCGGATCACTATACTTAAAATCGACAGGTTGTCCATAATATTTAGATGCTGGATTATTAATCAGTATTTTACTCGTTGGCATCCAATTGGTATCAGGATCATGCCTTAAATCCTCTCCACAATTTGCCCAGATATCGTAATTTATATAATTCCCCGGTCTAAACGTCGCAACACCTCTTCCAAAGGCCAGTATCTGGGGATCATCTGCAGCATCCACACATGCACGCAGGCCATCCGGATCCTTTAACCACAAGGTATGCGACCACCATGGAGTATATGTTTGCATTGTCAATGTTCCATATTGGGTTTGGGCTCCCGGATATCCGTATTTATCCTGGCAAACCAATATTCCCTCTTTATTAGTCGGCAAACTTTTATTCTCTGGCCTATGCAAATCCCACAATACATTAAAACGGTCATCAGATGATACAGAACCAAACCTTTCGGTCATTAGCAGGTATTTTCCACTATTTATTATATTGGATGCCATATCTACAGCTTTGTCATATTCTTGGTTTGCCAGATAAACCTTAGCCAGAAGATGCATACCTGCTGCTCTGTTGATTTCTCCTGGATTTACATTTTCTGGCAAGTATTTTACAGAAAACTCTAAATCTTCCTGAAGTTTCTTTAAGATTGTCTCCATAGAATGTGAATAAAAGTCTATTTTAGGAGCTGTATGCTCTTTATTTATAAAAGGAATGTTCCCATATAAATGGACAAGTAAATAATACCAATAAGCACGATGGAAATAAGCTTCAGCTAATACTTCATTTTTTTCACCTTCATTCTCCCATTCAGGAACATCAATTCTCGAAATTATTGTATTTGCATCTTTAATTGGCCCCCACGCAGTATTCCAATAATAGAAAATCCCTGATACACCTGTAGGAGTTACAGACAAATCAAAATTTTGTCCCATCCCATTCGTCGTTTGTCCTGCTACCCCATAATCAGAACTCATCAGTTCATATGTAAGCAAAGAAGGGCCTGCATTTCCGGATGCTCCTCCATAAAAATTAGTTCGTATATCTTTCCGCAAAGGTATTAATGCAGCTTTCAAACCGGCTTTTTCTTTATAAATATTCTCCGGAGTATAGATAGATAATGGTTCCGGATCAAGCCAATCATTACAGGACGATAAAAAAATAAGCAAGCTAGCGATTAGTATAATTGATCGTGTTTTCATAATCTCTTGTTTTGTTAAAAATTAATGTTTAATCCTAGTGTGAAAAATCTCGGCATCGGATCCGTTCCCGACTCCGGATCCCAATGATTCCATCCGGTAATAGTGACTAAATTTCTCATATTCATATAGACTTTAAGACGTTCTATATGCAATGATGTCAATAAGTTTGATGGGAAATTATAGGATAATGAAATGTCCTGTAATCTCACGAAAGAACTATTTTTCCATACATTAAATGAAGGAGATCCATTATTTGAATGCAATTTAGGATATTCATTACCAGGATTTTCTTCGGTCCAGTAAGAAGCATTGAGTATATTCCTTCTATCAATCCATGTAGTTGAAGTATATAACGGATTGCTCCTGTAAAAACCCAAATCGGCACGGATGAAGAAAGACAGTTCCAGATTTTTATAACGAATATCATTTCTTAGTCCTAACTTATGTTGAGGCTTCTTATATCCTTGAAACACTTTATCATCGGTCGGAGTTAAAACACCATCATTATTTTGATCTTTCAGTTTTATGTCACCTGGAGTCTTTCCATATTTTTTAGCATCTTCTGCTTCATCCGATTGCCATATTCCTACCCGTTTATAATCCCATATCCGATCAAGGCTTTGCCCTATAAACCAACTATTAGTTATGTCATCAGCCTCTTTTTGACCAACCACATTTCCATGATCATCCAGTATATCAACCATATCACCATATAGATGTTTAATCTTATTCTTGTTCGTTGAATATACCAACGAACTGTTCCAGGAAAAATCTTGCTGATTAATATTTACTGTATTCAATGTTAGTTCAAAACCTTTATTCTCCAACTCTCCTAAATTTGAAGACACATTAGAATACCCAATGATTACAGGCAACGATCTGTCTATCAATAAATCCTTCGTATTCATTAAATAAGCATCTAATGTTAAAGAGATTCTATTGTTAAACATATTCATATCAGCACCAAGATTAAAGGAAGTGGTAGTTTCCCACTTAAGTTCCCGATTAGCCATCGTATTACTATATACACCCGTAACCAAATCTGTCCCCGATAAATATTTAACAATGCCCAATTTCGAAAGAGCATCATAAGCTCCAATTGAACGGTTACCGTTTGATCCCCAAGACAATCGTAACTTCAGGTAATCAATATATTTAACATTAAAAAATTTCTCTTCTGAGATTCTCCAGGCCAATGCTGCAGAAGGGAACCAGGCATAAGGATTTGCTTGTCCAAAAGCTGAATAACCGTCACGCCTCATAGTAAGAGTCAGTAAATATTTATCTAACAATGAATAATTAATTCTTCCCATTAAAGCATTTCCAGTATTTATTTCATCATTATTTTTAATCGAAGGATTTGTTCCTCCCTGCAAACCATGATACGATAAAAAATCATTTGGAGAAAAATTACTGTTCTCCTGATAATCATACCAGGATTGGTTTTTTTCTATATTGTATAAAAATGTCAGATTCAACCGATGATTATCAGCTATTGTTTTCTCCCATGTAAACAAATTATCAACCATCCATTCTTTAACTGTCGTATTAGAACGATAACCATATCCCCCGTTATTATAACCCTTTGCTGTTTCCAACGGATCAAACTGATAATCTCTTGTCCAACTAAAATTGTTGACAAACGACACTTTATATTTAATATCAAATGGTAAAGACAATTCACCCGTTATTGTTGCAAACAAATTGTCTACCGGTTTATATTTGTCACGGTATGTTGTATTAAGCAAGGGGTTTTCAGATGTAAGATCTTCATGTGTATACCACGTCATATTACCATCGTCATCATATATCTCTCCATACGGACTTCCGCTAATGGCACTTGCAATACTCGTCCTGGTTGATTTATTATTCTGGCGGGAAAATTGGACATCTGTATTTATTTTCAAGAAACTGGTAACCTGTACGTCCAAATTAATACGCGACCTGAACATATCAAAATCATCCCCTACAACAACACCTTGATTTTTAGCATATCCTCCTGAAAAATAATATTTAAACATAGGAGCTCCACCAGTTATACTTATATTATAATCCTGACGTATGCCATTCCTGAATACTTCATCCAGCCAATCAACAGTTTTACCGGCTAAATAATTTTTCTTTTCCGTGTTGGTGAATCTTAAACGGTTAAGCCACATATCAACTGGGTTATCAGAAACCGTAGGATCTAAATTCTTCCATTCATCCAAACTAATTCCGGATGGTAAATTGTTTGGATTAGAATAATAATATAAAGGTTTATCCCCATAAGTCTGATAAGCATCCATACCTCTATTGTCAATATATTCATCCGGAGTAAATGCCCTCATCGTTTTTCTAGCAGAAGAAATGCCAAATTCGCTTGTAAAATTAAGAGACGGTTTGCCACTTCCCCCCCGTTTTGTTGTAATGATAAGAACACCATTAGCAGAACGTGAACCATATACAGCCGATGAACTGGCATCTTTAAGTATATCTATGGTTTCAATGTCCGACGGGTTTATATTGGAAATAGTCCCATTATATATTACACCATCCAAAACAATCAGGGGATTATTACTTGCTTTTATGGAAGTCTGGCCTCTAATCAACATGCTACCACTCCCTTCTGCCATAGCTCCCTGATTTGAAATGAATCCTGCAACTGTTCCATTTAACATTTCCAAAACATTTGTTGTAGACTGAGTTACAAATTTTGAAGCATCAACACGTGTTATAGAACCGGTTATATCTCTTCTTTTCTGCGTACCATAGCCTACTACTACCACCTCGTCTAAGAGCTGCGTATCCTCAATCAATTGAACCTGAATATTATTCTTACCGGTAACAGAGACATCTTTTGCCCGGTAACCTATATAAGAAATTTCTATTGTTGCTGCTTCCCTTACTTCCAGGGTAAAAAGCCCATCCACATCGGTTATTATCCCGTTAGTTGTCCCTTTCTCAATAACGCTGGCGCCAATAACAGGTTCACCATTCTGATCGGTGACTTTACCTGTTATCTTTTTCATATCCTGATTTACAATATCTGTCTTATTAGAAATAGTTATATAGTTATTTTCAAATACATAAATAAGATTTGTGTGTTTGTATACCTCATCCAAATAGTCTGAGACCTTTCCCGAGCGTTTCTGAAAGGATATTACCTTATTAACATCTACATCCTGATCACGAAAAACAACCAAATAATCCGTTTGTTTCTCAATTTCACTTATCAATTGCTTAATTGACAAACTATTTTGCCTGATGTTAATCACTGTATTTTGTGCTTCCGTATTTGTAGCCATTAGCTGGAAAACACAAATAAATAAAAGAAATAGTGATACTCTCATAATTCTAAAAAAATCTTTAATGTTGTTTTTATGCACAATAAAGAACTGTAACAAAGCTTTTCTTTTCATACCTTTGTTTTAATGTTTAAAGTGAATACTAAATTTTGCGACTTGTGTTTGCTTTACATTAGCGGTAGTTGTGGGTAGCTTCTACCGCTTTTGTTTTGGATTTACTGTTTTTTCATCATAGGCATGTATTTTAATGGTTAATGGTTAGTGATTAATTGATTTACGTTTAAACGAATTAACATTCTACTTACTACCAAGTACTATCTGCTTTCCTTCTCTTAACTACAAAGTTGCGAAGCAACTGATAACTACTTGACTTCTTTGACTACTTATTTGCATTACTTATAGATATAAATTATATTGTTTTCCATATCCTTTTCAACTTTGAATTTCCGGATTTGATGCAATACCCGGAATACATCATCCAGACTATCACGTTGCCTGAATTTTCCTGTATATGTATCGTTGAATAAAGAAGCATCTTTAACGATGATCTTCACATCATAGTATAGTTCCATTTTTTTCAGGATATTAATCAATGGTTCATTTTCAAAGGCATAAATACCATCACGCCATAAAAAATGCTCACTCAGGCGGATCGGTTCAACCGTCATTTTCCCATTTAAAACAGTCACTTGCTGATCAGGTTTCAAAGTAATCCCTTCATGCTCCCTACCCGGGAAAAATACGCGTACAGAACCTTCCAGCAGGCTTGTTTGTACATATCCGGCATCCGGATAACTATAGACATTAAATTGAGTACCTAATACTTTCATATCAACATACTCTGCTGAAACAATAAATGGTTTGGAAATATCTTTGGCAACTTTGAAGAAAGCCTCACCTTCCACCCTCACCCGTCTTTCCTTTCCGGTGAACTGAGCCGGATAAACCAGTTTTGATTTTGCATTCAACCAGACTTCCGTACCATCCTGTAAAACCAGTTGTGCCCGTTGTCCTGCGGGAGTATATAAGGTATTCATCGCATCCACCGACAAATTATCCGGCTGTTCCGGATGGGTAACCCATAATGTTAACAAACTGGAGGAAACGACCAGAACTAAAACTGCTGCCGCATACCCAACCCAACGCAACCATTGCATCCGGGCAAAGCGTTGTTGCTTTTGCAAAATAAACCGGTCAAATTTCTGCTTACCGACAGCCCTGTTTTCCACCTGACGTCCCAGGTTCAACAAAGCATATATATTCTGATATTCTGCAAATTGCTTTTCCAGTTCCTCATTTGCTTCAACATCATGTAACAGGGATAAACGTTCCTCCGGGGAAAGTTCCTCATAAAAGTATTTATGTATTCGTTCGTCCATATTTTCCGTTTAGAACTAAGTAAACGGATGAGGGGGCAAAAACACCCAAAGGATATATTATTTTTTTTTAGAAGCTACTTAAAAGTGCCAGACAAGGGCTGGCAAACGAGAGATAAATACTTGAGGAGTTTCTTAAATATTCAGAAGAAATAGAAGAAGAGGCAGGTAGTCTTTCAGTTCGGATCTCAACTTTTTATAGGCAATATTCATCTGGTTTTCAATGGTCTTCAGCGTTATATTCAGTTCGGCAGCAATCTCTTTCTGCTTTTTTCCTTCAATTTTGCTCTTTATAAAAATCTCCCGGCACTTTTCAGGTAATGAATTAATAATATCTGTCACTATTTTTTCTATATCCTGCTCAGAAAACATAGATTCATCAAACAGTTCCAAAGAACTCAGCTTTATCCGCAAAGTTATCCGGTATTCTTCCTGCATCTGGTTAACAGCATCCTGCACAACAACTTTATGACGTAAATAGTCAATACACCTGTTCTTTATAGACGTAAAAAGGAAAGCGATCAAATTAATATCATAAGTGAGCAATACTTTTTTTTCCCATAGTTCCGCAAAAACGTCCTGGACAATATTTTCTGCTTCTTCATCGGACAATACATACTCCCGGGCAAAATATTTCATTCTGGAAAAATATGAAACATATATTTCCTCAAAATCATATGGTACATCCCGCTTCTCAGTTAACATCTCTTCCCCCCCAATAAATGAAATCCCGAAAAACAGTTACTTTTGTTTTTCGGGATTTTCCAAGAAATCAAAATATTTTAGACAATTATATGTGAATCAGCAGTCAGAGATGTTCAATAGTCAAAGTTTACGTTTCAACGATTAAACATTTCCTTACTCATTTCTACATCCCATCGGAGTCAGAATAAAATTAAACTCATAATCTTGATAAGGAATGCGGTATGGTTCGAGTGGCAATGCTCCCCAACTGTTTACACACCCTAATCCCATCTGGACTTTGTCGATACAGAAATTGACATAATCAACCTGCGGAATTTCCGGAGAGTGACGTTGAAACTTATACATACCATCATCCAACGATTCGATGGTATAGTTCAAGGCAGACGCTGAGAATGGTGCGTCTGCAGTAAATTGCAGTCCCCGTCCTCCTTTATTCATCTGCTTCCACCAACGGATATCCGTCTTCGTCCCGGTTTCCTGCGGACGTATATAAGGATAAAACTGTTCGTCTACAGTCTGGTTATAAAGTCCTAAGTCAGCCACATGGTTCCTGTCCGAATAGTTCTCTATCGGTCCGCGTCCGTAATATGCAATCTGATCATACTGATGAGGCAATTGTATCTGCATGCCGAAACGGAACAGACCGGGTAACTCGGCAGATTTATCCGTCGTCATTTGTTGTGTCACCTTTATTGCACCCTCGTTATTAACGATATATGTCAGTGCCAGTTTGGCTGACAGGTCAGGCATATCATATGCCGCTTTGATGGTAATCATACCATCGATAGATTCATACATAAACGAAGTAAGCTTTTTCTCCGGATTCAACCATACACGATATTTTTGCTGCAAATTAGCGCCGAAATCATTATCCGTAGGTGCACGCCAGAAGTTAGGGGTGAGTTGTCCACCTTTATTGATCAGCTCATTGCCTTCCACCTGATATCTGCAAAGGAAACCATTCTGCCGGTTAAAGTTCAGCACAAATTCATTGCCCTGAATGATCAGAAAGTTACGGTCGTTGTCCTTAATAACCGGGCCATTTGTTACCTGATTTGCCTGCGTTGCATTGCAGATCATCAGTTCAGGAGCTTTGTAAGAACGGATCGCCAGTTGATTTTTTGCAACCATAAATCCGGCCGGAAGCAATGGTTCCGCCTGTTTCAACCTGTATGCCACATTCAATAACAATTCCTTATCTTCACAAATAGATTCTTTACGGATATCCAGTTTTACCTTAACCGTTTGCTGCGGAGCAACCTTCAGGTCGTTTACGATACCCGTTCGCATCACTTTGCCGTCGGCCAGTAACTGCCATTCCATGTAATACCCGGACAAATCAATAAAGAAATTCTCATTGTAAATATTCACCTCTCCTTTTTCCAAATCAACAGGTGTAGTCCAGATCGACTGATGAATATGTCCCACTTCATACATATGAGGATTAGGCACACGGTCGGGACTAATAAGTCCGTTCACACAAAAATTCTGGTCGCCGGGATCATACATATTAAAGTCGCCGCCATAGCCGAAAATCTCCGCACCATTCTCACCTTCTTTGCGAAGTCCCTGGTCGACAAAGTCCCAGATAAAGCCACCCTGATACGATGGATATTTGCGGATCAGATCCCAATACTCCTTAAATCCTCCCCCCGAATTGCCCATCGCATGCGCATATTCGCATTGGATAAACGGCTTGGTTGGCGTTCCCGAAACATACTTTTCGGCTCTTTCATATCCCATATACATCGGACAATAAATATCTGTAAATTCCTTACCATGCGCTTGTTCATACTGACAGGGGCGCGAAGAGTCTTCATGCTTTACCCATTTGTAGCATTCCTCGAAGTTAGGCCCGAAACCGGCTTCGTTGCCCAACGACCAGAATATAACGGAAGGATGATTATAACTGCGTTGCACATTGCGCTGATTACGTTCCATATGCGCTTTGGCATAAGCCGGGTCTTTGGCTAATGTTTTTTCATCGTAACCCATCCCGTGCGATTCGATATTTGCTTCGGCAACGACATACAAACCGTACTCGTCGCACAGATCATACCATAAATTATCATCAGGATAATGACAGGTCCGCACCGCATTGATATTAAATTCTTTCATGATTTTGATATCCTCTATCATGCGTTCGCGAGAGATCACATACCCTTTATCGGGATCCATCTCATGCCGGTTGACTCCTTTAAATAATACCGGTTGCCCATTGACCAATACCTGTGCATTTTTTATTTCGATTTTCCGGAAACCTACATTAACCGGAATTACTTCCAGTACTTTGTTTCCCTGCTTCAAAGTAGCCGTCAGCCGGTAAAGGTTGGGCGTTTCCGCTGTCCATTTTGCCGGATCATTCACCTGCATATCGGTGGAGAGTTTGCCGGAACCTTTTACCTGTGTGGAAGCGACACTATTACCTGCCGGATCTTTCAGTTCGAAGTCGACTGTGCCACTTCCCTGCATTTGCACCACAATGTGGAGGCTTCCGTCTTTATATTGTGTATCCAGGTCGGGAGTCACATGGATATCCCGGATATACTGTTTGTTGCGGGCATACAGATAGCAATCGCGGCCTACACCCGACAGACGGAAAAAATCCTGGTCTTCCAAATAGCTTCCATCGCACCAGCGGAATACCTGGAAAGCAATCAGATTCTTTCCGGGTTTCAGATACGAGGTAAGATTAAACTCCGCTTCCAGTTTACTATCTTCACTGTATCCGACATACCGGCCGTTTACCCACAAATACATATTGGATGTTACCGAACCGAAATGCGCGAATATCTCTTTTCCGTTCCAATCTGCAGGAATCATAATCTCTTTCCGGTAAGAGCCCACATGATTATTCTCAGTGGGAATAGCAGGCGGATTCGTTTCAAACTGTTCCCGCCAAGGGTATTGATTGTTAACATAGACCGGATTGCCATAACCATTCAATTCCCAAAGAGCAGGCACTTTCATATTGTTCCAACCCTTATCATTGAAATCCGTACGGAAGAAGTTCATGGGACGTTGGTCGGCATCCTGCACCCAATTGAACTTCCATAGTCCGTTGAGGGTTAAATAGTTTTTCGAAAGAGTCCTTTCACCTTTTTCCGCGATGACATCCGACTCGTAAGCAAAATAGTGGGTGTGCATAGGTGCACGGTTTATGGCATTCACCCGCGGGTCCTGCCATTCGTTCTGTTGAGCTGTTGCACCGGTTATGAGGAGCGCCAGACAAGAAGTTAAGAATTGTCGTTTCATAGTTTGATTTATTTTTTACAGCTTTTGATATATCAACATCATATTGTTTATGCGAATATAGTTGTATTATTTTTCCTGAGGAATTATTAAGAAAAAAAATCCGCTCATATTCCTGCGGTGTTATTGAACAGCATAGCCTGTAACGCAGCAAATGAAAAGTGTCTGCCACAAATGCTGATCATATAAAACAATCAATTAACTAAGCAGATAACCTAATCCAATAGTTTTTTATTTATATTTGTCTGAATATAGGATGAGCAACAACACTATTGATCGTTATCGCAATGTATATGAGGAGTACGCTCCTCAGATGATACGCTTTGCTGAAAAGTTTGTCTCCCATTTCTACGTCGAAGATATCGTTCACGATGTATTTTTGAAGTTATGGGACAAGCAGGTTTTTCTTTTGCCGGATAATGAACTGCGGCGTGTACTTTATGTTGCCGTAAAAAATGCCTGTATAGATCAACTACGTAAACTCAACCAGGAGCAAGAATATATTGATAAACGAGCGCTTCAATTGAAATTGGATGAACTCGACTTTTTTGAAGCATCCGACGAGTTGTTTATGCGGAAAGAGTTACATCGTATTTTACTACAACAGATCAATGAATTACCCGAACGAAGCCGCGATATCTTCAAAATGTCTTACTTGGAAGGCTTAAAAGCTGCCGAAATAGCCGAACAGCTAAATCTATCTACCCGTACGGTGGAAAATCAACTATACCGTGCATTACTTTTCCTGCGTAAGAAAAGCACCCGCCTCTTTCTTTATTTATTCACAATCATTTAGAAGCAAGCCTACTTTTACTTCTTAAAACTTCAGGCATGTAGCCTGTAAAAGCAAAAGAACGGCCAGGAAAAGACTTTTCCCGGCATTTTTCCATCTGTCCATAACAGGGTAATAATCATGCATTTTTAGTGATCAAACTCGGCACTAATTCGGCACTAATTCGGCATTAAAACTGCAACTTCCGAACTTAATAGAATATAATCCGATTTTATTCAAAATAAAATCATGAGAGAATCATGAATTTGTATGACTATTTACCTTGTAGATGCCTTAAATTATTGGTGTGTTGATTTGTTCAGCAGTTTTGCTTTCGGACAGACATTTATAAAAAAAATAATTTTTCTGTGAGTAGTTTTTCCTTTTGGTTCGTTGTATAAGAAAAGAGGTCATTTATACTATGAGAGACAACGAATCGAACTTAATTATAAGACACTTACAGGGAAGCTTACCTAAAGAAGAAACAGATGCTTTCTATGAATGGGTAAATGAAGATGAAGAACATAAAAAACTTTTTTTTGAGGTAAAAGCAATTTATGATGAGGCAATTTTCCATAACCGGCATATCGACATTGAAAAGAGCTGGCTGCGACTATTGAAGAAGAAACAGCAAACGACACGAAGCCATAGCCTATGGAGAAAGGTTGCTTCTTATGCAGCAATTGCAATTATTGCTGTTAGTTTTAGTTCCATATTCTTTATTTTCAATGCAGATAAGTCCGAAATAGTTGCTTCCCGTTATATCGGAGGCGATGGCATCGAAGCAGATGTAGTGGTTTTGCCTGATGGAACACGTGTAAGTCTGGGCTCCAAAACAACTTTCCATTATGATCCGGATTACGGCCAATCAAAACGGAATGTTTATCTGGAAGGAGAAGCCTACTTTGAAGTCAGCCCACAAAAAGAAAAACCATTTATTGTGCATATAAATGGAATGACAGTGGAAGCATTGGGTACTGCATTCAATGTAATGGCCTATCCGGGCGATTCACTTTTTATAACAACCTTGCTTGAAGGTTCCGTACGTTTAATAGCCGAACAATTATCACAACCTGTCATTCTGAAGCCGGATCAACAACTTGTATACAACCGGAATCAACATATTGCCCGGGTAGATCAGGTAAACGCTTCAGATTATACTGCCTGGACAACCGGTTATTATCATTTTTCCGAACAAACACTTGAATCAATCCTGCATCGCCTGAGCTATGTATATGGTATTACATTTGATGTACAATTCGAAAAACTAAATCAAACTACTTTTACCGGAACGTTTTATCGTGGACAGAGTGCTAAGGATTTAATGGAGATTATCAATCTTTCTGTTCCGATTAAATATAAAGTGGAAGATCATCATGTAACAATATATGAAACCCCAATCAAAAGCACCCCTTAATTCCCTAAAGAAAAAAGGTCCTGCATTTTCAATTTTCAACTGTCAATTTTCAATTAAATAAATACACCATGAATACAAGTTAACTAATACCATAAAAAAGAAGAGAAAATCTTGCCGGATCTTCTCTTCTGAATAAGCGTTTACTAATTAAACTCCCATTGCCGTGGGAATAGTGTTTAATCTTCAAAACATACAAATATATGAATAATCAGCATATAGTTACCTCTAATTATCTAAAAAGGACTATAAATATCATGAGACTAATACTTTTACTCTGGATAGCCTGTTTTATACCAATATCAGCTACCACTTATGCACAAAATACCACACTCAATGTTTCTGCAAAGAATGAATCATTGGAAAGTATTTTGAAAGGAATAGAATCTCAATCGGAATTCCTGTTTTTTTATAATGCGAAAGACATTAATAAGAATACACGGATTTCATTGGATAAACGAAATAGTAACATTGAAGATATCCTGAAAGATATTTCTACTAAAACAGGGATTGCATACACAATCAAAGACCGCCATATTGTATTAACGAGTCATCCCGAATACTTGAAACAAATAACCAACCAGGCTTCAAAAGAAGTTTCAGGAACGGTAACAGATAATACCGGTGAGCCGATTATCGGAGCCAATGTTGTGGAAAAAGGAACAACAAACGGAGTTATTACGGATATAGATGGAAAGTTTGTCCTTTCAGTCTCTGCAAATGCAATATTGCAGGTTTCTTATATCGGGTATCTTACGAAAGAAATTAATGTTGCTAACCAGAGTACTATTCGGGTTACTTTATCTGAAGATTTACAAGCGCTGGACGAGGTCGTTGTTGTTGGATATGGAACAGTAAGAAAACGGGATTTAACAGGTTCTGTTTCGCAAGTATCCTCTTCCCTGATTCAAAATCAGGCAGTAATGAAAGATCCGATGCAGGCATTACAAGGGAAAATAGCAGGGGCGGATATTACAATGGGTAATGCACCGGGTTCATCTTCGAGCATTGCCATTCGCGGGTACAATTCTGTCAATGCAGGAAACGATCCGCTTATTGTAGTTGATGACGCTCCATTTCCCGGAAAGATCGATGAAATCAACCCGGCTGAAATAGAATCCATAGATGTATTGAAAGATGCGTCATCCACTGCAATCTATGGTTCACGGGGTGCTAATGGGGTTATTATCATTACGACGAAACGTGCCCAGAAAGACTCACGACTGACCATCAACTACGACGGTTATGCCGGTTTTTCCAAATCATTCAAGAACTATGATATGATGAGCGGAGAAAAGTATGCCGACTGGAAAAGAGCTGCCAATCCGGGTAGAACTGATAAAGAAATCTTTGACGATATACAATTAAAAGCGCTTGAAACCGGGCAGTATACTGACTGGCAGGATCTGATGTTCAGCGGAACCGGATATAAAACTGATCATAATATAAGCATTAATCAATCAAGCGGACGTAACCGGAATATGTTGGTATTAGGCTACAACAAAGATCAGAGTATTATCGACAATATAGGTTATGAACGTTTCTCTGCTCGTATTAACGGAGACATGGAACTGGCAAGAAATTTTACTGTAGGTTACTCTTCTTTATTAGCTCTAACTACCCGTAATAGGGGCGACGCAAAAAATAAAGACAAACCGAATGATAATGACGAAAACAGCGTATGGAAATATGGTACCGTGTTAGATCCATTGACGGAAGTTTACGATGAGAATGGCAATATGCGTTTCTACAACAGTGGTTGGTATCAGACCCTGCGACACTCGAATCCAATGTTTGATACGGATAAAGACAATGTAGATAATAAGGAAAAACGTACCCGGACCCTTTTAAACTTATATGCAGACTGGATGATAATAGAAGACTTAAAATTCCGCACAAGCTTGACTTACGGTTTGTCTTCAATTGAAAATGGCATCTACCGGAGTTCTACATCACAGGCACGCCAATTGGCTTCGCCTTCTGCCGAATATAAGAAAACGAACGAACAGCAGATTACATTCACGAATGTGTTGAATTATAAAAAGCAATTGAAAGATCATCGTTTTGATGTTTCGTTAGTGCATGATATGCAAACGGAGCGTACTGAACTGGTGGGTTTAACTGGTCAGGATATGGCTTATTTCGGTTCATGGTATAATGTAAATGAAGCACCGGATGTTTTTAGCCGTCTTTCTTCTGTTAAAAAATGGGCATTATTATCGTTTATGGGACGTATTAATTATTCATTCAAAGACCGTTATTTATTGACATTAACCGGCCGTTACGACGGATCTTCCCGTCTGGCAGAAGGTAATAAATGGGACTTTTTCCCCTCAGCGGCACTGGCCTGGCGTATGAATGACGAAGCATTCCTGAATGAAGTCGACTGGCTGTCCAATCTGAAGTTACGGTTAGGATGGGGTAATTCCGGCAATACGGCAATCGACGAATATGCCACACAGGGCGCTTTAGGCAAATATGTTTATTATTTCGGGACGACCGAACAATCAGCTATGGGCTACCTGCCAACCGAATTGGCCAATAATCAATTGGGCTGGGAACGTACGGAAGAATATAATATAGGTCTCGATTTTGGTTTCCTGAATAACCGGATTAGTGGGTCTGTTGACGGATATATCCGGAATACCCATGATCTGTTGATGAAGCGTAATTTGCCGATCAATACAGGATATGAATTTACATGGCAAAATGTAGGCCAGACCCGTAATTCAGGTATAGAAGTCATGTTGAACACTGTGCCCGTTGCAACAAAGGATCTACGATGGACGATTGATTTTAGTTTCGGTTATAATAAGAACGAATTTGTAGAATTATTTAATGGCAAGGAAGATAGTCCTGGGAATAAATGGTTTATAGGTCAACCCATGTATGTGGAATATCTTTACAAATATACGGGAGTATGGCAGTATGGCGAAGAAGAACAGGCTGCCGTTTATTCCCGTGAACCGGGAGCCCCTAAAGTAGAAGATGTAAATAATAACGGCACATACGACCAGGATGACTTGTTTACCTATAACAAGATACCGAAATGGACAGCAGGTCTTTCAACCGGGTTGTATTATAAAAACTTTGATTTGAACGTTTATTTCTATACACGCCAGAATTATGGTGCAGTATTGGGGGTGTTGACCGACGAAGCGGGATCAACCCGTTATAATCATCTGGATGTCGATTTCTGGACACCGGATAATCCATCCAATGCTTGTCCGAAACCGGCAATTACAAATCCGCAAAACCTATTGGTAGAAAGCGATTATGCTTTCCGGGATCTATCATTTATACGCCTGAAAAACATCAATTTAGGATACACCTTACCTAAAGATATTTCCAGGAAGTTCCATAGCGAGAAATTCAGAGTGTATTTTATGGTCGAAAACCCATATACATGGACAAAGAGCGATTATGTAGGGCTGGATCCGGAGAATTGCAACAGCTATACCGACCATCGCCCTTTAACCTCATTTATATTCGGAATAAATGCAAGTTTTTAATAATCTAATAACAAATAGAATTATGATACATATTAAAATGCGAAATAAATTATGCGTAGGCTTGCTGTTTCTGTTATGTTTATCAGCTTGCGACTATTTGGATGAAACAGCTTATAACAAAGTGACCACAGGTAATTTCTATACCACAGAAGATGGTATTACCAATGGGGTAAACGGATTGTATTCTACCCTAAGGGGAATGTATATACAGGAATATCTCATTTATATGTGCGAAGGTCCTTCGGATATTTGGGTTGGCCATCAAGGAACTAAGCCATGGTATGAATGGACCATTGATGCAACAACCGATGCAATTAAAAAATTCTGGTACCATTGTTATAAATCAATAAATCAATGCAATGCGGTCATAGAAAGCCTGGAAAACAACGATATTCCAGGATTAGATAACAGCCTGAGAGAACGTTTCCTGGCAGAAGCTTTATTTATCAGGGCGCATTACTATTATCACATGGTACAACAATTCGGAGATATTCCTATGCCTCTGACACCAAGTACTTCGGCTGAAACTGCTGCTTATAAAACAAAAGCTGATGAGGTTTGGACACAGGTTATTACCGATTTGGAATTTGCAGCAAATAACCTGCCCGAAACGTATCCGGCTTCGGACTTCGGACGAATCACTAAATATGCAGCCTTGCACCATCTGTCCAGAATATATCTTACTTTAAAACGGAATGATGATGATATACAGAAAGCATTGAATTATGCCGAACAGGTAATTAACTCTGGAAAATACTCCTTAGTAAAATCGCATGCCGAATTATGGGATATTAATAATAAAAACAATACAGAAGTTCTTTTCTCTGTTTCATATTCGCAAAATGCCGAATTGAACGGAGATGGTAATACCGCCCACATGTATTTCACTTCTGCCTATTCGGAAGAACATCCCGGAGTGTTACGCGTAATCGAATATGGCAGACCCTGGAGCCGCGAACGTTCTACCGATTATGCAATCAGTTTGTTTGACAAAACGACAGACCAACGTTACGAAGATTGTTTTATCTCCCGCTGGAACATAACGGAAAGTTCGGTTAAAGAAAACCTCTTTAGTCCTCATACAAAACAGATGGAAGAAAAAGTATGGACGAAAGGCGAACTGGCCATGATAGATCCGAGAGAACCCTGGACTCCGGAACAAATTAAAGAAGCATGGCCTGTACTGATATTCCTACCGGAATATATGCGTGATGAGATCGATCCGTTAACAGATGTTCAATCGGAACAAAACCCGAACGCCAAATGGCCGTCGAATACCCGCTTCACTTCGTATAAGATGTATGCGTATCTGGTGAAACACCTGGATCCACAACGCCCGGAAGTGAACTGGACAGCCGGCTCACGGAATGTCTTCGTCTTCCGTTTAGCTGATACATATCTGTTAGCAGCTGAAGCCGCTTTCCTATCCGGTAATATGCAGAAAGCAACCGAATATATGAATACTGTCCGTACCCGTTCGGCCTCACCAGGGCATGAAGCAGATATGGAAGTAAAATCATCAGACATAACGATCGACTTTATCCTTGATGAAAGAGGACGCGAGCTGATGGGAGAAATGCACCGTTGGTATGACCTGAAACGAACCGACAAACTGATGGAACGTATGAACAATCCAAACATGAGTCCTATGACAGCCGGGAAATTTAAAGAATACCACATATTACGTCCGATACCACGTGACCAACTCACGAATGTTTCAAATCCGGAAGAATTTACACAGAATCCTGGTTATGGTAATTAATATCCAAAAGTTTAATATAATGAGAATAAAATTGCTTCTACTAACTTGCCTGTTCCTGTCTGTTTACGGACAGGCGCAGCAACCGCAGATGATGTATAGTGATACTACGCGTACCGGAGCTCCTTTTGCCAAAGACCCCCATGTGGTGAACTTCAAGGGACGTTATTTAATGTATTATTCCATTCGCCCAAAGAAAAATGATACGGATAGCGGTTATGGCATTGGTATAGCGTCAAGTAAAGACTTAGTTAACTGGGTTAAAGTAGGTGAGATAACACCGGCAAAGGGAGCGGACTATGAGAAGAACGGACTATGTGCTCCCGGCGCCCTGGTTCGTGATGGGAAAGTGCATCTGTTTTATCAGACTTATGGAAATGGAGCAAAGGATGCGATCTGTCATGCTGTATCCGAAGATGGAATCCTTTTTGAACGGAATCCGACTAATCCGATCTTCCATCCGACAGGTGACTGGAACTGCGGGCGGGCGATTGATGCGGAAGTGTGTGAATTTAAAGGACAGTATTTTCTTTATTTCGCCACCCGCGACCCGGAGTATAAAATACAGATGCAAGGGGTTGCTACGGCTCCATTGTCAACCAATTTCAACCGGGAAGATTGGACACAAGCGGTAGATTCCGCAATCCTTCATCCAACTCTTCCCTGGGAAGGTGAATGTATAGAAGCAGCTTCCATTGCTCAAAAGGGAGACAAGCTATATATGTTCTATGCCGGAGCATATAACAACTGGCCGCAACAGGTAGGAGTCGCAGTGAGTGATGACGGTATTACCTGGAAAAGAATGTCCGACGAGCCATTTCTGCGTAACGGTAAACCGGGCGAATGGAACTCAAGTGAATCAGGCCATCCTCATATTTTTACTGATGTGGATGGACGGACTTACCTGTTCTATCAAGGCAATAATGATAACGGGAAAACGTGGTATCTTTCACAAAAAGAAGTTTTCTGGAAAGATGGAAAACCATATATGAAGTAAAACATATTATTTTTTCCCAATCAGGAATCCCGGGTAGTATTCTCTTCATCCAAAAGAAAAGAGAAAACTATCCGGGATTTCTATAAGTAGTATAAAAATTTGACCGGATCTTCGTATATTTTCATTCAACAAACCACCTACGATCCTCTTAAACTCCTGATTACTCTAATTTTTTTTGTAACAAATAAAAAACAGATTTGTTTTTTTATTTGTTATGTTTATTCATTACATTTGGATCGACATTTTAAGCTATTGTGATGACTAACAGACGCGGGATATCTGAGTTCTTTTCGTCTATTTTTGAACAATTCAAACGCCCTTATACACTCTTTGCTTACTCATATGTAAAAGATATGAATGAAGCTGAAGATATCTATATGGACGTAATGATGCGTCTATGGGAAAACCGGAAAGAGTTGCCGGACGATATCCATTATCCTTCATATATTCTTACTGCTATTAAAAATCGCGCATTAAATTTTCTTCGCCAACAAAATACAATCACCGATACGAATGAATATGTGACAATTCATCAACTCCGGGAATTGAATTTTCGAATTTCTTCGCTTGAGGCATGTGATCCGACAGAATTATTTACGGATGAAATTCAACAGATCATAAAAGAGACATTAGCAAATCTTACGGAGTATACCCGATTGATTTTTTTTATGAGCCGGTATGAGAATAAAACAAATAAAGAAATATCGCAGGAATTAAATATTAACATTAAAACTGTAGAATATCACGTAAGTAAAGCCTTAAAAGCGCTTCGAAAAAGCCTGAAAGACTATCTTCCATTCTTTATTTCAGGATTGATCTAAAAAAAATCACATTCGTTTTTAGGGTAATCTTAAAGTTGTGTGTTATTATAGCACATGGAAAGAAATTTCCATAGTACTTAATAAAACATGAAAAAAGAACTGTTACTTAAATATTTTGCAGGAAAGACGTCTGAAGAAGAAGAAAAGCAAATTATGGATTGGGTTGAAGCTTCTTCGGAAAACTATCAACTTTACCTGCAGGAACGAAAATATTGGAACGCCTTACTGGTAAATTCAAATCTGAAGAAAATCTCCTTACAGGAAAAACCGAAAAGGACTGTTAATCTGTGGATGTTCTCAACCGCCGCTGCTGCGATCGCTTTGCTTTTTGTGCTTATGCAATGGCTTCGCCCTGTAAGCATACCTGATGAAAAATGGCAGACGATTTGGGTTCCTGCCGGACAACGGGCACAAATTACATTGGACGACGGGACCACGGTTTGGCTTAATTCTCGTTCCAGATTGAGTTTTCCTACATCTTTTGTGGCAAATAAACGTGTCGTAAAATTAAATGGCGAAGGTTTCTTTGAAGTGCAAAAAGACAGCGAACATCCTTTTATTGTTGAAACCAACAAATACAATATAGAAGTATTAGGAACCAGTTTTAATGTGCTGGCATACCAGGACCACGAAATTTTTGAAACTTCTTTAATAAACGGATTGGTTCAGGTCAGCCCTTTACAACACAATATGCAATCCATTACACTCAACCCCCGGGAAAGAGTCATTGAATCGTCAGGCAAACTCCAGGTAACTCAAATAGATAATTATGAACATTTCCGTTGGCGGGAAGGATTAATTTGTTTGGATGATGAACGATTTGAAAATCTTATCAATAAATTCTCCCTTTATTTTGATATCCGGATTCAAATTGAGAATCCGAAGTTGCTGGACTATCGGTGTACCGGTAAATTTCGCCAAAACGATGGGATTGATTATGCATTGAAAGTTTTACAATCTGAGATGAAATTCACTTATACGCGTAATAATGAATTAAATGAAATTGTTATCCGATAGTTTAATCTAAAAAAGACATGCCTATGAAATAACACAAATATAATAAAGACAAAAACCAGCAGGTGCTGGAATCACCCACTGGTTATGAGATGTCAATACCAGACCATTTTAATTATCAAAGTATCAACAATCAATCCTTGCAAAATTATGAAAAAAAATACTTGTATGTATTCTCTTATGGAAGAAATCCATAGGAGGAGTAAAATTATACGCATAATGAAATTAACCCTAATATTATTTTTCAGTACCGTGTTTACATTATTTGCAGAAAATATGTATTCACAAAATACCAGGATCACTATTCATAAAGAAAAAGTAACGCTTCAGGAAATCCTGGATGAAATTGAAAAACAAACGGAATACCTTTTTCTTTATAATAAAAAGAATGTAAAAATAAACCATTCAATAACTGTAGACGCCTCAGATCAGGCTGTATCCAAAGTTCTTGATGAAGTTTTAAAAAACACGAATATAAGTTACAGAATGGTTGGAAATCATATTGTACTCTCCGATCAAATAGAAAATTTCGTTGATAATAAACAACAAAACAGGAAGTTGATTACCGGTACGGTTTCGGATAATAATGGAGAACCCATTATAGGAGCCAACATTTTAGAAAAAGGAACCACCAACGGGGTCATAACTGATCCGGACGGCCGTTTTTCGTTGCAGGTAAATGAAAATGCGACCTTACAAATCTCTTATATCGGGTACCTGAATCAGGAGGTCACTGTTAAAAATCAGGAGAATATCAAGATCGTATTATTGGAAGATACGGAAGTACTTGACGAAATTGTAGTCGTTGGCTACGGAACCGTAAAAAAGAGAGATCTGACAGGATCGGTTTCATCCATTAAATCCGAAGATATTCAACGTTCGCCGGTAACATCTTTTGACCAGGCTATTCAGGGTAAAGCAGCAGGTGTTCAGGTAACACAGGCATCCTCAGCGCCGGGAGGACGCGTTTCTATCAGAGTGCGTGGTGGAAACTCGCTAAGCAGCAGTAATGAGCCATTATATATTGTAGATGGCTACCCCATCTCGGCAGGAGGATCAGCCGGAGGAAATGGAACTGCACAGAATCCACTGGCTACATTAAACACTTCTGACATTGCATCCATCGAGATTTTAAAAGATGCATCGGCAACAGCGATTTATGGCGCCCGCGGAGCTAATGGTGTAGTTTTAATCACTACCAAAAGAGGTAATATCGGAAAACCGCAAGTTACATTGGATGCTTATTATGGTGTTCAGACACGGCTCAAAAAACTGGATATGATGAATGCCCGCGAATATGCCGAGTTAGTAAACGAAGCAAGAGCAAATGACGGACAAGCTGCCGTATTCCCAAACCCCAATAACCTTTATTATTTTCCGGACCCATCATCACTTGGAGAAGGTGTTGATTATCAGGACGAGGTATTTACCAGTGCGCCCATACAAAATTATAATATCGGAATAACCGGTGGTAATGAAGGCATTCGTTATGCAATCGGAGGTAGTTATTTCGGACAAGATGGCATTATCAAAAACAGCGACTTTAACAGAGCCTCTTTCCGTTCTAACTTAGATATAAAAGTTTTATCCAATCTGACAGTGAGCGCTAATATTTCTGCCAGTCATAGTTGGGCCGATGCAATGCCTTCAGAAGGTGATGGCGGTGGAGGAACCGGAGGTATTGTACATGGAGCAATCTTAATGCCTCCTACCGTCCCGATTTTTGATGAAGAGGGCAACTATACCATGACTAATCCTACCCCCGGAGGTACCCCGACAAATAATCCGGTAGCTACAGCTAATCATTACACGGATGAACAGGAAATAGACCGCTTTCTAGGATCTGTTGATGTGAATTGGGAAATTATGAAAAACCTGACTTTTAAAGTATCTTTCGGGACTGACTTATCCAACGCCAACCGTGCTTTCTATTGGCCTAAGGAAACACACAGGGGTAGTACGAAAAACGGGGAAGGATATCAACGATATGTCAAAAATGTTTCGTACCTGAATGAAAATATTCTGACATATAGCAATGTATTTGGTGACCATTCCCTAAATGCAATGGGTGGTTATACCTGGCAGATATTTCATTATAAAGACTTTAATGCAGGATCGACAAACTATTCATCGGACTTATACCAGGCTAATAATCTGGGGGCAGGTACGAATTATACCGCACCAGCATCGAGCAGGAGTCAAAGTCAGTTAGCCTCTTTTCTGGGCAGGCTTAACTATATTTACAAAGACAAATATTTATTCACTTTTACCGCCCGTGCCGATGGAAGCTCTAAATTCGGAGTCAATAACAAATGGGCATTTTTCCCATCTTTTGCAGTTGCATGGAGAATTTCGGAAGAAGAATTCCTGAAGGAAAATGAATGGTTATCGAACCTGAAGTTGAGAGTCAGCTATGGCAAAACAGGCAACCAGAATATAGACAACTACAAATCGCTGGCAATGCTTGGTACCATGAATTATCCTCTCGGAGATGATCTTACATCTGGTGTCGGCCCCAATAATATTCCAAATCCGGATCTGAAATGGGAGACCACGGCCACTACTGATATCGGATTAGATATAGGACTATTTAATAACAGATTATCTTTAGTAGTTGATTATTATTACAAAAAGACAACCGATCTGTTATGGAATATCAGCACTCCTGCAATCAGTGGATTTAAATCCATCTTCAAAAATATCGGAAGCCTCGAAAACAAAGGTGTCGAAATAGGTTTAGGTGCAGATGTATTCACAGGTAAATTCCAATGGAATACACAAATGAACTGGTCCAGAAACCGGAATAAAGTGTTGGAAATACCCGGATACACTCCTTCAGTACAAGGTTCACTGTCCGGCCATTTAAAAGTGGATGGAAGTTGGTTAGAGCCGGGGTTACCTGTCGGTGTCTGGAATCGTCTTAAATATGATGGTGTATTCCAGGATCAGGCCCAACTAGATGCCGGTCCCCGTTCGTCAAACAATGATAAATTAGGAGATGCCAGATTCGTTGACAAAAATGGTGACGGCAAAATTAATTATACAGACGACCGCATGATTGTAGGTGATCCGAATCCGGATTTCATCTATGGCTGGACCAATAACTTTTCTTTTAAAGGATTCGATTTGTCTGTATACCTCCAGGGGTCGTATGGTAATGACATTATCAATGTACAACGCGCAGAAACGAATATTTCAGGCCCATGGGGTAACCAGCGCAGAGAAATATTAAATCGCTGGACACCCACTAATACGAACACGGATATACCCCGGGCGCGCGTGACTGTTGATCCGCTTTTATTACAATCCGACTGGCTGATAGAAGACGGCAGTTACATGCGTGTTAAGACCATGACATTAGGATATACTTTTAAAAAGATAAAGTTTATGAATTCACTGCGATTGTATGTAACCGGACAAAATCTAATTACCATTACCAATTATTCCGGTTTCGATCCGGAAGTAAATTCACAGGGAAACAGCAACCTCCAAATGGGCGTCGATTACAACGCATATCCTTCTTCAAAAGCATTTTTATTTGGTGCTAATGTGTCTTTCTAACATTTAAAATATGATTATTATGAAATTAAAATATTCAATATTCTTTCTTATGGCGTTTCTGCTATTATTAAATAGTAGTTGCCATGATAGTTTTCTGGAAGAAAAAGTGTATAGCAATATAACCCCATTGAACTTTTATAAAACTGAAGAAGACGCCAAAGCGGCGCTGACTTCGGTTTATAATACGATGCGGAGCTCGGATAGCTTTCAGCGCCAGCTTATTCTGGCAGGCGAGTACCCCAGTGAAGCCACCTGGCCGAACAATTCGGGAGAAGCCTGGCGTACGGAAATGGATCAGTTTACATGGACAACCAGTTCTACGGGTTTTTATCAAATATGGTCGCAGCTTTATGTTATGATTAATCGCGCCAATACAGTCTTGACTTATATTGATAATATCAATTTCACCACCCAGGGACTCAAAGAACAGATCATTGGAGAAACCCGCTTTTTAAGAGGTGTGGCTTATCTATACTTAATATGCATGTATGAAAATGTTCCCCTTAAAACGGAAAATAATATGAACGAGCTTGATGCGGGTAATGAAGGTACTTCCGAGGCTGTATGGAAGTTGATCTTTGATGACTTTGAATATGCAAAAAATAACCTGAAACCCAAATATACGGGAGCTGACGTTGGAAGAGCAACTGCCGGGGCAGCACAGACAATGCTAACCAAGGCATATCTGTCGTATGCCGGGAAACCGTGGTATAAATCGGAATATTGGAGTAAAGCTGCCCAGGAAGCAAAATCAGTTATTGATAATGCAGCTTACGGTTATAATCTGGAAGAGGACTATGAAAGAGTCTTCCTGCTTGAAAATGAACACGGGCCTGAATACATATTCAGTGTTGAGTATATAAGCAATAAAAGCGTAGGCTGGGACTGGCCGACATTTACCGGCATCAGAAGCGGCGATCAGATAAAATTAGATGGATGGTCGTCAGTTGCTGTCGAAGAAGAGTTCTTCAATTCAATGGCTGTTAATGATAAAAGGAGAGAAAAGACTTTTGTTCTGTCTTATCAGGGATTCAACGATCCAAGTGTCACATGGACATATCCGGGAAACATAAACCTTCCGCATTATAACAAATACATAGATCGGAACGACGTAGGAAACGGAACAGGCGATTATGCTATGAATCATTATATAGCGCGTTTCCCGGATCTGCTTTTGATGCATTCGGAAGCCGAAAACGAGATGAACGGTCCCGGAGAAACTGCTTTATATGGTATCAACCGGGTGAGAGCCAGAGCCGGATTAGCACCTTTGAAAGCTTCGGATTATACAAAAGAGACACTCCGGGAAGCAATTTTTCAGGAAAGGCTATGGGAGTTATGTGAAGAAGGACATGCCTGGTTCGATATGAAACGCATGGACCTGATGACTAAACGGATCAAGAAATACAAAGTAGAAGAAAAACATTATGTATTTCCGATACCTCAAAACGAATTGGATGCAAATCCTAATCTGGTTCAGAATAGTTTATACAAATGACAGGTAGATAAGGTTGTGTCTTCTTTTCGGCACAACCCTATTCTATTGAATTCTATGATATCAGGTAAAAATCATTATATTTGTGTAATTTAATTACTGATTGACATAATTATCTAATACCATCATTCAATAATGAAAAAGACAATTCTATTATTATTTTATAGTTTCTGTATGCTGTCTTCTTATGCCCAGCAAACGGAATCTCTGTACCTCTCGGGTACGGGAAGTGACAATACTGTACTATGGGATTTTTTCTGTACTGCCGGACAGAAAAGCGGTGAATGGACAAAAATCCCGGTACCTTCCAACTGGGAGTTTGAGGGATTCGGACAATTTACGTACGGTCATGATAAGGAACGCACCAACGAAAGCGGGATGTACCGTTATCAGTTTAGTGTCCCTGATAGCTGGAAAACAAAAAAAGTAAACATTGTGTTTGAAGGCTCTATGACAGACACCGAAGTAAAAGTGAATGGCCGCAGCGCCGGAAAAATGCACCTGGGGGGATATTATTGTTTTAAATATGACATCAGCAAACTATTGAAATTCGGACAAGAAAATCTGCTGGAAGTAACAGTTCATAAAGCATCGTCTAATGAAACCGTTGAAGCTGCCGAACGTAAGGCAGACTTTTGGGTCTATGGCGGTATTTACAGACCAGTATGGCTGGAAGCGCTTCCACAGATACATATTGAACGGGTTGCCATTGATGCCAAATGTAACGGCACATTCCGGATGGATGTATTTACGGGAGGAAACAGCCGTAAAACAGAAGTGGTAGCACAGATAAAAACATTAGATGGTAAACCTTTTGGAAATCCTATCCATGTAACCATAGATAAAGAAAACACCATTCGTTTGTCAGGAGAATTTAATAATCCCGCCCTATGGTCGTCTGAATTCCCCAACAGATATATGGTTGACGTTTCTATAAAAAAAGACGGGCAGACAATCCATACTATTACGGAGAAGTTTGGTTTCCGCACGGCAGAGTTACGTCCGGGAGATGGCTTTTACGTGAATGGGACTAAAATTAAATTCAAAGGAGTTAACCGTCATACACATTGGCCAACAAGTGGTAGAGCAACGAATTTTGCTATCAGCCTGATGGATGCCCGGCTAATAAAGGAAATGAATATGAATGCCGTACGCATGTCACATTACCCGCCTGACAGGCATTTCCTGGATATTTGCGACTCATTAGGTTTGTACGTTATCGATGAACTGACTGCCTGGCAATATCCTCCTTACGATACGCCGGTTGGAAAAGAAAAGGTACGCCAGCTCATAACACGCGATGTTAATCATCCCAGTATCATCCTATGGGCTAATGGAAACGAGGGAGGCTTCAACTTTGAATTACTACCCGAATATCCAAAATATGATATCCAAAACCGACATGTAATCCATCCCTGGCTGGAAGAAAAGGAGACGAACACGTACCATTATCCTTCATACGGGGTAGGTACTAATTTCCTGTTCAATGGAGATAAAGTATTTTTTCCCACAGAAGCAATCCATGGTTTGTATGATGGCGGACATGGTGCAGGATTGGAAGACTACTGGAACCTGATGCAGAATAATCCGTTGAGTGCCGGATGTTTCCTTTGGGATATGGTAGACGCCGGTGTCGTCCGTAATGATAGGAATAACGAAATAGATACCGACGGAAACCATGGGGCAGACGGAATCCTGGGACCCTACCGTGAGAAAGAAGGAAGCTTTTTTACGATTAAAGAAATATGGTCGCCCATCCGGCTGGAAGGAACCACTTTCCTCCCTCCTACTTTCGATGGGACTTTCAAAGTGCAAAACCGTTATCATTTCACGAACCTGAATCAATGCAGCTTTACGGCAAAGTGGGTAAAATTCGACTATCAATCAGGAACATCCGTAAACATTGAAACGAAAGTGACAATACCTGATGTGCAGCCGGGTTTCGACGGCATACTGAAAGTTGAACTGCCTACGGCTATGGCTGATTATGATGCTTTGTTCCTAACCGCGACAGATACATACGGTATGGAAATTTATACCTGGACACGAACCATTACACGGGCATCAACATATGCGTCCGGCTTAATTGAAACCGGTAATGAAAAAGTGCTCAAAAAGGAACAAAATAATGAGATCGTATTTGAATCGGGTAAAACACGAGTTCTCATCGATAAATCAAAAGGTACTCTTCGTGAAATCACGGTAGACGGAAAACATTTATCACTGAAAAATGGCCCCCGGTTTACGAATGAAAACATGGTCTTGGATGAAGTAAAAAATATTGAAGAGAACGGCATTGAGAAAATCCAATTTATTTTTAACCCGAAGGACAGTAAACGACCGGGTAAACGGAATTTCATCCAACTTGCCCTTTTGCCGTCAGGATGGTTAGAAATTGATTATTCTTTTAATGTTGGTGGATATCACGATCATATCGGTATTACATTCGATTATCCGGAAGAAAAAGTAAAACATATCAAATGGTTGGGAAACGGGCCTTACCGTGTCTGGAAAAACAGGTTAAAAGGGGTTACGTTCAATATCTGGGAGAAAGACTACAACAATACAGTTACCGGAGAATCGTGGGTATATCCTGAATTTAAAGGTTTTCATTCCAACCTATATGCTGCCGACCTGACAACAGATGATGGTATCGTACGGCTGGTGGCTGCCTCGGATAACCTGTTCCTGCACCTCTTTACACCGGATAAACCCATCAAACGTAACAATGATAACACGTTAGGTTTGTTTCCTGATGGTCAGTTATCTATATTAAATGCCATAAGCCCTGTAGGTACGAAGTTCAGGCCGGCCAAAGAGACCGGTCCGCAAGGCCAGCAGAACTATTTTCTGAGTTCAGACCATGCAGAACCGTTGAAAGGGAAGGTATATTTGAAATTTGTTCCGTAGACTCACAAAGGGAAAAGGAGAAAGTAGATATGTAAATTCTGTGTATTATGGAATTCTATCAATTATTCAGTTAATCTATTATTCAATTACTCAATAAATGTAGTATGAAAAAAAACATTTTATTTTTATTAGGAGGACTGATTTTATCAGGTATCTTATGTTGCAGTGAGAAAAATACGAATCCGGTATTCAACCCGGATATTATAAAAGCTACGATGAACAAGGCTGCCGAATGGCAGATCAAACATCCGCGTCATGTACAGAACGATTGGACCAACGGCGCTTTCTATGCCGGAATGTTTGCCGCATGGGAAACCACAAAGTCACAAACGATATACGATGCAATGATGGCAATGGGTAATGACTCAACGCAATGGCGTCCGTACAGACGTTGGTATCATGCAGACGATATTGCCATCTGCCAGACATATCTTGATTTATATAGAATTGAAAAACAACAGAAAATGATCCAACCAACTATTGATACATTGGAAATCCTGTTAACCAATCCCTATCCTACCAAAGGGATTGAAGTTATTAAATGGTGGTGGTGCGACGCGCTTTTTATGGGACCGCCGGTATTGGTGAAAATGACAAACATCAGCGGTGACAAAAAATATACGGAAGCCAATGACCGGTATTTCAAAGAATGTTATGATCTGCTGTATAACAAAGAAGAAAAATTATTTGCCCGCGACCTGAACTATGTAATAAAAGGTGATGATAAAGACCGTTGGGAAGCTAACGGCAAAAAAGTATTCTGGTCACGCGGAAATGGTTGGGTGCTAGGAGGCCTGGCCAGGATATTACAGGAATTACCGGCTAATTATCCGGAACGTCCTTTCTACGAACAGTTATTTAAAGATATGTCTGGCCGTGTACTTTCCCTCCAACAGGAAGACGGCCTTTGGCGTGCCAGCCTGCTCGACCCGGCATCTTATCCCGGAGGTGAAGTCAGCGGTTCCGGTTTCTTTTGTTATGCTTTTGCATGGGGTGTGAATAATGGCTTGCTTGATAGTAAAACGTATAAACCCGCAATTGAAAAATGCTGGATTGCTTTGAACAACTGCGTGAATGAAGAAGGACGTGTTGGTTGGGTACAACCAATCGGAGCCGATCCCCGGAAGAACTTTAACGAAGATAGTTGGGAAGTATACGGAACAGGCGCATTCCTGTTAGCCGGAAGTGAAGTGATAAAATTGAAATGATATCATTTTTATAATAAGATAAGGGCTGTCCTAAAAACCGGACAGTCCTTGTCGTTTTATGACCTATAAAACCTTAACTTTAATTAGCTGGAATAATTTCCATTAATTTTGCCTCACCTTGATTCGGTTTGTGGATAAGTATAATTACGTCTTCTTCTTTTGCACCCGGAGCGACTACCTTTTTAATGCATTTAAATTGATAATTTATACCATTTACAACCTGTGTAGCTACTTCTTTAGGAGTATACCCTACCCCTTCCGGAAATTTAACTTCATGAAATACTTTTAAATCTTCATCCGTAACTTTGCGATACTCAGTGTATCCACCTACTTTTTGTTCCATAGTTTAAAAATTTAGTATTAATAAATAATTTTCGGGGTTCATTCACTTTACATACCCGATATATAAGAGATCACTTACTTCCGCACCATAATATTTATTGAAATAACAAAAATATATATTAAAAAGTTTAATTATAATATGAAATATTGTCTATAAATTAACTTATACAATGTTTAAATATCACAAAACACTCATTCCCCTATTATTGATATCCTCCCACCACTTTTCAAAAATCTGCGTGATATTATACGGAAGCATAAGTTCTCCAATTATTGGGATAAGCAGATTCAGAGATTCCTTTTCAGCAATAGACTATTTATTAAATGCAAAGGTATGCCCCCTATCGACTTACACCCACACGAATCAAATTCCCCCCCAACAAATCCTGAATGCATATCCAATATCCGGCAATACTTTTACTTATACGTTTCTTGTAAGAATAAAATTTTTCAAGTAAGTTTGCACATATCATCCTTTAATTCTGTTCACGCTATTATGAAAGCGGAAGATGCACAATATGTTCAGAGACTGATTTTAGGTGAACACAGTGCGTTCAAGTTTCTATTTATGAAGTATTTTCCAAAAATGAAATACTTCATTTCTCATTTCGTAAAATCTGATGCCGTAGCCGAAGAACTGGCGCAGGATATCTTCATGAAAATATGGGAACATCGTGAAAAGTTAAACAATGTACAATCTTTCAATTCATATGTCTACCGGATGTCCAGAAACATCTCCCTTAATTATCTGGAACATAAATACGTGGAAGAATTATATATGGAGAACTACCAGGAAGAAACCGAATCAACCATTGAAGGCGAATTGTATGCGAGTGAGATAGAGCTACTTGAACAACTTACCGTAAACCAGATGCCTCCTCAACGTAAAACGATTTATGAGATGAGCCGTAAAAAAGGAATGAAGAACGAAGAAATTGCTACAGCTTTGGGAATTTCTAAAAAAACCGTAGAAAACCATCTGAATCTAGCTTTAAAAGAAATCCGCAAAGTGTTGACTTTGTTTGTTGTTTTCTTTATTTGAAAAAAAATTATTATCCCATTGGGTGCAATATAAACTTCGCCTGTCTTATATATAAAAGCAGCTAATACCATGTCAAAAATATATAAGATTATAGAACTCTTTTTTAAGCAGACACATCCTGAAGATGTTCAGAAAAAGTTCTTTTTCTGGCTGAAAGCACCCTATGCTTCCCGTGCAAAAGAAGAAGCTATCAATCAGGTTTGGAACGATCTGCATATCGAAGCTGATCAGTCTACAAAAAAATCATATGAACAAGTAGAAGAACGGCTGGAGTTTGTTGCACGTAAAAAAAGTCGTTCGATTTCATCAGTCATTTTCTCGCAGCGGCATAATCAAAGTAAACATCGCTTCTGCCCACCTGCTTATCGAAAACATTCCTTATATATCCGTTTTGCCCGGATAGCCGCCATCTTTATCATACCACTTCTTTCTGTTCTCTCCGCCTGGTGGTTTGTGCAGAACCAGCAAGCGCCCGAACTGACACTGGTTGAATATTTTGTTCCCAATGGGGAAACAAGGGAGATCGTACTGCCCGACAATTCAAAAGTTATAATTAATTCCGGAAGTACCTTATTCTATCCTGCCGAACTCAAAGGCAAAAACCGGGAGATATATCTGAGTGGAGAAGCCAAATTTATGGTTGCACAAGACAAGAAAAAACCGTTCATCGTAAAAACCAACGATATGAACGTAGAAGCATTAGGAACGGTTTTTAATATTTCTTCTTATTCAGACAATTCACATACCACTGCAACCTTAGCTAAAGGGAAAATAAAAGTAGATATAAAATCTACCAATGAGAGTTTTATTCTTGATCCGCATGAACAGGTATTATTTGATAAAAAAACCGGACAGAGCCTACAACAACAAGTCCGTCTCGATTATGTACTGGCCTGGGAGAAAGGACAAATGGTATTTCAGAGAGCTTCACTTTATGAAATCGTAAAAGAGATAGAGCGCCGTTATGATGTGACGATATACCTTAATTCGAAAGCCTGGGATAATGAAATAATAACCGTAAAATTCTTATACGATGAAACATTAGATGATATCCTTACGGTATTAAAACATATTATAAAAGGATTCAACTATGAAATAAAGGGAGATAAAATTTATATTCATTAAATACGAGCAGCTAGCAGCAAGCAGTTGGTAGTTAAAATTATATCAACAAATTGTTTGATCGTTTAAATGCAAATTAAATAATAATTAATCACTAATCATTAAAATACATGCCTATGAAAAAAAGAACCGGAGAGTCTCGTTTGCAGCTAAACCCTCCGATTTGAAATCGAACGTTTTAAGTAGTGAGAACAGAAGCCAAACTTGTTTGGATTATGTCGAGTCACGAAAAACGCCTAATGAAATTGAACACTTATTTTACAGCCTTTACGTATAAAATTAATTAGTATTCAACCACAAAAATAGTTATATTTAATGAAAACAAAGATCTTTTCATCTTTTAAATATCCTCGCAGAATAAGGATCGCAGCCTTTTTAATCCTATTATCTGTTTCATTCCATGTTCAGGCACAAACAGTAACTCTTTCCAGGCAAAATGTGCCGATCATTGATGTATTTGAGGAAATCGAAAAACAGACAAAATCCACTATAGGTTACAATGAGTCTACTATTGACATAAACCGACGGATCTCAGTAAACCTGCAGAACGAATCTCTTGACCGTACTATGGCTGAAATCCTGAAAGGGACGAATATGACATACAGTATTCAAGGGAAACAAATCCTGATCGTACCTGCCGTAACAAAACCATCCCAAACAGATAAAATAACCATATCCGGAACTATCACAGATGAAAACGGAGAATCCGTCATCGGCGCCAACGTAATCGAAAAGGGAACGACTAATGGCGTAATAACCGATGTGGACGGGAAATTCTCATTAAGTGTTAATAATAATGCAATCCTACAGGTTTCTTACATCGGTTATACAACACAGGAGATTCCTATAAAAAACCAACGTAGTTTCGCAATAAAACTAACAGAAGATTCGCAGGCACTGGAAGAAGTAGTCGTAGTCGGATACGGTACGATGCGGAAAAGTGATTTAACAGGATCAACCGCATCTGTAAAAAGTGATGTTCTGGAGCAAAGAACGGTAACGTCCGTTAATCAGGCATTGTCAGGTAAAGTTGCCGGAGTTAATATTGCTACAAATTCCGGACGTCCGGGTGGACGTGCTACCGTAAGAATACGCGGTAACTCATCTATCAGCGTAACCAATGAGCCGCTATACGTTGTGGATGGGGTTATTTTAAATGTAAGTTCACCTAATACGAGCAGGTCAGACCAAACCGCTTTGGTGAATGGTTCCTCTCCCATAGATTATTTAAATCCCAATGATATTAAATCGGTAGAAGTGCTGAAAGATGCATCCGCTACAGCTATTTATGGAGCAAGAGGTGCAAATGGCGTGATTATGATTACCACTAAACGCGGAGAAGGAGTTAACGGGACAACCGTAAGATACGATACTGACTTTGGTGTAGGTATATTACCCCGGAAGCTGGATGTATTAAATGCTGACGAATTCTTAAGAAATGAAGAATTAGCCTATGCAAATGCGGCTAAATTTGATCCGATGGGATTTGCCGCAGGTAATTACAAGGATCCTAAAACTAAAAGAACAGATCCCCGGTTATTCGATACAAACGGTAATCCGCTATATGATACGGACTGGCAGGATGAAACTATCCGGGATGCATTTTCGCAAACACATCAGATTTCCGTGACCAATACAAAAGGGAATGATTCATATGGTTTATCCCTGGGTTTCAGGAGTGAAGAAGGGTTAATCGTCAAATCAGCGCTCAAACGTTATTCAGGTCGTTTCTTTCTCGATTCGGAAGTCAATAATTGGTTAAAAGTCGGTGGAAGTTTAAGTTATAACTATCAGGACGAAAGGCAAACCGACGCAATGGGCGACGGAGGAATTACAGTCGGTCGCCAGATTGTGGAAGCCTTACCGATATTACCTGTAAAGTATGCAGATGGAACCTGGGCCGGGAATAATGATTATCCTGGGATGGAAGGGGGAAATAACCCTGTACATGTGGCAACAGACAGGGATTATTCGTTAGAAACAAAAACGATGTTAGGAAATGTCTATGCGAATATTACACTGATGAAAGGATTAGAATTCCGTTCAGTTTTAGGTACTAATATAATCGATCAAAAAGTAAAATATTATGCAGGCAAACAACTGATATGGATTTCATCCCCCAATGGCGATGCCTGGATCAGGAATATCAAAAACACATCCTGGCAATTCGAAAACTATCTTACATATAATAATACGTTTGCCCATATACACAGACTCACAGCCATGGTTGGTTTATCCTGGCAGCATGTTGACAATGCTTATTCCAGGGCAAGAGGTAGAGGATTTCAGGATGATTTCTTTTCTTATAATAATCTGGGAGTGGCAACTACCCAGCAAATAGAATCGTCGGTCGACGCATATGGTCTGAATTCCTATTTTGCCCGTTTAAATTATAACCTGAAAGATAAATACCTGTTAACCGTTACCGGACGTTTTGACGGTTCTTCTAAATTCGGATCATCCAACCGGTATGCATTTTTCCCTTCGGTAGGCCTTGCCTGGCGTATGTCGGAAGAATCATTTATCAAACCGGCCACTTTTATCTCTAACCTGAAACCCAGAGTCAGTTATGGGGTAACCGGTAATTCTGAAACCGGCCCTTATGCTTCGCAGGGCGGATTAGGGAATTATACGCTTATTTTCAATGGAGCACAAGCTTCCGGTATAGGTGTAAGCACTTTGGCTAATCCGGAATTAAAATGGGAAAAGACCGCCCAGGTAAACGGTGGTATTGATCTCGGATTATTTAATAACCGGTTGAATATTGAAGCTGATTTCTATTACAAAAAAACCACGGATATGTTATTAGGAGCTCCGGTTCCGGCAACCAGTGGCTACACCAGCATTGTAAAAAATATCGGTAGCATGGAAAACAAAGGTTTTGAAGTGGCGATCAATACGGTTAATATATCCACCAAAAATTTTTCATGGGAAACAACTTTCAACATTTCATTCAATAAAAATAAAGTATTGGAATTGGGAGAAGGGAATGATGACATTTTTCCCGGGCCGGATATTTTATCTAACAGCAATAACATTATTCGCGTAGGCGAACCGGTAGGTTCTTTTTACGGATACAAACGTTTAGGTACATGGGGCACATCGGAAGAAGCCGAAGCTGCGAAATACGGAAAACTTCCCGGCGACCTGAAACTATGGGATAAAAATAACGACGGTCAGATCAATGATGCAGACCGGATAATCATAGGTAAAGGGATTCCTGATGGTTATGGCACTTTCTCAAATATATTCAGGTATAAGAATCTCGATCTGGTTGTAGAACTCCAATATATGTTTGGCAATGATATTCTGGATATATCTAAACATTCGGCCGAAGATCGTACCGGGATAGCGAACAGTTATCGCACCATACTGGATGCATGGACACCTGAAAACCAGAACACAATGATTGCCCAGATCCGCCCGACAGGAGCCGGCTATACAACGAATATCGATTCGCATTTTGTAGAAGACGGTTCTTTTATCCGTGGAAGAAACCTGCTTATTGGCTACACTTTTTCCCGCGACCTGATAAAAAAAATACACCTGAAAAATCTACGCGTTTATGGAAGCGTTCAGAACTTCTTCGTTATCACAAAATACGACGGATACGATCCGGAAGTATCGGATGCGGTACAGTCTTTCTCCCAAGGTATAACTGTTTTCGGATACCCGAAACCTTGCACATTTACAATCGGATTAAATGTTAGTTTCTAACCTTTTAAATAAAATATAATCGTATGAAAACAAAATATATGCCATTGCTTTTCCTATTCCTGATAACAGGAAGCAGTTGTACGGATTTTCTGGATGAATCAGACAAATCGAATTTTACCCCTGAAAATTACTTTAAAACAGCTGAACATGCACAAAGTATTGTAAATGCATCTTATCAAAGCTTCAGAATGACTGCCAACGGCGATTATGGAGGAAACCCTTATTTTATGACGGATTTCCTGACCGGATTAGCTAATACACGGGTTAGCCAGAACGTAAACATCAATAATATACGATTAGTCATTAATAATTCGGACAATGAATACAGTAAATCCTGGTGGGAAGCCAGCTATAAAGGCATTGCGAATGCAAATCTGGCAATCGACCGCATTCCGGGAATTGAAATGGATCAGACGCAAAAAAGCAAATATTTAGGTGAAGCTTATTTTTTACGCGCATATTATTATTTCAATTTAGTACGCCTTTTTGGAGATGTACCGTTGGTTTTAGTACCGGTAGACGCGTCTTCACCGGAATTATATCCTGATCAGAATACCGTTGCCGATGTTTATACCCAGATAATCGCCGATCTGCAGGAAGCTGAAAAATCTGCATTAACATGGAATGATGAAAGTGGACGCGTAACAATGGGAGTTGTTAAAGCATTATTGGGTAATGTTTATCTGACGATGGCTGGATATCCATTGGAAAAAGGTCGTGAATATTATTCTCTGTCAGCAACTAAACTAAAAGAAGTAATTGACCACGAAACATATTATTTATTCGATTCATATGATGACCTGCATGATCCGACAATTGAAAACAAAGGGGAACATATGTTTATGATTCAATATCAATCGGGAACATCCGTAGAAAACGGTTTACAATATTTGTATTTGCCATATAATATGGATATTTCCTACTATTCTACAGAAACCGGCTCAATTGTTATATTGGACAAGTTTATCGAGAGTTATGAAGAAAGCGATAAACGAATAACAGAAAAACAATTCTATTTTACGAACTATACAAGCAATGCCAACCGGGAAGAAGTGGTACAATTCGGAGAATATTATATCTATAAATTCTTTGATGAAGAAGCCCATCTGCGAACCGCAAAAAGCGGGATGAATCAACCCTTAATGCGCTATGCTGATATTTTATTACAATATGCCGAAGCGCAAAACGAAGCAGATGGAATGCCGTCCGATGCCGCTTATGCTTGTGTAAATCTGATCCGGAAAAGAGCCGAATTAGCAGACTTAAAAGGGTTATCGCAAGATGAGTTTCGTAAAGCCGTATGGAAAGAACGTTGGCACGAACTGGCATTTGAAAATAAAATATGGTTTGATATGGCCAGAACACGTAAAGTTTTTAATATCTTAACCGGCAATTTCGACAACTATGTTGGATATCAGTTTACGTATGGACCATCATTAAGCGAAAGAGAACTTTTATTCCCAATCCCGACAAGCGAAATGAAGAATAACAAGAAATTGGTTCAGAATCCAGGGTACTAAAAAATTTAAGAAATTATAAATTATGAATTATATGAAGAGCAACAGTGTATTTCTATTTGTTGTATTTGCCCTTTCTGTCTTGAATGTAAATACTATTTTTGGACAGGGCAGATCAACGGCACGCAATTTACCAGAGTTACAACAAGAATTTGTAAATCTACGTTTTGGGATGTTTATCCATTATAACATTCCTACTTATATGGACGAAGACTGGGCAGATCCGGAAGCCTCTCCTACTCTCTTTAATCCGACAAAACTGGATTGCGGACAATGGGCGAAAGCGGCAAAAGATGCAAACATGTCATACGGCTGTCTGACAACCAAACACCACAGCGGATTCTGTATCTGGGATACCAAAACAACAGAGTATAACGTAACAAGCAGTCCGTTCAAACGGGATGTTGTAAAAGAATATGCGGATGCATTCCGTAACGAAGGTTTAAAAGTGATGTTATATTACTCTATTCTGGATACACATCATAAACTGCGTCCGGGATATATCACACCTCAACATATCCAGATGATCAAAGACCAGCTAACGGAATTGCTGACTAATTACGGTGAAATCACCGCCCTGATTATTGATGGTTGGGATGCCCCTTGGTCCAGAATCTCGTATGACGAAGTGCCGTTTGCAGATATTTATCGCCTGATAAAAAGTATTCAGCCCAATTGCTTAGTAATGGACTTGAATTCGGCCAAGTATCCGGCAGAAATATTGTACTATACCGATATTAAATCGTACGAGCAAAATGCCGGACAACATATCTCAAAAGAGGTAAACAGTTTACCTGCATTATCCTGCCTGCCGATTAATTCCAGCTGGTTCTGGAAAACAGATTTCCCGACGACTGCCGTAAAAGATCCGAAAGCAATGGTGAACGAAAACATTGTTCCTTTCAATAAGGTGTATTGTAACTTTATCCTGAATGTAGCACCTAACCGCGATGGGTTAGTAGACGATAATGCAGTTAAAGCATTAAAAGAAATCGGGAAATTATGGAAGAATGAAGGACCATTGCCACAATTACCACCAAATGACGGTCCGGTTATTTCATCCAACATAGCCAAATTCAAACCGGCCAATTCAAGCTGGAGCAATGATATGAACATCATGGATTTTGCTAATGATGATAATTTCCGGTCAGCATGGCAGTCAAATAAGTCGGTAAAACAGCCCTGGATTGAAATCGATTTAGGAACCGAGCAACCATTCAACCTGATTACCATTGCCGAAGGCGGCCAAAAAAGCAATATCCGCAAATACCGGATTGAATATATGCAGAACAATGAATGGAAACCTCTTGTAAATAATGGTAATGAAAAGAAAATCAAGGTAGACCGGTTTAACCAGGTTTGGGGTAGCAAAGTGAAGATATATGTTGATGAATTTGTATCTCCCCCTGCAATTGCTGAAATCGGTGTTTATAATGAAATGAAGCATTAAAAATTAGTGGTTAATGGTTAGTGATTAATGGTTAATTAACCGCTTACCACTAACTGTTAATCACTCATAAAGTTCGTTCAATGCGACCTTAGTGAAAAGAAAAAAAAGCAGAGTTTAAAACCTTGCCAATAAAAAACTGTACTTCATTAAATCAGAAGTGCAGTTTTTTATTATCTCCCTCCTTTTCTTTTAACAGGAACATATCCTGCTATTTTTCTTTATCTTTGTAGAAGATAGGATGCGCCTGAGCACAACTCTAGCAAGCTTGGTTTTGCATTCGGCTTTTACTATCTTTGCCTGTAATTCTAATATACCACAGATTTCTGATCATATTGTTCAATAAATTGTAATACCATGCAAAAAGAAAAATCAGTATTCCCCAATAAATTATATTATTACATACTATTACTGGTCTTAGCATCTTCGTGCCAGAACGACATTTCGTATTATGTTTCTCCGTCTGGGAATGATAACCATTCCGGCACAATCGAAAAACCTTTTGCTACAATACAAAAAGCGCTGGAATTATCACGTGAAAGCAAAAAGAAGAAGATTACCATATACCTACGGGAAGGAACATATTATCTGAACGATCCGGTTATCTTCACACCGGAAGACAGCCGAAACGAACAGGCTGATCTTACGATCTGCAAGTATGGTGATGAGAAAGTTATTGTCAGCGGAGCTAAGAAACTCTCCTCGTTAAAGTGGGATGTTTACAAAGACAAGATTATGAAAACACCCATATCCGGAGAGATCTCATTCGATCAATTGTTTGTAAACGGACAGTTACAACACATGGCTCGCTATCCAAACTTTGATCCGGATGCCAGCCATTATAATGGTATAGCTGCTGACGCAATTGCTCCTGAACGGGTAAGCAAATGGAATAATCCGGCCGGCGGCTATGTTCATGCATCACACCGTCATGAATGGGGAGGCTATCATTGGATTATTAAAAGTAAAAACGAGAACAACGAATTGGAACTGGAAGGAGGTTGGCAAAATAATCGTTTGATGGGTATGCACCCTGAAAGACGTTTCGTTGAAAATATATTCGAAGAGTTGGATGCTCCGGGCGAATGGTTTTTTGATGCATCTACTCATACACTCTACCTCTATCCTACAATAGAAATGGATCTTACAACAGCGACACTGGAAACTCCACAGATTGAGTGTCTGTTTGAGTTCTGCGGCAGCGAGTCAGCTCCGGTCCAAAATATTCATATTGAAGGATTAGAGTTAACCCATACATTACGGACATTTATGGATACCAGGGAACAACTCTTACGAAGTGATTGGGCTATATACCGTAATGCAACCATATTGTTCGAAGGAGCGAAGCATTGTTCCGTCAGGAATTGCTTTTTTAATACAGTTGGCGGAAATGCCGTATTTTTCAGTAATTATAACCGCCACAATGATGTTTCGGGATGCCATATTGCCGATACCGGAGCTAATGGTATTTGCTTTGTAGGAGATCCGGATGCCGTACGCTCGCCAAGTTTTGAATATAACGAGTTTGTTCCACTGGAAGAATTAGACAGGAATACAGGCCCGAAGACAAATAATTATCCGGCAGAATGCCGTATATATGATAACCTGATGTATCGGCTTGGAAGGGTCGAAAAACAAGTAGCCGGTGTGCAGATATCTATGGCACAAGATATCACTGTCAGTCATAATACCATCTATGATGTACCCCGTGCTGGAATCAATATCAGCGAAGGAACCTGGGGTGGACATATCATTGAGCATAACGAGGTATTCAACACGGTTTTGGAAACGGGTGATCATGGTTCATTCAATTCATGGGGGCGCGATCGTTTCTGGCATCCTGATTACGCTACTCTGACAGAAATCACGAAAAACCATCCGGAGTTGATCCTGCTGGACGCTGTTAAAACTACGATTATTCGAAACAACCGGTTTCGTTGTGATCACGGATGGGATATAGACCTCGATGACGGTTCCAGTAATTATCATATATACAATAATGTTTGCCTGAACGGAGGTCTGAAATTACGTGAAGGATTTCACCGGACAGTAGAAAACAACATCATGATTAATAACTCGTTCCATCCGCATGTCTGGTTTCCAAATAGTGGTGATGTATTTGTCCGTAATATCGTTTCTACCGGATATTTCCCCATCAGGGTAAATGAATGGGGTAAGGAGGTTGATTACAATATCTTCCCTGATAAAACGGCATTAGATAAAGCGCAGGAAAACGGGACAGATCAACATTCGGTATATGGGAATGTTCAATATATAGATCCTCAACACGGTGATTTCAGAGTAAAAGACGGATCAATTGCATTTTCGGTCGGATTCAAAAATTTCGAGATGGATAAATTCGGCGTAGTATCTCCTGAACTAAAAAAACTGGCAAAACAGGTGCCTATACCTGAATTAATATATTTGGACGGAAATGAAGAAGGCACACAGGAAGTGCTGGGTATGAAAATAAAAAATATTACCACACTCGGAGAGCGCTCTGCAGCCGGACTCAGTGATGCATCAGGTGTATGGATAGTGGAAGTATCAGAAGGAAGTCCGGTCAACGGTATACTTCAGCCCAATGATGTTATCATAAAAATCAATCATATGCCGGTAAGAAATATACGTGAAATGAAAGAAGCTTTAATACGGGTCAAGAATAAGATTTTTATCACTATTTCCAGAAATCAGCAAGAACAGGAATTTACAATTAATCGATAAACAAAAATCACTTTATAGCCAATTATTTTTTTATATCTTTAGAACCTGTTAAAGATACACCATGAAAGATGCTAATGACATCTATGATTTTAATCGTCTCTATCACGATTACAAGAAACGGTTTACCCATTTCGCAAAAACATATGTGGATGATTTAGCAGTGGCTGAAGATATCGTAATAGATAGCCTGATGTATTATTGGGAAAATCGTCTTTCTTTAGAGAATAATGCAAACATTCCTGCGTATATCCTTACCGTTATAAAAAATAAATGCCTTAATTATCTACATCGCGAACGCATACGAGAAGAGGTTGAAAAATATATATCAGATAAAGAAGAATGGGAACTAAACCTTCGCATCGCAACACTCGAAGCTTGTGATCCCAAAAAGCTATTTTCAGATGAAATACAGGCTATTATAAACAGCACACTGGATTCACTGTCAGAGCAATCACGTGATATTTTTATCCGGAGTAAATATGAAAATCAAACGAATAAAGAGATCGCCAGGAATTTAGGTCTCTCCATAAAAAGTATTGAATACCATATGACCAAAACCCTGAAAGTCCTCCGGGTAGCTCTGAAAGATTATTTACCTTTTTTACTGATGATGTTTATAGATTATAATTGAGTAACTGAATAACTTTCTCCTTTTACTTTTTTACTTTCCCCTTTTTCCTAATAATTTTTTCCAAAAAAAATTAGTCATCCCTTTTAGGGTTTTTGATCTTTCGTTTGCTTTATATACAGAAAGCACAAATATGGATCGAAAAGAACTACATAAATTCTTTGAGGGGAAAGCCACTCCGGAAGAAAAAAAAGCGCTGAAGAAATGGCTGGATGAATCGAACGATCATTCAAATGAATTACTTAAGGAACGAGAGTTCTTTGACGCTATCATTCTGTCAGACAATAACAAAGAAGGAATATCCATTCCAATAAAGAAATCATATACTCCACATACTATTGTTCGTGAACTACTAAAGATCGCTTCTGTTGTGATTATTATGACTTTAATCGGATCATATCTTTATACCCGGAAAATGGGCGAAATCAATTCGACGATGCACACCATTTTCGTACCTGCCGGACAAAGAGCTAACCTACAATTACCTGATGGAACAAATGTCTGGCTGAATGCGCGTTCGACTATTACTTATCCATCCTATTTTTCCGGAGCTATACGTGAAGTGCAATTGGACGGAGAAGCTTACTTTGAAGTAGAACATAATAAGAACCAACCGTTTTCCGTACATACAAAAAATTTTGATATAAAGGTGTTGGGTACAAAATTCAATGTTGAATCTTATGCCGATTCGGAAGATTTTTCCACTGCATTGATGGAAGGCGCTGTCGAAATAACATCTCAAAATGACACTGATATATCCGTATTACTTTCCCCCAATCAAAAAGCAATGACTAAAAACGGATTATTAACAGTCAGCCAAATAGAAGATTATGACATCTACCGCTGGCGCGAAGGATTAATATGTTTCAAGGAAACTGATTTTATCGAGCTGATGGAACGATTTGAGAAATGTTATGGAATCCGGATTATCGTAGAAAATGATAAGTTAGGAAACAAAGTATTCAGTGGTAAGTTCCGTATCTCAGACGGCATTGATAATGCATTACGTGTGCTGCAAAAAGAAGGCAATTATACTTTTGAGAGAAATAAAGACGATTCTATTATTTATATAAAATAAGTTCAATCATAAAAACAATATGCCCATGAAGTAAACACCTCTTTTTAAAACACAAAAGCTGATAGATGCTGGAACATCTACCAGCCGCAATTAACACAAATCATATAACCTGTATTAATTTAAAGACATTCAAAGGTATGAATAAAAAAACACTACCAAAGGGTTTTTGTATCAAAAATTCTTTGCCTAAACGCTTAATTCGAGTAATGAAAGTAATCACTCTATTTTTAGTATGCTTTGTTTTTTGTTTGAGTGCTGAAAATTTACACTCACAAAATATCAGGCTATCCCTTGAAAAAAATCAAGTCCAATTGGAACAGATCATTAACGAGATTGAAAAACAATCCGATTACTTGTTTGTATACACAAAAGACATTAATATCAAACAAGAATACTCTGTAAATGTCCGGCAATCCGGTATAAAAGAAACGTTAGATAAATTATTTGCCGGAAAAGGCATCCGTTATGATATAGAAGGCAATTATATTGTGCTTTCCCATTCAAAAAAAGATGTTTCCGAAAAAGTAATCAATCAGCAAAATTCAAAACAAATTACCGGGACAGTAATTGATGGAAACGGTGAAACGGTTATCGGAGCAAACGTAATCGAGAAAGGAACTACAAATGGTGTAATAACCGATATCGACGGAAAATTCATGTTGAATGTTCAGGATAATGCGATCCTGCAAATATCTTATATCGGATATGTTACACAGGAAATACCCGTCAGAAACCAAAGCACAATTACGATTACATTACATGAAGACTTCCAGGCATTGGAAGAAGTAGTCGTTATTGGTTATGGAACCCAAAAGAAAGCGGATCTGACTGGTTCTGTAGCAAATATCAACACGGAAAAATTAACCACCCAGAGTAATGCAAATATTGGTCTGGCTTTACAGGGTAAAATTGCCGGAGTAGATATTGTTACACAGGGAGGAACCCCGGGATCAGGAACAAAAATTATGGTCAGAGGTATTGGAACATTAAATAATGCCAGCCCATTGTACATTGTTGACGGTATGTATATGGATAATATTGACCATATCAACCCGAATGATATTTCCAGCATTGATGTGTTAAAAGATGCATCTTCATCAGCCATTTATGGTTCGCGTGCTGCGAATGGTGTTGTTATTGTAACCACTAAAGACGGAGTCAATACAGAAGGAAAACCGATTATCGACTTCTCTGCCAATTGGGGCGTACAAACACCTAGTAAATATTTAGATATGCTGAATGCAGCTGAATGGGCTGAAGTGACAACAGTTGCACGTGCAGCGATTAACAAACCCGCACTCGAAATGGCTGAAAACCTTTCAGGCAAACCCGATAATGACTGGCAGAAAATTATGTTCAGGCCTGCATTAATGCAAAATTATAATGCATCTATAAAAGGCGGCGGCAACACCTACACCTATTATACCGGTTTAGGATATATGAACCAGGATGGTATTATTAAAGGATCCAATTATGAACGGATCAACTTCCAGTTTAAATCAAACTATAAACGGGGTATTTTTTCAGCAGGTAACAATGTAGTGGTAACCCGTAGTACCGAAGATCCGCTGGCAAGCGAAATACGGGGAGGTTTTGTCGGACATATATTACAGGCGGCTCCTACACTGGAGAAATACGATGAGAATAATGTGGGTGGTTATGGCGGCTCGTATGGAGATATGGTTAACTTGTTTAATCCGTTAGGTATTATAGATAAAGACCTTGCCGACAGGAACAAGGAAGTGATCAGGGCATATATCAATTTATATGCACAATTGGAATTATTACCAGGCCTGAAATATAAGATCAACCTGACTCCTGATTTTCAGTTTGATCGGAATGTTGAATATGCAGGAATTTATGATTGGGGATTGTATTCAAATGATATCACATCGCTCTCTGAAAAACGTGACAGAAAGAATAATATGCTGGTTGAAAATTTATTGTCATACGACCAAACTTTTGGAGACCATAAAGTATCGGCATTATTCGGATATTCATATCAGGATAACCGCTACAGGTATTTATCTGCCAAAGGAAAAGGAATGCCGGATGGATTGAAAGAAATTGATGCGGCAACCATAGAAAGAACAAACGAAGGCTATTCGACAAGGAGTGTCATTACATCTATTATCGGACGGGCTTTTTATTCATATAAAAACCGTTACCTGATTACGGCAACAATACGCCGCGACGGTTCATCAAAATTTGCGAAAGTCAACCGGTATGGTAATTTCCCATCAGCTTCCATTGGATGGAACATGGCGGAAGAAAGCTTTATGCAAAAAGTCGAATGGCTGGATCAATTAAAAGTACGTGGAGGATATGGAGTATTGGGTAATCAGGAAATAAAGGACTATCTTTATACATCTACCATTACTACTGGTATTAACTATCCCAATGGTCAGGGCGGATTAATACAAGGCGCTTTTCCGAAAGATTTCGCAAATCCGACCATTAAATGGGAAGAAACAGCTATGACCAATGTCGGAATTGATATTGTCGCTTTGAATAACCGCCTGACATTCACTGCTGATTACTATGTAAAAAACACCAAAGATATTCTCTTAACCGTTCCGATCCCTATTTCATCTGGAGGGGCAAATGATCCCGTACGTAATGCCGGCGAAATCCAGAATAAAGGGTTTGAGTTTAATTTAGGATGGAGCGACCGACCGAATAAAGATTTATACTATAGTGTAAATTTCATCGGTAATATTATGCAAAACGAGGTAACCAAAATGGGTACGGGTAGCCAGGTAATCTGGGGAGGTTCAACGAACCAAAACATTAATATCTGCAAAACAATGGCAGGTTATCCGATTGGAGGATACTGGCTGATTCAGGATGATGGTTATTTCCAGAGTGAAGCGGAAGTAAATGCATATCAAAAAGACGGAGTACTAATCCAACCGAATGCCAAACCCGGAGATGTACGTTTCAAGGATGTCAATGGCGACGGGCAGATTAATGACGACGACCGGGTATATTGCGGAAGTCCTTTCCCCGACTTTACAACCTCAATCAATGGAAGCATAACATATAAAAGATTCGACGCTTTGATTGGTTTACAGGCAGTCTTCGGGAATAAGATCTACAATTCAACACGTCAGACATTAGAAGATGTCACCAAAGGTACAAACTTCCTGAAATCAACCCTGGATTACTGGACTCCGGATAACCCCAATGCCGCACATCCACGTTTAGTATGGGACGATCCGAACCGTAATACACGTGCCGAATCTGACCGGTATCTGGAAGATGGTACTTATTTCAGATTGCGTAATATCCAGATAGGATATACTTTTTCGCCTCAGCTATTTAATAATATGGTGCAAAAAGCCAGGGTTTATATAAATGCGGAAAATCTGTTTACTATTACCGATTACTCCGGCTACTCCCCCGATGTAAATGCAAATGAAAGTACTTATCGTGGATTTGATAATTTTATTTATCCTGTTTCCCGCACATTTATGCTAGGTTTGAATGTTACATTTTAAATAACACGTTTATGAAAACATATAATAAAATAATATTACTGATATCTGCATTTTTCCTGTTCATCTCTTGCGAAGGAGAACTTGATCAGGTTAATCCGAGTAAGGCAACTGAAGCTACTTTCTGGCAAACGGAAAATGATTTTAACCTGGCGCTTACATCCTGTTATACACCATTGAAAAATGCACTGAATGGGGGATACTACGGAACACGTGGCGTGATGTTGCGAATAGCACGTGCTGACGAAGTAGAGTTTAGAAATGATATTTCCGAGGTCTATACCGTACATCGTTTTACGAATAGTAATACGAACTCTCTAGTACAAGGTATGTTTTATCAAATATATAATGCACTATATCGTACTAATTCCATTATGCAGGAATTAGAGAAAAAGAATTTTTCCGTTGACTTTAAAAATACGGTAAGAGCCGAGGCCCTCTTTATTCGGGGATATTATCTGTTTGTTCTCGGAAAAGAATTTAAAGACGCTCCCTTGCGTTTAACAGCATCACAGGATCCGGAGACATTTCCACTTGCCAAATCAACGCAAAAGGAAATATATGAACAGGCAATCAAGGATTTGACAGAAGCAGCGTCTTTACTACCAATGACCAACATTCCGGGTAAACCCACGAAAGGTTCTGCTTTAGGATTTCTGGGTAAAATATACCTGTATATGGAAAACTGGCAAGAAGCAAAGAATACGTTAGAGCCCTTAACGAGAACTCCTTACACCTACCGGTTGATGCAAGATTTCAACTGGAACTTTGACGAAGCCCATGAAAATAATGAAGAAAGTTTATTTGAAATACTGATTGAAGATTTAGGAGGTGATGATGTTTGGGGGAATGGAGAAAACATAAATTCTACCCAGTCGAATACACGTCCGAAAGAATATGCAGCTGCTGAAGTAGATGGCTGGTATGAAGCCACTCCTACACAACACATGATGGATATTTTTCTGAAAGAAAAAGATAAAGAAGGCAATGTTGATTATCGCGCCCGGATGTCGGCAGCATGGAATTATGAAGGATGCACCTATTACATGAAACCGTTTCAGGAAGTATTTAAAGATAAATTAGACACCCATTGGATACTCAAATACCAGAACTGGCAGACCCTGGAAGCTGAGCCTTCAACAGCTAAATCCTATATTAACGAAAGGGCTTTACGATTTGCAGAGATTATCCTTATGCTGGCAGAAGCAGAGCTCGAACTGGGTAACATACCTGCATCAATCAGTTATATCAATCAGATCCGGGAGCGTGCCAATCTCAATCCTTATGGCGGAGCACAAACAAGCAATGCTGTAAAAGAAGAATTGATACATCAGCGGGCTGTGGAATTCTTCGTAGAAGGAGAACGTTTCTATGATTTGCGTCGATGGGGATTACTTAAAGACGAACTTCAGAAACAAGATCCGATAAGAGCCACAAATTTTTCAGACAAATTTTACTATTTCCCCATCCCTGCAAAAGAATTACAGACAAATGAGCTTTGTACACCCAGCGATGGATGGTAAAATGTAATTTTCAGTTAAACAAAAAGAGAATGACAAGCACAAAAGCAGTCGTCATATCGAACGAATGTGAGATATCGCATGAAATCAATACGATCAGTAGTTTTACTGCGATTCCTCCTTACTGTCGGAATAACGACTGCTTTTATGACAATAACAAGCAACAAAAATGAAAAAAATAATAACAATAATCATAGTCTGTTGTATAAACCTTTCTGCCATAGGAGCCTATCAGCCAGAATTTTCAACAGCCGGATTCTTCAGGCTGGAAAATACAGGCCGGGAGGTTTACTCAATGAATCCGGCGTGGCGGTTCTATAGAGGAAATATAGAGGGAGCAGAACAAAAGGATTTCGATGATAAAACCTGGAATGTAGTGTCATTACCTCATGGCATTGAGTATCTGCCAACAGAAGCAAGCGGATGTATTAACTACCAGGGAGAAGTATGGTATAGAAAACATTTCACACCTGACTATGCATTAGCCGGGAAGAAATTGTTTTTACATTTTGAAGCTATCATGGGTAAGTCTAAGATTTACCTGAATGGGAAATTACTCTCCGAACATTTCGGGGGTTACCTGCCGGCAGTAGTTGATATCACAAACGGACTGGTTTTCGGTGAAGAGAATGTTATTGCCGTATGGACAGATAACAGTGATGACCCGGCATACCCACCCGGTAAAGCCCAAAGCGTACTGGACTTCACTTATTTTGGTGGTATTTACCGGGATTGCTGGCTGATAGCCCATAACGATGTATTTATAACAGACCCTAACTATGAAGACATTACGGCTGGTGGGGGCCTGTTTGTCGCTTACGACCAGGTATCAGATTTGTCGGCTGATATTCTACTGAAACTGCACGTAAGAAATAGCTCTAATAAAACGTTTAAAGGCACAATTGAATACGAACTTATTCAACCGGACGGCAAACAAGTAGGATCACTAAAGTCAAACATTCAGATACGAAGCGGAAAAGCAATCAATAACTCCGGCAAAATAAGACTTCAGAACCCATCCTTGTGGAGACCGGATACTCCCGTCTTATATAATCTGTTAGTACGGGTTTATGATGACAAAGGGTCTGTTATTGACGGATACCGGCGTAGGATAGGAATTCGTAGCATAGAATTTAAAGGGAAAGACGGATTTTGGCTAAATGGAAAACCTTACGGAAAACCATTGATAGGAGCAAACCGGCACCAGGATTTTGCTATTGTAGGAAATGCAGTGGCTAACAGCATACACTGGCGCGATGCTAAAAAACTGAAAGATGTAGGAATGGAAATAATCCGTAATGCACATTGCCCGCAGGATCCGGCTTTTATGGATGCCTGCGATGAACTGGGACTTTTTGTGATAGTTAATACACCCGGCTGGCAATTCTGGAACGAAGCCCCTGAATTTGCACAACGGGTGTACAGTGATATCCGGAATATGGTACGCCGGGACCGCAATCATCCGTGTGTCTGGCTATGGGAACCGATCCTGAACGAAACATGGTATCCCGCTGATTTTGCAAAGAAAACGCTTGATCTTGTCAATGCCGAATATCCTTATCCCTATTGTTACTCAGGTAGCGACAGTGAAGCCCGCGGACATGAACATTTTCCGGTCTTATTTACTCATCCGTCAAATGCTGATCATCGATGGGCCATAAAAGAATGGGATCCGAAAAAAACGTATTTTACCCGTGAATGGGGTGATAATGTAGACGACTGGAATTCACATAATTCCCCTAGCCGTGTTGCCCGGAATTGGGGCGAACAACCCATGCTGATACAGGCTCAACATTATGCATTACCCCCCTACCCATATACAAGCTACGATGCTCTATTTCAAACAACCCAACACCATGTCGGAGGTACCTTGTGGCATTCGTTTGATCACCAACGGGGATATCATCCGGATCCCTTCTATGGAGGTATTATGGATATTTTTCGTCAACCGAAATACTCCTATTATATGTTCATGGCACAACGACCGCCTGTAAAAAGCGACCTGATTGCTGATAGCGGTCCAATGGTTTTCGTAGCCCATGAGATGACACCCTTTTCCGGTAAAGATGTGGTAATTTATTCCAATTGTGAAGAAGTGCGTCTGACAGTAAATAAAGAAGGGAAAGTTTATCATTATAAAAAAGATCCGGAACGCAAAGGAATGCCATCACCAGTGATCACATTTAAAGATGTATTCGATTTTATGACTGACCGGGATCTTTCAATGTTTAATAATAAACAAGAAGATGTTTATCTACTGGCAGAAGGTTTGATCGCCGGAAAAGTAGTCACATCGCATCAGGTAAATCCGGCCAGGCGACCCGAGAAACTGCTTCTTTGGGTAGATAACGAATCAACCGATCTGGAAGCAAACGGATCGGATTTCGTAACCGTGGTTGCTGCTGTTTCAGATAAAAACGGGAATATAAAACGTCTGAATAATTATTTCGTCAAATTCGACATTGAAGGAGAAGGGCGTTTGTTAGGTGGTGCTAATATTCTGGCAAATCCGGCTCCCGTACGATGGGGATGTGCACCGGTATTAATTCAATCAACATTAAAACCGGGAAAAATAAAAGTAGTGGCAAGTGTTTTAATGGAAGGTAGCCAGATGCCTGTAAGTGCTGAATTAGAGATTGAAAGCAAACCCGCTATACTGCCATTGATCTATGATAAAAACGAAGCTGCAAGTATTTCGAAAAGTATTGTGACACAGGGAAGAACCTCCTCTTCAAAAACAGACACCGAACGGGAAATAGAACGCCTACAAAGGGAACTGAACAGCATAAAGCTAAAAGAAGTTGAAAAACAACAGCAAGAGTTTGGAGAAAGAAAATGAAATTTGAGGATATCTCAATATAGAAATTTAGACTCTGAAGTCCGAATATTCGGGATTGTACTCAGAGAGGTATCCGAATAAAGTGAGGCTGTCCCAAAAAATATGCAAGAACCTCGGACACACCCCGGACACACCATGTAGAAAAGACGGCCTGGTCCCAGGTAAAAACAAGCCAATTTAGCGAATAATTGTATCATTATGTAAACAAACACAAATACCCGAACGGAAACATATCATTAAAAACCAGCAAATTACAACCCAAGCCCCTTTTTACGCTTTTATTCCACCCTTTAAACATGATCATATGCTGTTTTCATAGTGTGTGTTTTCGCACATACACATAATTCCTCTTCTGCGTAAGCGAACAAAAGATTATTAGACTTTTGTTACACACCCTTACCCAGCCAACCTTAAGCCCAATAGTCAACACTTTAATCAGTGATTCGCATAATTAATGAATAATGGTTAACTTCGCATTTTAAGAGCCATGAAGAAAAAACACAAGAATCAATAAAACAAGCTATGAATAAACTACTTATAATATCACGTACCCTCTTGTTGGTTATATTAATCACTCACACCTTTCTACTGAAATCTCAGGAAATGAATGAAATGTGGGGAGGTAGTGCCGAAGTTAAATCACCCGTTAAACACGGACAATATTTTGCAGATGGTAACTATTGTATGTTTATCCATTGGGGATTATATTCCCATATTGCAAATAAATGGGATGGCAAAACCTATTATGGCATAGGTGAATGGCTCATGAACTCAAATATGGCAAGCATTCCGGTAGACGAATATAAGGCGGTAGCTAAAGAATTCAATCCGGTTGAATTCAATGCACGTGAGATAGCACAATTGGCTAAAGATGCAGGTATGAAATATATTATTATCACCAGTAAACATCATGACGGATTTGCCATGTTTCATTCAAAAGCAAATAAATTCAATATCGTGGATGCAACTCCTTTCGGACGCGATCCGATGAAGGAACTGTCGGATGCATGTCGGGAATTAGGATTAGGCTTTGGATTCTATTATTCGCATAATCAGGACTGGACATATCCCGGCGGCTCCGGAGGACCACGTGTTGATCATGATGGAAATAAAAAAACGTTCGATGATTATTTTGCAGAGAAATGTCTTCCGCAGGTTGAAGAGATTACAAAAAACTATGGAGAAATTGAGTTGATCTGGTTTGATACACCAGGAAACATGCCTGAAAAATATGCACAACAATTAGTAGAAGTAGTTCATGAGAATCAGCCAGGCGCATTGGTTTCCGGTCGTGTCGGCTATAATCTGGGAGATTATCAGACATTAGGAGATATGGAAGTACCACTCAAAAATGTCGATGGATTATGGGAAGGCATTGACGTAACCAACGATTCCTGGGGATTTGCATGGTATGATGAAAACTGGAAAACCCCGAAGCAGATATTAACAACGCTTTTGTCGACAATAGCAAGAGGTGGAACATTTATGATGAATGTAGGTCCTGACGGTATGGGACGAATACCGGAACCGGCCAGACAAAGTCTGCTTTCGGCCGGCAAATGGATTGCCGGATACCCGCAAGTCGTTTATGGTACGGATGCTTCCCCATGGCAACATGCGCTTCCCTGGGGAGATGTAATCATAAAAGACAAAAAAATGTATCTGGTTGTTTTTGAATGGCCCCGGACAGGAGAATTATGGTTACCGGGACTACAAACGTCAATCGAAGACGTTCGTTTAGCTGGAAAATCCAACAAACAAAAACTGCAATTCTCAAAAGAAGGGGAATGGACTCGTATCAAGGTTCCTTTCCAGGCTCCGGATAATATGGTTTCGGTATTGGAAGTAACGCTAAAAGATTATCCTAAAGTTGATACGACACAGGCAGTCGATCCTGAAACAGGAATTAATATATCTGTCCTTTTTGCTGAAACAGACAACTGTAATGTGACATTTAAGAGTTGGATAGAAAAATTCGGGGAATGGAAACATACCTATCATGTAAATGACTGGGAACGGAATTCAACCGTAACATGGGAAGTGACCGTTAAAGAGGCGGGAACGTATCATATCGACTTGACATATTCCGGGCAGGGACGTCTGGTTTGGGGCATACAAACGGATGAAGGTTATGCGATTCAAAATCAACAAAACTCATCTCATATCTATACAAAACATTCCATCGGTTGGATAAAATTTGATAAACCCGGAAAACATACCATTACGGCAAAGCTGGTGGATGGTAGTTTTGAGAATGCCAGACTTACCCATTTATCCGTTACTCCGGTTAAATTTTAAAATACGCTAATGTTATATTAATCCTGATTCTCCGTTTAATCGTTTAAACAAATAATTATCATTTCATAAATTGGATTTTCCAGCCGTTTCTCCGATATTTGCGACAAAACAAAAATAGTATGTGGGTCATTCTTCTGGTTCTTTTATATCTGCCTTTTATAATATTTATATTGTCAGAATATAAGGGTTATGAAAAATCAGAAAGACAAAAGAGAAAAGAAGTAGAGAAATTCAACCAGAGATTTGAACCCTACACCCCCATTCTTGAAAAACATTTTCAATCTATTGATTTTCTTGTGGAAGAAGCAAAGCCGGTTTTTAATTATTTTTACGAGAATAGAATAAGACAAGATATATGGGATGAAACGCTCAACGAAAGTTTGATATATCATTGTATGTATTGGACAAATCAACAATATTGTTTTCTCGACCATAAAAATGATAAAAAAGAAATAAGTCGACGCTCAAGTGAGTTAACCTCCTATTTTAAAACAACATATACATATTATGCAAAACGAAAATTAAATAACGAAGAAGAAAGTCTTTTATTCAAAATTGATAAAAGTAGAGCTGGAAAAGTTCCATATTTTTATTTATTGACCAATAACACAGAAAAATATTATCATGAGATCTGCCATTTTGCCGACCTAAATACAGATATCAATATTCAACATGTACGAACACTTTATTATCGGGGACACTGTCATTTAGCATGTCAACAACAAACTCCGAAAACAACATCATACACACTAAAATTATACCTACATTATCTTTCGGTCAAAAGTAAATCTGATACATATAGCAAATACCGGTTCTATTTTGGAAATCAGGCCGAAGTGCAGGCGTTCAACAATATTTGTGAGCAGTTGAAACAAGATGCTGATCTGGATAATGCATTTGCACAACTGGATGTATTCATGCACACAACATTTCCGGATGATCTGAAACCCGAACCGTTACCGCCTCCACGAAAAAAGATTAAATTAAATATTTCATCTATACAAGATGCAAAAGTAAAACAGAAAGAAGTAGCCGAACTTTTGGGTGAATATCTAAATGAAGAAGATATAGAAAATGGCACATCCTCAACTTTACCATCTGCTCATATTACACCGGATAATACAGACTCAAATCAGGAAGAACTGTTTAATCTATTCCGTTCAAATGCATTCCGTCTGAGTATGGAAAATGTGAACGAATTTGCACAATCAAAAGGTCTGTTTACCGAATCCTTTATCGAAAGTATTAATGAACAATATTACGAAACACTTGATGATTTACTGATTGAAGAAGATGAAGACTGTTTTACCTTAAACCGGGAATATATTGAACAGATCATGAATAAATAGCAGATATAAACAATAACTATCGTATGAAAAATGCCGTAACCGTTTCAAGAAACACTATTCCGGATAATGACCGGAAAGCGTGGTTTTATTATGTCAAAATGTGAGAAGTCGTCCATCACCTTCATCATAATCCACTTACAAAATACCAGAGCTGTTTAAATTCATTCTGTATAAAAGCTTCATACAAGGTTTTATGCACTTCGCTATCATGGGCTATTTCTTCGCCGGAGCAAAGATAAAATCGGATAGAATACGGATATAGAGAACTATACATTAGTTGTGTATGGAAAGCAATATATTCCTCGGATTCTGTTGATAAAGAATAAATACGAACTTCTGTAAACTCTTCCATATTTTTAGTTTTCTTATCAACCTCATGTTGAAGCCAGGCGGGATTTTTCTGTCCGCAAACCGACAAATCTATTTCAGCCTTATATCCCTTGTCTTTTTCATCGTCGTCATTGCATGAAGAAAAACAACAGATACATGCAAATAAAAACAAGGCTATTCCTGTGATCTTTTTCAGGTTCATAATTACAAGGTTATGTAGAGGTGTTTATTATATAAGATGCATTTGACTCACATATTGCTGCATAAAAATATAAAAAAAATCATGACTCGACATAACCCGAACAAGTTCGGTTTCTGCCCTCGCTACTTAAAACGTTGTTTTTTATGGTAGTTTTTTCGATCTTTGCATCTTATAGTAAAGTGCCGATTATGAATGTCGTTTTGGTAATTTTCATTTTAATTCTCTTTTTCTATTTTCTCAAATGGCTTTTTTCCTTCCCATTGAAAGAACATCCGAATCGTAAATATAAAGACCTGTTCGGATTAAATAAAGAAGAATGCAAACTACTGAACAAACAGTTGCCTCTTATAAAAGAACATTTTTCATTAGACATATGTATTGAAGAAACGATTCGGTTTTATATACATGTTTATCGCGAAATACCGGTTTACAGACGAATAGGCCCCGGACTAAACAGACAATTAATGCAATATTGTATTTATCTGATTAGAAACAAGTATGACTTTCGGCCGGACTCTATGAATCAAATATCGACATTTCAGGAAAATTTCATAGCTGACGATATTGCTCTAATTGAAGAACTCACCCAATATATACCTCCTTTAACCGATGAAAACGAAGAACAATTATTCACACATGATAATCAACGCTGGAAAAGGAAATTTGACAAACTTACGCAGGCTTTCGATATAAATCAACCGGACGATTTTTATGGAAAAGTCATCCGGTTGGCATCATTAAACAAACGGAGCAGGCTGATGGATATACGAAATATTTACTATAAAAGTTACCTCTTTATGGTCCAGCATCATAAAGAAATATCACTGAAGTTTTATTTACATTATTTGAACGTAAAAAGTGCTTCGGATACATTCAAACATAAACAGATCAGCACACGAAATGAATCCAGATTGTTTAGTAGTAAAGAACAAAAAAATAAGTTTGATGCCATTTGCAATCGACTACAAAAAGATAATAAGCTGGAAGAAGCACTGGAAGAAATAAATGTATTATGCCTTCCTGTACGAAAAAAAATAAGTTTGAATATTAGTTCCATACAGGAAGCAAAAGAAAAACAGACAAAAGTTGCTCAATTGCTAAGCACCTATCTGGATGACAAAATAGTATCGGAAATTTCTGAAACAAACACAATTGTAGAAAATCAACAAGAAGTTGCCGGAGATAATCAAAAAGAACTATTCGATCTATTTACTGCGAATACGTTTCGCCTTAATCAACAGGAAGTTCATATCTTTGCTCAATCAAAAGGATTATTTAAAGATCAGTTTATAGAAAGTATCAATGATCAATTTTACGAAATACTCGATGATCTGTTAATCGAAGAAGATGGAGAAGAATATATATTAAATGAAGAATATTATACTCGAGTAGTTGGTAGATAGGAGTCAGTAGAAAAAGTTTTAAAATCTACTAACTACCAACTACTGGCTACCAACTACTAAAATAATGAATATAAAACCCAAAGAAGCAACTGCCGTCATTAATTCTCTGATCGGAGGCGTAGTACCTAAGATTGGAGTGCAGCATATAACAGTCGGACGTTCAAACGAAGTCACTATGCTTATTCAGGCACTGGAAGAAATAAAAAACGGACATAGCATGATGAAATTCTGGATCGGCGATTTCGGCTCCGGTAAATCATTTATGCTGCATTTACTGGATACGGTTGCATTAAAACAAAAGTTCGTTGTTACAAATACAGACTTCACTCCTCATACCCGTTTATATTCAAACGATGGTAAAGCACAGGCTCTGTATGCTTCATTGATGAATAACATCGCGATTCAAACCAAACCCGAGGGAGGAGCCATCCATATCTTGCTGGAAAAATGGATCGAAAAAGTCATCATGCAAACAGCCGGCGATCATAAAATAGCACTGACAGAAATTCGCAATCCGCAGTATTTCGATTTAATAGAACGCGGCATTATGCAAACGGTTAATGACATAACCGATGTAGGCGCCTTTGATTTCGGTATCGCTATCGTAAAATATTACGAAGGTTTTATCCGGCAGGACGATATCTTAAAGAAGAATGCTTTACGCTGGTTAAAAGGAGAATATACCACCAAAACCGAAGCACGCAAAGATTTGAATGTAAGCGATATCGTAAATGACCGTAACTATTACGAGATGCTCAAAAACTTTTGCCGCTTATTTGTAAGTATTGGTTACAGTGGATTGATAATCAATCTTGATGAAGCTATTAACTTATATAAGATTCAGAATCCCGGTATGCGGCAGAAGAATTACGAGAAGATGATGAGTATATATAACGACTGCTTCCAGGGAAAAGTCGAACACTTATTCATAAATGTAGCAGGCACAACCGATGTACTGGAAGATCCGAAAAAAGGGTTTTACAGCTACGATGCCTTAAAAACGCGTTTACAGGTGAATAAATTTGAAACAGCACAACTTCGCGATTATGCACAACCTGTCATCCGCCTGATGCCGCTTAGCCATGACGAAATATTTATTTTACTCAAAAACCTGAAAGAGATATTTGATTTTAACTACAATGTGCAACTGGACTTTTCGTACAAAGATATCCATCATTTTATGGAAGAAATGTACAACAAACCCGGCGCTTCGGAGTTTCTGACTCCACGCGAAGTAATCCGTGACTTCCTGAATATCCTGAATATTCTTCGTCAAAATCCGGATGCAGATAAAAAGAAACTGATTGCAGATATCCAGATTAAAGACGAACGAGAATCGTTAGAACCGGAAATTGAAATAGAAACCGAAGAAGAACGGCGGTTAAAGAGAAAGAAAGAGATCGAAAAGCAGTGCAAAAATATAATTCTGCCACCGGAGGTCTTAGATGAATTATCAGCCACATTATTAGATGATGAAAATGTTTTAAAAGCATTGACCGGTTCATTCAAAAACGAAGCCGGTATGCTGATTGCAACCGAAAAAAGACTGCTTTTTATTGATAAAAGGCAAAAAGACACCTCATTTCCTTATAGCCGTATTAACGAAATGAAATATACGCAAGGTCCACAACATAGCGTACTGCACATTAAACTCGATAATGAAACCCAGCATATCGAATTCATCCCGAATAACCAGGTAAAACCATTAATCAACCTGTTGGAAGCGCAAATCGATATCCTCGAACGCAAAACACTTTCAGCCGAATTAAAATACTGGGAAAAACTAATCGGAAATCAGGGAATAAAAACCTTGTTAAACCGGATGAGTAAAATTGCCCTGATCATTCAGGAAAAAGATCAGCAAGCCGGCGAAACTTTCACGATGCGTCATGCAGACACGGTTACCAAATTGTTAAAACAATATTACACGATTGAGATTTCGGAAATGAATTCAGAGGAAGTAAATAATTCCCTGAACCATATTGCAGAAGCGATTACAATGACCCATCAGGCTTTCGAACAGGAATTAAAGAATATTTTTCAAACAGATATGCTGGATATCGAGGCCGAAGCCGAAGCCTATATGCAAAGCCTGAGAAACAGAGGATTAATTAATTAAAAACATGAAAAGACGCAAATTATACTTACGTTCAATAAAAAAGAAGATATAAATTATGGATACAAACGAACAATTGATATCAAAAGAAACTTCTGAAACAGTCGTTTTGACACCCGAAGAAAAACAAACCGTTGAACAATACAAAGCTAAAATAGATCTTAATAATAAAAGCAACATCATTCAATATGGGGCAGCAACCCAATCCAGAATGGTGGCATTCTCAGAAACGGTATTAACACAAATCCGCAATAAAGATCTGGGCTCTGTTGGTGAAACGCTTTCCGGGTTAGTCAGCGACCTGAAAACATTCGACAAATCAATTAGCAAACCGGGAGGATTCTGGGGCTTTCTGATGAGTCTGAAGAAAAAACTAATCTATATCAAATCACAATATTCCAGGATAGAAACAAATGTTGTACAGGTTGAACGGCAACTCGAAAGACATTATCAGACATTGCTTAAAGATATCCATCTGTTTGACCGGCTTTACGAACAAAATGAGCAATACTACCGGGATATTTCTTTATATATCTATGCCGGTGAAGAAAAGATAAAAGAGACACAGGATACTGTTCTGCCTCAACTGAAAGCCGAAGCAGAGCAAGCAGATGATCCCCGGCTAACACAACAATGCCGGGACATGGAACAACAAATCAATCAGTTCGATAAAAAGCTGCATGACTTAAAATTAAGCCGTATGATTTCCCTGCAATTAGCTCCACAAATACGATTAGTGCAAAACAACAGTTCAATGCTGATGGATAAAATCCAGTCAAGCATTGTGAATACACTTCCGTTATGGCGTAATCAAATGGTATTGGCCCTCGGACTTGTGCATTCACAGCAGGCATTGGAAGCGCAAAAAGCCGTTAATGATGCCACAAACAAGATGTTGCAACGCAACAGCGAAATGCTACGCAGTTCTAGCACCAAAATTGCGATCGAAAACGAACGAAGCATAGTCGATATCGATACGCTGAAAAAAGTAAATACCGATTTATTTGCAACAATCGAAGATGTATTGAAGATTCAGGAAGATGGGCGCCAGAAACGTCATGCTGCCGAAAAAGAATTGCTGAATGTAGAAAACGAATTCAAAACGAAATTGATGATCAAACCCTGAACATTACTATCTTTATTTCTGCATTCGGCTTTTACTATCTTTTAAACAAACGCAGAAAATCATCTTTATAGCTGGGAGATATTTCGATCTCGGTTTCATCTTCGAGCACTACATAACCGCCTGAGCTTTTATGATATGCTTTCACAGTATGTACATTAATGATATGCGATTTGTGTACACGCATGAAAGGATAAGGCAGAATTTCATCAAAGTACTTCAACAGGCGGCAAACCATCTTTTTAGTTTTGTTGCGGAAATAAATATCCGTGAAATTTCCATTGCCCTGTAAACGCATTATCTGTTCCATCCGGACAACTTCAAAGCCCTCAAGCGTCGGAAGAATTACCTGTTGCTTTTCCGGCTGTTGCTCCCTGAAATTCTCTACCAGAACCCTGTTCCGGTTCAGCATTTCATGATTATAGATATGTCCCTGAACTTTATTAACCGCTACAATCAGTTCTTCAATACTAACCGGTTTCAATAAATAGTAAGCAGCGCTCTGGTTTAAAGCACGCAAAGAATATTCGGAAAAAGCTGTCACAAATATAGTCTCGAAATACAAATCTTTACACCCTTCCAATACATCAAAAGCATTTCCAAACGGCATTTCCACATCAAGAAAAACCAATTGAGGCTGCAACTCATGCAAAACAGTTATTGCTTCCTTACAATTCCGGGCTTCCCCTATCAGCTCAATTTGAGGGCAGTATTTTTGCACATATGTTTTCAACACTTCCCGTGCTGCCGACTCATCTTCTACAATTATTGTTTTTATCTTTTCCATGCTTACCCTCTTTTATCCATCAACGGAAAACGCAAAATCACCTTAACCCCGCTTTCATTTCCCGTTTTATCAATCATTTCTATGCTGATTTTAGTATGATACAAACTATTCAGCAATTCAATGCGTTCGTTCGTGTTCATCATACCGCGCGACTGATGTGTTTTCTGGTGCTTGGTCTTTAATTGAATACTTTGTTGCAGACCAATTCCGTCATCTTCAATGATTACGATAATCCATTTTTCCTGAAGAGTAAAAGAAAGCAGTAAATGCCCTACCCCGTCTTTATAACGCAACCCATGCCAGACGGCATTCTCCAATTGAGGCTGAATCAACATATTCGGAATCAGTATCTGATCTGTATCCAATGCTTCATCAACTTCAACTGTATAAGTAAACTTATCCTGGAAACGCTGATGCTCCAATTGAAGATATTCTTCCATTTGTTCAATTTCAGTAGCCAACGGAATAAAGTCTTTATTCGAATGCTCCATAATTGTGCGCATCAGCTTTGAATACGATGATAAATATTTATTAGCCTCCAACTCCTTATTCTGTGCAATAAACTGATTGACACTATTCAAACTGTTAAATATAAAATGAGGGTTCATCTCACGTCGCAATGATTGAAGTGCTATTTTCTTACTCTTCTTCATGTTCAGCATCAGTACGCGCGTAATCAACAACAAAGCAAGTAACGCTAAAATAACCGATCCTAACAATACATAATTATAGTTATTTGTCCGGGCAATCAGTTCATCTTTCAATTCACGCTCACGCTCCAACTGACTGATCTTTTCTTCATGTAATGCTAAAAACTGTTCATCAACCAGCGTACTGTCGTTCTTCACTAAAGTATCCAATCGTCCGATAAAATCGGCATAGAGCGCCATAGCTTGTTTTGTTTGATGCTGTTGCTGATATTGGCTGATCAACTGCTCTAATACATTCCGGGCTGTCAGGGTTTGATTTTCGTGAACAGCCAGCCTGTAAGCATCTTCCAAAGCCTGAAACCCCTTCTCCGGTTTCTCAGAATCAAAATAAACCTGACTAAGATTCTGCATTTGTGAAATCGCTAAGTCAGGTTTCTGGGTTTGTTGTGCTTCAGCAACCAATGACTCATTCAAGGCAATCGCTTCATCATATTTGGCATCTGCCACCAATGTATTGGCTATATCCTGTTTTATTTTGAAAGCCTCCGGCTGATCTTTTGCCACTTCGAGCGCATTGTTAAAGTCTTCGATTGCTCCGGCATTATCATTCATCTGACGCCTTAACTGCCCCATTTGTTGGTATGCAACCATCTTTTCCTCTTCTTTCACAACCTGCGTACTATTCAATATATCAAGATTCTGCTGGACATATGCTTGTTGGCTCTGAATATCTGTCGGATTTGATAAACGATTGGCATCATTCCGGTTTATCTCTTTCACTGACTTATTATCGGCATATTCTGCAGCTTTTGTAAAAGTAGAAATGGCTTCGGATATTTTCCCCTGGGCTTCCAGCACTTTTGCCAGTTCACGGGAAATAACAGCCATTTGTTGACGGTTCTTTTGCCGGACATAAATATTCAATGCCCGTTTTAAATAATCTTCTGCACGAATATAATCTTCCGTCCGGATCAGTTCTTTTGCCACATCAATATAATCGTTGGCCAGCACTTCATCATCCCGACTATCCTCAAGCGTTTTCGATAATTTGCTGACAGACGAATTAACCGTGTTTCCCTGACTCTTGTTAATACGCTTGCCATCCTGTGCCACCACAGAAATAACGAGTATACAAAAACACAAGCTAATAATATATTTCAATAACTGCATCATTACTTAATCATTTATCCCCTTTCCCTCTTTTACCATTGAAGCCTCCCAGGAGCTTGGGGTTGTTTTCATCTTTACTACTAACTACAAACGACTTGCTCCTAACTACTATCTAATTACAAAGAAAAAACTTTTCAACCATTTATCCAGCATGTTTCACTTATTAAAAACGGGGGTTCACCCATTCTTGTCCGAAAACCGATTTCCGTAACATTATTTTTGCTTCATAAAGCACTAAAATTATACAGATATGAAACAATTTTTATTTACCGGTTATTTATGTATGAGCATTTTATTATGTGGCTGCAAACAGGTAAAAGCAGAAAACCCTGAACCGGAACAGGCAGAAACAGCTTATAACGCAGAAACAGTGAAAGGAAAAGCAAAGATTCAGGTTGCAATCTTACTGGATACATCCAGTAGTATGGATGGGCTAATTGAACAAGCCAAGTCGCGCTTATGGAATATTGTAAACACGTTAACCACTTTAAAGCTACAGGGAAAAGAACCCGTACTCGAAATCGCATTGTACGAATATGGTAATAATAACATCCACAACGATGAATACATCCGTCAGGTTTTACCATTAAGTACAGACCTCGATCTAATCTCCCAGAAATTATTTGCCTTAACCACATTAGGCGGCGATGAATATTGTGGTGCGGTTATTAATAAAGCAACCCAACAATTAGAATGGGGAAAAAACGACAACGATATCCGGTTAATTTATATTGCCGGTAATGAACCCTTTACACAAGGCCGTACCCATTACATAGAAGCTATCAATAATGCATTAGCCAAAAATATCTTCATCAATACGATTCATTGCGGAGATGCTGAAGAAGGAATAGACGGTAAATGGCGTGATGGCGCTGTTAAAGGAAAAGGGAAGTATTTCAATATAAACCATAACGAAAGGGTTCGTTATATCTCTACACCCTACGACGACCGCATAAGCGGTTGCAATGCCCGGTTAAACGCAACATATATTGGTTACGGAGAATTGGGAGAGTATAGTAAACAAAACCAGCGGGCACAGGATGTAAACGCCCGTTCTATTTCTGCTGCTAACGAAACAGAACGAATCGTCAGTAAAAGTAAGTCAGTCTATAAAAACAGCTCATGGGACTTGGTAGACCTGGCAAAAGAAGATGCCAAAGCCGTGGAAAAGATTGCTGATAAAGACCTGCCGGACGAATTACAAGGCAAATCAAAAGATGAACTAAAAGTATTATTAGCCCAAAAAGAAGCTGAACGTAAAACTATCCAAGAGGAAATAGAAACATTAGCCAAACAACGCCAGGCATATATTGATGAAGAAACGAAAAAGCAAGGTGACGGTGGCGACGATCTTGGCAAGGCCATCACACAATCTGTCCTTGATGTAGCTTTAGCTAAAGGATACACGGCAGAATAATTGAAAGTTGAAAGCGAATATCTTTCTCATTTTCAATTTTCCACTTTCAATTTTCAATTTTCAATTATCTTTATGCAAACCGGCTGATCAATTGCGATACTTTTACCGGAATCTGTCAATTGGCCAGTCTGTTTATTTATACGGAAAATCTGAATCATACCTGCATCTTTACAGGCCACCAACATTAAATTGCCATCCGGCGTAATGATGAAGTTACGAGGATGTTTTCCTGTTGCCTGATAACCTACCCGGCTCAATTGCCCCTCAGAATCGACTTTAAAGATAACAATCCCATCCCCTTTTAAACGGGTAGAAGCGTACAAAAACATCCCATCCGGCGAAAGATGGATATCAGCACTCCCCTCTGCATAACAAGTATCAGCCAGAATCGACTGAACCTGTTCCATATTATTTTTTGAATCAACCGTAAAAACCACTACCATACCGGAAATCTCATTAATCAGGTATGCATGTGACTCTTTCCGGTTAAATATCAAATGACGAGGCCCGGAACGAGGCTCCAATCGGGTATAATAAGATTCATTGTAACTAAAATCAGGTAGTTCTCCTTTTTTATTTGCATGAATATCAATCCGTGAAATACGGTCGGTACCCAGGTCGGTAACAAAAAGCGATTGTTTATCAGGCGCCATCGCCAGGCAGTGCAAATGCGGTTTAGTTTGGCGAACAGAATCCGTTCCTTTACCATAGAATTCCAACGAATGACCATTTTCAAGTAAACGGCCATCTGTAGCTATCGGCACAAATGACACCGACCCAGCACTATAATTTGCTGTAGCAACAAAATTTCGTTTAGAATCCAATATAATATAACAAGGATCTGCTTCCACTTTCACCCGGTTTATAAATTGCATTGTACCCTTCTCTTTATCAAAGGCAAATGCACTGACTGCAGAATTTTCTTTACCCGACTCACTAACAGCATATACAAATTTCGAGTCCGGAGAAACTGCCAGATACGAAGGATTATCAATCGCAGCCGTACTTAATGGAGTTACAGTAAGATCGTCTGTGTTAAACCGGTACGTATAAATCCCTTCACTACTGCCACTTGTATAAGTGCCTACAACGATCGTTAATTCTGATTTTCTTTGACAACTAATACACATAATTACTATCCAAAAAATACATATTGTTTTAACAACTTTCATGAGAGGTTTGTTTTTAGAATCCAATTACTCATATATGCGAATATACAACGAAAACCACATAATCCGTTTAAATTTCAATAAAAAAAATGAATATAGGAATAGTACAACAACCGGTATAATTGAACAATCAGCTTTTGTATCCTGTTTATATATCAAGAGACTTTTAAATAACCAGATTAATCAACAATGAAAGTACAGGCGTTAGAAAAAGCATTAAGAAAAAGCGGGTTTAATGAAGATAAACTGGATAGCGGATGCAATTACATTAAAACCGTAGGACATATCATATTTATGTGCTATGTAGAACCTGATATAGAAGTAGAATTTATTATCGTATACCAATGGGATAATAATGAGGTAAAAGGAACATATAACATTTCGTTCAAAGAATTAAGCAGGAGCAATGAGTCATTAGAAACATACTTTAGAAAAGCAAAGAAAAACATTCCTCAATACATCGGGGAGTTTATCGATACACATGACGAAATTGAGAATGCAATCTATTATATCGACTGGTATCAATATAACGAAAGCAATATATAAAACAAACATATTCTTCCTCTTTAACAATCAGTTAAATTGCCATAAACATCGCATAGCAAAACAATAATTAACGATATTCCAATAACTAAAAAGATAGCAGATTTGTTTTATAGACCGGAAGGCAAATAAAATATCCATTTTTCTTTATAGCTAATTCTTCTTTCAGAGTTAACTATAAAAATACAAAAACAAAATCATATGGCACTACATCTGGTAAACCGAAAATCCCATAAAAGCGAAAGCGTTTTTGATACGTATGCACAGCCGGTATCGGAGGAAGCAATTCCAAAGTATAAAATGGGAGACCAACCCAATGATCCCAAAGTAGTTAAAGATCTGATTCTGGATGAATTATTATTGGATGGAAACGCCAAGCAAAATCTGGCAACTTTTTGCCAGACATATCTGGATGACGAAACACATATCATCATGGATAAATGTATTGACAAAAACATGATTGATAAAGACGAATATCCCCAAACAGCTGAAATTGAAAACCGTTGCGTACATATTCTGGCTGATTTATGGAACTCACCTCAAAGCAGCACTACGATAGGTTGTTCAACCACCGGGTCAAGTGAAGCTGCCATGCTCGGAGGACTAGCACTCAAATGGAAATGGCGCGAAAAAAGGCGTAAAGCAGGTAAAAGTACAGACAAACCCAACATTATAACCGGACCAGTACAGATCTGCTGGCACAAGTTTGCACGTTATTTTGATGTAGAGATACGCGAGATACCGATGGAACACGATCGTTTATTAATGACTCCCGAAGAAGTCATTAAACGCATTGATGAAAACACCATCGGAGTGGTTCCGACTTTCGGAGTAACTTTTACGCTTCAGTATGAAGATGTAAAAGCAATCAGCGACGCTTTGGATAAATACGAAGAAGAGAATGGACTTGATATTCCGATTCATGTTGATGCCGCAAGCGGTGGCTTCCTGGCTCCTTTTATTCAAAAAGATATTGTATGGGATTTCAGATTGCCGCGGGTGAAATCAATCAACGCCTCCGGCCACAAATTCGGATTATCACCATTGGGCGTAGGTTGGGTAGTATGGCGTGAAAAATCAGATTTACCCGAAGAGCTCATTTTCAATGTGAATTACCTTGGTGGAAACTTACCGACATTTGCACTAAACTTTTCACGTCCCGGCGGACAAATCGTAGCACAATACTATAACCTGATCCGTCACGGAAAAGAAGGCTATGCGCGGATACAGCAGGCGTGTTTGGAACATGGTATCTTCATTGCCGAAGAAGTAAAAAAGCTAGGCTTATTCGAGTTACTGTATGACGGCAAATCAGCTATACCCGGAGCTGCATGGATGTTGAAAAAAGACATTGATCCCGGATTCAGCTTATACGACCTGTCCGACCGTATGCGTATGCGCGGATGGCAAATTGCTTCTTACTCATTACCCGTAAATGCCCAGGATATGGTTATTCAACGTGTGTTGATACGTCACGGATTCAGTCATGATATGGCTCAATTGATGATTGACGATCTGAAGCGTTGTATTGATTATTTCAAAGAACATCCGGTTACTAAAAAAGGATGCCAGGAGTTATCCGGAGGTTTCAACCATTCATAAAAGCCTACTTAAATTTAGCTTGTTCGTTTATTAAAGAAGAGAGTGTCTCAAAAAATATGATTTGAGGCACTCTCATTCTATATATCAAAGCCTTTTCCCTATATCATCTATATTCCTCCCATATCAAATATCCAACAAGTACTACAATTTGGATACTTGCTGAGTATATAGAATAACTTATTGCATTTTTTACACGATCTTTGCATAAACCATTATTTTCCATGTTACGTTTTTCATGTTTATTCGTCATATAAACAGAGATGGAACTTGAAACGTTTAAAAAGACTGTAGTCCCTCTTCGGGAAAAACTGCTTGTATACACGCATAAGCTTGCCGGAAATCAGGTGGAAGCTGAAGATCTTGTGCAGGAAGTCTTCCTGAAACTATGGTCTATTCGTGACAAATTAGACGAATATCAAAGTGTGGAGGCTCTGGCGTTTAAAGTGACTAAAAATAAAGTATTAGACGAACTTAAACGGCCTGGTAACGAATATCTTGACTTGGAAAATATAAACCGGCCTGATACGGCTACCAATCCGGATAAGCTTATTGAACAAAAAGAAGCGGCAGCATTTATTAAACAGTTTATCAAGGCTCTGCCTACACTCCAACAAACGATTATTCATATGAAAGATGTTGAAGGATATGAGTTATCTGAGATATCCCAGATAACCGGAACGCAAATAGAAGCTGTAAGGGTAAACCTTTCAAGGGCAAGAAAAAAGATTCGTGAGCAGTTAATACGACTAAATAGCATCAACGGTAAATGAAAAAATATATGGACAATATAAATGAATTAATTGAAAAATATTTTGAAGGGCTTACTTCGTCCGATGAAGAAGCGGTTCTTCGCCGGTTCTTTACATCCGGCAACATACCGGACGACCTGGTCATGTACACACCATTATTTACCTATTTCGATAATGAAATAAAAAATGCGGAAGCTAGCACAACAGGTCAATTCCGGATAAAAAAGAACTGGGTTCTGTGGCTAAGTAGTGTAGCGGCATGTATTGCATTAATAATAGGTGCATTCCATTTTTCAATAGCACAAAAAAAATGTCCTGCCGGAAGCAATTATGTAATTATTGACGGACGTTGCTATACGGATGCGGATATGATACATAATGCTATGCAACGAACACTGCGGGAAGTATCAGATGACGATGATTTCTTTTCGGAAACCCCGTCCGGTAATATGAATATTGTAGAAAGCCAGTTAAAAGAATTCGAATCGCTGTTCAACGAATAAAGGGTTTTTGATATGAAGAAGCAATTAATTATCATCCTGACATGTGTATTTTTGGTTCCATTCATTGCCGGAGCAGTCAATACACAGGAAAATTTAAAGATTAAAGATGTATTCCATATATATGGGAAACGCAAAGATGTGGTAATGGTAGAGTTATCAAAAGAGATGCTCGACACATACGACATTACATTCTATAAAAGCATCACCATAAAAAATGACCCGGAGGCACTTCGGTTTATCCGGAAATGCCTTGAAAATGATCAGGAAGGCGCTCACAAAATAAAAGAGGTAACCAGTGAAGGCGGAATTATCTCAGCATATTATCAGATCCCGGTATCCAATAGTAATATGAATCGTTTTATCTTGTTCAAAGTCAACCAAAAGGGAGTGATCACACTTATATATATCGAAGGAGAATTGGATAGCGACGACCTTATCAGTATTTTATTTACTAAGAAAGACTTTTAATCAACTAAATATACTTAAGTTATGAAACGCATTATCTTATTTGCCATATCTTTTATAGTAGCATACAGTACCTTATCTGCAAACGCAGGAAACACGGATACAACAAAAGTTTTTAATTCCGATAATAAACGCATCGTCGTGACTGAAAACGATCAAAAAGAGCGGATTGATGTTCAGGTATACGAACTAAACAATGATCAGGATTCGGTTTTTTATGAAAAAATATTCGAAGGACATTATCGTGATGGTAAAAGCAGTGAAAAACGTAAATATATGGCGACAATTAATATTCCGAAACCAGGATGGAACAGGCAATGTTTCGATCCACACTGGGCCGGATTCGGCATAGGTTTTACTGATTTCAGTAATGGCGGCGACTCGGACGATATTCCCCTGAAGAGCAGCAAATCGCTTGAATATAATCTGAATGTTTTTGAACGTGCCTTTCCCATCTCACACCATTACCGGTGGGCTATTGTTACGGGAGCAGGTATGCGCTGGACACGTTACAGTGTCAAAGGAAATCGTTATTTTGAAGAAACAGATGACTATACATATCTGGTAGAGGATCCTGAAAACCGGAAGTATAAGAGTAGTAAACTTGGAATTACAAGCATTACAATTCCATTACTGTTGGAATGGCAAAACCCGAAAGGCAGACTATTTTTCTCCGGAGGAGTGGTCGGTGCTATAAAAACATGGTCGTCTTCAAAAATAAAATATACCGAAGGAGGCAGCAATAAGACATACAAGGAAAAAGTAGACGGAGGCATGACATTGCGTCCTGTTACAATGGACTTGTTGGCACAAGCCGGGACAAAACATTGGGGGATTTATCTGAAATATTCACCGATCAGTTTATTTGAACACAACAAAGGTCCGGAATTATATCCTGTTTCCATCGGAATCATGTGGCATCTGTTTTAAGGTTCTGAGCCTAAAAAGTGAAAGCAGAGTAATAAAATTATTGCCATCCTAAACCATACAAAACTAATATAATTGAATCGTCCCGGCAATATACACAATAAGCTGAGACGATTCAATAATCTATTTAATTTCACTTTGCCTGCGGTTGCACTAACGACCAATGGTTATGGACAATCTTCCATTGGTTATCCGAATCCAACCGGTATACTTCTGTGTAATTCCAATGCCAAAGAGCCTCTCCGGCATACGACTTTAAATTATAAGTCAGTACTGCCATCCGGTCGGACAGCTCTACTTTCGGATCAATCATTTCATACCGGTCAACATGCATTTTGCCCCTTAACGTTTCGTAAAGCTCTTCCAGCTTATCGAAACCATCAATTCTTTTCTCCTGCATCGGATCAAAATAAGTAATCTGTGGTGCATAGATTGTCAGATAACCGGATGGATTACCCTGATTCCACTATTCCAATGCTGATACCTCCATTTCGATAATCAGCGCTTTGATTTGTTCATTATCCATTTCTTTCATATTAAATAATAATGCGAATCAGTATTTAAAAAATAAGATAAATAAAAGCGATGGCAATTTTACCCATCGTATGAATTAAAAGCCCGGATGTAGATCTGGTCTTATGCGCTCTTTGAATATT